>CBIHOD010000021.1:0-56585 GCA_966211815.1 uncultured Burkholderiales bacterium
CCCCTCCCACTCGGCCCCCCCCCCCGCTGCCCCCCCCGGGTCTTTGGGGCGGCCGCCGGGCGCGCCGGCGGGGGCCGCCGGCGGCCGCTTGGACGGTCCCTTCCACCGCGCCCGCCCGGGGCGCGGCCCTGCGCCTGCTCGTCGGCTTCCCTCCGGGCGGCGGGACCGACGCGATCGCCCGCATCCTGGCCGAAGGCCTGGGAACCGAATTCGGAATGGAAGTCGCCGTCGACAACCGGCCGGGCTCGGGCGGCCTGTTGGCGGTGCAGGCGCTCAAGTCCGCAGCGGCGGACGGCTCGACCTTCCTGCTCTCGCACGACCACACGGTGTCGATCCTGCCGTTGGTGACGAAGGATCCCGGCTTCGACCCGTCACGCGACTTGGCGCCCGCCGTCGGCTTCGCCAGTTTCGCCAATGCCTGGGCGGTGTCGGCCGGCACGCCGGCCGCAAGCCTGGACGGCTATGCCGCCTGGGTCCGGGGGCAACCGCGGGCCCGGGGCATTGTGGGCATCCCGGCGCCCGCGTCGGTGCCGGAGTTCCTGGTGCAGGCGGTGGCGCGCAAGCACCGGCTCGACCTCGAAACCGCACCCTACAAGGGCAGCGCGCCGATGATGGCGGACATGGTCGGCGGCCGCATTCCCGCCGGCGTGGCCTCGGTGCCCGACCTGGTGGAAAACCACCGGGCCGGCCGGCTCAGCGTGGTGGCGGTGCTGGGCGGGGCGCGCCAGCCGGCGTTGCCGGACGTTCCGACCTTCGGCGAACTGGGCATGCCCGGCTTCGAGGACCTGCCCTACTACGGCTTCTTCGCGCGCGCCGGCACGCCGGAGGCGGCCATCGAAGGCTTCTCCGTCGCGGTGGCCCGCGTCATCGCCAAACCGGACGTCCGCGAGCGGCTCGTGGCCATGGGGCTGGCGGTCGAGCATTGGCCGGCGGCCCGGCTTTCCGAACGCGAACGCGCCTACCGCCAGGCCTGGGCGCGGATCATCCAGGCCAGCGGCTTCCTGCCGCGGTGATCAAGCCGCCCCCGTCCCCGATGGGCAAAATGGAAAACCTTCATCGCCGACCGGAGACGACCCCATGCCCTACGCATTGCTGATCCATGAACCCAAAGGCCAGCGCGCCGAACGCGACGAAGCCCAGGGACGGGCCGCCTATGACCAGATGCTGGGCTTCGCCGCCGGCTTGCAGGCGCGGGGCGTGCTGCGCGCCGCGGAGTCGTTGGCCTGCGAAAGCAAAGGCACGCGCGTGCAGGTGCGCCAGGGCCAGGCGCGCCGGCTCGACGGCCCCTTCACCGAAGCGAAGGAAATGGTGGGCGGGTTCTTCCTGATCGACGTGGCCTCGCGCGAGGAAGCGCTGGAGATCGCCGCCCAATGCCCCGCCGCCGGCTGGGCGACGGTGGAAGTGCGGGAACTGGCGCCCTGTTACCAGTGACCGGCGGGCTCGGCGGGGATGGCTTCGTCTTGCCCGCCACCCTTGCCGAATTGGCGGCCTACCGCGGGCTTTGGCGCCGGTGCGGCGAAACCGTGGCGTTTTCCCGGATCGTCGACCGCTCGCGCAAGCACCGCGACTGGTCCCATGAATCAGAGAAAAGCCCCCGTGAGACCCCAATCCGGCTCAACTGAGGCGCCAGGCACAGGCGGGTCGGCACCCGCGAAGCCTTGCGACGGAGAGTGGGCCGGTTTGTGGCTTCCGAACGGCCGGTGAGCCATGGGCGTGGAGCATCGTTGCGCCGCTTGCCTGGGCCCAGCCCGGGCTGCGCGCCGCGCCTATCCCCACCCCCCATGGCCCACCGGCGGAGGGGGGGGACGACCCGCGCAACGCCAGCATGGGCGAGCCGATGCCCCTTCGACGGTCGCCGCGTGTGCTGGGGCGGGTTCGAAGCCTCTTTCAGCCCGGAACGCCGGGCTTGAAAAAATCCGGCCCCGGGTGTCGATTCGGACGCTTGCCATGCGTCGTCTTGGATACAGGCTGCCCGAAAGGCCAACGCATGCGCTTCATGATCATCATCAAAAGCCCGCCGGACGGCGGCGCAGGCAAGCCGTCCGGCCCGACGCCGCAAGACGCCCTGGCTGAATACCGCAGGGAGCTGGCGCGCGCCGGCGTCCTGCTCGACGCGCAGGGACTGCATCCCGGCCGCCTGGGTTGGCGCGTCCGCCCGCAGCCCGGCGGCCGCAACATGGTTGAGGCCCCGCTGGACGAAAGCGGCGGTTCGATCGCCGGCTATGCCTTGATCGAAGTGCGGTCGCGGGAGGAAGCGCTGGAATGGTCTCGCCGCTTCCCGCCGGGACCGGCGGGCGGGGTCGAGGTGCGCCAGCTGCTTGAGCCGGAGCCGCCCCGGCCGGGCACGGAAAGCTCACGGTAAGTTGACGTGGGCGAAGATGCCGCCACGCGCCCGGCGCGATGGCCGGCGTCGCGGCCGCACACACTATTCTTCAACAGGAGGTTCCCCATGCACCAACAGATCTTCGTCAACCTGCCCGTGGACGACTTGCCCCGGGCTATGGCTTTCTTCAAGGCCCTCGGGCTGGCGTTCAACGAGCAGTTCACGAACGAACAAGGCGCCTGCATGGTGATCGGGGAGAACATCCACGCCATGCTGCTGGCGAAGGATTTCTTCAAGACCTTCACCGCCAAGCCCATCGTCGACGCGAAGCGGGCCACCGAGGTGCTGGTCTGCCTGTCGTGCAGCAGCCGCGACGAAGTGGACGACCTGGTGGCCAAGGCGGTGGCGGCCGGCGGCAGCGCGCCGCGCCCGCCGCAGGACCACGGCTTCATGTACGCCCACGCGTTCGAAGACCTCGACGGGCACATCTGGGAGCTGGTCCACATGTCGCCGGTTCAGGGTTGACCCGCTTTGGCTGCCGCCAACCCGCCCCCGCCGGATGGCGCCGCCGCGCGCCAGGCCGTGGCCACCGTGTGGCGGATGGAATCCGCCAAGGTGATCGCCCACGTGGCCCGGCTCGTGCGCGACGTCGGCCTGGCCGAGGAACTGGCGCAGGACGCCGTGGTGGCCGCCCTGGAACACTGGCCGCGCGAAGGCGTGCCCGACAACCCCGCCGCCTGGCTGATGACCACCGCCAAGCACCGCGCCCTCGACCGCCTGCGGCAACAGGCGCTGCACGCGCGCAAGCACGAGGAACTCGGCCACGACGCCGACGCGCTGCAGGCCCACGTGGTGCCCGACTTCGTCGACGCGCTGGACGCGGCGCGCGCCGACGACATCGGCGACGACCTGCTGCGGCTGATGTTCACCGCCTGCCACCCGGTGCTGTCGTTCGACTCCCGCGTGGCGCTGACCCTGCGGCTGCTCGGCGGGCTGTCCACCGACGAGATCGCCCGCGCCTTCCTGCTGCCCGAGGCCACCGTCGCCCAGCGCATCGTGCGCGCCAAGCGCAGCCTGGCCGCGGCCGGCGTGCCGTTCGAGGTGCCGCCGCCCGAGGCCCGCCCCGAGCGGCTGGCGGCGGTGCTGGAAGTCGTCTACCTCGTCTTCAACGAAGGCTACGCCGCCACCGCGGGCGACGACTGGATGCGGCCCGCGCTTTGCCAGGAAGCCCTGCGCCTGGGGCGCACGCTGGCCGAGCTGATGCCGGGCGAATCCGAGGTCCACGGACTGCTGTCGCTGATGGCGCTGCAGGCTTCGCGGATGGCGGCGCGGGTCGACGCCGAGGGCGCGCCGGTGCTGCTGCTCGACCAGGACCGCGGCCGTTGGGATGCGCTGCTGATCCGCAAGGGGCTGGCGTCCTTGGACCAGGCCCGCCAGGCGGCCCAGGCCCGGGGCCTCGCGCTGGGCGGCTATGCGCTGCAAGCGGCGATGTCGGCCTGCCACGCCCGCGCGCGCCGCCCGCAGGACACCGACTGGCCGGAGATCGTGGCCCTGTACGACGCCCTCGGGCAGGTCGCGCCCTCGCCCGTCGTCGAGCTCAACCGGGCGGTGGCGGTCGGCATGGCGTTCGGCCCCGCCGCCGCCCTGCCCCTGGTGGACGGCCTGCTGCGCGAGCCCTCGCTGGCCGCCTACCCCTGGCTGCCCAGCGTGCGCGCCGACCTGCTCGCCAAGCTGGGCCGGCGCGACGAAGCGCGGGCGGAATGGGAACGCGCGGCCGGCCTGACGCGCAATGCCCGGGACAAGGCGCTGTTGCTGGCGCGCGCGGCCGGGGCCGCGGCGGACGGAGCCCCCTCCGCTGACGAGCGTCAATAGACCGACGCGGGCTGGTCGGCCTGCTGCGGCTGCATCCACCTTTCCAGCGCGACGCGCAGCATGTCCAGCTGCAGCGGCTTGGTCATGTAGTCGTCCATGCCGCTGGCCAGCGCGCGCATCGCCTCGCCGTGCAGCGCATTGGCCGTCAGCGCGAGGATGGGCATCCGGCGGCCGCCCGGGCGCGTCGCCTCTTCCTGGCGGATGGTCTCCGTCAGGGTGTAGCCGTCCATGTCGGGCATGTGCAGGTCGGTCAGCAGCAGCGCGTAGCTGCCTTCGCGCCACATGCGCAGCGCCTCCTGCCCGTTGCCGGCCACCTCGGCGGCGTAGCCCAGCACCTCGACCTGCCGGAGGATGACCTGCTGGTTGACTTCGTCGTCCTCCGCCACCAGGATGAGCTGGCCGCGCTCGCGGGCCTGGGCCCGCGTGGGCGACGCCTTGGCCGCGACCTGCGGCAGCGGCGCGCCGCCGTCGTCGCGTGGCGTGTCGGGTGCGATGCGCCCGGCCGCCAGCGCCACGGCGCGCAGCAGGGTGGAGCGTTTCAGCCCGTTGCCGTCGAGCACGAACACGCTGTCCTCCGGCGGCGTCAAGTCGGGGTTGGGGCCGCGGACCACCACCAGGTGGCGCACGTCGGCCGTCGGCGAGAAGGCGCCGGTCAGCAGCTGCAGCGGCGGGCTCTCGCGCCAGGCGCCGTGCACCACCACGACCGGCCTGTCGACCGACGCCGCGTGAAGCGCCGCCACCTGGAGCGTGGGCACTTGCTCGACGGCGGCGCGCACGTGCTGCAAGTAGGCCCGCATGGCGTCGGCCTCGCCGTCCAGGCCGACGATGATGCAGTCGGCGCGGGCCAGCGGCGGGCCGGGCGGCGCCTCCGCGCCCTCGACCGCCTCCGCCGGCAGCAGCACCGTGAACACCGAACCGCGTCCCGGCACGCTGGAGACCTCGATCTCCCCCTTCATCAGCGTGACCAGCCGGTGCGAGATCGCCAGGCCGAGGCCGGTGCCGCCGAAGCGGCGCGTCGTCGAGGCTTCGGCCTGCTGGAAAGACGAGAAGAGGCGGTCGAGCGTCTCGCGCTCCATGCCGATGCCGTTGTCGGCGACCCGCAGCACCAGCCGCGGCGGCGCCTGCGTCGACAGGCACACCCGCACGGAGACCTCGCCGTAGCGCGGCGGCACCTGGGCGCTGAACTTGATCGCGTTGCCCAGCAGGTTGAAGAGGATCTGCCGCAGCCGCGTGGGGTCGGACCAGACCTGCGCCGGCATGTCGGGCTGGACGAAAAGCCGCACCGCCACGTTCTTCTTGGCGGCCACCGGCAGCAGCGTGTCGCAGGCGCCTTCGACCACCGCGGCGACGGAGACCGGAACGCGCTCGAGCTCCAGCCGGCCGGCTTCGATCTTGGAGAAGTCGAGGATGTCGTCGATGATCCCCAGCAACGAGAAGGCCGAGGCGCGGATGGTGCGCACCGCCTCCGACTGGTGGTCCAGCAACTGGCTCTGCGCCAACACCTCGACCATGCCGATGACGCCGTTCATCGGCGTGCGGATCTCGTGGCTCATCGTCGCCAGGAAGGCGCTCTTGGCGCGGTTGGCGGCGTCGGCGGCTTCGCGGGCCTGCACCAGCTCGCGGGTGCGCTCCTCCACCCGGCGTTCCAGGTCGGCGTTGATGGCCAGGATCTCCTGCTCGGCCCGCTTGTGCTCGGTGATGTCGAAGCTGAAGATGGCGATGCCCTCCGGCACCGGCAGCGCCGTGACCTGGAACCAGCCGAGCCGCCCGTCGGGGAAGGTGAAGTCGGTCTCGATGTACTGCCTCTGGCGCTGTTCCATGCAGGCCTTGAGCTGTTTGAAGACATCGGTCTCCTCGATGCCCGGGAACATTTCCATCATCGTGCCGCCGAGCAAGGTTTCCCGGGGCAGGCGGTTCTGCAGCGCGGCGGCCGCGTTCACGTAGAGGTAGCGCCAGTCGTAGCCGAGGATCTGGCAGCCTTCCATCATGTTGTCCAGGGTGTCGCGGTACAACGTGGCGCTGGCCAGCAGCGCGTCGTTCATCTCTTTGCGCTCGGTGGTGTCGCGCACCGCGGCCAGCACCACCTGTTCGGAGCCCAGCAGCAGCGGGCTCAGGCTGATGTCGACAGAGAACACCTTGCCGTCCTTGCGCAGCGCGCGCAGGTCGGGCCGGCCCGACGCCATCGGCCGGGGCACCGCCGCCTTGAGGTAGCGCTCGCGCAGCGCCACGTGGGTGAGGCCGGCTTCGGGCGGCATCAGCATCTCGACCGGCTGGTTCAGCAACTCCGCGCGGCTCCAGCCGAACAGCGTCTCCGCCGCGTGGTTGACCTGGATGATCGTGCCGGCCCGGTCGGTCATGACGAAGGCGTCGGGCGCGAATTCGAACAGGTCGACGAAACGGCGCTGGTTGTCCAGCAGCGCGGCGGTGCGCTCTTCGACGCGCCGCTCCAGGTCGGCGTTCATCGCCTTGATCCGGCCCTCGGCGGCCGCGCGAGCGACGGTCTCCTGGCGCGTGCTGCGCATCAGGTAGACGAAGACGCCGCCGGCCCAGCCCAGCGTGAGCACCATGAAGACCAGGGTGTTGCGCCGCGCGCGGGCGGCTTCGGCTTCGCGCTCCTCGAGCAGGACCGCCTCGTCGCGGTCCATTTTCTGGACGAGGCCGCGCAGGATGGTCATCGTCGGCTTGCCCTCCGGGGGGATGACCACCTGCCGCGCGGCTTCGGCGCCCTGCCCGTCGTGGACGGCGATGCTGCGCGCCAGCCACTCCAGGTATTCGGCGCTCAAGGCCTGCAACCGCCCGAGCTGCTCGAGCTGGGCGGGGTTGTCGCGGATCATGCGTTCCAGCACCAGCGACTGGCGTTCGACTTCGTCGGAGAAATGCGAAAAATTGTTTTTCTGGTTGGGCGAAGCCGTCAGCAAGTAAGTGCGGGCGGACACCGCCGCGTTCAGCAGGTTCGCGTGCAGCTGCGCCAGGCCGGCCCGGACTTCCTGGGTGTGGATGACCCACTGCGCCGAGCGCACGGCGTCCGCGCTGGTGCGGTAGGTCAGGCCGCCGCCGATCAGCAGCAGGACGAAAGCCATCGCGAAGCTGCCGCGCAGCTTGCGTTCGAACGGGCTGGCCTGCGCCCCGGCGGAGGGCGACTGCGGCGGCCGCCAGCCTGCGGCGAACCAGCAACCCAGACCCAGCAGCGCGAAGGCGACCGAGGCATTCAGTGCCAAGGGCGGCAGCAGGTCGTCGGTGACGATTTCTTCGGCGTCCCACAGGTAGCCCAGGATGCCCAGCAAGCCCAGGCCGCAGACCAGGGTCGACAGCGTCATCGACGCCAGGCGCCAGCGCGGCTTGCCCACCAGGGCCAGGGCCGGGCCGATCGCACTGAAAGCCAGCGCCGCGTAAGGCGACATGCGGCCCGGGGCGCCGGCGGCGCCGGCCCGGTCGTGGAACAACAGTTCATCGATGCCCAGTTGCCAACCGAACAGGTACTGGCTGAGCGTGCAAAGGCCCAACGCCGTGACCAAGCCGCCCGCACAACGAGCAGCCAGCCTCCAGGCGGAATGGTGACCGTGCGATCCGATGCTCCATAAAGAAGCCGCCGCCAAGGACAGTCCCACCGCGGTATTGGCCTTCATTTCCACCGAATCGCCGAATACGCTCTTCAACCAGGCGATGTCGAGGATCCAACCCAACAAACCGAGAACACCAACCAAAAGCGTCAAAACGCCCGTCAGGCGCGCGATCAGTGAAGCATTGGAGTGAAGCGGCATGGTGGCGTGGACCTCGGGCGACTGCAGCCCAACCACCTCTTTTTTCGTCTTTGGGCGGTCCTGATGGGCAAATAGGCCTTCATCTATCGGCAATGTTGCCGATCTTAGACAGCACAAGCTTGGCCATGTGCACGAATCCACATCAACCTGTAACCACTGACAAGTTAGGGCGGCTCCATGTACCTAAAAAAAACAGGCCTGCACCCCGGCCCAGAAACGCCGCAACCCGCCATGACTTTTCTTAGTCGATGGCGGGAGAAAGCGTCAGTCCCGCTGCGCGGGCAGCACTAATGATGGTGGTTAAGCCGATTTGTTGACGCTATTGCCTAAATTGGCGGGCGTGCCGTAAGGCGAAGGCTGCGGAGACGATTTCTCCAGTTCCATCGCCAGACGGCTCAACCACGGGAAGCGTGGCGGAAGAGGTTGATTGGTCACAGGGTCGACCGGCGGCACGGCCGTCGGTTTTTCCTGCAAAGAACGCTCCGTGGCCGTAGCCGCTTGGCTTGAAACCAGCGAAGCAGTCACAGGGCTGGTGCCCTGAACACCGCCTAGGTTCATGGTGCCTCCTCAAAAAACGAAAAAGAGCTTGCTCGTACGGTCGTTATCGGTGGTTTCTTTCGGGACTTGAGCATTGCCCCTCCGAATTTGAAACCAAATGTTTCTACACTCTGTTGCAAGCGGCAGCTGGCTGACTTGACCCGATGCGCGCGCCCTGGCTTCCCGGCCGTAAAATCAAAAGCTTGCTTTTTCCTGGCCGCAGACCGCTTTCGCGGTCGAATCTGGGTTCAGAGCCCATCCGCCCCCCCATCCAATCGCAGGCTCCCACTTGACCCGCGCCCTCCTGCCATGGCCGACACATTGACCTCGCGCACAGCGCCGGTCGCCCGCGAATCGCGCGCCAGACAGTTCTACGCACTCACCAAGCCGCGCGTGGTGCAACTGATCGTCTTCTGCGCCGTCATCGGCATGCTGCTGGCGGTGCCGGGCCTGCCCGACTGGCGTCAAGCGCTGGCGGCGACCGCCGGCATTTGGCTGGTCGCCGCGGCCGCCGCGGCTTTCAACTGCGTCGTCGAACAGAAGATCGACGCCAAGATGGCGCGCACGGCATGGCGGCCCACCGCCAAGGGCCAGCTGACCAACCTCCAGACACTGACGTTCTCCGCGCTGCTTGGCGCGCTGGGCAGCGCCATCCTGTGGTTCTGGGTGAACCCGTTGACCATGTGGCTGACTTTCGCTACTTTCGTCGGCTACGCCCTGGTCTACACGCTGGTGCTCAAGCCGTCCACACCGCAGAACATCGTCATCGGCGGGGCCTCCGGCGCCATGCCGCCGGTGCTCGGCTGGGCGGCCATCAGGGGGGAAGTGGGGCCGGAGTCGCTGATCCTGTGCCTGATCATCTTCCTATGGACGCCGCCGCATTTCTGGGCCTTGGCGCTCTACCGGGCGGAGGACTACCGCAAGTCGGGCCTGCCGATGCTGCCGGTGACCCACGGCTCCGAATTCACCCGGTTGCACGTGTTCCTCTACACGCTGGTCCTGTTCGCCGCCACGCTGCTGCCCTTCATCTCGGGCATGAGTGGCTGGATCTACCTGGGCGCCGCGGTCGCGCTGGGTGCCGGCTTCACCGGTTTCGCCTGGAAGCTCTGGCGCAACTACTCGGACCAGCTCGCCCGGCAAACCTTCCGTTTCTCGATCTGGCACCTGATGCTGCTGTTCGCGGCGCTGCTGCTGGACCACTACCTTCAACCGCTGCTGTTCGCGTGAGGCCGACGACACCATGACGACGACGAAGAACACCCGGCGAGCCCTCGCGGCCGGCCTGCTTTGCTTGGCGGGGCTGCCGCTGCTCGGCGGCTGCGGCCCGTCGTCCAACGGCGGCGCGCCCAAGGCCGCGTTCCGCGGCGTCGACATCACCGGCGCCGACTACGCCCGCCAGGCTTCGCTGCCGGACCAGGACGGCAAGCTGCGCAGCCTGTCCGACTTCAAGGGCAAGGTCACCGTCGTGTTCTTCGGCTACACCCAGTGCCCCGACGTCTGCCCCGGCACCCTGGTGGAACTCGCCCAGGTCAAGAAAGCCCTGGGCCCGGACGGCGACCGCCTGCAGGGCGTGTTCATCTCGGTCGATCCGGAACGCGACACGCCGGAGATCCTGAAGGCCTACATGGCCAGCTTCGACCCCGGTTTCGTCGCGCTGCGCGGCACGCCGGAGCAGACCCAGGCGACCGCCAAGGAATTCAAGGTGTTCTACGCCAAGGTGCCCGGCAAGGCGGAGGGCAGCTACACCATGGACCACACCGCGGGCTCGTATGTGTTCGATCCGCAAGGCAAAGTCAGGCTGTTCGTGCGTTATGGCCAGGGCGCGGAAGCGCTGGCGGCCGACGTGAAGGCCCTGCTGGCCGGCGCCTGAAAGGCAAGAAAAAACGCGGCCGAAGCCGCGTTTTCTGGGGGCGAGTGGAAAGCCCCGCCGCTCAGGCTTCGGCCAGCGCCTTGCGCATCTTCTTCATGGCGGCCACCTCGATCTGGCGGATGCGCTCGGCGCTGACGCCGTATTCGCTGGCCAGGTCGTGCAGCGTCATGCCGCCCGAGCTGTCGTCGTTGACCTTGAGCCAGCGCTCTTCGACGATGCGGCGGCTGCGGTCGTCCAGGCTGTCCAGCGCCATGGCGATGCCATCGCCGGCCAGCCAGTCGCGGCGGTGGGCTTCCATCACCCGGGTCGGCTCGGTGGAGTCGTCGGCCAGGTAGGCGATGGGCGCGAAGGTGTCCTCGCTGTCGTCGTTCTGCGGCTCCAGGGCGACGTCGCCGCCGGACAGGCGGGTTTCCATCTCGAGCACGTCTTCCGTCTTGACGTTCAGTTTGCGGGCCACGGTGTCGGCTTCGCCCTGGGTCAAAGTACCGCGGTGGGTGTTCCCGTCACCGGCCTCTTCCTTCAGGCTCTGCTTCATCGAGCGCAGGTTGAAGAACAGCTTGCGCTGGGCCTTGGTGGTCGCCACCTTGACCATGCGCCAGTTCTTCAGGATGTATTCATGGATCTCGGCCTTGATCCAGTGCATGGCGTAGCTCACCAGGCGCACGCCTTGGTCGGGGTCGAAGCGCTTGACGGCCTTCATCAGGCCGACATTGCCTTCCTGGATCAGGTCGCCGTGCGGCAGGCCGTAGCCGAGGTATTGCCGCGAGATGGAAACCACCAGGCGCAGGTGGGACAGCACCATCTGCCCCGCGGCCTGCACGTCGCCGCTTTCGCGCAGCCGCTTGGCCAACCGGACTTCCTCTTCCTGGCTCAGCAGGGGAATGCGGTTGGTGGCCGAGATGTAGGCGTCCAGGTTGCCGAGCGACGGCACCATGGCCCAAGGGTCGCGAACGGCCAAGCCGTGGCCCGCAGCCGGGTTGGCACCGCCGGTCAAAGTCATCGCCATTGAAGTCATGGAAAACCCTCCTTCGGTTCGTCGTTCCATATTAGCACTCTCTGATCGAGAGTGCTGACGAAGGTTCCGCAGCACTTTTCTGTTGACTCAAAACACCAGAATGTGAGCGGGCACTCTTTTGAATTCGCAGGTGGGATTTAGTTCAACCGAAAACGGTGTCGGTGGCGATCAGGATGTTGTCCAGCAAACCCAGCAATTCCCCGACGTTGACCGGTTTGGTCAGGTAGTGCTGCGCGCCCAGCGCCAGGGCTTCCTCGGTCTGGGCGTTCAAGGCGTCGGCCGACACCACGATGACGGGGATGGCGGCGGTGCCCGCGTCGCTTTGCAGGTGCCTGAGCAGCTCCATGCCGCTGATGTCGGGCAGATGCATGTCCAGCAGGACGACGTCCGGCCTGAGGGTCCGGATGGCGGCCAGGCCGTCCAGCCCGGTGGTCGAGACCGACAGCTCGATCTGGGAACGCTGCGCCAGGATGCCCCGCATCACCTCCACGTTGGTCTCGTTGTCCTCCACGTAGTGCACGCGCCTGCGGTGGTAGGTGTCCAGCGACGCTTCCGGCTCGTCGAGGTCGGACCGCACCGTGTCGCGCGACTCCACGCGCACCAGGCTCATGGTGAAGGTCGAGCCCTGGCCGAGCGTGCTGTGGGCCCGCAGGCTGCCGCCCATCCATTCGGCCAGCCTCTGGCTGATGACCAGGCCGATCCCGGTGCCCTCGATGTTCGAGCGGTCGCGGCCCAGCCGGTTGAAGGGCTGGAACAGCTCGGCCATTTGCTCGGGCGACAGCCCCATGCCGGTGTCGGTGACGGAAACGTCCACCATGCCCGAGCGCTGCCGGCTGGCGATGTGGATGCGGCCGCCGTCGTTGTTGTATTTCACCGCGTTGGTGAGCAGGTTGGTGAGGATCTGCTTCACCCTCGTGGCGTCCCCCGACACCAGGCCCGCGTCGGGCCGGATGTCGTGGGTGATGGTCAGGCCCCGGCGGCGGGCGTCGGCCTCGATCAAGGGCAGCGTTCCGGCCAGCAACTCGAAGAGGTCGAGGGTCTGTTCCTGCAGGCGCAGGTTGCCGGATTCGATGCGCGACAGGTCCATCACGTCGTTGATCATGTCCAGCAGGTGCCAGCCCGCCTTCTGGATCTGCGCGACCCAGGCGCGCTGCGAGTCGTGCAGGCGGTGGCGGGTGTCCAGCTCCATCAGCTGGGCGAAGCCGAGCATGGCGTTCAGCGGCGTGCGCAATTCGTGGCTCATGCGCGACAGGAAGACGCTCTTGGCCTGGTTGGCCGCCTCTGCGGCCTCGCGCGCGCTCTCCGCCTCGCCCAGGCGCAAGTGCTCGGTGATGTCCTCCACCGCCGCGACGATGCGGCGCGGGCGGCCTTCCAGGTCGCGCAACAGCGAGACGGTCGACTGCACCCAGACCGTCTCGCCGTTCTTGCGGAGCAGGCGTTTCTGGCGGCTGAAGACGGGGATGCGGCCGCTCACCAGTTGCGACACCAGCTCGTCGTCCTGGACGGCGTCTTCCGCGTGGGTGAAATCCAGCGCGTTCATCGCGAGCAATTCGCCGGCCTCGTAGCCGAGCAGTTCGCAGAAGCGGGTGTTGACCTGCTTGAGCTGCCCCTCCACGTTGGTGTAGACGACCCCGAGCGGCAGGTTGTTGAAGATGTTGCTCAGCCGGGTCTCGCTCTCGCGCAGGTTGGCCTCGGTGGCTTCGCGTTCCTTGATCTGCTGGAGCAGCTCGGCGGTGCGCTCCGTCACGGCCGCCTGGATGCGGTGGGCCCGCCCGGTGACCGTCAACAGCAAGGCCCCCAGCATGGCGACCGACAGCAGGCCCACGACCGCGAGGGCGCGGGCGGCGAAACGGCCGGTCTCGGGCACGCCGAGCCTGTCGGCGCGGGCGTGCAGCCTCAGGTCGAGGTTGGCCCAGGCGATGGTCCGCACCGCGTGCAGGTCATGCGCCTTCGGCTGGGGGCAGGCCGCGGCGGCGGGGCCGGCCGCCGCCGCGGGCAAGTCGACGCACAGGCCCAGCGCGGTCGACAGGTGCGGCTTGAGCGACTGCAGCAGCCCCTCGATGCGCACCAGCACGAACACCACGCCCCGGAAAGACTCCAGGCGCTGCGCATCGCTCAGCGGCTCGCCGGCGTAGACCGCGCGAAACACCAGCGCGGCGCCGGGCAACGTCGGGGGGGCATCCGCGGCCGGCAACCAGCCGATCACCGCCTTGCCCGAACGAACGGCCTCCTCGATCGCCGGACGGGCGCCCGGCAGCGACAGCAGGTTGAGCCCCGGCCGCATCAACGGCGGCCTCGCGGCTTCGGCCCCGGAGGCGAGGAAACGCAGCGCGACCACCTGCTCGTCGACCCGCACCGCGCGAACTTCCGTGTCGCCGGACGCGCTGAAAACCCGGACGCTGGGCAGCCCCTCCTGCTGGGCGCGCGCTTCGAAGGCGGGGATGCCCTCCGGCGGCACGCGCTCTGCCCAGCCCATCGATTGCGGCGCCGAAACCTCCTGCAACGGCGCCGCCGCGGCCTGGCGGTGCGCGGCGATGGAAGGCTCGGGCAAGGCCGAATAGACGCCGTGCAGCGTCGTCAACGCCTGCAGCGGCCCTTTCAACGCGACGGCCAGTTCGGCTTCGGCGAGCGCCGCGTCGTGAAGGAACAATTGCTCGGACTGGTCGGTGCCGTCGTGCACGGCCAGCACGATGCCGGCCGCCAGCAAACCGGACGCCACGAGCAGGCTGACGCCCACGGTCAAGCGGCGCGGCGCCCAGTCGGCCCTGGGGAGGCCGATCAGCGTCAGCGCCACCGGCGCGGCCACGAGCACCCCGAGCGTGTCGCCCATCCACCAGGTCGCCCACATCAACAGGGCGCCGCCCGGCGCGAGCACCTGCGCGGCCATCAGCGTGGCGGTGGCGACGGTGGCGCTCACGGTGCAGGCCACCGCGCCGCCCAGCCCGAAGAACAACGCGATGTCACGCGGCTCGCTCAGCACCAGGGGCTGCTTGACCCAGCGCCTCACGAGCAGCATGCCGGCGTGGGCTTGCGCCGCGGCGCCCAGGCCGATGCAGGCGGCCACCCACCAGCTGTGGGACGGCAGGCCGCGCTCCACGGTGATCAGCACGTTGACGGCGAAGGCCGCGACGCCCACCGCCGGGAGGATCCGCGCGCCGTAGACCAGGGCGAACGCCAGGGCCACGCCTGCCGGCAGGTAGAGCGGGGACGCCAGGCCGGGCGGGATGCTCAACCACATGCTCAGCCAGCCGATGGCGAGGTAGCTCGTGCCGGCAACCGCCGTGGCGATCGTCCAATGCATCACGGAAGGGGATTGTTGGGGCGGCATAAGGCGGGGATCGGTCTTCTGTCGGCGGGTCGGCGGGTCGTGGCGGGTCGAACATGCGCGTCGCGCATGCAGGGAGGCTTCGGCAGGCTAGCAGTTTGCCCGGCCCACCGGAGACTGTTTTGTATCAATGACGAAAAAGGCGTGGGCTGGCGCGCTTGCGGCAAAAGCCGCCGGCCGCCGGATCGAGGCGACCGTGCGGGACGTGGCCGGGCTTGAGGTCGCTGCCTGCGAATTCCCGCGCCTTGCCGCCCGGGCTCCCTGGGCGGCCTAACATGGCGGCCCCACCCGCGCCGCGGGGCCACGGGCATCACCAAGGAGCGACACGATGAAATGGGAAGGCAACCGGCAAAGCGACAACGTCGAGGACGCGCGCGACGGGGGCGGCGGCCCGGGCATCCGCCTGGGCGGGGGCCGGGGCATCGGCCTGGGCACGGTTGCGGTCGCGCTGGTGGCGGGCTGGGTTTTCGGGATCAACCCGCTGACCCTGCTGGGCATCCTGGGCGGCGGCGATTTGGGCGCTCCGCAGCAGCAGCAAGCGCCCGCGGGCCCACCGCCGGCCGACGACAAGATGGCGCGTTTCGTGTCCACCGTCCTGGCCGACACCGAAGACGTCTGGCGCGCGCAGTTCCAGGCGATGGGCCAGGCCTACCGCGAGCCGAAGCTGCGGCTGTTCCGCGGCAGCGAGCCGACCGCCTGCGGCCGCGGCGAGGCGGCGATGGGTCCCTTCTATTGCCCCGGCGACGAGAAGGTCTACATCGACCTGTCTTTCTACGACACCCTGCGCACCCGGCTCGGTTCCCCCGGGGATTTCGCGCAGGCCTACGTGATCGCGCACGAGGTGGGCCACCACGTGCAGCACCTGCTGGGCATCACCGCCAAGGTGGACAGCATGCGTGGGCGCGTCAGCCAGGCGCAGCAGAACGCGCTGAGCGTGCGCCTGGAGCTCCAGGCCGACTGCCTGGCCGGCTTGTGGGCGCACCACGCGCAGGCGGCCCGCCAGGTGCTGGAACAAGGCGACATCGAAGAAGCGCTGAACGCCGCCTCCCACATCGGCGACGACGCGCTGCAGCAGCAATCCCAGGGCGCCGTGCGCCCGGAGACCTTCACCCACGGCACCAGCGCGCAGCGCGTGACATGGTTCAAGCGCGGATTCGAGAGCGGCAGCCTGGCCCAGTGCCAGACTTTCGACCGGCAAGCGCCCTGACAGGGCGCGGCGGCCGGGCTTTGCGCAGCCGCGGCGACGGCCCGGCGGGGCGCCGCATCCGCGGCACCGCGGCCTGCGTATGGGCGAGGCGGCCGCCCGCTCGAACGGGTGGCCACGCCCGGGCCGCCGCGGAGCGGCACATTGATGACATGGAGGAACTGGAAGACATGGAAACCAAACGCGCATCGCGGACACCGCCGCGCCCCGCCCACGCATTCTGGGCAACGGTCGCCGCAGCCGTCCTGGCCGGCGCCGCCCCGGCCTGGGCCGGCCGCCCCTTCGCCACCGAGGACGCGGGCGTGCTGGAGCGGGGCGATTGCGAATGGGAGTCCCTGGCGGGGCGCAGCCGAAGCCGCGGCAGCCCCACGGAACGTTCGCTGTCGACCCAGCTCGGCTGCGGCCTGGGCCTGGCCACTCAAGGCGCGGTGGCCGCCGGCCGCAGCCGCGCCGGGGACGAGCGCAGCCAAGCCTGGTCGCTCGGCTTCAAGACCGCCTTGTCGGGGGCCGGCGACGACCAAGCCACTGCGTTCGCGCTGGCCTACGGCGCCGAGGCCGACCGGCAGGGGCGACAGCGTTCATACCGGCGCAGCGCCTCTTTCGTGAGCCTGGTCGCGACCCGCCCCCTCGGCGCCGGCTGGACGGCACACGCCAACCTGGGCTGGCGCCGCGACCACGCCGAGCGGCGCGACAGCGCCGCCTGGGCCCTGGCCGTGGAAAAAGCCGTCGGCGAATCGTTCGACCTCGGGGCCGAAGCCTATGGCGACGACCGGGGCGAGCGCTGGATCGGCGCCGGCCTGCGCTGGAACCTCGGCAAGGCCTGGAGCTTGAACGCGTCTTATGCCGCGAACGCGGAAACACCGGCGGTCAGGCTCGCCGTCGTCGGCTTCAAATTCGCGTTCTGAAAAACAAAACCGGCTTGAATCGCTTCAAGCCGGTGGATCGGGGGGCGCGGCGGGAAAAACCGCCGCCGCCGGGTCAAGCCTGGACCATGCCGCCACGCACCGAACGGTTGGCGGCGCCGTAGGCCGAATACACGGCAGGCGCCTCGCGCGGGATGAGCACGTCGATCGCGCGGTCGAGCGCCGCGGTGGCGCGCGCCAGCGATTCGCGCTGGGCCGCCACCTGGCCGCTGGCGCTGGCCAGCCGGTTGCGCAGCGCCGGGGGGATGGGGCCGCTGCGCGCGGCCTGGGAGAACTGGTCCACCGCGCGCGCCAGGGCGTTCTGCAAGCCGCTGGCGTTGAGGTCGATCGCCATGGAATCGCGGGCGCGCAGCGCCTCGCCCAGGGCCGCCAGGCAGGCCTCCACGTCGACCAGGCTGGCCTCCAATGCGGGGCTGACCGATACAAGCTTGGATTCAGCGGGTGTGGAGGGCGTCATGGTGGTCCGGCACTTTCAGCGCGGTTGGGGTGGAGGGCTGCCGTTCGCGGCGTCTCGCATTCAGGGAGACGCTTTGTTCAGCAATTCCTGGGCGTTGGCGATCAGCTTGTCGGCGATCGCCTCCGGATTGGGCTTGAAGCTGCCGTCGGCGATGGCAGCGGAGATCTGGGCCACTTTCTCGGCGTTGAAATCGGCCGTGGCGGCGTTGGTGCCCTGGGTGTTCTGCAGCATGGAGGCGGCCGTGCTGGACAGCGCGACCTGCGCGCTGGCGTCCGGCGCGCCCGAGCCTGCGGAAGCCTTGTTGGACTCCTGCGCCGCGGGGCGGGATGTGGACAGCGTGGTGGTGGCCAGTGGCTGCGGACTGTCTGAGTTACCGATCTTCATGACGTTCTCCATGGGGCCAGACTAGGAAGGTTGCCGCTTCCAGCGTGAACTGTAAGCCAGCGTCGACCCGACAACATGGACGGTGTATCGGCCTTCTTCCAGCCGACTTTAGAAGTTTTTTCAAGAATCTTGGGCAGGTGGCGGTGCGGCGTCATAGCGGCAGCTCCATCTGTCGATCGGCAACGGGCATCCCCGTCAGTGTTCGCCCACTTTCCAGCTTCACCCGGGCCGATTGACCTTCCAGGCCGGGGGTGACGGCCTCGCCCTGGCTCACCACCCGGTAACCCGGGCCCAGCGCGACCACGGTGACCACGTCGCCCATCGCGAACCACTGCCGCGGCTTGAGGTGGGACAGGCGCAGGCTCTGGCCCGGTCCGATGCCGCGGCCGAGCACCCGGCCCTGGGCCAGGGCGGCGTCCATCACGGCGCCAGAAGCGTTTTCGGCCAGATCCACCTCGGCTTGAGCCAGGTCGGACTCGGCCAGCACATGGCCTGAAGGCAGGTTGCGGGCGGCCACCAGCGCAGTCGCCATGACCTTGACCGTGATCGGCAGGAACACATTCCAGGCTTTTTCGCCCTGCACGCAGCGCAAGCCGATGCGGGTGCGGCCCCACAGCGCGCTGCCGGTGGGCACATAAGGCTGCACCTGGCTGCAAGGCGCCAGGCGCAGGCGGGGGTCCAGGCTGCCGACCTGGACTTCCACCCGGGTGATTTGCGCATTGCCGATCTGGCGCAACCCATCCATGGCGAGCTGGCGGACTTGCTGCTGTACGCCGTCGGCGATGCCGGCGCCGGACGGCGTCGCGGCGCCGCCGGCGGCCAGGCTGTTCAACCCGGCCGGCTCCACGACCACGTCCGGCGCGGACCGGGCCAAGCCGGGCCACCCGGCCGAAACGGCCAGCAGGCCGGCGGCGGCGAGCCGCCACAGCCGGGCGGCGCGGCCGGTTGCTTTCGGAGGGGTGGCGTTTTCCATGGCGCCCACTTTAGAAGCGCGGCCCGCCGCCCGGTGGCCCGAATTGAACGGCCTTTGCCGCTTTATTCGCGCCAATGCCGGCCTCAAGTTTTCTCACAATTTCACCAAGCCCGCGTCCCGGGCCGGCCGCCAGCCTCCCGAGGGGGACATCGGCGAAAGCCGGGCCGGCCCGAGGTGGTTGTCAAAGAGGTGCCGACATGCTCAATCGTCTGACGGATTCGCTGAATTTCCATGGCCAGGCCCTGACGTTGCGGGCCGAGCGCCAGAAGCTGATCGCCAGCAACATCGCCAACGGCGACACGCCCGGCTACCAGGCGCGCGACATGGATTTCGCCGCCGCGCTGAAGGAAGCCACCGGCGCCGGCCAAGGCGCCTCGCGCCTGGCCGTGAGCACGGCCGGCCACCTGGCGGGCTCCCCGGGCGCGCTCGGCGACGCCAACCTGCTCTACGCCACCAACAGCCAGAACAACCTGGACGGCAACACGGTCGACATGGACCGCGAGCGCGCCAGCTTCGTCGACAACGCGGTGAAGTACGAGGCGACGCTGCGCTTCATCAACGGCAACGTGCGGACCATGCTGGACGCCATCAAGGGGCAATGAACATGAACACGTCGAAACCGCCATTTGACGGGGCGCGGGCCCCAAGGGCCGCCGCGCCGGGCCGCCCCAAGCAAGGCCCTGCCCTCTCGGAGGGCCGCTTGGCGTACTCGTCAAGCGGGGTGTCCACATTCACGCCGGGCGGCCCCGGCCAAGGCCCGACCCTCTTGGCCAGCTCGGCGAGCGGGGTGCTGTCATGAGCATGCTCAACATCTTCAACGTCTCCGGCAGCGCGGTCAGCGCGCAGAGCCAGCGGCTGAACGTCGTGGCCTCCAACCTGGCCAACGCCGACACCGTCGCCGGGCCGGACGGCAAGGCCTACAAGGCGCGCCAGGTCACCTTCCAGACGCAGCTGATGGGCGCCCAGGGCAACGACCCCACCACCGCCGGCGTGCGCGTGAGCACCATCACCGAGAACGAGGCCCCCGGCCGCAAGGTGATGGACCCGCAGAACCCCCAGGCCGACGCCGACGGCTACGTCACCTACAGCAACGTGAACCCGGTGGAGGAGATGGTCAACATGATCTCCGCCTCGCGTTCGTACCAGAACAATGTGGAAGTCATGAACACGGCCAAGAGCCTGCTGCTCAAGACCCTGCAGATGGGCAACTAAGGAGAACCCAGATGGCTGTCTCATCCGCCACGGACGCGTCGGGCATCGGCGCCGCGACCAACCCGCGGCCCGCCACGAAGAACGAGGAGGCCTCGGCCGACCGCTTCCTCAAGCTGCTGGTCGCGCAGATGCAGAACCAGGACCCGTTGAACCCGATGGACAACGCCCAGGTCACCACCCAGATGGCGCAGATCAGCACCGTCAACGGCATCGACAAGCTCAACACCACGGTGCAGGGGCTGACCAGCCAGTTCACGCAGATGCAGGCGCTGCAGAGCGCCGCCCTGGTGGGCAAGGACGTGATCGTCCCCGGCAGCAAGCTCGACGTCGCGGAGGGCGTGGGCCAGGGCGGCTTCCAGCTCGACTCGGCGGCCGACAGCGTCAAGGTCGAGATCCTCTCCTCGGCCGGCAAGGTGCTGGACACGATCAACCTCGGCGCCCAGCCCAGCGGCATGGGCAGCTTCAACTGGGAGGCCGGCGAGCACGCCGACGAGGAGGGCATGACCTTCCGCGTCGTCGCCAAGGCCGGCACCGTCGAGCTGACGAGCACGCCGCTGATGCGCGACCGCGTCGACGCGGTGAGCACGGCCGGCCAGACCATCACCCTGCAGCTGCAGAACAGCGGCCCGGTGGCCTACAGCGACGTCAAGGCGTTCAACTGACGCGTCGCGCCCCGGCCATCCCGACGAACTCCACCCCACGAAGGACACACCATGAGCTTCCAACAAGGTCTCTCCGGTCTCAACGTCACCTCCAAGAGCCTGGAAGTGATCGGCAACAACATCGCCAACGCCAACACCTACGGGGCCAAGGTGGCGCGGGCCGAGTTCGCCGACATGTACGCCAACACCATCAACGGCTCGGGCCAGAACAACATCGGCATCGGCGCCACGCTGGCTTCGGTGTCGCAGCAGTTCTCGCTGGGCAACATCACCGCCACCGACAACCCGCTGGACCTGGCGATCAACGGCGCCGGCTTCTTCCAGGTGGCCAACGTCAGCCGCAGCTCCGACAGCACGACGCTGACGGCGCCGGTGGTCGACGGCGTGCCGCTGTACAGCCGCAACGGCCAGTTCAAGACCGACAAGCAGGGCTACCTGGTGAACAACCAGAACCAGGTGCTGCTCGGCTACGCCGCCGACGACAACGGCGTGATCGACACCAGCGCCACCGTTCCTCTGCAGCTGCCGACGGCGGGCATCAAGGCCAGCGCCACCACGACGATGGGCATGCAGGCCAACCTCGATTCGCGGCTGCCCGTCATCACGCCGCCGGCCTCGCCGGCCGCCCAGATCGATTTCGCCGACCCGACCACTTACAACAAGTCGACCTCGATGACGGTGTACGACTCCAACGGCCGCGGCATCGCGGTGAACTACTACTTCCAGAAGACCGGCAACAACACCTGGGACGTCTACGCCACCGCCAACAAGTCGACCCTGCTGGGCACCGCCGCCGCGCCGCTGCCGGTGGCCAGCATCACCTTCCCCTCCGACGGCGGCCCCCCGATCAACGGCGACCCGTCCGACCCGACCGTCCCCGGCGGCTTCGTCACCTTCCACACCCCGACCGACCCGCTGGACCCGACCAGCACGCCGATCGACACCGACGAGATCGACGCCAAGGGCGATTTCCTCAGCATCCCCGCGCTGACACTGGAGGACGGGGTGACGACCACCAACCCGATCTCCAACATCGTGATGGACTTCTCCGCTATCACCCAGTACGCCTCGGCCTACGCGGTGAACGACGTGACCCAGAACGGCAACCGCCCGGGCGACCTGGCCGGCGTCAGCATCGCCGCCAACGGCATCCTGATGGCGCGCTATTCGAACGGGGTGACCCGGCCGGCCGGCCAGCTGGAGCTGGCCACCTTCCGCAACCCGCAGGGCCTGCAGCCGGTCGGCGGCAACGCCTGGGCGATGACCTTCGCCTCGGGCGAGCCGATCCTGAACGTCGCCGGCAGCGGCGGCATCGGCGCGATCCAGGCCGGCGCGCTGGAGGAATCCAACGTCGACCTGACCGGCGAGCTGGTCAACATGATCACCGCGCAGCGCGCCTACCAGGCCAACGCACAGACCATCAAGACGATGGACCAGGTTCTGCAGACCCTGGTGAACCTGCGCTGACCCCCACCTGAACGGAGGCCGCCATGGACACGCCCTTCTTCTCGCTCCTGCTGCCCGCCTCGCCGCGGGAAGACGCGCCGCGGCCGGCGCCCGCGCGGGCCGCGGCAGGCGGAAGCCCCGGCCCGGCGCCGCGGCGCTCGGCCTTCGGCCAGCTCGCCCTGGCCTTCGGGCCGCGCCTGCGCCTGTCCAAGCCCGCCGCTTCGGCGCACGAGCCGCAGGGCGGCCGGCCGGCGGCGTGAACCAGGAAGAAGGAGCGTTCCGATGGACCGGATGATCTACCTCTCGATGGCCGGGGCCAAGGCCACGATGCAGCGGCAGGACACCTTGGCCAACAACCTCGCCAATGTCTCCACCGTGGGCTTCCGCGCCGAGCTGCAGGCCTTCCGCTCGGTGCCGGTTCAAGGCAGCGGCGCCAGCACCCGCGTCTACGCGCTGGAAACCACGCCCGGCCACAGCGACGCCGCCGGCGCCATCACCCACACCGGGCGCAACCTCGACGTGGCCGCCCAGGGCAACGCCTGGTTCGCCGTGCAGGCGCTGGACGGCACCGAGGCCTACACCCGGGCCGGCGGCTTCGAAGTCAGCGCCGACGGCGCCCTGGTGACCCGCGCCGGCCTGCCGGTCATGGGCGACGGCGGGCCGATCCAGGTGCCGACCGACGGCACCGTCAGCTTCGGGGCCGACGGCACCGTCAGCAGCACCGTCAACGGCCGCTCCACCGCCATCGGCCGGCTCAAGCTCGTGACGCCCGAGGCGCCGCTGACGCGCGGCGACGACGGCCTGTTCCGGGCCGCCGACGGCGACCTGCCGGCCGACGCCAACGCGCGGGTGCAGTCCTCGGCGCTGGAAGGCTCCAACGTCAGCCCGGTGGAGACCATGGTCGCGATGATCGCCGCCGCGCGGCAGTTCGAGGCCCAGATGAAGATGCTGCAGACCGCGGAGGCCAACGAGAAGGCCTCGTCGCAGCTGCTGTCGATGAACGGCTGACCGCACCCGCCAAAAGCCAGAAGCAGAGCAAAGGAACACCGCCATGATGCGCTCCCTGTACATCTCCAAGACCGGCATGGAGGCCCAGCAGACCCAGCTGGACACCATCTCCCACAACCTGGCCAACGTCTCGACCAACGGCTACAAGCGCTCCCACGCCGTCTTCGAAGACCTGATGTACCAGAACCTGCGGCAGGCCGGCGCCAACAACTCCGAGCAGGCGACGCTGCCCACCGGGCTGCAGGTCGGGCTGGGCACCCGCGCCGTGGCCACCTCTCGCATGTTCACGCAGGGCAACCTGCAGCAGACGGGCAACCCGCTGGACCTGGCGGTGCGCGGCCAGGGCTTCTTCCAGATCCAGCTGCCCGACGGCACCACCGGCTACACCCGCGACGGTTCCTTCCAGGTCAGCCCCCAGGGCCAGCTGGTGACGAACAACGGCGACGTCGTCGCGCCCGGCATCACCATCCCGGCCGGCGCGCAGAACATCTCGGTGGGCGCCGACGGCACGGTCAGCGTGACGATCCCGGGCCAGGCCGCGCCGCAGTCGGTCGGCCAGATCCAGCTGGCGAATTTCGTGAACCCGGCCGGCCTGGAACCCAAGGGCCAGAACCTCTTCACCGAGACCGCCGCCTCGGGCGCGCCCGCCACCGGCGCGCCGGGCCAGAACGGCCTGGGCGGCATGACCCAGGGCTTCGTCGAGACCTCCAACGTCAACGTCGTGGAAGAACTGGTGGCGATGATCCAGACCCAGCGCGCCTATGAACTGAATTCCAAGGCGATCCAGACGTCCGACCAGATGCTGCAGCGGCTGAGCCAGATGTGATGGCGCGAGCCCGGTCCGTGAATGAATGAAATGATGGCTGCCCGCCGCCACCCCCTCACCCCAACCCTCTCCCCCGTGCCGGGGGCGAGGGAGTTGCGTCCAACCCACCTCCCGCTTGCGGACAAGGCTGGGGCAACCGCGCTTTTTCCGCCCCCTCTCCCGCTTGCGGGAGAGGGTTGGGGTGAGGGTGTCTGCAGGCAACGGCACAGCGAAAAAAGGAAACCCGCCATGAAAGCCTCGAATTCCTCCTTCCCTAGAAGGCTGGCCGCCACAGCCCTGTCGTCGGCCGCGCTGTGCCTCACCGGCTGCCAGACCCTGAACTCCCCGCCGCCGGTGGACATGAACGGCCCGACCTATGCCCGGCCCGTCGCGGCGCCGACACCCGAAGTGAGCAACGGCTCGATCTTCCAATCGACGCAATACCGCCCGCTGTTCGAAGACCACCGCGCGCGATTGGTGGGCGACGCCCTGACCGTGCAGATCGTGGAAAAAGTCTCGGCCAGCCAGAAAAGCACCAGCTCGATCGACAAGGGCGGCTCGATCTCCGGCGGCATCACCGCGCTGCCGGGCATCTCGCCCAAGGCCTTCGCCCGGGCCGGCATCGGCGGCGAAACGAAGAACGCCTTCGAGGGCAAGGGCAGCACCGAGAACACCAACAACTTCTCCGGCACCATCACCACCACCGTGATCGAGGTGCTGCCCAACGGCCACCTGATCGTGGCCGGCGAGAAGCAGATCGGCGTGAACCACAACGTGGACGTGTTGCGTTTCTCGGGCCAGGTCGATCCGCGGGCGATCCAGCCCGGCAACTCCGTCCCGTCGGCCCAGATCGCCAACGTGCGCATCGAGCACCGCGGCCGCGGCGCCCAGGCCGAAGCGCAGGGAATAGGCTGGTTGTCCCGGTTCTTTTTGAACGTTCTGCCGATTTAAGTTTCGGAAGAATGGGGGCATCCACCGCCGGATGCCCGCCATGAAGTCCTTCCAAGCCCCCTTCCCCCCGACCCGAGCCGCCCACGGGACCGCCGACCGCCGGGTGAGGGCGCTGTGGGTCTGCTGCGCCGCGGCGCTGGCCGGCGCCGCCCTGTGGTGGCCCCAGGCGTCGCAAGCCGCCACCCGAATCAAGGAAGTCGCCTCCATCCAGGGCGTGCGCAGCAATGCGCTGGTGGGCTACGGCCTGGTGGTGGGCCTGGACGGCACCGGCGACCAGACCACCTCCACCCCCTTCACCACCCAGAGCATCAACGCGATGCTGCAGCAGATGGGCGTGACGGTGCCGCCCGGCACCAACATGCAGCTGAAGAACGTGGCCGCGGTGATGGTCACCGCCCAGTTGCCCGCCTTCGCCCAGCCGGGCCAGAACATCGACGTCAACGTCTCCTCGCTGGGCAACGCCAAGAGCCTGCGCGGCGGCACGCTGATCGCGACGCCCCTCAAAGGCGCCGACGGCCAGATCTACGCCATGGCCCAGGGCAACCTGATCGTCGGCGGCGCGGGCGCTTCCGCCGGCGGCTCCAAGGTGCAGATCAACCACTTGAGCGCCGGCCGCATCCCCGATGGCGCCTCGGTCGAGCGCGCGGTGGCCACGCCGCTGAACCAGGGCGACGTGATGCAGCTGGACCTGGCCTCCAGCGACTACAACACCGCCCGCGAGGTCGCCCGGGCGATCAACACCCGCATGGGCGGCGAGCTGGCCCAGGCCATCGACGGCCGCGTGGTGCGCGTGCGGATGCCGCCGCCCGGCAACGCCCGCATCGCCTTCCTCGCCGACATCGAGAACCTGCCGGTCGACCTGGCCGCGCCCGCGGCCAAGGTCGTCGTCAACGCGCGCACCGGCTCGGTGGTGATGAACCAGTCCGTCACCCTCAAGGCCTGCGCGGTGGCGCACGGCAGCCTGTCGGTGACGATCAGCAGTTCGCCCGTCATCAGCCAGCCCAACGCCCTGTCGCAGGGCGAGACGGTGGTGGCGCAGAAATCGGACATCACCGTCACGCAGCAGCCCGGCTCGCTGGTGCAGATGGCCGCCGGCACGCAGCTGGCCGACGTGGTCAAGGCATTGAACTCCCTGGGCGCCACGCCCCAGGACCTGCTGGCCATCCTGCAGGCCATGAAGACCGCCGGCGCGCTCAACGCCGAGATCGAGGTGATCTGACATGGCCGCGCCGCTGTCCTCCGCCCAGCTCCCGAACGCCGCCGGCCTGGCCGGTGACGTGCGCAGCATGGAGGCCCTGCGGGCCAATGCCAGCCGCGACCCGAAGGCCGCGGTGCAGACCGCGGCCAAGCAGTTCGAGGCCCTGTTCATGCAGGAGCTGATGAAGAGCATGCGCCAGTCCACGCTGTCCTCCGGCATGCTGGAGAACTCGGGCACCAAGATGGGCACCGAGATGCTGGACACCCAGTTCGCCAACCAGATGACCGGCCTGCCCGGTGGGCTGAGCCAGGCCATCATCAAGCAGCTGGAGCGCCAGATGGGCGGTGGCGGCGACGCCGACGGCGCCGCCGCCACCGAACTCAAGCCTTTGCAATGGGGCGCCGGCCCCGCGGCGACACTCAACCTGCCGGGGGTCGTCCAGCGCAAGCGCGAGGCGCTGGCCGCCTCGGCCGCCGACCCCGCCGCGGTCGCGCCCGCCCGGGGCAGCGAGCGCCAGCTGGCCTTCGTCAAGACCCACACCGAGGCCGCGCGATCGGCCGAGGCGATGACGGGCATCCCGGCCAACTTCATGGTCGCCCAGGCCGCCCACGAATCGGGCTGGGGCAAACGCGAGATCAAGAACGCCGACGGCACCACCTCGTTCAACGTGTTCGGCATCAAGGCCGGCCCCAACTGGAAGGGGCCGGTGGCCGAGGTGACGACCACCGAATACATCGGCGGCGTGGCGCGCAAGGTGGTGGCCAAGTTCCGGTCCTACGGCTCCTACGAGGAGTCGTTCCAGGACTACGCCCGCCTGATGCAGAACAGTCCGCGCTACGCCAAGGTGCTGGCCCAGTCGTCGACCGCCCACGGCTTCGCCCAGGGGCTGCAGAAGGCCGGCTACGCCACCGACCCGGCCTACGCCGACAAGCTCGGCCGCGTGATCAACACCACGCTGCGCCTGCAGCGCGGCATGGCGACCTGACGCAGGGGAATCAAGATGGGCGTTTCTCCACTCATGTCGATCGGCTCCCGGGCCATGAGCGCCAACTACGCGGCGCTGCAGGCCACGGGCAACAACATCGCCAACGCGAACACCGACGGCTATTCGCGCCAGACAGTGCAGCTGGAGACCGCCACCGGGCAGTTCACCGGCGCGGGCTTTTTCGGCAAGGGCGTCAACGTCAAGACGGTGTCGCGCCAGTACGACCAGTTCCTGGTGCGCGAGGCGGTCGCCAGCAAGGCCGTCGCCGCGGCCGACGCGGCGCGCGCCGAGCAGCTCAAGCAGCTGGAGAAGGTCTTCCCCACCGGCGAGGCGGGCCTGGGCCACGCGGCCGGCCAGCTGTTCAACGCCTTCGTCGACGTGGCCAACCAGCCGCAGGACAGCTCGGCCCGGCAAGTCGTCCTGTCCAAGGCGCAGGAGCTCTCCGCGCGCTTCCGCACCGCCGCCGGCCAGCTCGACACGATCCAGCAGGGGATCAACCAGGACATCACCGTCAGCGTCAAGAACATCAACGAGCTGTCTCGCCAGATCGCCGAGCTGAACCAGCAGATCGCCAACGCCAAGGGCCTGGGCCATGAGCCCAACGACCTGCTCGACAAGCGCGACCTGGCCATCAGCAGCCTGAGCAAGCTGGTGCAGGTCAGCACCATCCAGGCGGACGACGGCACCGTGGGCGTGTTCTTCTCAGGCGGCGAGCCGCTCGTGCTGAGCAACAACGCCACCACGCTCACCACGGTGCCCGACAAGTACGACAGCAGCAAGCTGCAGATCGCGGTGCAGGAAAGCGGCTCGGCCCGGCCGGTGCCGAACGACACGCTCGGCGGCGGTTCGATCGCCGGCCTGCTGAGGTTCCAGGACGAGGACCTGTCCCAGGCCCGCAACCTGGTGGGCCAGCTCGCCGTGGCGGTCGCGGGCGGCCTGAACGGCCAGCAGTCGCGCGGCTGGGACCTGACCAGCAACCTGGGCGTGGACATCCTCTCGGTCGGCGCCCCGCGGGTGCTGCCCTCCAAGCTGAACTCGGGCACCGGCGTGGTCGGCATGACGATCGACGACCCTTCGCTGGTGCAGGCCAGCGACTACGAACTCGTCTACCAGGGCGGGGGCAACTACACCCTGAGCCGCCTGTCGAACCAGGTGGCGCCGCTGCCGGTCACCGTGACCGCCGCCCAGCTGGCCGCCGGCTACCGCATGGTGG
The DNA here is from genome assembly GCA_966211815.1 of uncultured Burkholderiales bacterium. GTDB lineage: Bacteria > Pseudomonadota > Gammaproteobacteria > Burkholderiales > Burkholderiaceae_C > JANPCX01. The sequence continues at coordinate 28,125 of CBIHOD010000021.1, forward strand.
ACGGCATGAACATCCAGCTCACCGGCGGCGCGCCGGCCGTGGGCGACCGTTTCCTGCTGCAGCCGGTCAGCGGCGCGGCGCGCGACATGAAGCGCGTGCTCGACGACCCGCGCGGCATCGCCGCCGCCTCGCCCGTCACCGCCACCCTGGGCACCACCAACACCGGCAGCGCCACCATCGGCGAGCTGCGCGTGGTCAGCAGCGCGGTGAACCCGAAGGTGTCGGTCGCGATCACCTTCACCAACAACAGCGGCGCCTACGCCTACACCCAGGTCGACAACACCACGCCGCCGCCGGTGACCACCACCGGCACCGGCACCTGGACATCCGGAACGCCGATCGCCTTCAACGGCTGGGAGCTGCAGCTCAACGGCGTGCCCAAGTCGGGCGACACGCTGGACATCTCCGAGACGCTCAACCCGGCCAACAACAACGGCAACGCCAACGCCCTCTTTAGCCTGCGCGACGACCCGCTGGTCGGCTCGGTGCGCGCCAACAACGGCCTGACCGCGCCCGCGGCCGGCGACACGGTCGTCGCCGGCGTCAGCGCCACCGACGCCTACGCCGGCGCCCTGGCCGAGATCGGCGTGCGCGTGCAAAGCGGCGAACTCGCGGCCGAGCAGTCGGCCACCATCGAAAGCGACGCGGTCGCCCGGCAGAGCGCCTCCTCCGGCGTCAACCTGGACGAAGAGGCGGCCCGGCTCATCCAGTACCAGCAGAGCTACCAGGCGGCCGCCAAGATGCTGCAGATCGCGCAGTCGCTGTTCGATTCGCTGCTGCAGATCGCCGCCCGCTGACTTAGTTGTAGACAGGAAGCACCCCCATGCGCATCAGCACAGCCAATTCCTACGACGTCGGCGTCGACGCGCTGACGCGGCGCCAGGCCGAACTCGCCGAGGTGCAGGACCGGATGACCACGCTCAAGCGCGTCAACAAGGCCAGCGACGACCCGGCCGCGGCCGCCCGCGCCGAACGCGCGCTGGCGCGCGTCAACCGCAGCGAAGCCAACCAGCGCGCCGTCGACGCGGCGCAGACGGCGATGGGCCAGGTGGAAGGCGCCATCGGCGACGTCACCAGCCTGCTGCAGCAGGTGCGCGAAACCCTGGTGTCCGCCGGCAACGCCACCTACACCCCCTCCGACCGCCTGACGCTGGCGAGCAAGCTGGTCGCGCTGCGCGAGCAGCTTTTCATGACGGCCAACCGCAGCGACGGCGTGGGCGGCTACCTGTTCGGCGGGCAGGGCTCGACCCAGGCGCCCTTCGTGGACGCGCCCGGCGGCGTGACCTACCAGGGCACGCCCGGCCAGGCCACCACCGAAAAGGGCACCAACATGCCGCTGTCCGCCGACGGCAACGCGGTGTTCATGGCCGGCCGCCGCGGCAACGGCGTGTTCGAGACGAGCGCGCCGATCAACACGACGACCAACGACTACCCGAAAGCCGTGCAGATCGACGGCGGCCAGGTGATCGACCCCAGCGCCTACTACGCGGTGCCGCCGTCCACCTACGACATCAGCTTCAACACCGCGGCGACACCCGTCACCTACACCATCAACCGCACGCCCAACCCGCCGGCCGTCCCCACCACGGTGGTGGCGCAGACGGGCACCTACGTGTCGGGCCAGGCCATCGTGCTGGACGGCATGTCGTTCACCATCACCGGCACGCCGCAGGCGGGCGACCAGTTCCAGGTCCAGCCCTCGACCGCGGACTTGAGCGTGTTCGACGTGGTCGACAAGGCGATCGCCGACCTGAAGGCGCCGTTCCGCACCGGCGTGCAGGTGGCGCAGTTCAACGCCGACAACCTGCTCAGCCTGGACGCGGTGCTGGCCAACGTGCTGTCGGCGCGCTCCGCCGCGGGCGACGTGCTGAACCAGGCCGACAACGAGACCGACCGGCAGGCCAGCCAGAAACTGGCGGCCCAGACCGAGCGCTCCAACGCCGAAGACCTGGACATGATCCAGGCGATTTCGGAGTTCCAGAACAAGCAAACGAGCTACGATGCGGCGTTGAAGAGTTACGCGATGGTGCAGCGCATGTCGCTGTTCCAGTACATCAACGGGTGAGCCTGGGGTCGTCCGCGGCGCCGTCGCCGAAGGCGCGGGCCGGCGCCCGGCTGATCCAGGCCGCCCAAGGGCGGCCGGCGGTTCCCCACGACAGGAGGAAACAAAGTGTTTGACGTCGCCATTCTCGGCTTGGTGTCGCTGGGCTATTCGCCCGTGATCGATCGCAACCGCGCCGTCATCGCCACCCGGCTGACGGTTTTCCCGCTCAAGCCGGACATGGCCCTGGACGCCTCCGAACTGCTCGAAGCCGTGGGCGGCGTCTGGCCCGCCGAGGGCGGCCGCGTGGCGCTGAACGTCGCCAGCGAGAGCCTGCTGCAGGAACTGATGCGCGCCGAGCCCACGACCAACGTCATGGTCGAGGTGCCCGCCTTCATGGCCGCGGACGCGGCCAACACCGGCGCCATCGTCGCCCTGCACGCCCGCGGCAACGCCCTGATGCTCAAGGGCCGGCCGCTGACCGAGCTGCCACGCGAAGTGCTGCCCTGCTTCAAGTACTCGATCATCGACTTCTCCGACGACCGCCGGCTGCAGGAGGCCCAGGCGCCCGCAGGCGTGTCGCGCAACATCCAGCACGTGCAGGCCGGCGTGCGCACCGTGTCCGACATGGAGCTGAGCTTCAGCCGCGGCGCGGCCGCCGTGCTGGGCTGGCCGATCGACGACGTGATCGTGAGCAACGCCGCCAAAGGCAAGCCCGCCGGGCAGACCGACCTGAACACCATCGTCGAGCTGATCCACCGGGTCGACACCCAGGAACCGATCGAGAAGCTGGAGATGACGCTCAAGCGCGACCCCTCCCTGGCCTTCAAGCTGATGCGCTACATCAACTCCCCGGCCTTCGGCCTGTCGGTGGAGATCAGCTCCTTCCGCCACGCCATCATGATGCTCGGCTACTCGCGCCTGAAGCGCTGGCTGGCGCTGCTGCTGGCCACCGCCAGCAAGGACGCCAACCTCAAGCCGGTGATGTTCGCCGCCGTGCGCCGCGGCCTGCTGATGGAGGAGCTGGTGCGCAGCTCCGGCGACGAGGAGATGCGCAACGAGATGTTCATCTGCGGCGTCTTCTCGCTGCTGGACCGCATGTTCAAGCAGCCTTTCGACGAGCTGCTCAAGTCCATCCCGGTGCCCGAGCGCGTCTTCCAGGCGCTGGTCGAGGAGACCGGCCCCTACCACCCCTACCTGGAGGTCGTGCGCGCGGTGGAGGACGGGTCGCCCTACGATTTCCGCACCGCCGCCGACAACCTGATGATGAGCGTCAGCGAGATCAACCGTTCGCTGCTGCGCGCGCTGACCGCCGGCATGCAGCTCGACTGACGGCGCGGCCGGGGAAGAAAAGAGCCGCCCACGGAACACCGAAGCGCCGCAGTGAAGCCGCCAGACGCCTGGGCCAGCCGCAGCGAGCTGCGCACGCTGCTCGACCATTTGTCCGACGCGGTGCTCCTGCTGGACCGCCACGGCGCGGTCCGCTTCGCCAACGGCAGCGCGTTGCGCCTGCTCGCGTGCGAGCCGGGCACGCCGCTGGTCGCCCTGGGCAAGGTCGTCGGCATGCCCGCGGTGGCCTGGCTCCGGCAGGCGCTGCAGGCGCACTCCGTGTCCGGCAGCGCCGCGGCCGCCGGGCCCTGCCCCGACGCCTCCCTGGCCGACGGGCGCCAGGCCCGCCTGTCCTTCCAGCCGCTGGACAACACCCATTTCGCGCTGACCGTGGTTCCCGCCAACGCGCCGGTGCCCCGGCTCGAAGGCGGGACGGGCCGCATCCCCGAGGCCGACATGCTGCCGATCCGCGGCGAGGTGGCCCAGCAGGTGGTCGACGTCTTCTGGGCCTCCCCCTACCCGGTCACGCTGCAGGACGCCCAATTCCGCTTCGTCGACGTCAACCCCGCCTACCTCGCCTTCACCGGCTACACGCGAGAGCAATTGATCGGGCGCGACACGAAGGAGCTGCAGCCGAAGGAGGACCACGTCCGCGTCCAGGCCGACCGGCAACAGCTGCAGAACGAGGCGCCCTACCACCCGCCCAGGCTGCTCGACCGGCGGGTGATCGCCGCCGACGGCCGCGAACTGCACTTCCGCTTCGCGCGCCGCGTGCTCCAGGACGACGCCGGGCGCACCTTCTACCTGGCCGTCCTGCAGGACAGCACGGCCGAGCACACCGCGCGCGCGCGGGCCGACCGGTCGATGCGCGAGCTGGACGACTGGTTCGAGCTCAGCCCGGTCGGCATGGTGCTGTTCGACGAGACCGGCCTTTTCCTGCGCACCAACCCGATGTTCGAAAGCCTGGTCGGCGCCGGCCAGGTGCAGCTGAACAAGGCCCCGCAGGCCCTGCAGCAGTTGTTGGCCTGGACCGGCGGCGCGCCCGACCCCGCCTTGATCGGCTCTGACACGCCTTTGCTGCGCGAGGGCTGGGCGCCCACCACGCAAGGCGCGCCCAAGCGCCTGCGCGCCACGGTGCGCGGCTACAGGACGCCGGGCGGGCAGCACCGCTTCATGGCCGTCCTGGAAGACCGCAGCATGGAGGACGAGCGCGACCTGGCCCAGATGCAGATCGGCGCCCTGATGGACGCCGCCGGCGTGGGCCTGGCCACCTACCAGGAATCGGTCGGCTGGGTTCGCCCCAATTGGCGCCGCCCCGACGCCGGCGCGCCGGACGGCTCCGAACCCGCGCCGCCCGCCTCGGCGGCGCTGCAGAGCATCAGCCGCGACATCGTGCTGCCCGAGTCGCTGCCCGAATACGAGCGGCTCCAGCAGGCGCTGCGGCAGGCCCAGCGCGCCGAGGTGCGCTACGCCATCCAGCACCCGCTGCTCGGCCCCCGCTGGCTGCTGACCCGCGTGGAGCCGGCCACGCTGTCCTCGGGCAAGCGCAGCACGGCGGTGGTCACGCTCGACATCACCGAGCAGCACCAGGCCGACGCGCGCAACCAGGAACTCTTGCGGGAGCTGTCGACCATCCTGGACAGCACGCCCACCGGCATCGCCTACATCAAGGGCGACGTGCTGGTGCGCTGCAACCGGCGCTTCGAAGTCATGCTGCACCTGGCCACCGCCGACGACCGGGACGCGGGCCGCGGCGGCGTGACGGGCCGCACGCTGCAGAGCCTGTTCGGCGACAACGAGCAGGTCAAGCGCATCGCCGCGGACACCGCCCAGGCGCTGGCCGACGGCACGCTCTTCGAAACCGAAGTGGAGGTGCCGCTGCACAGCCGCTCCGGGCGCAGCACCGCCTGGTACTCGCTGTCGGTCCGCCGCACCGGCGCCCGGGGCCAGGCGATGGAGGCGATCGCCGTGCTTTCGGACATCACCCGGCTCAAGCTGCAGCAGCTCGAGCTGGAGAGCCTGGCGCGCGACCGCGAGCTGATGTTCAGCGTCTCCGAGGTGGGCCTGGCCTTCCTGCGCGGCGACCGCATCCAGCGCGCCAACGACGCCCTGGCGCAACTGCTGGGCTACACGCCCGAGGAGCTGGCCCGCATCCCGGTGGCGCAGCTCTTCGTCGACGGCCACGAATTCGAGCGGCACGCCAAGCACGAGCTGGCCGCGCTGCGCCAGAACGGCCGCTGGCTCGCCGAGCTGCCGTTGAAGCGGCGCGACTCGCGGCTGCTGTGGGTCCAGGTCAGCAAGCGCCTGGTGGTCGAGGGCGACCTGGACGGCGGCGTGATCGCCTCCTACGTCAACGTCGACGACCGCCACCGCGCCGAGCAGGCCGTGGCCCTGCAGGCCGAGCGCACCCGGGCCATCCTCGATTCCGTGCTGGTGGGCATCGTCACCGTCGGGCCGGCCGGCATCGAGTGGATGAACCGCTCGGCCCGGCGCATGTTCGGCGGCGACCTGGCTGATTTCATCAATGCGCCGATCAGCACCGTGGCCACCAGCGAGCCCGACCACCCTTTCCTGCAGACCCACTATCTGAACGAGCTGGTGGAAGGCCAGGCCGAAACCTTCGAATGCCGCGTCAAGGCGCGCGACGGGCGGGAGTTCTGGGTGGTCGGCAACGTGGTGGCCACCGGCCGCGAAAGCGCCGGCCGCCAGCTCACCTACGCCCTGCTCGACATCGAACGCCGCCGCCAGGCCGAGGCCCGGATCGCCCAGACCCAGGCATCCCTGCAGCGCATCATCGAAGCCGCGCCGATGGCCATCACGCTGCGCGACGCCAAGACGCTGCGCGTGCTGCAGATCAACGAGACCGCCGCGCGCATCACCGGCCGCCCCGCGGCCGAGCTGATCGGCCAGTCCATCGAGGAGATGTACGACGCGCCTGTGGCCCAGGCGATGCGCGAGGACATCGCCGAGGCCCTCAGCGCCAGCGAAGTCACCAAGCGCGAGTACGCCATCGAAAGCGACGGCCGCACCCGCACCTGGGACGCCCGCCTGCTGCCGCTTTCCACCAGCAGCCCGACCTCCACCACGCCCGACGCGCGGCACGCGCCGCCCGACCAGTTGCTGCTGGTGGCCACCGACGTGACCGAGCAGCGCCTGGCCCAGCAGGCCAAGTTCGACGCCGCCATCGCGCAGCGGGAGATGCTGGTCAAGGAAGTGCACCACCGCATCAAGAACAACCTGCAGGGCGTGGCCGGGCTGCTGCAGCAGATCTCCCAGCGCAAGCCCGAGGTGGCCCCGGCCATGGCCGAGGTCATCACCCAGGTGCAGGCCATCGCCCATGTCTACGGCCTGCAGGTTGGCGCCAGCGGCCCGCTGCAGCTCGCCTCGGTGCTGCAGGCCATCACCAGCTCGGTGCAACGCACCTTCGGCCATCCGATCACGCTGTCGGTGCGCCAGGCGGACGAAGGCGCCCCGCCGCCCCAGGGCTGGGTGCTGCCGGAGAACGAATCGATCCCGATCGCGCTGAGCGTGAACGAACTGCTGACCAACGCCATCAAGCACACGGCCAAGGGGGAGGCCGCCGCGCCCGAGCCGGTGGCCTGCTCGCTCATCAGCGGCGCCGACAGCGTCACCGTCTGCATCGCCAACCGCGGCCGCCTCAGGGAAGGGTTCGACCTGGCCAAGGTGCCCGGCGGCGTGTCCGGGCTGGGATTGGTGCGGGCGCTGCTGCCGCGGCGCAGCGCCAGCCTGACGCTGGCCCAGGACGGCGCCGACGTGGTGGCCCGCATGGTCCTGGTGCCGCCGGGCGTTCGCGTCAATGCGCCGTCCCCCGCCTCCGCCGGCGCGAAGGAAGCCCACCCGTCCACCCCGGGCGGCGGCGCCCGCGCCGCCGCCGCCGGCCAAGGTGCCACGCCCCGCTGATTCGGACACAATCGGAAGTGGCGCGACACCACCGTCCGTCGCCGGGACCGATCGACAGCGAGCTGCAGCCATGAACCCTACCGCCAACAGCCGGGAGAAGATCCTGGTGGTCGACGACGACCGCCTGGTGCTGGCCACGCTCGTGCACGGGCTCACCCAGGCCGGCTTCGAGGTGTTGGACGCCGACAACGGCGACGACGCCATCCTGCTGGCCAGGGAACACCGGCCCCACCTGGCGCTGCTGGACATCCGCATGGAGGGCAAGAGCGGTTTCGACGTGGCCGCCTACCTGCGCGAGTATTGCCAGACGCCCTTCATGTTCCTGTCCGCCTTCTCCGACGAGGCGACCGTCAAGCAGGTCAACGCCCTGGGCGCGGTGGCTTACCTGATCAAGCCGCTGGACATCGGCCAGATCGTGCCGGCCGTCGAAGCCGCCCTGGCCCGGGTGGGCCAGCAGCAGCCCGCCTCCGCCGCGGCCCGCGCGCCGTCCGCGGCGGCCGTCGCCGTCGACCTGGACACCGTCACCCTGCCCACCGTGGTGGCCATGGCCGTGGGCGTGCTGATGCACCGCCACGGCATCGACCGCGTCGCCGCCCTCACCCGCCTGAACCGCATGGCCGACGAGCAGGGCCATTCCCCCGCCGCACAGGCGCAGGCGCTGCTGAACGCGCTGGAGGTGCTGGCCAGGTCGGGGCCGGCTTGACGGCCGGGACTCGCGCCAGCAGCCGCTCAAGTCCTCATCGAAGTCTCGCCGCCCTCTCATTCCATTCGGACTGAGGTGGCCGAGAAGGGTTCAGACCGTCCCACAACGCCGTTCGCCCTGAGCCTGTCGACGGGCCCTGGTCACTTCGGTTTGTCGAAGCCCGGGAGGTCCGCCGGCGGGGCTTCGACAAGCTCAGCCCGAACGGAAGAGGAAGTTGGCGGCACGCCCGCGAGAACGTCGAGGCCCCCCCGTCCTGTACGATCCCGCCCCTATGAACTGGCCGTACGAATTGCAAATTGGATGGCGCTACACCCGCTCGGGGCGGGCGGGCCGGCGCAACGGATTCATCTCCTTCATCTCGGGCGTGTCGATGCTCGGCATCGCGCTGGGCGTGGCCGCGCTGATCATCGTGCTGTCGGTGATGAACGGCTTCCAGAAAGAGGTGCGCGACCGCATGCTGTCGGTGATCGCGCACGTGGAGGTGGTGGGCTTGATGGGCGGCGCGCTGCCCGACTGGCAGGGCGTCGCGGCCAAGGCGTCGCAAAACCCGGAAGTGCTCGGGGCGGCGCCCTTCGTGGCGGCCCAGGCGCTGATCGCGCGCGGCGACGACATGCGCGGCGCGGTGGTGCGCGGCATCCTGCCGCAGGAAGAAGCCAAGGTCACCGAACTGGCCCGGCAACTGCGCGACACCACGATGGCCAAGCTGGTGCCCGGCGGCTGGGGCGTGGTGCTGGGCGACGAGCTGGCACGCGCTCTGGGCGTGCAGGTCGGCGACAAGATCACCATCGTGGCGCCCGGCGGCCAGGTCACGCCGGCGGGCGTGGTGCCGCGGCTCAAGCAGCTCACGGTCGTCGGCACCTTCTTCGCCGGCCACTATGAATACGACAGCGGCCTGGCCCTGATGCACATGGAAGACGCCGGCCGGCTGTTCCGCGTGGAAGGGCCCACCGGCGTGCAACTGCGCCTGAAGGACCTGCACCGCGCCCGCGACGTCGCCGGCCAGCTCTCCCAGGCGCTCGGCGGCGAGGTGCAGGTGCGCGACTGGACGCGCACCAACCGCCAGTGGTTCGACGCGGTGCAGATCGAGAAGCGGCTGATGTTCATCATCCTCACGCTGATCGTGGCGGTGGCCGCCTTCAACCTGGTGTCCACACTGGTGATGACGGTGACCGACAAGCGCGCCGACATCGCCATCCTGCGCACCCTGGGCGCCAGCCCGAGGTCCATCATGGGGGTCTTCATGGTGCAGGGCGCGGCCTCGGGCGTGATCGGCACCTTCGGCGGCGTGGCGCTGGGCCTGCTCGTGGCGCTGAACATCGACGTCATCGTGCCGGCGATCGAGCGGCTGCTGCAGACCAGCTTCCTGCCGGGCAGCATCTACCTCATCACCCGCATGCCGAGCGAGCCGCAGAGCGGCGACGTCGTGCCGATCGCGGTCATCTCGCTGCTGCTGGCCTTCCTGGCGACGATCTACCCGAGCTGGCGCGCCAGCCGGCTGCAACCGGCGGAGGCGCTGCGTTATGAGTGAACCGTTGCAGCCCGGCGAAAACGGCGGCCAGCCCGCGGTGCTGGAGGCGGTGAACCTGCACAAGCGGTTCACCGAGGGCGGGCTCGACGTGCCGGTGCTCCGGGGCGTCGACCTGCAGGTGCGGCGCGGGCAGATCCTGGCCATCGTCGGCGCGTCGGGCTCGGGCAAGAGCACGCTGCTGCACGCGCTGGGCGGGCTCGAAGCGCCGACGCAGGGCTTGGTCAAGCTGGCCGGCCGCGACTTCGTGCACATGTCGGCGGCGGAACAGGGCCAGTGGCGCAACCGGCACCTGGGCTTCGTCTACCAGTTCCACCACTTGCTGCCCGAGTTCACCGCCCTGGACAACGTGGCGATGCCGCTGCGCATCCGCCGCGAGCCGCAGGCCCAGGCGCGGGCCAGGGCGCGCGAGGTGCTGGCGCAGGTGGGCCTGGCCGAGCGCACCGAACACCGGCCGGCGCAGCTTTCCGGGGGCGAGCGGCAGCGCGTCGCCCTGGCCCGCGCGTTGGCCGGGCAGCCCTCCTGCGTGCTGGCCGACGAACCCACCGGCAACCTCGACCGCGCCACAGCGCACAGCGTCTTCACGTTGATGCTGGACCTGGCCCGGCGGCAGGGCACGGCCTTCGTGGTGGTGACCCACGACGAAGCGCTGGCGGCCCGCTGCGACCGGGTGCTGCACATGAAGCTGGGGTTGCTGGGCTGACGGCGCCGGCGCCGCGCCGCGTCACGGCCCTTTGATGCGCTGCAGCACCGAGCGCAGCGCTTTCGGGAAGCGCGGGTCCTGCACCGCGCCCACGTTGAAACGCGACCAGCGCGACACCGCGGAAGAGTCGAGGTTGAAGATCTTGCCCGGCGCCATCACGATCTTTCGCGGCAACAGCTCCTGCGCCAGCTTCAGCGAGTCGGGCACGCCGGGCAGCGCCGCCCACAGGTAGAGGGACTGCGGCGACCTGGCGTACAGGTCCGCCCCCAACGAATCGAAGAGCCGGTGCGCCGCCAGCGTGGCGCGGCCGATCTGGTCGCGCAGGCGGATCAGGTGGCGCTGGTAGTGGCCCTCGCTCAGGATCACGTCCACCGTGCGCTCGCAGTACTCCGAGCTGCTGACGTGGATCAGGGTCTTCAGGTCGGCCAGGTCGCTGGCCAGGTCGGCGCCGCAGGCGATGAAGCCGACGCGCAGCGCCGCCGACAGCGACTTGGAGAAACTGCCGACGTAGATCGTGCGCTCGAGCTGGTCCAGCGCCGAGACGCGCGGCGCGGAGGTCGGCTTGAAGTCGGCGAGCGGGTCGTTCTCCACGATCATCAGGTTGTGCTTCTCGGCCAGCTGCAGCACGCGGAAGGCCTTGGCCGCGGTCAGGTCCGACCCGGTCGGGTTGTGGGCCACGGACTGCGTGAAGAAAAGGCGCGGCCGCAGCGCGGCGAGCAGGCGTTCGAGCGCTTCGACGTCGGGCCCGTCGGCCAGCCGCGGCACGCCGACGATGCGCGCGCCCGCGAGCTTGAGCTTGCCGAACAAGGGGTAGTAGCCGGGCTCGTCGACCAGCACCGTCCCGCCGGGCGGGACGAAATAGCGGATGACGATGTCCATCGCCTCGTTGGCGCCGTGGGTGAGCACCAGCTGGCGCGGCTCGGCGCCGATGCCGAAGTCGGCCAGCCGTCGCACCAGGTGCAGCCGCAGCGGCTCGTAGCCGAAGCGGCCGCCGTAGCGGAACAACGTGCCCAGCCCGGTGCGCACCACCTTGTGGTGGTGCTTGTCCAGCCGCGCCTCGGACAGCCAGGCCACCGGCGGGAAACCGTCGCCCACCGCCAGCGCGCCGGGCTCGGACTTCAACTGCTCGCGCATCATCCAGACGATGTCCAGCGCCCGGCCGAGCGAGCCGGCCTCCTCCTCCGGCGCCTTGGGCCGGGCCAGTTTGCGAACGAAATAACCCGACCCGCGGCGCGGCTCGACCAGGCCGCGCGAGACTAGTTGTTCGAACGAGGCCACGACGGTGTTCTTCGCATAGCCGTGCAACTGCGCCAGCTCGCGCAGCGACGGCAGCTTGTCGCCCGCCTGGTAGGCGCCCTCGCGGATCTGCCGTTCGATCGCCTGGGCCAGCCCGGCGGCGATGGAAGTGGGTTTGACTGCGTCGCGCATGCGGGCTGCTCCTTTTTGGTCGTCCATACCGGCGCGGGATGGACTCTGGCACGCCTGGACGGCAGCGGCCGGGTGCCCGACGGTGTCCCGGCCAACTGTACCAACCACCCTTGGTACAGCCGGCCTAAAGTGTCCCATCGCGATTCCACCCCTCACCGATTGAACGCCCTGGAGACACCGCCGATGGTCGCCGATTCCCGCCTTCCCGACTTCCGCGCGCTGAGCCCCGCGCAACGCCTGCAGCACGTGGCCGACGCGGCCGGCCTGGCGCCGCAGGAAGCCCTGCTGCTGGCGCAGCCCGGGGCGCTCGGCCCGGGCCTGGCCGACGGCATGATCGAGAACGTCATCGGCACCTTCGAGCTGCCCTTCGGCGTGGCCGGCTATTTCCGGGTCAACGGGCGCGACGTGCTGGTGCCGATGGCGGTGGAAGAACCCTCGGTGGTGGCGGCCGCTTCGTACATGGCCAAGCTGGCCCGCGGCTGCGGCGGCTTCAGCACCTCCAGCAGCGGCCCGCTGATGCGCGCGCAGGTGCAGGTGCTGGGCGTCTCGGACCCCTACGGCGCCCGCCAGGCGCTGCTGGGCCGGCGCGAAGACATCATGGCGGTGGCCAACAGCCGGGACCGGGTGCTCATCCAGCTCGGCGGCGGCTGCCGCGACATCGAGGTGCATGTGTTCCCCGACACGCCGCGCGGCGCGATGGTGGTCATGCACCTGATCGTCGACGTGCGCGACGCGATGGGCGCCAACACCGTCAACACGATGGCCGAGGCGGTCTCGCCGCTGGTCGAGCAAGTCACCCAAGGGTCGGTGCGGCTGCGCATCCTGTCCAACCTGGCCGACATGCGGCTGGCGCGGGCGGCGGTGCGGCTCACGCCCGAGGCGCTGGCGACGAAAGAGCGCGGCGGCGCGCAGATCATCGAAGGCGTGCTGGACGCCTACGCCTTCGCCGCCGTCGACCCCTACCGCGCGGCCACGCACAACAAGGGCGTCATGAACGGCATCGACCCGGTGATCGTCGCCACCGGCAACGACTGGCGCGCGGTGGAAGCCGGCGCCCACGCCTACGCCTGCCGCGGCGGCCGCTACGGCTCGCTGACGCACTGGGAGAAGGACAAGGCCGGCGCGCTCGTCGGCACCATCGAGATGCCGATGCCGGTGGGCTTGGTGGGCGGTGCCACCAAGACGCACCCGTTGGCCCGGCTGGCGCTGAAGATCCTCGGCGTCGCCTCGGCCCAGGAGCTGGGGGAAATCGCGGTGGCCGTCGGCCTGGCGCAGAACCTCGGCGCGCTTCGCGCGCTGGCCACCGAAGGCATCCAGCGCGGGCACATGGCGCTGCACGCCAGGAACATCGCGCTGATCGCCGGCGCAGCCGGCGAGGAAGTCGACCGGGTCGCCCGCCGCATGGCCGACGAGCGCGACGTGCGCGCCGACCGCGCCCTCGAATTGCTCAAGGAAATGCGCGGCGCCTGACGGCGCCCACCAGGGCCTGTCAACACTCACAGCAGAAGGAGACAACCATGACGACGACCGATCGAAAGAACCCCTCCCCCGCCCGCGGGCCGTGGCGGCGCCTGGCCGCGCGCGCCGCGCTCGCCGGCGCGGCGCTTTGCGCCACCGCGGCCGCCTCGGCGCAGGACATCAAGCTCGGCTTCAACGCCGACCAGTCCGGCACCGGCGTGGCCGAGCTCGGCGTGGCCGCGCGCCACGGCTTCGACCTGGCGATCGAGGACCTCAACAAGGCCGGCGGCCTGCTCGGCCGCAAGGTGGTGGGCATCGTGCGCGACGACAACGGCCAACCGCCGAAGTCGATCCAGAACATGACAGAGCTGATCGACAGCGAGAAAGTCGCGGCGGTCATCGGCCCCACCAACTCCGGCAACGCCCTGGCGTGGCTGCACCTGCCGCAGCAGAAGAAGGTGCCGGTGATCGTGCCCGTGGCCACCGCCACCGACATCACCCGCCGCTACGCCAAGGAGCCGCAGAACTACATCTACCGCGTCTCCATGGTCGACCGCGAGCAGGTGGCGCTGCTCATCGCCTACGCCGTCAAGGCGACCAAGAACCAGAAGATCGCCTTCATCGCCGACACCACCGGCTTCGGCCAGCAGGGCATGAAGGACTTGACCGAGGTGCTGGCCGCCCACGGGCAAAAGCCCGTCGCCGCCGAGAAGTTCGGCCCCAAGGACACCGACATGACCGCCCAGCTCGCCAAGATCCGCGACGCCGGCGCCGACACCGTGGTGGTCTACGGCCTGGCCGACGCCAACGCCCACCTGCTGCGCAGCATGGAGAAGATCAACTTCATGCCGACCTTGCTGGGCACCTGGGGCAACATGAGCACGCCGCTGCTGAACATAGCGGGCAAGAAGCTGGCCGAGCACATCATCTTCGCCACCTCGACCGCCGAGGACAGCAACCCGCGCGCGGCGGCGCTGGCCGCCCGCGTGCGCGAGCGCTACCCGTCGATGCCCACCTTCGTGGCCGCCGCCCAGTCCTACGACTCGGTGATGCTGCTGGCCGCCGCGATCAGGAAGGCGGGCAGCGCCGACGGCGAGAAAGTCGCCGCCGGCCTGGAGGCCGACCTGCCGGACACCCAGGGCGTCGTGAAGCTCTACCAAAAGCCTTTCGCCAAAGACGACCACGAAGGCCTGTCCGTCGCCGACTTCCACCTGGCGCGCTGGCGCGACGGCAAGGTCACCGCTTACAGCGACGCCATCACCAAGGCTTTCACACCGGCCGATTTCAAGAAGTGACCGCCGCGCGCAGCGGCCGCAAACCCGGCCCGCGCCGGGGCCGAAAGGTGAACCCATGATGACGAGCAATGTGCTGCAGGCGATGCTCAGCGGCCTGGCCCTGGGCGGCGTCTACGCCCTGGTGGCGCTGGGCTTCAGCATCACCCACACGACGACGAAGACGCTGAATTTCGGCCAGGGCGAGTTCCTGGTGGCCGGATCCTTCGTGGCGGTCGCCGCGCTGCTTCTGATGGCCGGCAAGGGCCATGGCGGCGTGCTGGCCGCGGTGGACGTCACGCTGCCGCGATACGCGCTGGCGCTGGTGGCCACCGTTGCCGTGCTGGGGGGGTTGGGCGCGCTGCTGTATTTCACGGCGGTGCGCCCCTTTTTCGGCGCCTCCGGGATGGCCTGGGTGATGAGCACGATCGGCTTCGGCATCATCGTGCAGAACACCGCGCTGGCGGTCTGGGGGCCCGGCTCGATGGCGATGCCCTCGCCGCTGGGCGACGGCGTCATCCGCCTGGGCGGCGCCGGCATCCGGCCGCAGGAGGTCCTGGTGCTGGCCGTCACCTCGGCGGTGATGCTCGGGCTGGACCATGCGCTGCGCCGCACCCGCGTCGGCAAGGCGGTGCGCGCGGTGGCCGCCAACAGGCAGGCGGCCGCGCTGATGGGCATCAACGTCGGCGCCGTCGTGGTGCTGGCCTTCGTCGCGTCGTCCAGCCTGGCGGGCCTGGCCGGGCTGCTCATCGCGCCCATCACCACCGCCTCGGTCTTCATGGGGCTGTCGATCGCGCTGAAGGCGTTCTCGGCGGCCATCGTCGGCGGCCTGGCCAGCCCGCGCGGCTGCATGGCGGGCGGATTCCTGCTGGGCTGCGTCGAAGCCGGCGTGGGGTTGTGGCGCGCCGAGATGCGCGAGATCACGATCTTCACGCTCATCATCCTCGTGCTCGCCGTCAAGCCCGAGGGGCTGTTCGGCGGCAAGCCGGTCGAGAAGGTGTGAACGCCATGGCCGGAAAACCCCGCACCCACACCCTGGCCTTCGCCGCCGCGGCGCTCGCGGCCGTCCTACTGCCCCTGGGCATCGGCAACGACTTCCACCTCAAGGTCATCTTCAGCGCCGCGGTGTACTACGTGGCCGCGGCCGGCCTGAACGTGCTCGTCGGCTGGAGCGGCCAGAAGTCGCTCGGCCACGCCGGCCTCTTCGCCGCCGGCGCCTACACCGCGGCCTTGCTCACCGCGCAGGCCGGCTGGAACGCCTGGGCCGCGCTGCCGGCCGCGGCGGCGGTGGCCGGCCTCTTCGGCGTGCTGATCGCCCTGCCCTCGCTGCGCGTGAAGGGCCCCTCGCTGGCGATGGTGACCATCGGCTTCGGCATCGTGGTCGAGAAAATCGTCACCGAATGGCAGGAGCCCTTCGGCGGGCAGCAGGGCATTTACGGCGTGGTGCCGCCCTCCTTCGGCGGGCAACCGCTGGACATGCGGGGCTGGGCCTGGCTCGCGCTGGCCTTCGCGCTGGCCACTCACCTGCTGATGCGCTCGCTGCTGGGAGGCAAATACGGCCGCGCCTTCCAGGCTGTGCAGGCCGCCGAGGTGGCGGCGGAAAGCGTCGGCATCGACGTCTACCGCCTGAAAGTGCTGGCGTTCGTGGTCAGCGCCGTGGCGTGCGGCGCGGCCGGGGCGCTGGTGGCGCTGCAGAACCAGTACATCAATTCCGACTTCATCAGCTTCAACCTGTCGATCTTCCTGCTGCTGACGGTGCTCTTCGGCGGCCCGTCGGTGCTGGGGCCGGCGCTGGGCGCCATCGTGCTGACGCTGCTGGACGCCTTCCTCGCCCGCTGGCCCGGCCTGCAGCATTTCACCTACGGCGCCTTGCTGCTGGTGGCGCTGTACGCGATGCCCCGGGGCCTGGCGGGAGCGCTGCGGCAACTGGGCAAGAAGCTCTGGCCTGCGCTGTGCCGCCCCACGGCCCTGGATGTGCCGGACGCGTCGGCGCAAGAGTGGGCGCCGGCGCCCGGCGGCGCCCGTGAAACCACCGGCGTGCTGCTGCGGGCGCGGGGCCTGAACAAGGCCTATGGCGGCGTGGTGACCACGCGCGACGTCGGCTTCGAGCTGCGGCCCGGCCGGGTGCACGCGCTGATCGGGCCCAACGGGGCCGGCAAGACGACGCTGCTCAACATCCTGTCGGGCATCGTGCCGGCGGACAGCGGGCACATCGAATTCACCGGCCGCGACATCACCCGCGCCCGCACCAGCCAGGTGTGCGCGCTCGGCGTCGGCCGCACCTTTCAGAACTTGAAACTTTTCTCGCACATGAGCGTGCTTGACAACGTGCTGGTCGGCCTGCATCCGCATCTGCCCGTGGGTTTCTGGGCCAGCCTGCTGGGCCTGCCCCCGGCGCGGCGCGAAGAGCGCCAGGCGCGGGCCGAAGCGGCCAGGCTGCTGCGTTTCGTCGGCCTGCGAGATCGCGCCCATGACGAGGCGGGCAGCCTGCCGTATGGCCTGCAGCGCCGCCTCGAGCTTGCGCGCGCGCTGGCCACCCAGCCGCGCCTGCTGCTGCTGGACGAGCCGGCCGCGGGCCTCAACCCCAGCGAGACCGGCGAACTCACCGCCCTGATCCGCCGCATCAGCCAGAAAGGCATCACCGTGCTGCTCATCGAGCACCACATGGACCTGGTGATGGCGGTGTGCGACCACATCATGGTCCTCGACCACGGCGACCTGATCGCCGAGGGCGGGCCGGCCGAGGTGCAGGGCAATCCCAAGGTGATCGCGGCCTACCTCGGTGTCGAAGACGACGACGGCGACGACGGCCACCTCCCCCCTTCCCCCGATTTGCAAGCACAGGTGGCCTGATGGACAACGGCAACCGCGAACAACCCCTGCTCGGCGTCAGCGGGCTGGTGGTGAACTACGGCGCCATCCACGCGCTCAAGGGCGTGAGCCTGGAGGTGCGCACCGGCGAGATCGTGGCCCTGATCGGCGGCAACGGCGCCGGCAAGAGCACGCTGATGAAGGCGATCTCGGGCTTGGAGCCCGCGGCCGGCGGCCGGATCACCTTCGACGGCGCCGACCTCGCCGCGGTGCCCGCCCACCGCCGCGTGGCGTTGGGGCTGGCGCAGTCGCCCGAAGGCCGGCAGGTGTTCGCCGACCAGTCGGTGCGCGACAACCTGCTGCTCGGCGCCTACGTGCGACACGGGAAGCCTCGGGACATCGAACGCGACGTGCAGGCGCAGTTCGACATCTTCCCCCGCCTGCGCGAACGCCAGGACCAGCTCGCCGGCACGATGAGCGGTGGCGAGCAGCAGATGCTGGCCATCGGCCGCGCGCTGATGGCCAACCCGAAGCTGCTGCTGCTGGACGAGCCCTCCCTCGGGCTGGCGCCGCTGGTCGTCAAGGAGATCTTCACCGTGGTTCGCGCGCTGAAGGAACGCGGCGTCACGGTTCTGCTGGTGGAGCAGATGGCCAACCACGCCCTGAGGGTGGCCGACCGCGCCTACGTGCTCAAGACCGGGGAGATCACGCCGTCGCGCCCGGCGCGCGAACTGCTGTCCGACCCGGCGGTGCGCGAGGCCTACCTGGGCAAGCACTGACCGGCGCCCCCACGAGAAGATCCGGAGACAACCGTCATCATGAAGCCCCTGCACGACCTGGCCCTGAAATACAAACTCTCCCTGGCGCCCTTCGTCTGCCTGGTGATGCTCGCGGCGGTGGCAACCCTGGCGCTGTGGGGCTTCGGGCGACTGGCTTCGGCGCTCGACCAGGTCTACGCGAAGCGGCTGCCGAGCTACGTTTTCTCCGCCAGGCTGGAATCCGACGTGCGCGACATGAACGGCCTGATCAACCAGTCGATCGCGCTGGCCGCCGTCGGCTACGGCGACGAGGACATCTCCAAGATCGACCAGTCCTTGGTGAAGCTGATCGCGCAGGTGCAGGAGACGTTGAAGACGCGGGCGGCCGAGCCGAGCCTGGACGGTGAGGAGCGGGAGGCCGTCTCCGCGATCGCGGCAGATTTCGAGAAGTACCGCAAGAGCCTGCGGGAGACCTTGACGCTCAAGGCCACGGCGCTGGTCAGCGCGGCCGCCTTCTTCGGCAACGCCCAGGCCGAGTACGCCCGCCTGCTCGCGCGCATCTCGGCGCTCAGCAAACGCCAGCTGGACGGCGCCGACGCGCTCGTGGCGCAGACGCTGCGCACCGCCGAGGACGCGCGCGCGCTGGTGCTGGCCGCGGCGGCGGCGGCGGTGCTGTTCGCGGTGGCCGCCGTCGTCGCCGTCACCCGCGGCCTGCTGCGCCGGGTGCGCAGCCTATCGGGCTCGGCGCGCCGTCTCGCGGTGGGCGACCTGACGGAGCCGGTGCAAACGGAGGGGGACGACGAGGTCGGCCGCCTGATGGCCGACGTGGAGACGGTGCGCCGGCAACTCGCCGAATCGCTGAGGAAGGTGCACGAGGCGGCCGACTCGCTGCGCGTGGCGGCGACGCAGATCGCCGCCAGCAGCTTCGACCTAGGCGCCCGCACCGAGACCACCTCCGCCTCGCTGCAGGAGGCCGCCTCTTCGCTGCACCAACTGACCATGGCGGTCGACCAGAACGCAAGCACCTGCAACCTGGCGGCGCAGGGGTCGTCGGAGGCGGCCGACGAGGCGCGCAAGGGCGGCGCGCTGATGTCGCGCGTTGTCGAGACGATGCAGGACATCAGCCACTCGAGCAAACGCATCGGCGAAGTCATCGCGGTGATCGACCGCATCGCCGAGCAAACCAACATCCTGGCCCTGAACGCGGCGGTGGAGTCGGCGCGGGCCGGCGACCACGGCAAGGGTTTCGCGGTCGTGGCCGGCGAGGTGCGCACACTGGCCAACAAGAGCCGCGAGGCGGCGCGCGAGATCGCCAGCCTGATCGGCAGCTCCAACCAGCGCATCGAGGCCGGCCAGCGGCTGGTGCAGGAAGCGGGCGCCTCGGTGGCCGCGCTGGTGGCCCGGGCCTGCGACGTCTCCAGCGTCGTCTCCGACATCCGCAGCGCCGCCGTCACGCAGGGCAGCGACATCGCCACCGTCAACGAAGCGGTCTCCGCCGTGGACCGCGGCACCCAGGCCAACGCGGCGCTGGTGGAGGAGTCCACCGCCGCCGCGGAGGGCCTGCGGGTGCAGGCGCAGAACCTGTCGGAGGCGATCGAGCAGTTCAAGCTGGACGAGGGCTGAGTCTTCCGCTCGCCCTTGGGCCCATCCTCCGCTCGCCCTGAGCCCATCCTCCGTTCACCCTGAGCCCATCCTCCGTTCACCCTGAGCTTGTCGAAGGGCCCGGGTCACCGTGATTCGTCGAAGGAGGGATGATCCGCAAAGACGGCTTCGACAAGCCTGTCCTGAGCCTGTCGAAGGGCTCAGCCCGAACGGGTGGTTGCCAGTCGCCTGGGCACCTCTACGGTTCGCACCGAACCCATCTTCCACCCACCTGGGCCGTCTTCCGATTGGTGGCCGCAGGCTCAACCGTCAAGCCGGCCCAGGCCGTTCACCCGCTGCGCCTTGAGTTCCTGCAACTCCCCCTGCAGCTGGCCGGCCATCGTGGACATCATGGCCAGCTGCTGGCCCGCGGCGCGCAGGCGGTCGGACAGGCGCTTGGCGATGGCCACCATCAACCGCGCGGCGACCTTGGGATGGATGTCGATCAACCGTTCCAGCGCCTTGCGCGACAGGCCGCCGGCTTGCACCGGCGAGGCCGCCACGCAGGTGACCGAACGGGCCTCGCCGTCGATCAAGCCCATCTCGCCGAGCAGGCTGCCGGGACCGAGGGCCGACACTTCGACGCTCTGGCCGCCCATGGGGTCGTTCATCTCGACGGTGACGTCGCCCGTCAGCACCAGCAGCATGTAGCTGTTCTGCGACTGGTCGCCCTCCCGCAGCAGCGTGGCGCCGGCCGGGAAGCTGACCAGCCGCATGTGGGTGGCGACCACCAGGGCGTCGTCGGCCGACAGCATGCCCAGCGCGTTCGGCGTGCGCAGCAGTTCGATCGCCGACTCGGTGAGGGCGGGCACCTCGGTGAGCGCGCGGGTGCGGGGGCTGCCGGACGACGCGGCGGTTTCGGGTGCGGCTTCAGCGGGGATGGGTGGGGTGGTGGTCATGGCTGGGCGGTGCTGGTCTTCGCGTCTGGCGGGATGTTCCCGGGCGGGGCCGCGCCGAGGGCGCGGCGCATCGGAACGGGGAGCTTCACCTTAGCATTTTCCGCTTTGCGGCCGACCGTTTTTTACGTGGCGCCCCCGCCTGGGGCCGGGTCGTCGCCGCCCGCGGCCGGCGCCTGCGCGCCGACCACACCGTCGGCCACCAACCCCGCCTGGGCCGCCGCGTCGTAGCCGAGGGAGGACAGCAACTCCCGGGTGTGCTCGCCGATGGACGGCGGCGCCGCGCGCAGCGGCGGGCGGCGGCCGTCGAGGGTCAAGGGCAGCAAAGCCAGCCGGGTGTCCAGCGCCCGGCCGGCCGAGCTGGCGTCGGCGGGGACGCGCACCGGTGCCAGGCCGCCGGTGCTTCGCAGGTGGACGTCGTCGAACAGCTCGTCCGGCCGTTTGATCGGCGCGTGCGGCAAGCCCCTCGCCTCGAACACCGCGGCGATCTCCGCGGCGCCGAGCGGCGCCAGCCGCTCGCGCAGCAGCGGCATCATCCAGTCGCGGGCCCCGACCCGCTGGTTGTTGGTGGCCAGCCTCGGGTCGGCCAGCAGCCCGGCCAGTCCGAAGGCGTCGCAGAAGAGCCGCCACTGGGTGTCGGACACCACGGCCAGGAAGATCTGCTCGCCGTCCTTCACGGTGAAGACGTCGTAGATGCCCCAGGCGGAGATGCGGCTGGGCATGGGGGCGGCGGCCCGACCGGTCACGGCGAACTGCGCCATGTGCTGGGCCACGAGGAAGATGTTGTTCTCGAACAGCGCGCTTTGCACCACCTGGCCGCGGCCGGTGGACTGCCGCTGCAGCAGGGCCGCCAGCGCACCGACGGCGCCGAACAGCCCGCCCATGATGTCGTTGACGCTGCTGCCCGCGCGCAGCGGCCGGCCCTCGGGGCCGGTCATGTAGGCCAGGCCGCCCATCATCTGCACGACTTCGTCGAGCGCCGTGCGGTTTTCGTACGGGCCGGGCAGGAAGCCCTTGTGCGAGACATAGACCAGGCCGGGGTTGAGCCGCCGCAGCGCGTCGGGCCCCAGTCCGAGCTTTTCCATGCCGCCGGGCTTGAAGTTCTCGCTGAACACGTCGGCGGTGGCCAACAGCTTGAACAGGATCTCCAGGCCCTCGGGCCGGGCGAGGTCGAGCGCCAGGCTCTTCTTGTTGCGGTTGAACACCGGGAAGAAACCGGCGCCGGCGCCCATCAGCCGTCGGGTGTTGTCCCCCGCCAGCGGCTCCACCTTGACGACCTCGGCGCCCAGGTCCGCCAGCACCATGCCGCAGCTGGGGCCCATCACCATGTGGGTGAGCTCCACCACGCGCAGGCCCTGCAACGGCAAGCCGTCGGGCCCTTCGGCCGTCGCCGTTCCCGGCCCGTCCCCGCCCGGTCGATCGTCATCCATGCCGCACCACTCCTGCTGATTCGGGGCCACGCCGTCGCGGTGCCCGGCCGGGATCCGTTGTAAGCGTCTACTTTCCCGAGAAACCGTTGAAGACTGCACCAATCGGCCGAATTCCCGGCCGCGGGGCCGGCCCGGGCCGGCTGCCGCGTGGCTACCATTCGGGCACTTCGGATTGTCGGCCAACGTGACCCCAGCCTCCCCCCTGCGCCAGCTGACCGTGAAATGGCAGAAGCATTTCAGGGTGTACAGCGCCCGCGACCCGGTTTCGGCCGAGATCCGCGCCAAGCACGTGGCCACGCTGGTGCGCATGACGCCGTTCAACATGCTGGCCAACAGCCTGGGCGGCCTGCTGGTGGCGGCGTCGATCGGGCCCGGCGCCGGCCTGGTCGAGATGGGCGTCTGGCTGGGCGTGCTGTTGGCGCTGTGCGTCAGCGGCATGTGGTCGTGGCATCGCGGCCGCCGCCGCGTGGTGACGTCGGCCTCGCCGCACGCCGTGCACCGCGCCACCTTGCACGCGGCGCTGCTGGCGCTGGTGTGGGCGGCGGTGCCGGTGATGTGGCTGGCCGTGGCCAGCCCGCCGCAGCGCCTGTTGCTGACCATGCTGCTGACCGGCCTGATCTGCGCCGGCGCCTTCACATTGGCGGCGGTGCCGCTGGCCAGCGCGGCCTTCGTGCTCATCCTCACGACCGGCACGCTGCTGGGCTTCCTGACTTTCTACGAGCCCTCCCATTTCCCGATCCTCATCCTGCTGCCTTGCTATTGCGCCGCCGTGCTCGCCGGCGTGCTGATCACCGCCAACGCCGCCACCGCTCGGCTGCTGTCGGAGCGCGAGGCGGCGCGCCAGAGCCAGGTCACCAGCCTGCTGCTGCGCGACTTCGAGGAACATTCCGCCGACCTGCTCTGGGAGATCGACCGCGGCGGCCGCTTCAACCACGTGTCGGCCAAGCTGGCGATGGCCTTCCGGCACACGCCGGCCGAACTGCAGATGCTCAGCCTGCTCGGCGCGCTGCAGGTGCGCCGGCCGCCGGAGTCCGACGGCGAAGGCGTTGACGAGCTGCGCTCCGCGCTGAACCAGGGCCGGCCCTTCCGCGACATCGAGGTGCCGGTCAGCATCGGCGGGCGCACCCACTGGTGGCTGCTCACCGGCAAACCGCTGCTGGACGACAACGGCCGCACCATCGGCTGGCGGGGCGTGATCGCCGACGTGACGCAGGAGCACGAGGTGCAGGACCGCCTGCGCTACCTCGCCCACTTCGACTCGCTCACCGGCCTGGCCAACCGGGTGCAGTTGCACGAGCGGCTGGCCCAGGTGATGGACCCCAAGATGTCGCGCGACCGGCGCAGCGCGCTGCTGTGCCTGGACCTGGACAGTTTCAAGAGCATCAACGACTCGCTCGGCCACTCGGTGGGCGACGAGGTGCTGAAGGTCACCGCCGAGCGGCTGCAGTCGTGCATGCGCCGCGGCGACCTGGTGGCGCGGTTGGGCGGCGACGAGTTCGCCGTCGTGCTGGACGACGTGCGCAGCGACGACGAGGTGACCGCGCTGGCCGAACGGCTGCTGCACGAGCTGCAGCAGCCGTGCGAACTCGCGGGCCACCACGTGGCGATCGGGTCGAGCATCGGCATCGCGATGCTGCCCGACCAGGCCGACACCGTGGACGAGGCCCTGGGAAACGGGGACCTGGCGCTGTACGCCGCCAAGCAGGCCGGCCGCGGGCGCTACGAGTTCTTCGCCGAGTCGCTGGTCGAGCGCAGCCGGCGCCGGCTGTCGGTCGAACAGCAGCTGCGGCTGGCGGTCAGCCGCGGCGAGTTCGCGCTGCACTGGCAGCCGCAGATCGAAGTCGGCAGCTGGACGGTCTGCGGCGCCGAGGCGCTGCTGCGCTGGAAGAACCCGCTGCTCGGCGGTGTCTCGCCGGTGGAGTTCATCCGCGTCGCCGAAGAGGCCGGGCTGGTGGCCGACATCGGAACCTGGGCGCTGAACGAGGCCTGCGTGCAGGCGGCCGTCGGACTGGACCAGCTGCCGATCTCGGTCAACGTCTCGCCGGTGCAGCTGATGCGGCCCGACTTCCTGTCGTGCGTGGAGCACGCGCTGCAGCAGTCGGGCCTGGAGCCGCACCGGCTGGAGATCGAGATCACCGAGTCGGTGTTCATCGACGAATCGGCGGTGGCGCTGACCCAGCTGCACGCGCTGCGCAGCCTGGGCGTGCGCGTGGCGCTGGACGACTTCGGCACGGGTTATTCCTCGCTGGCCTACCTGAGGCAGTTCCCCTTCGACACGCTGAAGATCGACCGCGCCTTCGTGCGCGAATTGATGTCGCGCCGCGACGCGCGGGCCATCGTCCGCACCATCGTGCAGCTGGCCACCGCGCTGGGCATGTCCACCGTGGCGGAAGGCGTCGAAGACGCCGGGCAGCTGGAGCTGCTGAGGTACGCCGGCTGCCGGGCGATCCAGGGCTTCCTCGTGTCGCACGCGATGCCGCTGGCCGAGTTCCGAGACCTGCGCGCCCACTGGACCACCACCGCCCGCCCCACCTCGCCGGTGGCCTTGCCGGACACCTCTTTCACCGGGCTGGTGACCCGTCATTGAGCCGGCCCGGCCGGCCCTTCAACCGCCCAGCGAAGGAAAAAGGCAGCGGCGTTCGCAGTCCGGGTCGCTGCAGCGCTCGCAGGCCATGCGCCAGCGCTGCCAGCGGGCTTGTTCCTCCTCCATGGAAGCGGCGTGAGCCCGCGCTTCCCGGCCGGCTCGGGTGTGCCCCGCGTCCGCGCCCGCCGGCGGCAGTTTCATCGCATGCTCGACGCCGGCCAGCGCATGCGCCAGCCGCGCCGGGCCCTGGCCCGCGACCACGCCGTAGGCCAGGCCGGCCTGGCGGAGGTGGGTGCGGAACAACAGGTCGACCGGCGCCATCGCATGCGGGCCGTCGCGCATGCCGTCGGCCTGCCAGGGCAGGTCCAACGCGGTCAAGAGCGTGAGGCTGGCGCGGCGGCGGTGCGAAGCCATGGCCGAGGGATAGAGAGAGAGGTCGCCGAACACGATGTCGCTGTAGACCGCGGTCGTCAGCGCGGTGGTGTCGGCGACGACGACCTGGTGGTTTGCGCAGGCCGCCTCGATGCGCCTGGCCTGCTCGGCCGCGATGGCGGCCTGCTCGTCGCGCCGCGGCGTGCGGCCGCGCCGGTCGCAGAACTCGCGCAGGTATTCCTCCACCACCGCCACCCGCAGGCCGCGGGCCCGCAGCGCCTCGCCCAGGCCGAAGGCCAGGGTGGTCTTGCCGGTGCTTTCCGCGCCGAGCAGCGCGACGACGAAGACGGGCGTTTCCATCGGTCCACTCATCCGGGGTCGCCCGCCCGCGGGATCCGTCAGGAGGCCGCGTTGCGGGAAGCGGCGAGCCGGTGCCAGGCGCGCCAGCCGGCCAGCGCCATGGCGATGAACAGCGCGTAGAGCGCCACCGTCAGCCACAACCCCTTGTAGGCGAACAATCCGACGCTGACGGCGTTGACCACCACCCAAACCGGCCAGTTCTCGATCAGCTTGCGGCCGAGCAGCCAGGTGCCGGCCACGCTGCCCGCGGTGGTGAAGGCATCCCACCACGGCACGTCGGTCTGGGTGGCGCGGGCGAGGAACTGGGCGAGCGCGGTCCAAAGCAACAGCCAGGCGGCGGCCAAGGCCCACCGCCCCTTGGCGCCCAGGGCGTGCACCTTCAGCGGCGCGCCGCCACGCTCCTTGCCCCACAGCCACTGGGACCAGCCCCACAGCGCCATCGCCACGAAGAACAGCTGCAGGCCGGCCTCGCCGTACAGGCGCTCCCGCCAGAACAGGGCGCCGTACAGCAGCGAACTGGCGATGGCCAGCGGCCAGGCCCAGGGGTTGACGCGGATGTTGCAGGCCACCATGGCCACCGCCAGCAGGAAACCCAGCAGCTCCAGGCGGGTCACCGTCACCAAGCCGTGGATGTCCAGGACGGGCTCGGCCAGCGCCTGCTGCCAGGACGTCAGCAGCTCCATCAACATCGTCATTCCTGTGGTGGTGGTGATGGTGGTCGCCGCCGCGACGGGCGGTGGAGGGGGCTGCCGTTCACCGGCGCGGGGAGGCGATCTGCACCAGGATCTCGTCAGGCTTGACCATGCCGAGTTCGTAGCGGGCCTTTTCCTCCACCATTTCGAGGCCTTCTTTCAAGTCGCGCACTTCGGCCAGCAGCTGTTCGTTGCGCTGGCGCGCCTTGTCGTTCGCGGTGTTCTGCACCTTGAGCCTGGCCCGCAGCTCCATCACCCGGGGCACGCCGCCGCCGCCGAACCAGAGTTCGGCGTGCACGAGGGCCAGCAGGCCCACCAGTGCCAGGGTGATGAGGCGGGAGCTCAAGGGTTTGTTCGCGTGCGCGCCTTTCAGCGCAGGTTGTAGAACGCGGCGCGGCCAGGGTAGCTGGCCACGTCGCCCAGGTCCTCCTCGATGCGCAGCAGCTGGTTGTACTTGGCCATGCGGTCGGAACGGCTCAAGCTGCCGGTCTTGATCTGGAGCGCGTTGGTGCCGACGGCGATGTCGGCGATGGTGGAGTCCTCGGTCTCGCCCGAGCGGTGGCTGATCACGGCGGTGTAGTTGGCGCGCTTGGCCATCTCGATGGCGGCGAAGGTCTCGGTCAGCGTGCCGATCTGGTTGATCTTGATGAGGATCGAGTTGGCGATGCGCTTGTCGATGCCTTCCTTCAGGATCTTGGTGTTGGTGACGAAGAGGTCGTCGCCCACCAGCTGGACTTTGCCGCCGAGGCGCTCGGTGAGGTGCTTCCAGCCGTCCCAGTCGCCTTCGTGCATGCCGTCTTCGATGCTGATGATGGGGTACTTGTCGACCCAGGTGGCCAGCATGTCGGTCCAGGCCTGGCTGCTGAGCTTGATGCCGCCTTCGCCTTCGAGCACGTACTGGCCGTCCTTGTAGAACTCGCTGGCCGCGCAGTCCAGGCCGATGGCGACCTGCTCGCCCGCGGTGTAGCCGGCCTTGTCGATCGCCTGCAGCAGCAGCTGGATGGCCGCTTCGTGGCTCTCGACGCTGGGCGCGAAGCCGCCTTCGTCGCCCACGGCGGTGCTCAGGCCCTTGTCGTGCAGGATCTTCTTCAGCGCGTGGAAGACCTCGGCGCCGTAGCGCATGGCTTCGCGGAAGGTGGGCGCGCCGACGGGGATGATCATCAGCTCCTGCAGGTCCAGGCTGTTGTTGGCGTGCGCGCCGCCGTTGATGACGTTCATCATCGGCACCGGCATCTGCATGCCGCCTGAGCCGCCGAAATAGCGGTACAGCGGCAGGCCGCTTTCTTCAGCGGCGGCGCGGGCCACGGCCATGCTGACGGCCAGCGTGGCGTTGGCGCCCAGGCGGCTCTTGTTCTCGGTGCCGTCCAGGTCGATCAGGGTCTTGTCGAGGAAGGCCTGCTCCGACGCGTCCAGGCCCAGCACCGCTTCCGAGATCTCGGTGTTGATGTGCTCGACGGCCTTGAGCACGCCCTTGCCCAGGTAGCGCGACTTGTCGCCGTCGCGCAGCTCGATGGCCTCGCGGCTGCCGGTGGACGCGCCCGAGGGCACGGCCGCGCGGCCCATGGTGCCGCTTTCCAGCAGCACGTCGCATTCGACGGTGGGGTTGCCGCGGCTGTCGAGGATTTCGCGGCCGACGATGTCAACGATGGCACTCATGGGAAGAACTGCTCCTGCAGAGGTGAAAACCAGGGGGCCTGCATTGTGTGCGCCAGGGCGTTACAGGCAGGCATCAATCGGGGGGATGGCGGACGCGGGGGCGGCTGTTCAGCCGGGCACGCCGTCGACGACGACCATGCGCATCACGCCCGCGCCTTCGCGCACGGTGCGGGCGTGGCTGTAGGTCTCGCTGGCGTAGAAGGCCTTGGCCGCGGCGCGGTCCTTGAACTTCAGCACCACCAGGCGGCTGGGGGTCCAGGGGCCTTCCAGCACCTCGAACTCGCCGCCGCGCACCAGCACCTCGGCGCCATGCTCCTGCATGGCCTTGGTGCTCCATTCGCGGTACTTCGCCATCTTCTCGGCGTCGGTCACGGTCACGTCGGCGATGATGTAGGCGGCCATGTATTTACGGTGTTAGCAGGAGAAGTCGTTTTCCAGCAGGGGCTGGGCCTTGATGACCTTGTCCAGCGCAACCAGCTGCTCCAGCAGCGCCTTCATGTGCTTCAGCGGCACGGCGTTCGGCCCGTCGGACAGCGCATGGGCCGGGTCCGGATGCGTTTCCATGAAGAGGCCGGCGATGCCCACCGCCACCGCGGCGCGCGACAGCACCGGCACGAATTCGCGCTGGCCGCCGCTGCTGGTGCCTTGGCCGCCCGGCAGCTGCACCGAGTGCGTGGCGTCGAAGACCACCGGCGCGCCGGTCTCGCGCATGATCGCGAGCGAGCGCATGTCGGACACCAGGTTGTTGTAGCCGAAGCTCGCGCCGCGCTCGCAGGCGAGGAAGCGGTCTTCGGAGAGGCCGGCTTCCTTGGCCGCGGCGCGCGCCTTCGCGATCACGTTCTTCATGTCGTGCGGCGCGAGGAACTGGCCCTTCTTGATGTT
>CBIHOD010000022.1:0-54515 GCA_966211815.1 uncultured Burkholderiales bacterium
GTCGGCCACGTGCAGGAAGGCGGCGCGCTCCAGGCCGATGTCGATGAAGGCCGACTGCATGCCCGGCAGCACCCGCGCCACCTTGCCGGCGTAGATGTTGCCGACCAGGCCGCGCTCCAGCGTGCGCTCGATGTGCAGCTCTTGCACCGCGCTGTGTTCCACCACCGCGACGCGCGTTTCCTGCGGTGTCCAGTTGATCAAGATGTCCTGCATGGCTGCTGCCTCATCGGGTGACGTCGACGCCGTAAGGATGGCGTCAAAGGTGGGTGAAACCGGCCTGGCGCAGCAGCTCGGCCGTCTCGAACAGGGGAAGACCCATGATGCCGGAATAGCTGCCGTCGATGTGGGAAATCCAAGCCGCCGCGGCGCTCTGGACGGCGTAGGCGCCGGCCTTGCCGAAGGGCTCGCCGCCGGCGACGTAGCGCGCCAGCCGCTCGCGGCCGACCGCCTCGAAGCGCACGCGGGACACATTGACCGCGGCGGCCCGCCGGGCGCCGCTGCCCCAGGCCAGCGCCACCGCGGTGATGACGCGGTGGCTGCGTCCGGAAAGCGCCTGCAGGCTGGCCAGGGCGTCGTCCGCGTCGGCCGGCTTGCCGAGGATGCGCCCGCCCAGGGCCACCGTGGTGTCGGAACAAAGGACCGGCGCGTCCGGCAGGCCGCGGCGCGCCAGGCGCCGGCAGGCCGCGTCGAGCTTGGCCTGGGTGACGCGCTGGACGTAGTCGAGCGGCTTCTCGCGCGGCAGCGCTTCCTCCAGCGCCTCCGCGTCTTCTTCGGGCCCCGGCAGCAGCAGCTCATGGCGCACGCCGAGCTGCGTCAGCAGCTGGCTGCGGCGGGGGCTCTGGGAGGCCAGGTAGATGAAAGGCGGGTCGTCGGTTTCCAAGTTCGGTCGCGCCCCCGGCGGGGTCACTCTCGGTGGTAGGGGTGGTTGATGGTGACCGTCCAGGCGCGATACAGCGCTTCGGCCAGCAGCACGCGCACGAAGGCGTGCGGCAGGGTGAGGTCGGACAACCGCATCGTCTCGTCGGCACTGGCCTTCAGCTCAGGGCTCAGGCCGTCCGGGCCGCCGATGATCAGCGCGACGTCGCGGCCGTCTCGCAGCCACGCTTCGGTGCGCGCCGCCAGCGCCTGGGTGGTCAGGCGGGTGCCGTGCTCGTCCAGCACGACGCGACGCACGCCCTTGGGCAGCGCGGCTTCGATGCGTGCCGCCTCGGCGGCCATCAGCTGCTCGGCGCTCTTGCCGCCGCGCGGCTCGGCCTTGACCGCCTTGAGCACCAGCCGCATCTCGGGCGGGAAACGCTTGGCGAAGTCGTCGAAAGCCTCGTCGGCCCAGGCGGGTTGGCGCTGGCCCACGGCCACCAGGAGCAGCTTCATGTTGCGGTGCGTCCAGAGTGCTCGACAAAAGAAAACGCCGGGCCGGCGTTCCCCCGGCCCGGCGCCTGGTGGCCGGCGAGTGCGACCGGCGCCCGGCTCATGCGGAGCGCGCGGCCTTCTTCGCGACGGCTTTCTTGGCCGCGGGCTTGGCAGCCGTTTTGGCGGCGGACTTGGCCGGCGCGGCCCTCTTGGCCGCCGGCGCCTTGGCAGCCGCCTTCTTGGCCGGGGCGGCGGCCTTGACGCCCACCGTGCGGCTCACCGCACCCTTCTTGGCGGCGGGCTTCTTCGCCGCGGACTTCGGCTTGTCCAGCACTTCGGTCTTGGAGACCTTCTGGACCGGCGCCTTCTTCACCGCGGCTTTCTTGGCGGGCGCCTTCTTGGCTGGGGCCTTCTTCGTCGGGCCGGCCAACGCGGCCGCCTTGCGGCTGGACGCGGGCTCCGCCGCCTTCTTCGGCGCGGCTTTCTTGGAGGCGGCCTTCCTGGCGGGCGCGGCCGGCTGGTCATCGCCCACCGACTCGGAAGCCTTGACCAACTTGGCGCCGCCGGCCTCGGCCTTGAGCTTGACGGGCTTGTCGCCCCAGATCTCTTCCAGGTTGTAGTAGTCGCGGATGGTCTGCTGCATCAGGTGGACCACCGCGGCGCCGCAATCGACGATGATCCATTCGCCGTTCTCTTCGCCTTCGACGCGGGGGACAGGAAAGCCCTTCTCCTTGACCGCCTCGCGCACGCTGGACGCCAGGGCGCGGGTCTGCCGGTTGCTGGTGCCCGAGGCGATCACCACGCGCTCGAACAGCGACGACAGGTGCTCGGTGTCGAACACGGCGATGTTCTGGCCCTTGAGGTCTTCCAGGCCATCGACGATGGCGCGCTGCAGTTTCTTGATGTCCATTCAGCTCCTAAACCCAGGTGGGCAGATTTCATTGGTGCGAGGCTTGTAGAGCCCCTGTTCTTCAATATACCGTGCCACTTCCGCGGGCACCAGGTGGGCGATGCCCCGCCCGGCCGCGACCTCTTCGCGGACCTGCGTGGACGAGATGTCCATCATCGCCAGCGGCACGGTGCGGTGCGGCGTGCGCAGCACTTCGGTGTCGGCGCCGGGCAACTGGCCGGGCCGGTTCGCCACGGCCAGCGTGACGCGGGCCAGCAACTGGCGCCAGTCTCGCCAGGTGTGCAGGCCGGCGTACTGGTCCTGGCCAATGATGAGCAGCCATTCCGACACGTCCTGGAACTGCGGCTGCGCCTGCAGTTCGCAGACCGTGTCCAGCGTGTAGCTCGGGCCGCGCCGCTTGATTTCGATGGTGTCGAGCACGAAGCGCGGCTCGCCGGCGATGGTCAGGCGCACCATGGCCTCGCGGTGGTGCGGCAGCGCGAGCTGGCGGGCCTTCTGCCACGGCTGGCCGGCCGGGATCCAGCGAACGGAATCCAGGCGCAGGGCCTGCAGGGCTTCGCGCGCCAAGGCGACGTGGGCGTTGTGCACCGGGTCGAAGCTGCCGCCGAACAGGCCGATGCGCCGGCCCGGCTCGCTCATGCGCCCTCCCCGGGGCCGGCCGTCGGCGCGAGCCAGTCCCGGGGGCGCAGGAAATCGGTGTAGAGCCGCGCCTCGTCGGTGCCCGGCTCGGGCTTCCAGTCGTAGCGCCACTTCACCACCGGCGGCATCGACATCAGGATGCTCTCGGTGCGGCCGCCCGACTGCAGGCCGAACAGCGTGCCGCGGTCGAAGACCAGGTTGAATTCGACGTAGCGGCCGCGCCGATAGGCCTGGAAGTCGCGCTCCCGCTCGCCGTAGGGCGTGTCCTTGCGCCGCTGCAGGATGGGCAGGTACGCGCCGAGGAAGGCGTCGCCGACGGCCCGCGTCACCGCGAAGCCGCCCTCGAAGCCGCCTTCGGAGAAATCATCGAAGAAAACCCCGCCGACGCCGCGCGGCTCCTGCCGGTGCTTGAGGAAGAAATACTCGTCGCACCAGGCCTTGAAGCGCGGGTAGAGGCCGGCGCCGAAAGGCGCGAGGGCGTCGTGGTTGGCGCGGTGGAAGTGCGCGGCGTCTTCCTCGAAGCCGTAATAGGGCGTCAGGTCCATGCCGCCGCCGAACCACACCACCGGCTCGCCGCCTTCGGGCAGCGCCGCGAACATGCGGACGTTCATGTGGACCGTGGGCACGTAAGGGTTGCGCGGGTGGAAGACCAGTGACACGCCCATCGCCTCGAACGCCGAGCCGGCCAGCTCGGGCCGGTGGGCGCTCGCCGAGGGCGGCAGCGCGCGCCCCTTGACGTGCGAGAAGTTGCAGCCGCCGCGCTCCAGCAAGGCGCCGCCCTCGACCAGCCGCGAGCAGCCGTCGCCCGCCAGGCCCTTGCCTCCAGGGCCGGGGTCGCGCGTCCAGGCGTCGCGGATGAAGGGTTCGGGCTCGAACGACTGCGCCGCTTCGACGATGCGGTCCTGCAGGCCCAGGAAATACGCGCGCGCGGTTTGCGCGACGCCGGCGCCGGTCATCGTTTGATGGCGCGGTGGCCGATGTCCTGCCGGTACTGCATGCCATCGAAATGGATGCCCTTGAGCAGTTCGTAGGCGCGCTGCTGCGCTTTCTTGGTCGACTCGCCGAGCGCGGTGGCGCACAGCACGCGGCCGCCCGAGGTGAGCACCTGGCCGTCCTTCAGCGCGGTGCCGGCATGGAAGACCATGGCGTCGACGCCCTCCTCGCCGTCCATCCCGGCGCTGGGCAAGCCGGTGACCACGTCGCCCTTGCGCGGCGTCAGCGGGTAGCCGTGCGCGGCGACGACCACGCCCAGGGCGACGCGGCGGTCCCACTCGAGTTCGACCTGGTCGAGCGTGCCGTCGGTGGCGTGCATCAGCACGTCGAAC
Source organism: uncultured Burkholderiales bacterium (assembly GCA_966211815.1). Lineage (GTDB taxonomy): Bacteria > Pseudomonadota > Gammaproteobacteria > Burkholderiales > Burkholderiaceae_C > JANPCX01. Next base: position 4,225 of record CBIHOD010000022.1, read on the forward strand.
AGGTCGCTCTTGAAGCGCATCATGATGGGTTGCGTCTCGGGGTCGCCCATGCGGCAGTTGAACTCGACGGTGCGCGGGTGGCCTTGCGCGTCGACCATCAACCCCGCGTAGAGGAAGCCGGTGAACGGCATGCCGTCCTTGGCCATGCCGGCCACGGTGGGCAGGATGATTTCCTGCATCGCCTTGGCGTGCACGTTGGGCGTGACCACCGGCGCCGGCGAATAGGCCCCCATGCCGCCGGTGTTGGGGCCCTGGTCGGCGTCGAGCAGGCGCTTGTGGTCCTGGCTGGTGGCCAGCGGCAGGACGTTCTTGCCGTCGCACATGACGATGAAGCTGGCCTCCTCGCCTTCGAGGAAGTCTTCGATGACGACGCGCGGCACCGCGGCGCCGCCTTCGCCCGCGTTGTGCTGCACGCCGAGCTTGTTGTCCTCGCCGCTCAGCATCCAGTCGATGGCCTCGTGCGCCTGCGCCAGCGTGGCGGCCACGACGACGCCCTTGCCCGCCGCCAGGCCGTCGGCCTTGATGACGATGGGGGCGCCGCGGCCGTCCACGTAGGCGTGGGCCTGGGCGGCGTCGGTGAAGCTTTCATACGCGGCCGTCGGGATGCCGTGGCGCTTCATGAAGGCCTTCGCGAAGGCCTTGGAGCTTTCCAGCTGGGCCGCCGCCTGGGTCGGACCGAAGACGCGCAAGCCGCGGGCGCGGAAGAAGTCGACCACGCCGGCGGCCAGCGGCGCCTCGGGGCCGACCACCGTCAGGGCGATCTCCTCCTTCGCGGCGAAATCGGCCAGCTCGGCGAAATCGGTCAGGGGAAGGTTGTGCAGGCCCGGGTCGAGCGCGGTGCCGCCATTGCCGGGCGCCACATAGACGTCCTGCACCTTGGGCGACTGCAACAGCCGCCAGGCCAGGGCATGTTCGCGGCCGCCCGAGCCGATCACGAGGACCTTGACCTTCTTCATGGCTCGATCTCTGCGTTGTGGAACACGTCCTGGGCGTCGTCCAGGTCTTCGATGGCGTCGAGCAGCTTTTGCATGCGCTGGGCGTCTTCGCCGCTGAGCTGCACGGTGTTCTCGGGGCGCATCGTCACCTCGGCCACCGCGGGCGCGAGTCCCGCGGCCTCCAGCGCCGCCTTCACCGCTTCGAACTGCGGCGCGGCGCACAGCACCTCGACCGCGCCGTCGCCGCCGGTGACGACGTCGTCGGCGCCGGCTTCCAGGGCGACTTCCATCACCTTGTCCTCGCTGGTGCCGGGTTCGAAGACGAACTGCCCGCAATGCTTGAACTGGAAGGCAACCGAGCCTTCGGTGCCCAGGTTGCCGCCGTGCTTGCTGAAGGCGTGGCGCACTTCGGCCACGGTGCGCACGCGGTTGTCGGTCATGCAGTCGACGATGATGGCCGCGCCGCCGATGCCGTAGCCCTCGTAGCGCACTTCCTCGTAGCTGACGCCCTCCAGGTTGCCGGTGGCCTTGTCGACGTTCTTCTTGACCGTGTCGGCAGGCATGTTGGCCGCGCGCGCCTTTTCCATCGCCAGGCGCAACCGCGGGTTGTCCTTGGGATCGGGGCCGCCCTGGCGCGCCGCGACGATGATTTCACGGATGATGCGGGTCCAGATCTTGCCGCGCTTCTCGTCTTGGCGACCTTTGCGGTGCTGGATGTTGGCCCACTTGGAATGACCGGCCATGAAGGCTCCTGTGAATTGGCGTGGATGCGGCAGCCGGGCGCGGGTCGCCCGGGCGTGCATCGGAATCTGACGCGATTTGGGGAATAGACTGCGATTTTACGACCCACCCCACGGAGCAGCAGGATGACCGAGCCGATACTGATCGCCAAACACGCCTCGACGGAGTGCCTGCTGCTGCCGGCGCTGGCGAACCGGCACGGCCTGATCACCGGCGCCACCGGCACCGGCAAGACCATCACGCTGCAGACCCTGGCCGAGGGCTTGAGCCGCATCGGGGTGCCGGTCTTCATGGCCGACGTCAAGGGCGACCTCACCGGCATCACCCAGGCGGGCCGCGTCGGCGACAAGCTGGCCAAGGTCCTGGCCGAACGCGGCCTGGAAGCGCCGCCGCCGGCCGCCTGCCCCGCCACGCTCTGGGACGTCTTCGGCGAGCAGGGCCACCCGGTGCGCACCACCGTCTCCGACATGGGCCCGCTGCTGCTGGCCCGCATGCTGGCGCTGAACGAGACCCAGCAGGGCGTGCTGCAGCTGGTGTTCAAGATCGCCGACGACCACGGCCTGGCCCTGCTCGACCTGAAAGACCTGCGCGCGATGCTGCAGCACGTCGGCGAGAACGCGGCCGAATTCACCACCGAATACGGCAACGTCAGCGCCGCCAGCGTGGGCGCCATCCAGCGCGGGCTGCTGCAGATCGAGGAGCAGGGCGGCGACAAGTTCTTCGGCGAACCGATGCTCAACATCGCCGACTTCATGCAGGTGGACGGCGGCAGCGGCGTGGTCAACATCCTGTCCGCCGACAAGCTGCTGAACAACCCGCGCTTGTACGCGACCTTCCTGCTGTGGATGCTGTCGGAGCTCTTCGAGCAGTTGCCCGAGGTGGGCGACCTGGACAAGCCCAAGCTGGTCTTCTTCTTCGACGAGGCCCACCTGCTGTTCAAGGACGCGCCGGCGGCGCTGGTCGAGCGCATCGAGCTGGTCGTGCGCCTGGTGCGCAGCAAGGGCGTCGGCGTCTACTTCGTGACGCAGAACCCGCTGGACATCCCCGACACCGTGCTGGCCCAGCTCGGCAACCGGGTGCAGCACGCGCTGCGCGCCTTCACGCCGCGCGACCAGAAGGCGGTCAAGGCCGCCGCGAGCACCATGCGCGCCAACCCGGCGCTGGACGTCGAAGCGGCGATCACCGAGCTGGCGGTCGGCGAAGCGCTGGTCAGCTTCCTGGACGAGAAAGGCCGGCCCGCCGTCACCGAGCGCGTCTTCGTGCTGCCGCCGGGCAGCCAGATCGGTCCGATCACGCCGGAGCAGCGCCGGGCGCTGATCGCCGGCTCACTGGTGGCCGGGGTGTACGAGAAAGCGGTGGACCGCGAGTCCGCCTATGAAAAGCTCAAGGGTCGCGCGGTGCAGGGCACGGACGCCGCGGCTCAGCGCACCGGCGGCGGCACGCCTTCGCAGGCGGGCGCACCCGCATCGGCGGACACGCGGCAGGCGCCTTCTCCCGCCCCCGAGGGCGGCGGCTTGTGGGGCGGGCTTTCCGACATCCTTTTCGGCAGCACCGGCCCGCGCGGCGGCCGTCGCGAGGGGCTGGCCGAGGCGGCCGCCAAAAGCGCGATGCGCAGCGTGGGCTCGTCCGTCGGAAGGGAAATCGTGCGCGGCGTGCTCGGCAGCCTGCTCGGCGGCGGCGGACGCAGGCGCCGCTGAGCCTGGGGTCGGCCGCCAGCCGACCCACTTAAAGCGGCCAGCCCGCCATGGGCCGGCCGTTTTTCACCAACCGCGGCCCCGGCGGTCGTCCCAGTCGCGGCCGCGGTAGTGGTCATGGTCCCAGCCGCGGGCCCGGCCATGCCAGTGCGGCGGAGGCGGCGCGCGGTAGCCCCAGCCATACACCGGGGGCGCCGGGCGGTAGACCACCGGCGGCGGCTGGTACACGATGGGCGCCGGCGCGTAATAGACGGGCGGCGGCGGCGCATAGTAGGTCGGCCCGTTGGAAACGACCACGCCGGCCGGCGGCAGGTTGATGCCGACCGACCAGTTCACGCCCCCCGCCATCGCGGCGACGGAGCCCAGGCCCAGGACGGCGGCAGCGGTCAATTGACGAAGCAGCTTGTTCATCTCGTACTCCTTGCAACGGACCGGCGGCATGCCGGCCTGTGCGTCTTCAACGCGCCACCACCTTCATCCCGTTGACTCGTTTTCGTGTTTCGCAAGGTAAAGACAGCGTTACCAACTGGAACAAACCAGCCTGCGCGCGGTCTTTTTGGATGTTTCCATCAGGCATGGCCATCTACCCCGGCGCCACAGGCCCGACCGATAGAATTCGAGGTGGAATTCCGCACGAAAAACACCGTCCAGCCCCCATTCCCTCCTCCATGAACCACCCTGCCACCGACAAAACCGCCGACGACCACAAGCCCAGCAATTTCCTCCGGCAAGTGATCGAGCGCGACCTGGCGCAAGGCACCTATGCCAACAGGCGCTTCGCGGGCAGCCCGGGCAATGCGGAACACCACGCCACCGGCACCCCCGACACCGCCAAGATCCGCACCCGCTTCCCGCCCGAGCCCAACGGCTACCTGCACATCGGGCACGCCAAGAGCATCTGCATCAATTTCGGCCTGGCGCGCCAATACGGCGGCGTCTGCCACATGCGCTTCGACGACACCAACCCCGAAAAGGAAGAGCAGGAGTACGTCGACGGCATCTTGGACGCCGTGACCTGGCTCGGCTTCGGCTGGACCACGCCCGACCCGCGCCACGCCCAGGCGCCGCGAAGCCACCTCTACTTCGCAAGCCAGTACTTCGACCTGATGTACCAGGCCGCCGAGCACCTCGTGCTGCGCGGCCTGGCTTACGTCGACGAGCAGACCGCCGAGCAGATGCGCGCCAACCGCGGCGATTTCGGCACGCCCGGCACGAACAGCCCCTTCCGCGACCGCACCCCGGAAGAGAACCTGGTCCGCCTGCGCGAGATGCGCGACGGCAAGCTGGCCGACGGCGCCGCGGTGCTGCGCGCCAGGATCGACATGGCCTCGCCCAACATCAACCTGCGCGACCCGGCGCTCTACCGCATCAAGCGCGCCACCCACCACAACACCGGCGACAGCTGGTGCATCTACCCGATGTACACCTACGCGCACCCGATCGAGGACGCGCTGGAGAACATCACCCACAGCATCTGCACGCTGGAGTTCGAAGACCAGCGCCCCTTCTACGACTGGCTGCTGGAACGGCTGGCCGAAGGCGGCTTCTTCGCCCACCCGCTGCCCAAGCAATACGAATTCGCCCGGCTGAACGTCACCTACATCGTCACCAGCAAGCGCAAGCTCAAGCAATTGGTGGACGAGCGCATCGTCGACGGCTGGGACGACCCGCGCATGCCCACCCTCGTGGGCCTGCGGCGCCGCGGCTACACGCCGGAGTCGCTGCAACTTTTCGCCGAGCGCACCGGCGTGAGCAAGGCCGGCGGCTGGACGGACTACGCCAGCCTGGAGATCGCGCTGCGCGACGACCTGGACGCCAAGGCGCCGCGCGCGATGGCGGTGCTCGACCCGGTCGAGTTGCGCCTGACCAACTGGGAGGACGTCTTCGGCACCCGGGCATCGGAACCTTGCCACGCGCCTGTCCATCCCGGCCACCCGGAACGCGGCCAGCGCCAATTCAGCCTCGGCCCGCGAGTCTGGATCGAGCGCGAAGACTTCATGGAGGCGCCGAGCAAAGGCTTTTTCCGCCTATTCCCCGGCAACAAGGCGCGCTTGAAGTACGGCTACGTGATCGAGTGCACCGGCTGCGAAAAAGACGCCGACGGCCGCGTCGTCCGCGTCTTGGCCCAGCTGGTGCCCGACACCAAGAGCGGCACCCCCGGCGCCGACTCGGTCAAGGTCAAGGGCGTGATCACCTGGGTGGGCGCGCACGAGGCGGTGGCGGCCGAGGTGCGGCTGTTCGACCGGCTGTTCACCGAAGAGCAGCCCGACGCCAGCGGCAAAGACTTCCTGGCCTGCCTGAACCCCAGGAGCAAGTCCGTTGTCCAGGCCTACCTGGAACCCAGCCTGGCCCTGGCCGCGCCCGACGATAAGTTCCAGTTCGAACGCCACGGCTACTTCGTGGCCGACCGGAAAGACCACGCCGCCGGCAAACCGGTGTTCAACCGGACGACGACGCTGAAGGACAGCTGGGGGAAGTGAAGCACAGGGCTGGGCTGGCTGACCTTCCTGGCCGTTGGGTTGAGCCTCCCCCACCGTTCGGGCTGAGCCTGCCGAAGCCGTCTGGGAGAGCCCTCAGAGCTTCGACTGGCTGAAGTGTTCGGGGCCTTCGACAAGCTCAAGGTGAACTCTTCTTTCCGTTCGCCCTGAGCCTGTCGAAGGGCCCGGGTCACTCCGGTTTGTCGGAACCTGCAGAGATTCGCAGCCAGGGCTTCGACAGGCTCAGCCCGAACGGGAACGGGGTTGGGCGTATCAGCCCGAACGGGGGGTATAGAGCCCGAACAGGCGGGAAAGATTGGGAAGACTCAAACCCAAACAGGCAGCATCAACGCCAACGCAAAAACTCAATCCACCGACACCGGCTTGCCGGTGAGGTAGCCCTGGATCAGCTGGAACCCCATGTCGCGGCAGACCGCCGCCTCGGCTTCGGTCTCCACGCCTTCGGCCAGCGACGTCGAGCCCAGGTCGTGCACCAGCTTGACCAAGTCGCCCACCACGCGGCGCTTGCGGTCGCTGGCCAGGTGGATGTCGCGGATCAAGCCCATGTCGAACTTCACGAAATGCGCCGGCACCTCGCCCAGTTCGTTCAGGCGCGCCTGGCCGGCGCCGAAGTCGTCGTAGGCGAAGCGCACGCCGATGTCGGCCAGCCGCGCGGCCAGCTCGCGCATGCGGTCGGTCTCCATCACCGCGGTCTCGTGCACCTCGACCACCAGGCCCAGGCCGGGGAACTCGGCCAGCACGTTGCGCAGCGCCTGGAAGAAGTTTTCTTCGAAGGTCTCGGTCGGGTGGGTGTTGACGAACACGGCCGTGCCGCCCAGCCGCGCCGCGATCGCGTGGATGCCATGGTGGCGGAAGGCCTGGCTCAGCTCGGCCTCGCGGTTGAGCATGTGGGCCAGCTGGAACAGCCGCAGCGGCGAGGCCGGCAGCTCGGGGTGGCGGCTGCGGCCGAGCAGCTCGTAGGCGAAGAGACTGCCGTCGGCGGCGCTGACGATGGGCTGGGCCGCGCTGGACAGGCCCTTGCCCTGCAGCAGTTCGAGGAACTGCTTTTCCAGCCGCACGAAGTTCTCGCTCAGGGTGTTGCCCGCGGGCACGAGCACCGTCCGCATGTCGCCGGCCGGCATGAGCACGGTGCGGCCCGACTCGGTGGTGCCCAGGCGGTATTCGGCGTTGCCGAAGTGGATGATGTCGTTCTCCGTCAACAGGCAGGAGCCGCTGACGCGGGTGCGGTTGACGAAAGTGCCGTTGGTGCTGTCCAGGTCGGTCAGGCGCAGGCGCCCGGTGACGTCTTCGGACAACTCGGCGTGGTGGCGGCTCAGGCCCAGCGCCGCGACCGCCAGGTGGTTGCTGGCGTCTCGGCCGATGCGGAAAGGGAAAACGCCGACGTCGTGCTTGACGTGCGAGCCATCCATCGCGATGGTTTCCAAAAACCACTTTGTATCCACTTGCGCTCCCTGCTGACCGAGACCCGGGCTGTCGGACGCCCGTGAGCCCCTGAGCTTGCCATGGCCGCGCGGCACATCGCCCCAGGCACGGGCCCTTACAACTGTAACTCCCTTAAGGCGTGCCGATGTTCTCGGTTGAAACGGCGCTTCGTGGTTGCGCCTGCCGCGGTCCGCGGACGTCCGCATGCGGCCGGGAGCCATCGGTGATCGTAGGGATGGGACCGGCGGCGGATCCTCGGCACACTGCCATCCCGCCCGCATGCGGGTTGCGACACGACAGGAGCCCGGCCATGGCAGACGACCCCCACGCTTTCCTGCTGGTTCAAGGCGTGCAAGGCCCCGCGGTGCGAAGGCTCCGCCAGGCCCTGGCGGACCGGCTCGGCGACGACGCGCTGGACTACGGCGCCGCCGGCGAGCTGGCCGGCGGCGACCTGCTCGACGCCACCGCCCAAGCCGCGGCGCGGCGCTGGCAGTCCGGCGTGGGCCTGGTGGCCGACGGCATCGTCGGCCCGCGCTGCCTGGAGGTGCTGGGCCTCCGCCCCGCGGCCCGGCTCGCCCTGGGATTGACACTGGACACCGTGCGCCGGCTCTTCCCCGCCACCAAACCGGCCAACGTCGGCCGCTACCTGCCCTATGTGGCCGCCGCCCTGGACGCCGCCGGCCTGCGCGACGCGCCTATGGTCTGCGCCGCGCTGGCCACCATCCGCGCCGAGAGCGAAGGTTTCGTGCCGATCTCGGAATTCCCGTCGCAGTTCAACACCCGCCCCGGCGGCGCGCCGTTCAGCGCCTACGACGGCCGCGTCAAGGCGCTGGGCAACCAGCAGCCCGGCGACGGCGCGCGCTTCAAGGGCCGCGGCTTCGTGCAGCTCACCGGCCGCGCCAACTACACCCGCTATGGCGGCTTGCTCGGCGTGGACCTGGCCGCCAACCCCGACTTGGCCAACGCACCCGAGATCGCTTCGCTGCTGCTGGCGCGCTTCCTGGCCGACAAGGCCGAGGCGATGCGCGCGGCCCTGGCCGCCGGGAACCTGGCGCTGGCCCGCAAGCTGGTCAACGGCGGCTCGCACGGGCTGGAGCGCTTCCGGGACGTCTTCCGCCTGGCCGCGGGCGTCTGGCCCGACGCGGGCCTGCCCGCCATCGCGGCGCCCGCCACGCACGGCCGCAGGAAAGCCGCCATGCCGCCCGACGGGCCGACGGAAGAACCGCAATCCGCGCACGACGCCGGCGCCTCGCCGCGGCTGAGCTGCCTCAACACCCGCAAAGACCCGCGCGACCTGCGCGACCGCCTCTACCAGCCGCGCGCGGAAAGCCTGCTGGCCGAATACCCCACGGCCACGCAGATCGCGGAATCGCTGCCGGCCTACAGCCGAGCCGGCCTGATCCTCGACCAGGGCAGCGAAGGCGCCTGCACCGGCTTCGGCCTGGCCTGCGTCGTCAACTACATCCGCTGGCGCAAGGCCGGCCACCCGGGCAAGCTGGAGTCCGTCAGCCCGCGCATGCTCTACAACTTCGCGCGCCGCTACGACGAATACGACGGCGAAGACTATGAAGGCTCCAGTTGCCGCGGCGCGCTCAAAGGCCTGTTCAACCACGGCGTCTGCCTGGAAACCGACTGGCCCTACCTCGACGCCCGCCATCCCCATGTGCAGCCGCTCTACGGCTACGCCCGGCGCGCGGCCCAGCACACGCTGGGCGTCTACTACCGCGTCGACCTCGGCTCGGTCACCGACCTGCAGGCGGCCATCCAGGAGGTGGGCGCGGTGTATGTCTCCTGCTTCACCCATCCCGGCTGGGACCGAGTCGCCCACCGCGGCGAGCCGCCCGCCCGGCACGCCGACTTGCCCGTCATCCCCTTCGACGGCCGGCCGTCGGACAGTAACGGCCATGCCTTCGCGCTCGTGGGTTTCAACGCCCAGGGCTTCGTCATCCAGAACTCCTGGGGCACAAGCTGGGGCCTGGGCGGGTTCGCGGTGCTCGCCTACGCCGACTGGCTGGCCAATGCGATGGACGCCTGGGTGGTCACGCTCGGCGTGCCGGGCGTGGTGGTCGGCCGCGTCGGCGGCCACGGGCGGGCCACCGGCGGGCCGGCGGGCGCGGGTGGCGACGAAAACCTGTGGTGGACCGAAGGCCAGGCTTACCGCCACAGCCTGGTCTTCGGCAACGACGGCCGCATGCGCCGCTACCTCACCGAAGACGAAATCAGCCGCACGCTGCTGCACCAGGCGGCCGGGCTGCCGGACCAGTGGTTCCGCAGCCCGCAAGGCGGCGCCGGCTCGCCGGCGAAAAAGCTGGTCGTCTACGCCCACGGCGGGCTCAACAGCGAATCCGACGCCATCCAGCGCGCCCGCGCGATGGGCCGCCATTTCCTGTCCAACGGCTGCTACCCGCTCTTCATGGTGTGGAAAACCGGCCTGCTCGAATCCATCGGCAACATCCTCGGCGACGCTTCCCGCGGCGAATCGCAACGCGCGGGTTTCGGCGAGTTCATCTCGGAACGCACCGACCTGCTGCTGGAAAAGACCGTCGGCCGCAGCCTGGTGCGCCCACTGTGGAGCGAGATGAAAGAGAACGCCGAACTGGCCTACGGATCGGGCCGAGGCGGCGACCTGTTCATCACCGCCCTGCAACGCCTGCGCGACAGCTGGGGCGACCAGCTCGAACTGCACCTGATCGGCCATTCGGCCGGCGCCATCGTGCTCGGCCATTTGCTCTCCGCCCTGGCCGCGCGCGGGCTGGCGCCGCAAGTGGCGTCCGTCCACCTCTATGCGCCCGCCTGCACGGTGCAGTTCGCCAACCGCCACTACGCGGTGCTGCCCGAGGCGATGAAGCGGCTGCACCTGCATTTGCTGTCGGACCGGCTCGAACGCGACGACAGCGTCGGCCTGGTTTACCGCAAGTCGCTGCTCTACCTCGTCTCCAACGCGCTCGAAGCCGACCTGCGCACGCCGCTGCTCGGCCTGCACAACGCCTTCAAGCCCGACTACGCCGGCTGGGACGGCACCTCGGCGAGCGGCGACGCGCTGCGAGGCTGGCGCGAGGCCGCGAAGGCCGCGGGGCTGCAAGCCGGCGGGCGGTTGAACATCATCGACAGCGACGAGATCGTCACCGCCCAGCCGCCGCGCAAGACCGCGAGCGCTTCCCACGGCGGCTTCGACAACGACGTGGCGGTGATGACGCGCACGCTGGAGGTGATCCTCGGCGGACCGCTGAGCCAGCCGGTCGACGACCTGCGGGGTTTCTGAGGCGGCGCGATAAGCTCTCGGGCCCACGCACGCACGCGGCGCGCCGCCGCCCCACCCCGAGTGACCGAGCGAGCACCATGCCCCGATACGTCGCCTTCCTCCGCGGAGTCAGCCCGATGAACGCCAAGATGCCCGAACTCAAGCGGTGCTTCGAGGACGCGGGCTTCTCCGACGTGCGCACCGTGCTGTCCAGCGGCAACGTGGTGTTCAACGCCCGCTCGTCGTCGCCGGCCGCGCTGGAGCGCCGCGCGGAGAAGGCGATGCAGTCCAACCTGGACCGCGGCTTCGACACCATCGTGCGGTCGGCCGAGTTCCTCCAGGGCTTCATCGAACCCGACCCTTACGCCGGGTTCAAGCTGCCGCCCGGCGCCAAGCGGGTCATCACCTTCCTGCGCAGCCGGGCAGACATCCCGCTGGCGCTGCCCATCGAGCGGGACGGGGCGGGCATCCTCGGCTTCACCGGTTCGGAGGCGCTGGCCTTTTACGTCCCCGGCCCCAAGGGGCCGGTGTTCATGGCGCTGCTCGAACGCACCTTCGGCGAGAAAATCACCACCCGGACGCTGGACACCGTCCGCAAGTGCGTCGCCGCGTGAACAGCGCAAAACCCGTACGCAAAACCCATCCCCCGCCGCATTTCTTTGGAGCGCGACATGCAAATCAACGGTTCATGCCACTGCGGCGCGGTCTCGTTCACCGCCCGGATCGACCCCTCCCGCGTGACGGTTTGCCACTGCACCGACTGCCAGGTCCTGTCGGGCGCCCCGTTCCGGGCCGTCGTCCCGGCGCCGATCGAAGCCTTCTCGCTGCGCGGAACCGTCAAGTCGTACGTCAAGACCGCCGACAGCGGCACCCGCCGAGCCCAGGTCTTCTGCCCCGAATGCGGGACGCCCTTGTATGCGACCGAAACCGAGGACCCGGTCGCCGCGGTCATCCGCCTGGGCTGTGTCGAACAAAGGGCGCAACTCAAGCCCACGGTCCAGGTTTGGCAACACTCGGCCCTGCCCTGGCTGAACGATTTGCAAGCCACGCCCGGGTTCGCCGCAGGGCGCCCCAAGCCCGCCTGACCAACCTGCGGCCGGTCCGCCAACCAATGGAACATCCATGAACGCCCGGAAACAAGAAGACTCGCTCCTGCAGACCCTGCAAGCCCGTTTCGAGAAAAACCCGCGCCGGCACGCCGGCATCGCCTGGGGCGACGTTCGCGCGAAGCTCCAGGGCAACCCGCGCGCGCTGAAAGCGCTGCGCGAAATGGAAGACACCGGCGGCGAGCCGGACGTGATCGGCCAGGACGCGAAGACCGGCGAATTCATCTTCTGCGACTGCTCCCCGGAAAGCCCCGCCGGGCGGCGGAGCACCTGCTACGACGCGGAAGCGCTCGCAGCCCGCAAGGAGAACAAGCCCCTGAACAGCGCCGCCGGGATGGCGACCGCGATGGGCGTCGAGCTGTTGACCGAGGACCAGTACCGGGCACTGCAAAAGCTCGGCGAATTCGACACCAAGACGTCCAGCTGGATCGCGACACCCGGCGACGTGAGGGCGCTGGGCGGCGCACTCTTTTGCGACCGGCGCTACGGTCAGGTTTTCACCTACCACAACGGCGCGCAGTCGTACTACGCGGCCAGGGGGTTCCGGGCGTTGCTCAAGGTTTGACGAAACCCCGGCGCCTGGCCGGCAACGGCAGCGATGCCGTGTCGCCGGCCGCCCGGAAACAACAACCCGCGCGGCATCGATGACATTCGACGAGGCGCGGGCTGGGTGGGTGGGCGCAATTCAGCGCCAACGCCGGCAGGGTGCCGGGTCAGAGGTCGGCCATCTGCGTGTCCGTCAGCGCCGCAGGCACATAGACCCGCACGCTGTCGCCGCCGGCTTTCTTGCCTTCGTCGCAAGCCTGGTCGGCCGCGTCGAGCACCGATTGCGCGTCGACGAGGCTGGGGTGCAGCTGCGCCACGCCGACGCAGGCCTTGGCCTTGGTCGAATCCTTGCCCCAGCGCAGCCGGAAACCGGCGATGGCCGAGCGCATCTTTTCGCCGACGATCTGGGCGTAGTGGTGGTCGCAATTGGGCAGCAGCACCGCGAAATGGTCGGCTTCCAGGCGGGCGACGATGTCGGAAGCGCGCACCTTGGACAGCAGCAGCTGGCCGATGGCGTAGAGGAAATGGTCGGTGGCTTCGCGGCCGAAGCGCTTCTCCAGGGCATCGAAATGGTCGATGTCCACCCACAGCACCGACACCGGCTCCAGGCGGCGGCTGCCGACGTGCTCGGCCAGGCGGCGCTCGAATTCCCGGCGGTTGGCCAACTCGGTGATCGGGTCGTGGCGGCCGACCCAGGTCGGCTGCATGCGCGCCTGGCGGGCCTGGGTGATGTCCTCGATGACCCACAGCGCGTCGCCGTCGGGTTGGTCCCAGGACACCGGCGTGGCCTGCAGCCGGCCCCAGAAGCGGCTGCCGTCGCGGCGCACGTATTCCACTTCTTCGTCCACCGGCTTTCCTTCGGTGAAGGCCTGCACCAGGCGTTCATGCTGGCTGGCATAGGCCGACTCGCTGACATGCACCGCCTTGACCGGCCGGCCACTCAGGCATTCGCCGTCGGCGCAGTGGAAAAGGTGCTTCAGGTGCTCGCTGACCACCTCGAACTGCTCGTTCCGCGTGAATGCCATCGCCAGCGGCGCCCGCTCCAGCATGGCATGCATGCGGGTTTCGGTGATTTCTGGCGATTGGGCGGAAACCGGGTGCAGGTCGTTGGGGTTCATCGAGGTGTCTCCTGGGGGTCGGTATTCCCAAGTTTTACCCGGCGCCGCCCGAGTGAAAACCGTGAAAAAACGTCGTCAAAGCCGGCTAATTGGCAAAAAGACGGGTTTCGCGGCGGGTGCTGGCGGAACGCTTCGGATGCTGGGGGCGTTGGAGGCCGGATTCCGCCGGCAATCTCGGTTTTACACCTTGGAGCGCAGCGGCAGAGAGGGGTTTCCCCGCGATGGCCGGACGGCTGGGCGACCACCCGCCTGGCATGCGGCCTGGCCGCTCTTTTTTCCCCTCCGTTAGCCAGGCCAGCTCTTCAGTCCTGAACCTGCCAGCCGGTCTGGCGGCTGGGCAGGCGGCGGATCGGCCGTGCGGAGGGACGAGAGGCACGCGAAAGCGGCCGCCAGCCTCATCACAGCCGACGGGTTATCAATGCGTGACCGTCTTGGGCAGCGACGGCGCGTCGCTGCAAACCACTGCCGGGGTGGCGTACTCGCGGCCTACCACCGCACGGGCGTAGAGGTAGTTCTCCATTGCACGGCGGCTCAGGTCGTCGAGGAAGACGTGGCCTTCCGCATCGCAGGGGAAAGACAACGCCCGGCCCTCGGAAAACAAGGACTGAAACCGCAGCTCATAGTGGCCTTGGTGGGCATTGGCGGCATCCAAAGACATCGGTGACGTGTTCATGGTGGCTCAACCTCTCTCAGCGTTGCAGCACCGAAAATTGCCGGCACTGCTTCAATTCGCTGGAGCTAGGTTAGTCCCTGCTACTTGAATTGGCTGTGAGTTCAGGGCGATGCACCTTGTCAGGCAATTTCTATCTGACGTGTGGCTCGATGGCTGACAAACCGGGGCTTGGGGGGCTGGGCCCGCCCTCCTGATCGGGCTATCCAGCGCTGCGCCAGCTCGCCGCCAGTCCTGTTCGTGGATTTGTTGGCGCATTGAGAGGTGTTGCCTTCCCCGGCCCCATCCTGTTCGTGGATTTGTTGGCGCATTGAGAGGTGTTGTCTTCCCCGGCCCCATCCACCTATTCGAGAGACAACCATCCCATCGCACCCAGACCGCCACGGCTGATTTTCGAGCTATGGACCAGCCCCATCCAAGATGGGCATTGCCCAGAGGAACTGCAGGTTGGTCGCCACGTCATGGGATGCGGAATTCGCGCAGCGCCCGGTCCGTCGGTGTCGGCCACGGCGAGGTTCAGCCTGATGGACATTTCAGACCAGCGCCATGGCCGCCCGCCGATCCCGAAGCCGTCCTGGACGGCGGCCAGCGGGGCCTACTCACTGCAAGCTCAAATCCCGGAACTTCATCGCAGCGCATCGGCCTCACAGCGTCCGATCATCGATGAGTTCGATCAAATCGGCCGCACTCCGGGCCCTGGCGTCGCTGCCCAAGGCCAATGCCAGAACCAGGGGGCGCAAGACCTGGATTCCCGCACGCAGCGCGCTTTCCACATCGATCCCACCGTGCGACTCGTAGCCCGCCTCTGGGATGAACGTGCCGCCCAGGTCGATCAGGCATTCCATCACCGCGCGCTGCGACCAGAAACCACCGCCGACCAGGAGCTTCTTCAACTCGTCCAGCGTCGCCAGCACCACCGGGTAGTAGGTGCCCGCATGGTTGTTTCCGACGGCCCAGAGAAACTGATCCTGCGCCTCCTCGGCGCTGCCCCGGTCATGGGCATCCCGCAGTTGAGCCATCGCGAACACGGCGGCATCCAGGTCGTTCCACTCGGGCTGGGGCAGGTGATCGAAATCGTGGGGTTGCATGGCGGTCAGCGAGGGGGGCGGCAGGTAGAGATCGAACGAATGGTGGGAGTCAGGCTTGTCGAGGGCCCTGGTCACTTCTGTTTTCGGAGCGAAGGCTTTACGCATCAAGGCTTCGACAGGCTCAGCCCGAACGGCATAAGGGAGGCCTTGACGGAAACCTTCGCACCTCAGGGGTGAACTCCTTTCCGTTCGCCCTGAGCCTGTCGAAGGGCCCGGGTCACTTCTGTTTTCGGAGCGGGCGGCTGTACGCGACAAGGCTTCGACGGACTCAGCCCGAACGGTATAAGGGAGGCATTGACGGAAGCCTTCGCACCTCAAGAGTGAACTCCTCTCCGTTCGCCCTGAGCCTGTCGAAGGGCATTGGTCACTCCTGTTTTCGAAGCGAGAGGCTGTACGCGACAAGGCTTCGACGGGCTCAGCCCGAACGGCGCGGGAGAGTTGACGGAACCATAGCGTCTCAGGCCGGGCGGACGGGGAGAGCGGAAACAGGGCGGCCCAGAAACCGGAACGAAGGCAAGCGTTCATTCCGGGCTCCCCCATGCATCCCCCGTCAAGCATTCCACTGCACAGCAATCTCCCGCTTGACCATGGTGGCCGACGGATCGGCCACCACCCAGCCAGCATCGGCCGCGGGCGCCGGCGCGAACGCCGCCATGGCATCCAGCAGGCTGTGCACTTGGCCTTCGATCGAGGTCACGCCCGCCGATGTCGCTGACAAGTCTGCAGGCTGAAGCCTTTGGAACGGCGTCAATCCCTGCATAGCTTGGTTCATCGCCGCGATGTGGTCGGTTGGCTGACCGGTCTGCGCAGCCTCCCCGTCGGCGGGCACGCCCGCCTTGGCGGTTCGCAAGCCGTCGGACCGACGCAAGTCACCCACCCGTTCGGGCAAACCTCGACGCTCGCCTTCCAGCATGAGGGCCCGCAGTTGCTCCCACGCCGCTTGGTGGCTCAATGGCTCGGTGTCTTCGAGGATGGAAGTTTCGTCACCGGCGTCGACAGAAAAATCGGTCTCGGCCGCCTCATCCAGCCCATCGACAACAGCCTGCCCCGCCCACTCGACCGGCGACTGGACGGCCGAATGCAGGCGCTCCCACGCCACGATGACTTTTCCGGATTCACTATCGACCGCGGGATCGGCCTCCAGGTTCAACGAGCCTCCCGGATCAGAACCGGCATCGCCAGCCGGGTCGCTCGCGTCCATCGCGGTGGAGCCGGCAATCGTGGCATCCACGCCGCCCTGTTCATCGACCTGGAGGGCGCCGTCGCTCAAGGCCCGGTCCCGCAGCATGTGGTTGTTGACGCGGCTGCCACTCCAGCCCTCCGCAACGGCGAGCGCCTCGCTGGACAGCCTGGCGGCATCTGCCTCGGTCGCATCGATGGCGACGGCGTCCCATGGCTCGACGCCATCGTCTTCGTCAACACCATGATCAAGTTCGAAGCCGGGGTCCTTCTGATCTTCCTTGTCGATCCAGGCCCCCTGCCTCGCCAATGCCTGCCGGGCTTGCCTGGAACCGGTCGCCTCCATGGTGGCGCTTACGTCACCATGGTTGCCGACGCGCTCATCAGCCACGTCCCCGGTCAGGGCCAGACCACCATCAACGGCGCGCTGCTGCACCGGCACCCGCGCCAGGATGGCCGCGGTATCCCACTGGGTGCCGCCCGAGAACTCGATGCGCTGCAGCGGATTGCCGATCGCCACCGTGCCGTCATTGGCGTAGAAACCCTTGACGGTGATGCTGTCGGCGGCACCGCCGCCGACCAGAACCTGCAGGTCCGTGCCCGCCTTCTTGAAGGTGACGTCGGTGGTCACGATGGTGCTCTGGAACCGCAGCACATTGAGCTTGGTGCCCGAGGTGTCGGCCGTGGCCTCCTGGAGGGTGTCCAGGCCGTCGCCCTTGCTGTAGAGGTAGACATCGTTGCCGGCGCCGCCGTCCAGCGTGTCCGCGCCCTGCGCGCCGCTCAACGTGTCGTGGCCGAGACCGCCCGATATCTGGTTGTTGCCGCTGTTCCCGGTGATGACGTTGGCCAGGGCATTGCCCGTGCCGTTGATCGCTGCGGAACCGGTCAATACCAGGTTTTCGAGATCGTTGGCCAGCGTCCAGCTGATGCTGGACTCGACCCCATCCGTGCCCGCCGTGGGCAATTCGACGGTCTTGTCGCCCACGTTGTCGACCACATAGATGTCGTCACCCGCGCCGCCGCTCATGCTGTCGGCATCGGCACCGCCGTTCAAACGGTCGTTGCCCGCATTGCCGACCAGGGTGTCCGCACCCGCTGCGCCGTTGAGCGTGTCGTTGCCGGAGTAGCCCGTCAGCGTTTCCGCCGCCGTGGTGCCGTTCAGCGTCTTGTTCTCGCTGCTGACGGCGATGTCGAACACGTCACTGATGTTCAAGCCGGCCTTGTCGGTGGCCGTCACTTTGACGCTGGTATTACCCAAGGTCGCGGTCGGCGCTATGCCGGTGAAAACGCGGGTCGTGGCGTTGAAGCTCAGCCAGCTCGGCAGCGCGCTGCCATCCGACAGCGTCGCCTTGTAGGTCAACACGTCACCGGCGTCCGCATCGGCGAATGCACCCGCCGGCACCGTGTAGTTGATCGCCGCGCCCTGCTTGACGGGCTGGTCCGCCAGCGCCGTCACCAGCTTGGGCGCGGTGTTCGCGCCACCGGCCAGCAGGCTCTGGATCTTGGCGATGTCCCACACCGTGCCGCTGTCGATGAATTCGATCTTCTGCATCGGGTTGCCGATGTCCAGCGGACCGGTCCCGGCAAAGAAGGATTTGACAACGATGCGGTCGGCGCCCGCGCCGATGATCACTTCCAGGTCACCGCCCACTTGCTTCAGCGACACCTCACCCACCGCCACGCCGCTTTTCAGGCGCAACACATTCACCTTGCCCGCGTTCGGGTCCACCGGCGATTCGCGCCAGGTGTCGGTGCCGTCGCCTTTTCCGAACAGCACCACGTCATTGCCCAGGCCCGTGTCGATCACATCATTGCCGGCGCCGCCGTCGACCGTGTCGTTGCCCGCGCCACCGTTCAACATGTCATGGCCGGCCGCGCCAGACAGCGCATTGGCGCCTGCATTGCCGGAGATGAGGTTGGCCAAGGCGTTGCCCGTGCCATTGAAGTTGGCCGTGCCGGTGAGCGTCAGGTTCTCGACCTCGGCACCCAGCGTCCAGTTCAGGCCCGCCTCGACCGTGTCGGTACCGCCACTCGCGGCCTCGACCGTCTTGTCGGCCGCGTTGTCGACCACGTAGACATCGTCGCCCGCGCCGCCGCTCATGCTGTCGGCATCGGCACCGCCGTCCAGGCGGTCATTGCCCGCATTGCCGACCAGGGTGTCCGCACCCGCTGCGCCGTTGAGCGTGTCGTTGCCGGAGTAGCCCGTCAGCGTTTCGGCAGCCGTCGTGCCGGTCAGCGTCTTGTTCTCGCTGCTGACGACGATGTCGAACACATCGCTGATGTTCAAGCCGGACTTGTCGGTGGCCGTCACCTTGACGCTGGTGTTGCCCACGGTCGCGGTCGGCGCCGTGCCGGTGAAAACGCGACTCGTAGCGTTGAAACTCAACCAGCCCGGCAGCGCGCTGCCATCCGACAGCGTCGCCTTGTAGGTCAACACGTCGCCGGCGTCCGCATCGGCGAACGCACCCACCGGCACGGTGTAGTTGATCGCCGCACCCTGCTTGACGGGCTGGTCGGCCAGCGCCGTCACCAGCTTGGGCGCCGTGTTGGTGCCACCGGCCAGCAGGCTCTGGATCTTAGGAATGTCCCACACCGTGCCGTCGGCGAATTCGATCTTCTGCATCGGGTTGCCAATGTCCAGCGGACCGGTCCCGGCGAAGAAGGACTTGACGACCATGCGGTCCGCACCCGCGCCGATGATCACTTCCAGGTCGCCGCCCACCTGCTTCAGCGACACCTCGCCCACCGCCACGCCGCTCTTCAGGCGCAGCACGTTCACCTTGGCCGCGTTCGGGTCGACCGGCGATTCGCGCCAGGTATCGGTGCCGTCGCCTTTCCCGAACAGCACCACGTCATTGCCCAGGCCCGTGTCGATCACGTCATTGCCGGCGCCGCCGTCCACCTGGTCATTGCCCGCCCCGCCGTTGATCGTGTCCGCACCGGCGGCGCCGTTGATCGTGTCGTTGCCGGAGTAACCCGTCAGCGTGTCGGCCGCCGTCGTACCGGTCAAGGTCTTGTTTTCGCTGCTGACCACCACATCGAACACATCGCTGATGCTCAACCCGGCCTTGTCGGTGGCCGTCACCTTGACGCTGGTATTGCCCACGCTCGCCGTCGGCGCGGTGCCGGTGAAGGCCCGGGTCGTCGTGTTGAACGTCAGCCAGCTCGGCAGCGCGCTGCCGTCCGACAGCGTGGCCTTGTAGGTCAGCACATCTCCGGCATCGGCATCCGTGAAGGCGCCTGCCGGGATGGTGTAGTTGATGGCCGCACCTTGCTTGACAGGCTGGTCGGCCAATGCCGTCACCAGCTTGGGTGCGGTGTTGACCACCGGCGCACTCACCACCACGTCGAAGACATCGCTGGCCGTGGCGCCGGCCTTGTCGGTGGCCACCACCTTGACGCTGGTCGTGCCGGAAGTGGCCGGCGCCGTGCCGGTGAAGGCGCGCGTGCCGGCGTTGAACGCCAACCAGCCCGGCAGCGCGCTGCCATCGGCCAAGGTGGCCTTGTAGGTCAGCACATCGCCGGCGTCAGGATCCGTGAAGGCGCCTGCCGGGATGGTGTAGTTGATGGCCGCACCTTGCTTGACAGGCTGGTCGGCCAATGCGGCAACCAGCTTGGGCGCGGTGTTGGTCACCGCGGGCACCAGGCTTTGGATCTTGGCCAGGTCCCAAACCGTGCCATTGGAAAACTCGATCTGTTGGACAGGGTTGTAAGGATTGTTCGGGCCAGTGCCGGCGAAGAAGGATTTGACGGTGATCTTGTCGGTGGTCCCGTTGAACAAGACCAACAGGTCCTCCCCGGAGCGATTGAGCTTCACCGACGACGGCTGGATGTTTTGCAGGAAGACGACGTTGGCTTTGCCGGGCGTTAAGTCTGGCAGGGCTTCGACGATGACGTCTTGGCCCATGGGAATACTTCCATTGGCGCTATTGAAGACGTAAACGTCATTCCCTAGCCCACCGTCCAGCACGTCGTTACCTTCGCCGCCCATGAGGGCATCGTTCCCGGTTCCACCGTACAGGCTGTCGTTCCCCTCCAGGCCGTAGAGGCTGCTGGTCAAGGTCGGATTCGCCGTCAGGCGGTTGTCCAGGTGGTTGCCATAGGCCAAAGTGGCATTGCCTTTCAGTACCACGTCTTCCACGTTGTCGAACAACCGCGATTCAATGTTGTACGTGGCCTCGATGGTGTCGGCGCCTCCATTGAACCCTTCCCCTACAACATCCGACATGTTGTCGACCCTGTAGAGGTCGTTGCCCGCGCCCCCTTCCATCCAGTCTCCGCCAGCGCTGCCATCCAACGTGTCATCGGCCGCGCCACCCGTCAGGGTGTCGCTACCGGCTGTCCCGGTGAAGTTCTTGGCCGTGTCGTTCGCCACCACCAGGTTGAACACATCGCTGACCTTGCTCCCGCTGAGGTCGGTCGCCGTCACCTTGATGCCCAACGTGCCCACGGCTGACAACGGCGGCGTACCGCTGAATGTCCGGGCGCCGGCATTGAAAGTCAGCCAGCTCGGCAATGGCTTGCCGTCCGCCAAGTTGGCGCTGTAGGTCAGTACATCCCCTTCGTCGGGATCCCTGAAACTCCACTCGGGCACGGCCAGGACATACGCCGAGCCCTGGTTGACAGTCTGGTCTGGCAGGGCTTCGCTCAAAACCGGCGCGTTGTTGCCCGCCAGCAAGGTGGCCTGGTCCCAGGTGATGTTGCCGTCGGCGAACTTGATCAACTCCACCGAGCCGCAGGCCGGCGTGTCGGTCCAGAAGAACATCGGCACGAGCAAGGTGTCGCCAGTGGTTTTGTGGGTCAACCGCAGGTCATTGCCGTCCCGGGCCACATCAAAGTCGGTCGCCTTGACGGTGGCATCGAACAGGATGGTGTCCACTGCGAGGTCGTCTCGCGTATCCACATCGATGGGCGACGCCTGCGTGCGCATATCGTCGACTGTGTCGTTGCCCCAGCCCAGGCCAAAGCGGTAGGTGTCGGCACCCTGGCCACCCACCATCAAGTCGTTGCCGGTGCCGCCCGTCAGGGTGTCCGCCCCGCCCGAGCCGAACAAGGCATCGTGGCCGGCGCCGCCATCGAGCTGGTCGGCCGTGGCTTGGCCGAACAGCTGGTCGTTACCCATTCCGCCCGCCAACGCCGTCAACGTCGAAGAAGTCACCTGCACGTCGTCACCCGTGGAAAGGGCCGCCAGGTCGTTGTCTTTCGCCGCCGCTACCAAGCTGCTGCGTGTCAGCACCGTTTCTTCATTCAGCTTGATGCTGTCGACCGCCGAGACCACGGTGTCGCTGGTCGGGCTTTCGTAGAAGGACTGGATCGTCAGCGTGTCCGTTGCACCGGTCAGGCTGACGATCAGGTTCGCCCCGCTGCGCGCCAGGCGCAGGCGGCTGGCGTCGGTGCCGGATGCCAATTGCACGAACGAGGCGCCACCCGCCGTGTTCTTGAAGTCCCACGAAACCGTGTCGTTGCCCGAGCCGACGCCAAACTTCACGCCGAACTGGGTGCCCTGCATTTCTCCCACTGCGGACTGGATGAGGTCGTTGCCCGCCCCGCCGTCGATCGTCGCACGCCCCCAGGCGCCGTAGAGGTTGATCGTGTCGTTGCCGTCGCCGCCATTGATCACATCCGCCGAGCCCACGCTGTGGATCGCGTCGTTGCCTTTGCCCCCGTTGAGTTGGTCGACCGCATTCACCGGGCTCGGTGCTCCCGAGAACACGTCCCTCGGCCGAAGCGCCGGGTCCGCACCGAAGATCGTGTCGTCGCCATCCCCGCCGTCGATCACATTGGCAGCCAGGCTGCCGGTCAACCGGTTGGCGCCGGCATCGCCTTGCAGGTTGGCTGCGCCGAGCTGTGCTTCCAAGCTCAGATTCTCGACATTCACCCAATTGGACAGAAGGATGGGCGTGCCCGGCGCCGATCCGGGCAAGACGCTCAATCGCACCGTGTCGTTGCCGCCCCCCGAGGCCTCGACGACGGTGTCGCCCAACCCCAGCACATAGGTGTCATCGCCGCCCAGGCCGGTCAGCGCGTTGGCGGCGCTGTTCTGGCTGCCGTCCAGCACATTGGCCTTGGCATTGCCTGTGCCGTTGATGGCCGCGGTACCGGTGAGCGTCAGGTCTTCGATGCTGGCGCCCAGCGAATACGTGATGGACGACTCCACTCGGTCGCCGCGGCTGTCGTCGCCCGGCGTGCGTTCCATCTCGACCAAGACGTCGCCTGGGTTGTCCACGACATAGGTGGTGCTTCGCTCCAAACCGTCGGCGCTGCCGTACATCGTGTCCGCGCCCGCGCCGCCGTCGATGCGCACGAGGCCGGCGGCTTGCGTCGCGTCGATTCGGTTGTTCAATGCATTGCCGGTATAGGCATGGGCGATTCGGCCGGAGGAGTCGCTCAGGTTGTAGTCGTTCAGCGCGATCAGGTTCTCGACGTTCGCCGTCAGCGTCTCGAAATAGTTGGAGGTCACCACGGTGTCGGTGCCCTCGTTGGCCAGTTCGACGACCAGGTCGTCGCCGTTCATGGCAGGCAGTTGGCCGATGCCGGCAGCCGTCCCTTCTCCGCCGTTCACGAAATAGGTGTCGTCGCCCTTCCCGCCCGCCAAGGTGTCGGCTCCCAACACACCATTGCCCTGGCTGGTGCCGCTGGTCATCGAAAAGTCGGTCTTGGGCGGGTTGCCCGCCGTCCAATCAACCCAGGCATTGGCGTCGTCCAGGGTCTGGAAGCCGTTGAGCGAGTTGTTGCCGGCGTTGCCGGTGATGAGGTTGTTGCCCGCATTGCCGACCAGGCGGATGTCAAAGCTGCCTGAGGCGGTGAGGTTTTCGATATCGGCCGTCAGGCCGGCGCTTTCCGAGGTGGTGAGGGTGTCGATGCCGTTACTGGTGGTGACGGTGCGCGTGGGCAGGGTCACCTTGGACGCGATGTCGGCCGGGGTCCAGACGGTGTTGTTGCTCAGGAACTGGAACTGCTTCAGATCGCTCTTGGGCTGGCCGAGCGCGTCGTTCAGGGCCTTGCCGGTGGCGTCGAAGTGCTGGAAGTAGTTCAGCAGCGTGAGCTGCAGGTTGCCCCCGGCCACGCTGGCGTCCAGGCGGATCACCAGGTTGTCGAGCTGGCGGTCGAATTTCAGCTGGGTGGGCAGCACGCTGGCGTCGAAGACGATGCGGTCGGCGTCGGCGGGCTGGTTGCCTTGGTGCTGCAGCACCAGGGTGTCCAGGCCCGAGGTCTTGCCGAAGAGGTAGCTGTCGCTGCCTTCCGCGCCCATCAGCACGTCGTTGCCCAGGCCGCCGTCGAGGGTGTCGTTGCCGCTGTGGCCGGTGAGCAGGTCGTTGCCATCGCCACCGATCAATGAATCGGCGCCCAGGTTGCCGGCCAGGGTGTCGTTGCCGGCGCTGCCGAGCAGGGTGTCGTTGCCCAGGCTGCCGTCGATTTGGTCGTCGCCGGCACCGCCGTCGATCAGGTCGTCGAAGCGGTAGCCGACGAGTGGGTCGTCTTGCGCGGTGGCGTTGGGTAAACCTTGCGTGAGTTGCAGCACCTGGGCGCGGTCCAGCACGGTGCCGTTGCCCAGGCGGATGTTTTCCACGCCGGCTTTGCCGGGGTCGGCCCAGAAGTAGTTCTCGACGACGATGCCGGCGCTGGTGCCTGCCGCATCGCGGATGACCAGTCGGTCCAGGCCGCTGCTGTGGTTGAACTGACGGATGAAGGCCACGTTGGCCAAGGTCGTGCCGGCGGGCAGTTCGATGGTGTCGATGCCCGCCGTGCTGGTGTCTTCGAGCACGAAGGCCGGCTCGACGGCATCGGGCCAGGTGGTGAACTGGTAGGTGTCGGCGCCCGCGCCGCCTTCCAGGGTGTCGCTGCCGCCAGGGGCCGTGCGCGAGAACACGAGCTTGTCGTCGCCGTTGCCGCCCAACAAATAGTTGGCGCCGTCGCCGCCCAGCAGCGTGTCGTTGCCGTCGTCGCCCAGCAGGCGGTCGTTGCCCGGGCCGCCCGTCAGCGCATCGTTGCCCGCCATGCCGCTCAGGGTGTCGTTGCCGCCGAGGCCGTCGACGGTGTCGCCATTGGGCGAGCCGACGTACAGGTCGTCGTTGTCGCTCATCGGCACCTGCACAAGGTTGTTGAGCAGGTCGGCCCGGCTCCACACGGGCGTACCGCTGCCGAAGGCGATCTTGTCCACGCCCTGGTTCGGCGCGCTGGCGCTGAACTGGCCGCGCACGACGACCTGGTCGGCCGTGGTCTTGCTGCGCACCAGCAGGTCCTCGCCGATGCGGCTGAAGGTCAGGTCGGCGGGCGTCAAGGTGCCCAGCAGTTGAAGCGTGTCGACCTCGGTGGCGGCGTTGGCGGACAGGCTGTTCTCGACCAGGATGTCTTTGCCCTCCCCCAAGCCCCAGCGGTAGGTGTCGCCGCCGGCTGCGCCGCTGAGCGTGTCGTCGCCCGCACCGCCACTCAGGGTTTCCGCACGCCAGATGCCCTGGATGGCTTCGCTTTCTGCGGTGCCGGTGGTGTGGACGCCTTGGGTGGTCAACAGGTCGGACAGCTTGACCTGCGCACCGCCCTCGAAGCTGAGCGTGTCGATCGACAGCGGCGCATTGGGGTTGTCGAAGTCGAACCCGTCGATGACGATGCGGCCGGCCGGCACGGTCGACGTGCCGCCGCCGACGTTCACCACCAGGTAGCGGCCGGTGAATGAAGAACTCGCACCATTGCCCGATCCTCCCGTGGCGCCCTTCTCGACGCTCAGCCAGATGTCGGCCGGTGTGATTCCTTTTCCGAACTGAAGGGTGCTGGCCCCGAGGACGTTCAGGCTGCCGTTCACCACGGAGCCGTCTTTGATGAGGTCGTTGCCATCGCCGGCTGAGTAGAGATAGGTATTGGCCGCGCCTGCCGCTTCCAGCGTGTCGTTGCCCCGGCCACCGGAGAGCGTGGCCTTGGCGAGTTGGGTCGCGATCCGGTCATTGCTGCGACCCGCCATCGCGAATTCCTGGTTGCCGGCCGCCCCACCCATGGCGGTGAAAGCCCCTTCGTCGCTCGTGTCCGCGAATTGGCCGATCAGCTCGTGGGTCTTGAGCGCCTGGCCGTCGGCCAGCATGAAGGTGTTGTTGACGCCGGCCGCGCCGTTGACCAGCGTCAGCAGGTCGTCATCGCCGGTGCTCAGGCCCACGGTGCTGGCATTGCCGTTGAGGTGGCCCACTTGCAGATTGCTGGCACCGGCCGCTTCGAGAATGAAGGTGTTGGCGCCCTCGTTGTCGTCCACGCTGTCGGCCAGGTTGGCGTTGGTGTCGCGCGCCGTGTCTTCGTCGTCGAAGAGGTAGGTGTCGTTGCCGCCGCCGCCCTTGAGCAGGTCGGCACCTTGGCCGCCTTCCAGGTAGTCGTCGCCTGCGCCGCCGTCCAGCGCGTCGTTGCCCGCCCCGCCGAGCAGGCTGTCGTTGCCGGCGTTGCCGGCGAGGTAGTCGTTGCCCGCGCCGCCGTCCACGTAGTCGTCGCCCTGGTCTTGCACCAGAACGAACTGGCCGTCGCCTTCCAGGTTGTCGTCGCCGCTGCCGCCGAACAGGGTGTCGCCCAGGCCACCGCCTTGCAGGCTGTCGTTGCCCGCCCCGCCGTCGAGCAAATCTTTGCCGAACTCGCCGGCTTTCATCCCGGCTTCGCTCGCATCGCCCCACAGGTTGTCGTTGCCTTCGCCGCCGATCAGCGTGTCGTCCTGGCCGCCCCCCACCAGGCCGTCGTCGCCTTCTTCGCCGTCGAGGTAGTCCTTGCCGTGGGCCGCGACATCGAAGGCATTCAGCATGTCGTCACCCAACAGGGTGTCATTCCCACTGCCGCCCGTCATCGTGTCGTTTCGGCCACCACCTTTCATCAGGTCTTTGCCGGCGCCCCCGTCGAGAAGGTCATCGCCGTGAATGGAAATCGGCAGAGGCGTCCCCGCAATGAGCGATCCTCCGTCACCGTCCACGGTGTCGTCACCATCGCCTCCGAACAGCTGGTCATCCTTGCCACCGCCGAATAAGCCATCGTTCCCAGCCCCGCCAGACAGAATGTCGTTGCCGTGGTCGGATGGCTGCGTGTAAATCACCTGCGCGGTGTCGATACCGCCGTCGCCGAACATCCAATCGTTACCGTCTTCGCCAACCAGCACGTCGTCCTGGTGCAAGCCATACAGAGAGTCGTTGCCGATTCCCCCTCGAACGGTGTCGTCCCCCGTGCCCGCTTCGACCCAATCATCCCCTGCCCCGGCATCGATGACGTTGCCTTCGTCGTTGGCGTAGTTGTCGATGTAGGTGCTGCTGAATCCGCCCAGACCTGCCATCACCAGCGTCTTGCCGCTGTTGGTCCAGTACCTGGCCCAACCGAAACCTTGGGCATCGAGTTTGGCGCCCGCTGGAATCGCAATGGCTTCGCTGCCCACAACTTGCGGGTTGGTAGTCCAACTCAAGCCGGAACCGTAGATGTAGTCGGCCCCGTTCCCGCCCAACAAGGTATCGGCGCCTTTGCCGCCCGCCAGAAAATCATTGCCTTCCCCGCCGTCGACCAAGTCGTCGCCATAGTCGCCCGCCAGGGCATCGTTGCCCCCGAAGCCTTCTATGCGCAGGTCGTCCTGGCTTGGGAAAAATATCCGGTCCGCTGTATCGGCTTGGGCACCAGCGCTTTGGTACCCTCCCGAGCCCGCGCCATTGAGGAGGTACCACTTCGTCCCGTCGCCCAGCAACTGCCATGCTTTTTCGAAGTCGCCCGCGAAATTGATAGTGGCTTTCGGCGGCTCGGGCGTGGGGTCGAAGGTAATGCCCAGGTTCAGCAGGGCGCCGCTGCTCCAGCCGTCGATGCGAATAAAGTCGTTGGGTTTATCCGCAAAAGTGATGAGCAACCCGCTTTTGTAGGCCGATTGCGTCGAGTCCAGCTCCACTTGGGTATAGGTGATCTTCCCGTCTTGGCTGCGCCACGCGCCGTCTTTGCCGGCCACTTTCTTCGCGTCCTTGCCATCGAGGATGCCAATCCCCGAGACCAGGATCCTTCCCTTTCCGTCGCCGTCGACAATGACGTCTTTGCCGAAGTCCGAACCGAAGACATAGGTGTCCAGACCGTCACCGCCCTTCAGAGTGTCGTTGCCGATCCCGCCCGTCAGCTCGTCGTCGCCGATGCCGCCCAGCAGGATGTCGTTGTCTGCACCACCGTCCAGTGTGTCGTGGCCTTCGTTGCCCTCCAGGTAGTCGTTGCCGGCTTGGCCTCTCACCGCATCGTCGCCTGCACCGCCGAATAGGCGGTCTTCGATGCCGCCGCCAGCCAACGTTTCCGCGACCGTGTCGCCAAAGGTGACGTAGTGCTTATCAGTGGTACCGGGATTGACCCCGTCAATGTTCAGGACAAGTTGGCTGGCCTTGTGGGTATAGACATGGTCGCCATTGATACCCAAGAGCGGACCAATCTTTGCGCGCACCGGATCCGGAAACGGCACCGTATTGGTCAACGTTCCCATTGTCTTGTCGTAAGCCAGGTTTTCTTCGTTGAACATGCCTTTCCAGGCCATCAGCTCCGCCCTGGCCCGCAGGTAGGCATCGGTATAGGTTTGTTTTCCCGCAGCCACGTCTTCCGCGCTCATGTCGCGGTCGGCTTTCCATTTCGCGTGCTCGCTGCTCCAGGCATCCTTGAATGCGTTCTCTACCAAACCAAGCTGGCTTGAATTCGCGGCAGTGAGGGTCACCGGGCTCATAGTGAGCAAGGCCACCATGGCACCGAAGTCTTCACGAGCCAATCCCCCCGTCGAAACATTCGTGGCCCGCACCTTCACCGTCGGCACCAGCACGCCCGTGCTGTTAGGGAGAAGCTGCTTGGCGACAAGCGCATCGTTGATCAGCTTGAGATTCGCGTGGAATCGCTCCCGATCGGTGTAGTTGGGATTTGGCGCTTTAGGATCATCTATGCGAGCCCAGGTGCCCCCGCCGGGGTCCGCCTTGAGTTCTTTCCAGCCCGCAATGCCGAGCATCTTGCCCAGGCCGTTGACGATGTTTTCCAAGACGTCGGCCTCGGCTTCACCTTGCCCGCCGACCACGGTTTTCCGTTGCTTGTTGGTCGCGTCTTTGAACAGCGTATTGATGGTGCTGACTGACAGACGCGGATCGATTCGAGCCAGCGTGTCCTGCACGCTGAGCGAGTCCACCAACAGCACCAGGCTGTGGGTGTCGCCAAAGTCGTTATTGGAAAAATTGTTGTTGAGCAGGCGTACTTCGCCTTTCAGGAATTCAGAAGATTCATAAACACCGAACACATAGTCACCTCGCAGCAAGGGCTGGTCTTCGATATAGACGGGCGCACGCTTGCCATAGTGGATTTGCGAATTGGTCACCATCGAGGGCAAAGGTGCACCAAAGACATCGGTAATTGGAGAGGCGCCCACCAAAACGCGACGCTGTCCGTCATCACTGATCGCTGCCAAGGCCCCGTTGACGTCCCCTAAGCTATTCGTCAGCTCACCCGCCCGCCCCACCGCAATCTGGTAGTCCAACTGCAGTTGAGCAATGTTCTCTTTTTTCGTGGGTTGAGCAGGACCACCCGCTCCGCCACTGCTGATTCCCGCGATGACGCGGTCTGCTTCTTTGTTGACGTCTTCCATGCGCAAGACGGCATTTTTTAAAAGCGTCAGCTCTTCAATACGCACGGCGGTCCCCGGCAAGTAGGCGGGTACTGCGGCAATTGCGTTGTCGATTCCGATCTTGATTTTTGAAATGTTTACATCTGTCGGTGGACTCGAACCCAATAACGCCTTAGCGTCCAGATAAATCTGCCGGGCCCCACTGTCTTTGAAATAACTTGCATTGGCGCCGTCGCCTTTGCCGGCATTGAATTCGGCCAACGCTTGCATCAGGGTATGGCCGGGTTTGACCTCACCCACACCTGCGCCGTTAAACGTGTAGGTCTGGTCAATGCGCCAGCCCTGCTTGCGCTCCACCATCACGGCATTGAAGGCAGTGGCCAAGTGCCCGCCCAAGCTGTAGCCGGTCACCGTCACGTTTCTGCCACCGATCTTGGTTGGGTCGGCATCCAGCTTGTCATACCAAGCCATCATGTCGGTTATCTGGCCGAACGCCCAACCGAATTTCCTGATCTCCAGTTCGTTGGTTTTGCTGTCCCGCACCGCGTCGTCGATGAATTCGGTCGAGCGAACGCTCATGACCAACTCGCCCCGTTTCAGGCCACGGACAGGATCGTCGGTTTGGCACTCGAATAGCGTGCCGCTGAAGCCTGTAGTGGTATTACTGATATGTTCTTTGACGACCCAGTCTTTGGCGAATTCAGCAGCTTGGGTCGCGGTGAATTTGCTGGAACGGGTGTTGCCTTCAATAAGGGTTTCCTTCGTAATCGAACCTACAAATGGTGTTCCTGGAGCATCAGTAGGCTTAATATCGAACAGTGCCTCAGCGGCCATTTGCAGGTTGGCATATTTCAAGTAAGCAGTGACCTGATTGATCATTTTTCACTCTCCCTTTTTTTTGGTTTAAGAATTTGATCGACAAACCATCGTGTTTCCGATGAAAGATTTCCGGATGTTATGGGGCATTTTTTCCCATAAATGTTTGCCCAACCCCACGGCGATCTGAATCCATGGGTGGAGCCCAGCCCAGTGTCCATCACGTAGCGAGTTTGCTCGGCAACAACTTGCCCATTCGACAATTCAATGATGCGAATGGTGGTTCCGGCAATCCAATGCTTCCGATCTTCAGGATCAACGATGTCCTCGTAAGACACGCCGTACAACGGCATGGGTTTTTTGGTTCGTTCACGAGTTAATTTTTGAATAATGTCGCCTGGATAATTTTCGTTGCGGGGCTGCATTGGCGCGGTATACCGGTAACGCTGACCATCTGTTTCATCCACCACGTCAACATATTGATAACCAGGCCATTGAGTCGGCGTGTTGGTGACATTGCCACGTTGATGCTCGAAACCTTTTCCTCTGTACTCATAAAAAAGGAAGCTTTCGATAAATTCGTCTTGCGTTCTTTCTGATGCCATCGCGGCTCCAGGCCACATCGGATCAGCATCATTACCTTTTGCTGGTCGAATCTTCATCAGCAAAATACCTTCGACATCATCGACAGTACGCGTTACTTTTTCACCTGCTGTTTTGCACCGCTCCTCGAACCGCGCCATCGCCGCTTCAAGTTGCGCATTACGCTTTTCGACAATTGGCTTCTGCTTAGCAACCTCCTGCTTGACCTGCAAATATAGGTAAACAGGCAAAATGGCCCCTGCAATTACCACTAGCAGAGTTGCGCCAAGTTTTAATTTCCAATTCTTCGGCAACCAAACGGCCAGGACTCCCAACCCTAGCCATATCAAAAGGTAGACAGTCTCCAACCCACGAATTAAATCGGGCAACCCAATAGATGTTGCTTTGCTCATGCTGCAAGTCTTTCGTTATGAATGTGCAATTGATTCGCGGCAAGTCTCGCTGAATATTTCAGCGAAATCATTTCCATAAACCCAGGATATTGCAAAAGGCCGGGTACTGTCGTGCATGAAGGTATGCATTTCCATCCCTCCGGCGAGCGCGTCCGTGCAATTCGCGAGTTCCCCCGGATGGGGGTGTCGTCGCCCTTCCCGCCCGCCAAGGTGTCGGCCCCGAGCACACCATTACCCTGGCTGGTGCCGCTGGTCATGGAGAAGTCGGTCTTGGGCGGGTTGCCCGCCGTCCAATCAACCCAGGCATTGGCGTCGTCCAGGGTCTGGAAGCCGTTGAGCGAGTTGTTGCCGGCGTTGCCGGTGATGAGGTTGTTGCCCGCATTGCCGACCAGGCGGATGTCAAAGCTGCCTGAGGCGGTGAGGTTTTCGATATCGGCCGTCAGGCCGGCGCTTTCCGAGGTGGTGAGGGTGTCGATGCCGTTACTGGTGGTGACGGTGCGCGTGGGCAGGGTCACCTTGGACGCGATGTCGGCCGGGGTCCAGACGGTGTTGTTGCTCAGGAACTGGAACTGCTTCAGATCGCTCTTGGGCTGGCCGAGCGCGTCGTTCAGGGCCTTGCCGGTGGCGTCGAAGTGCTGGAAGTAGTTCAGCAGCGTGAGCTGCAGGTTGCCCCCGGCCACGCTGGCGTCCAGGCGGATCACCAGGTTGTCGAGCTGGCGGTCGAATTTCAGCTGGGTGGGCAGCACGCTGGCGTCGAAGACGATGCGGTCGGCGTCGGCGGGCTGGTTGCCTTGGTGCTGCAGCACCAGGGTGTCCAGGCCCGAGGTTTTGCCGAAGAGGTAGCTGTCGCTGCCTTCCGCGCCGACCAGCACGTCGTTGCCCAGGCCACCGTCGAGCGTGTCGTTGCCGCTGTGACCGGTGAGCAGGTCGTTGCCGTCGCCGCCGGTCAGGGCGTCGTCGCCCAGGTTGCCGGCCAGGGTGTCGTTGCCGGCGCTGCCGAGCAGGGTGTCGCCCGGCCCGCCACCTTCGAGGTAGTCGTCGCCTTCTTCGCTGCACAGGAAGTCTTTTCCTTGGGTGGCCGCCGTATAGGCTTCTTCGCCTTGCGGACCGCGCAGGTTGCCGTCGCCCCACAGGTTGTCGTTTTCGGTGCCCCCCACTAGCACGTTGTCGCGGCCTCCGCGGCGTTCTGTCATTCGATGAGTTTTCTTTAAAAAAAGTTTTGATTAACTGCGGCCTCGGCCAATAATTTATACCTTATCTTCCTGGCTGTGGTATTCGAGCCATTCGCTCAAGCGAATAATAGTATCGCCAAGAACAATCCAAACAATCAGACTGAGAAAGTGCTTGGCATCGCAATATATCTTCACTATTCAGTGGATCTCGACGAAATCTAAAAATTTCCTTGCGTTTTACCACGAGCATTTTAGATAATTCATTGCAATGCGATGCCAAGCTTGAATTTTCATTGCAATATCTATAAATTGCAAATTCAGCTTCATCTTTGACAAACTTGTTTTTCATCGCAGTGACTAATATTTTTGCGATAGAAAAGGATTGCTCCCGATCAAATGAATAGCGAGTTTGCACGACTTCCTGAACATGATGATCAAGCGCGGTATACCCGTGAATAGTCTTTTGATCTGCATTGGCGCCGCGACTAAGAAAAAACTCAATTGCAATTAGATCTTCACAGAAGTGAAGTGCATTACCTCCATTTTGCACTTGAATATTTATATCAGCACCATTTTCCAACAAAAACTCATAGGCCGAGAGAACTTTTTTACCTGGTCCGGTACACGCTTGTGCTCACTCCGACTACTAACATATGCCGAACCTTCGAACTGAATAGGCTCATTAATACATCTGGAAAAAATGGATGACCTAACTTCATCTTTGCCGGAATCAAGCGCATTTGGATCAACCCCATGAGATAGAAAATATTTTGTATGGATATATTTCCAGTTGCTACAGCGTAATCAAGCAAACGTGTCCAGATGGTGCGCGGCAATGGTATGTATCATTAAGAACCCTTTTGACCGTCTGATCTATTGGTTCTAGAATTTTTGAAAAATTCAGTTTAGGCAAAAGCTTTACTAAAAAATTTCTTGAGGGAGAAGATTTATTTGGATTTCGTAACTGATCAACCCTTTCAAGAATAGCCTTATCTAATTCTTCTGATGTACCCCAAGCAGCCGCAGCAATAATTGGAGGAGATCCACATCCCCCACTACTATCTCCTATTGCAAATCCCACAGAAGGGATAAATAACTGAATAATTATTAACAAGAAAAAATGATATATTTTCTTAAAACTATCATTGGCATAACACTGCCTAAAAAACAAAATACCAAGAAAATGCGTCATGATCTGAGCATCCGAATAAAATATAAGCATTCGAAAAATTGTTACCACCAATTCCCGTATCAAACTTATTGCCAAATTTCCGCCAAGATTAGCCCGCCTTTTCAGCTCGCAAAACCAAAAACCTCTGCAGCCGTCCTCCAATCTCCGCCACATCCCGCACGTTCTTCTGCGCCGCGAACAGACCGAGAACGAGAAAAATCAAGTAGAAACCTTTTGCTGAGGGCCAGCTTGCATCCTGTATCCTATATAAGTGCAAGATAGACGACACGATTCGATTAAATGAATCGAACTCACATATCAACGCTTTAAAATCGAGCGCTTCAAACGCACTAGAACAGGCCACACAGCCCAGATTGGCAAAATTACCGTAAAAATCTGCATCAAAGAAATTAATGTTCTATCGCCTCCACCATAAGGAATTGCCGACAGGAAAACGAGAACAAACAAAACACCCCAAATCAATCCACCTAAAAACAGTCTGCCTACAAAACGGCCAATGAAATTAAAAGTTGAATCGTCTTCACTCAAAATAATTTCTGATTTTTTATTGGCGACCATACGGCTCCTGCTTCAAAATTGGCGCCACACCAATTACATTGAGCTGTCTTCTTACCTTTTGATAGCCTCTTCAGGCAATTAAGGCAACACCAAATCTGATCCATTTCAGTGTCAACGCTCCAAACTGGCAGCACTGCCTATAAATTAATAAGAATCAATCGAGTTGGGATAAAGGCGAGAGAAAAGACAAGCTTGACTGTTGTCCTTGCAACCTGCCTTCGTTCCCAAATCACTCCCGCTCAGCCCTCGGCGCAGGCGCCCGCGCAGGCCTCGCACTCCCCCCCATCCCCGCCACATCCCGCACGTTCTTCTGCACCGCGATCGCCGCGAAGAGGCTGAGGACGTAGGACATGGCGTAGAAGCCTTTTTCGCTGGAGGCGAGTTCGGCGTTCCAGAGGCCGATGGTGAGGAGCAGGAGGGACAGGCCGATGGAGATCCAGCACAGGCCGAAGTAGAGGCCGGTGACGGCGATGCCTTCGAGGCGGTCGCGGACGGACTTTTGGAGGGAGATGGCGGCGAAGAGGCCGTACATCAGGATGGTGAAGTAGTAGCCCTTTTCGTTGAGCTGCATCGTCTTGGTGTTCCACAAGCCGATGAGGTAGGTGCTGGCGCCGATGAGCAGGGCGGCCCAGGAGGCGCCGATGAAGGCGGTGGTGGGGCGGTTGTGTTGTTGGTGATGTGGGGTGCTCATGTTTTTTCTCCTCCCTGGAGATGGTTTTTAATAAAAAAGGTTTTTGGATTGGACGGGATTCATCGTCGGTAGGGCACCCGCTGATGGGGGTGCCTCAAGTCGTCATCGAGGGGGTGCGGGTTTTTGAGCAAGGCTTCATAGGCCGTGATACCGGCGCGCAGGTTGAAGCGCTGTTGCACGGCGGTGCGGGCGGCCCGGCGCAGGGGGATGCCGAGGCGGGGCTCTTGCAGGCTGTGGAGCACCTGGCGGGCGATGTCCTGGGGGTTGAAGAAGTCGACGAGCAGGCCGTTGACGCCGTCTTCGATGACTTCTTTCACCGGCGGCGTGTTGCTCGCGATGACGAGGCAACCGGTGGCCATGGCTTCGAGCATGGACCAGCTGAGCACGAAGGGCACGGTGAGGTAGACGTGGGCGGCGGAGATTTGCAGGATCTTCTTGTATTGCTCGTAGGGGACGCGGCCGAGGAAATGGGTGCGGGTGGTGTCGATGCGGCACTGGTTGAGCATCACGGTGCGCCAGTTGGCGGCCGCCGCGCCGCCGGTGGACGGGGGGCGTTTGCCGTAGCTGACGTCGTCGCCGCCGACGATCAGGGTCTGGGCGGTGGGGTGTTCGCGCTGGATGATTTCCAGGGCGCGCATGAATTGGTGGAAGCCGCGGTAGGGCTCGAGGTTGCGGGAGACATAGGTGATGACGGGGTCGCCGGCTTTGAGGGTGAGGGGGTTGGGTGCGGGGGGTGATGTGCGGACCATCGGGGCTTCGACGGGCTCGGCCTGGGGGGGAGCGAGCGTTTGTGGGGCTTCGACAGGCTCAGCCCAAACGGCGGGGGTGGGTTCGAAGGTAGCGGTTGCTTGTGTTTGGGGGGCTTCGACAAGCTCAGCCCGAACGGGAGTGGGGTGCTCAACCCGAATAGGAGTGGAGTGATCCGCACGAACAGGATTGGGGTGATCCGCACGAACGGGAGTTGGATGCTCAGTACGAACGGAAGTGGAATGCTCCGCACGAACGCTAGTGGAATGCTCTGTACGAACGGAAACGGGGCGGTCTGCCTGGACGGGTCTGGCAGGCACCGTGAACGTCGCCTCGGGATCCGGCCCCAGCGCGTCGGTGTTGATGCCTTCGTGCGCGACCTGGATCTTGGAGTGGTAGATGCGCGGGTGCTGGGCGCGTTGCCATTGGGTGGGGCTGATGGCGGCGTCGCATTGTTCGAGGTTGAGCAGGTGCAGGGCGTTCCAGGTGCGGATGCGCAGTTGCTCGTCGAGGGCGGCGGGGAATTCGGTATCGAAGTTCACGTCGGCGCCGCGGGGGTTGTAGTACCACTCGCACAGGTGGATGAGGCGGGCGTGGGGGAAGATGTCCTTGGCGTAGAGGGTTTCGCCCCAGCCGGGGTGGGCGAGGATGACGTCGGGGGTGAACGATGCCGGCGCCTGGGTCGCCTGGGCTTTGCCGGCGCTTGCTGCGGTGGCGGCTGATGCGCCACTGGCACCGCCCTGCCCTGCGCTGTCGTCTTGGGGTGGCTTGGGCACCTGGCGTGGCGGCTGGGGCTGTTTCAGTGCCTGCAGCACGCGCGCCACGGCCTGGCCGTGCAGCACCGCGTCTTCCATCTTGCGCAGATAAGGGTGTTGTTCCTTGAGCCCATCGCGGTGCGGGCGGTAGCGGATGAGCTTGATCTCGGGCACGTCGGGCAGCCCGGGACAGGTGTCGCGGCCGATGGCAATCACTTGCCAGCCGGGGCGCCGGGCCCAGACGGGGGCGACGTGACGGAACTGGCCCGGGAAGTTCTGGTGAATGAAAAGAATGCGCATGGCGGGAGAGTGGTTCGGTAGGAATGGCGCTCGCGGCGTTCGCTAGCGCGGTGAATGGGGATGGTGCGGTCGGGCAACCGGTCCGGCATCGGCCTGGTGGGACGTGCACCCGCCTTCTACGCCCAGAGGGATTTCACTCCGGTAACAACCGCACTGCGGCAAGTGCGGCGGCACATCGGCCGCAAAGGAAACGGCAGGGAGGACGGACCGGGCCCGCGCGTCGTCGCGGCGCCTGCCCAGCGCCTGGGCCAGGCCGAGGGACAGGATGGCGACCAGGAGCCAAGGCGTCGACAGCAGCAGCCACAAGCCCGTGGATCGATGGAACAAGCCGGCGGCCAGCGTCAGCCAGCCCGATCCGCCGAAAGCCGCGAGCAGCAAGGGCATGAAGGCCTGGCCGCGGGACAGCCTGAGCAGCAGCATCGCCAGGGTGCCGGCCAGCATCAAAGGCATGAAAAGCAGCAGCAGGTTTTCGCTGTGGAAGGAATCTTGAAGAGGCATGGCGGCGAGCGCTTTCTCCAGGTTGTTCGGGTGAAGAGGGGGCCGGTCTGCCAAGTCAGCGGCGCGCTCGCCTTCACCGCTCGCCCAGGCTCTCGTTCACGGTTTTCTGGACCGGGTTGAAAAGGTAGGAGATCACCCGCCGCTGCCCGGTCTTGATCTCGGCGGTGAGGTTCATGCCCGGTGACAGGGTGATGCGTTTGCCGTCGATGTCGAGGGTGTTGCTTCCCAGCGTGAGCAGGGCCGGGAAGATGGCGCCGCGTTTTTCATCGTTGACCGCGTCGGCGGCCACGCTCTTGACGGTGGCCGGCACGGTGCCGTAGCGGGTGAAGGGGAAGGTTTCGAGCTTGATGGTGGTGGCCTGGCCGGCTTGCACGAAGCCGATGTCTTTGTTGTCGACGACGACTTCGGCGGTCACTTCGGCGTCCTTGGGCACGATGACCATCAGCACCTGCGCCGGCGTGACGACGCCGCCGGCGGTGTGCACGGCGAGTTGCTGCACGGTGCCCGAGGTGGGCGCGGTAAGTTGGGTCAGGCGACTGCGCTGCCGGGCTTTGGTGCTCTCCTGGCTGAGCTGTTCTTTCTTGGTGTGGGCCTGGGCCTGGCGCTCGCTCAGGGTGCGCTGGGTTTCGGCGCGGAAGGCGGCCTGGGCCTGGCTGGACTCGTGCAGCGCCGCCTGGGCTTCGGCCTGGCGGGCGCGCTGGGTGGCGAGGTCGCGTTCCAGCTCGATGCGCTCGCGGGCGCGGTCCTGGCTGGCGTGGCCGGACATGAAGCCTTGGTCGGCCAGGCCTTTGACATCGGCCTCGCGCTGGCGGGCCAGCGGGATCGTCGCTTCCAGCTTGGCGATGCTGGCGTTGACGGTGGCCGCCTCGGCCTGGCGACGGGCATGCTCGGCGCCGAGTTTGGCCAGCTTGGCGGTGATGTCTTGCCATTCGGCCTGGAGTTGGGAGTGCAATGGGGATGGTGGCATCGCCCCTGCCCGGAGTGGGCCCGCTCCCTCTCCTTCTTGATCCGTTCGGGCTGAGCTTGTCGAAGCCTTTCCGCGCGCGGCGACCGGCCCTTCGACAAGCTCAGGGTTCAAGGGCTTGCTCTTCGTGTCAGTGGAGGTTCTTGCGGGGGCTTCGACAGGCTCAGCCCGAACGGAAAAGGAAGGCTCAGCCCGAATGGAAAAGGAAGGCTCAGCCTGAACGGAGAGGGCGGCGGACCGAGCTGAAGTCGAC
The DNA here is from genome assembly GCA_966211815.1 of uncultured Burkholderiales bacterium. GTDB lineage: Bacteria > Pseudomonadota > Gammaproteobacteria > Burkholderiales > Burkholderiaceae_C > JANPCX01. The sequence continues at coordinate 41,969 of CBIHOD010000022.1, forward strand.
CCGGTTTGTCCGGATGAAGCCAGCAACACCGGCGCCCTGCCCGCCCTCAAGGCTTCGATCAAGGCGGTGGTGCGCAGCAGTTCCGACTCGGCCGCGGCGATTTGCTCTTGCACGCTGGCGCTGTCGGCGCTGGCGTTGGTGGGGTCGAGTTCGACCAGCACCTGGCCGGCCTGCACCAGGTCGCCGTCTTTGACCAGGACCTGCTTGACGATGCTGGCCTCCAGCGGCTGCACGGTCTTGCTGCGTTCGCTGACGATGATGCGGCCGTGGGCGACGGCGACGATGTCGATGCGGCCGAAGATGGACCACAGCAGCGCGATGAGGAAGAGCGCGCACAGGGCCAGCGCGACGCGGCGTGGCGCGGGATGCACCGGCGTGTCCTGCAGGCTGAGCGCGGCGGGCAGGAAGGCGGCTTCATCAGCCAGGCGCTTCGGGCCGGCCAGCTCGTGACGAGCGGCCCAGGCGGCTTTCCAGACAGCGCGGTAGCGGGCGAGCAAGGCCTTGGCCGGATGGCGGCTGGGCGAGGGTGAAGCTTGGAAGCTGGACGATGGACTCATGGCGTTCGGCTGGAATCGATCAACGGGGCTGAGAGGGGCGACGTGGGATTGCCCTGCGGCGGGCTTTCGGCGGGATGAGCCCTTCGACAAGCTCAGGGTGAACGGAAAGCGAGGATGCACGCGGGGGCTTCGACAAGCTCAGCCCGAACGGAGGAAGTTGAAACGGAGAAAGGCCGGCGAGGGTTTCAGGTGTTTGAGTTCGAACAGCTTGGGATGAACGTTCCGGAAGCCTGGCGGGGGGAGGAAGTGCCATTTGCGATGCGCATGCGATGCCCCACTTCATACCGGCCCCTCCACCTGCCCGCCCGCCTGGGCCGCCCACAGCCTGGCGTAGACGCCGCCGGGGCGTTGGATGAGTTCGTCGTGGCGGCCGTCTTCGACGATGCGGCCCTTGTCCATCGCGATGATGCGGTGGGCGCCGCGCACGCTGCTCAGGCGGTGGGCGATGACCAGCACGGTGCGGCCCTTGCAGATGGCGGCCATGTTGCGCTGGAGGATGGCTTCGCTCTCGTAGTCGAGCGCGCTGGTGGCTTCATCGAGGATGAGGATGCGCGGGTTGGTGAACAGGGCCCGCGCGATGGCGATGCGTTGGCGCTGGCCGCCGGACAGGCCGCCGCCTTGCTCGCCGACGACGGTGTCATAGCCCTGCGGCAGCTCGCCGATGAAGTCGTGCGCGCCGGCCAGGCGGGCGGCCCTCACCACGTCTTCGATCGGCGCGGCCGGGTCGGCGATGGCGATGTTCTCGCGCACGCTGCGGTTGAACAGCAGGTTTTCCTGCAGCACCACGCCGATCTGCCGGCGCAGCTGGGCGGCGTCGACCAGGGCGATGTCGGTGCCGTCGACCAGCACGCGGCCCTGCTCGGGCGAATAAAGGCGCTGCACCAGCTTGGTCAGCGTGCTCTTGCCGCAGCCGCTGCGACCAACGATGCCGATCACCTGGCCGGCGGCGATGTCCAGGCTGAGTTGGTGGAGCACCGGCGGCGCGTCGGCTTTGTAGCGGAAGGCCACGCTGTCGAACTGGATGCGGCCTTTGATGGGCGGCATCTGGGCGGCACTCTCGGGCGGCGCCTCGGTGCGGGTGTTGAGGATGTCGCCGAGCCGGGCCATCGAGATGCCGGTCTGCTGGAAGTCGGTCCAGAGCTGGGCCAGCCGCATGATGGGCTGGGCCACGCGCTGGGCGAACATGTTGAAGGCGATGAATTGGCCGACGCTGAGCTGCTGGTCGATGACGAGCCGGGCGCCCCACCACAGCGTGGCCGCGCCGACGAGCTTGCCGATCAGGTTGATGCCTTCGTGGCCCCAGCTCGCCAGGGTCTGGGTCTTGAAGCTGGCGGAGACATAGGCGGCGAGCTGGTTGTCCCAGCGCTTGGCCACGGCCGGCTCCAGCGCGCTGGCCTTGACGGTCTGGATGCCGCTGACGGTCTCTACGAGTAGGGCCTGGTTCTCGGCGCCCCGGGCGAATTTCTCGTTCAGGCGGCTGCGCAGCACCGGCATCACCAGCAGGCTCAAGGCGGCGTAGAGCGGCAAACTGACGAGCACGATCAAGGTCAGCGGCACGCTGTAAGCGAACATCACCGCGATGAAGACGGCGGAGAAGGCGACGTCGAGCACCAGGGTGACAGCATTGCCGGTCAGGAAGCTGCGGATGTTCTCCAGCTCGCGCACGCGGGCCACCGAATCGCCGACGCGGCGGGCGCCGAAGTAGGCCAGCGGCAGGCTGAGCAGGTGGCGGAACAGGCGCGAGCCGAGCTCGACGTCGATGCGGCTGGTGGTGTGGCTGAAGATGTAGCCGCGCAGCACCGTCAGCACGCTTTCGAAGACGACCACCACCAGGAGGCCGAGGACCAGCACGTCGAGCGTGGTGAGGCCTTGGTGCACCAGCACCTTGTCCATCACCGCCTGGAAGAACAGCGGGCTGACGAGGGCGAAGAGTTGCAGGAAGGTGGACACCAGCAGCACTTCGCCCAGCAAGCGCCGATGCTTGACGATGCTGGGGATAAACCAGCTGAAATCGAAGCGCGCCATGTCGCTGGCCGCGCCGGCGCGGCTGGCGGCCAGCATCAGCTTGCCGCTCCACTGCCGGGCGAAGACGGCCAGGGGCTCGATGGTGGGCGGGGGCGCCGCCGGGCTTTCGCCGCCGCCGGCGTCCATGAAGAGCACGCGCTGGCCGTCGCACTGGGCCAGCAGCACCACGCGGCCGTCGTTCATGAAGGCCAGCGCCGGCAGGGGCATGTGGGGCAGCCGGTCGACGGTGGTGCGGACGGTCTTGGCCTTCAGGCCGATGGCGCGCGCGCCTTGCAGCAGCAGCGGGCTGGTGGCGGGGTCGCGCGGGTGGGCGCCGAGCTGGTGGAGCAAGGCTTCGGGCGTTGCCGCCACCTGGTGCAGGCGGGCCAGCATGCACAAGGCCCGGAAGGTGACGCCGCAAGTCGGGCGCGATGGTGGCTGGGGCGCGCCGCCCGCGCTGTCAGCGCCGCTGGACGAAGGCATGGGTTGCATGGCGCCAGGAAGGTCGGGGGAAGGAGGCGGCGATGCCTCACCATGACAGGCCGCGGCCTTGGAGGCCACGGCCGGATCGGCTGCTGTCATGAAATTCCTCCATCCCTTCTGGCCCGGGCGACTGTCGCAGCGCCCGGCAATCGCTGTTGCCGCTTCGAATATTTCTTACGCTTTGATCGAAACAAAGCGTTGAAGCGTGGAAATTTAGCGTTCAAATTTCACGAAAGCGACAGCACTCCGCCCCCCATTCGGGTGTTCTTTGTAAGTAGTTGTTTTGAATTGGCTGTTTGAACGAAACACGGCACCCAACGGACTCATCGAGATTCCATCTGCGGTGATGTTCAATGAATCAAAGACTTACACACGTCTTATCTAAAATTCCACGCGGGACCAGTCCGGTTCAAAGGGAGAAGATCTTGCCGAACAGAAAAACGATGGCCGTGGCCCGCCGGGTCGCGGCCGGGATATGGGCGGCCTGCATGGCCGGGCTGCTCGTCGCTTGCGGCGGCGGTGGAACGGCGGACGGCGGGCTGAAGACGCCGCAGGCTGCCGCCGTGCCCATCCGAACCGTGGCGGAAGAAGCGCAAACGCTGCCGAGCCTGGAAGGACGCGCCGTCCCGGCGGACCTCGCCGCGCATGGCCAGGCGGAAGCCGACACAGCGGCCGCCGCGCCGCGCGCCACGCGCAAGCCGCGCTCGGTGGTCCTGCCTTCGCCCGGCACCCAAGAGATGCAGTCCTTCAGGCGGGCGGCCGCCGCGGCGAGCGGCAACAACGGCTTGGAAACCAACCGCCGGCAAACCGGCATCGGCCGGCGCGTCGACGCCACTTCGCTCGCATCGAAAGTCGCCGGCCTGCTCGACTGGGAGCCGTTGGCCGACGGCGGCAGCGTCGCCGCGGTGAAACTGTCCTCCCCGGGCGCACTGGAAGTCCGCCTGGGCGTGAAGGTCGGTGCCCTGCCCGCCCAGGTCATTTTGCGGGTGCACGGTCCCGGCGGCGCGGACAACCAGCAGGTGCCGGGCCGGCAGGTGCTGGAGGCCATCGCCCGCAACCGCAGCGCAGGCGATGTCAGCGACGCGGGCCGCACTTACTGGATGCCGCCGGTCGCCGGCGACGAAGTGACGCTCGAAATCGAGTTGCCGGCGGGCGTGAAGGCGGATGGGGTCGAGCTGTCGATCCCGATGCTGTCCCACGGCCTGGTCGACCTCTCCCAGACCAAGAAGATCCAGGCCGTCGGCGACTCGCAGGTCTGCAACGCCGACGTCAGCTGCGCCGGCACCGCCTACGACGTGGAAAGCGCCGCCACGGTGCAGTTGCGGTTCGTGGAAGACGGCGCCGCCTACAACTGCACCGGCACGGTCATCGCCGCGAACGAACCCGGCTTCACACCCTACCTGCTGACGGCCAACCACTGCTTCAGCAACCAAACGGTGGCGTCCACCCTGGTCAGCACTTTCTTCTTGCGGTCGACCGCTTGCAACGGCTTCGCCTCCAGGCCGACGGCGCGACTGTCCACCGGCGCCACCTGGCTCTACAGCAGCAGCTACACCGACACCACCTTCGTGAAGCTCGACGGCACCCTGCCCGCCGGAGCCTTCCTGGCCGGCTGGAACACGACAGTGCAAACCAACGGCGGCGCCATGCTGGGCGTGCACCACCCGGCCGCCGACCTGCAGAGGTACGCCGCCGGCTATGTGGCCGGCTACCTGAACTGCAGCGTCGCGGACCAGGACGGCTTTTTCTCGTGCACCCCGGCGGCGCAGGACAACAGCTCCTTCTACAGCGTCGACTGGAACACCGGGCTGACCGAGCAGGGCAGCAGCGGCTCGGGCGTGTGGGCGACGATCAACGGCAACCGCTATGTCGTCGGCAACCTGCGGGGCGGCACGGCGCGCTGCGCGAAGGACGCCTTCAACGGCGGCTACCAATACATCGGCACGTCGATCTACGGCCGCTTCGACATCGCCTACAACGCCTCGCTCAAGCGTTGGCTGTCGCCGGCCGGGACGACGGTCGCGCGCACGCCGGTCTACCGCTTCTACAACGCCTCGGCGGGGGCGCACTTCTACACCCAGAACGAAGGCGAGCGCGATTTCATCATCGCCCGCAACCCCGGCTTCAAATACGAAGGGGTGGCTTTCTACGCCTACGGCGCACCGCTGGCCACGGGCACGGCGCCGGTGCACCGCTTCTACAGCCCGGTGACGGGCTCGCACTTCTACACGATCAGCGAGGCGGAGAAGAACGCCGTGCTGACCTACCCGAAATACACCTATGAGGGCACGTCCTGGAACGCCCAGCCGGCCGCCGGCGGCACGGCGGTGCCGATCTACCGCTTCTACAACCCCAGCCGGGGCACGCACTTCTTCACCATCAACGAGCAGGAGAAGGACATCGTGCGGACCAACCCGGGGTATGTGTTCGAAGGGGTGGCTTATTACGGGTGGACGACGCCCTGACGGGGTGGACGGACTTGCCTTGGACTTCTCTTTCCGTGCACGTTGAGCCCGTCGAACGGCGCCGGTCGCCTCAGTGTGCTGGGTGGAAAGATTTGCAGGGGCGGCTTCGACCAGCCTGTCCTGACCCTTCGACAAGGACTGAAGGCAAGTCGAAGGGCTCAGTCCAAGCGGAGTGGGGCTCAGCCCAACGCAGTGGGGAACTCAGCCAAATGGAGTGCTCAGCCGAACGGAGTGGACGAACAGCCGAAGGCAGTAAGGTTGTCGGCCACCCCGCCGGGGGTTTACCAAACGCTTTTCCCGTTCACCCTGAGCCCGTCGAAGGGCCCAGACCCCTCGGTTTATCGGGGCCGGGATGTTCGCAGAGAGGGCTTCGACAGGCTCAGCCCGAACGGAGCCGGGCTCAGTTCGAACGAGTGAACTCAGTCCGAACCGATGGGCGCAGCCCAGACGGATGGGCTCGGCCCGAACTGGCCAAGGCCAAGCCCACGCAACCCCCTCAAGCCCGCCCCGACCGCCGGCTCCGCGGGTTTTTCTTGTCGATCTCCAGCAGCTGCGCCTTGATCAGCGCCACCACCACGCGGGCCTGCTCTTCAGTCATCGTCAGCAGCGAGCTGGGCTCGCCTTCGCCGTGGGCGGCCTTGGGCGAGACCTGGGCGTCGAACTGCATGTAGACCATGCCGCCGGCCTGGCGCATGCCTTTGATGCGCTCGAGTTGGATGTCGTAGGGTTTCATCGGGGCGGTGCGGATTCGGGGCCGGCTCAGGCCGCGATGTAGTCCTTCTTGCCCAGCTCCACGCCGTTGTGGCGCAGGATGGCGTAGGCCGTGGTCACATGGAAGTAGAAGTGCGGCAGGCCATAGGTGGTCAGGTAGGCCAGCCCGCCGTCGAAGCGGCGCTCTTTCGGCGTGCCGGCCTGCAGCACGATCTCGCGCGAGGCGGCGCCGTCGAAACCGGCGCGCGGCAGGCTTTCGATGAAGGCCAGGGTCTTCTGGATGCGTGCCTGCAGTTCTTCGAAGGTCTTCTCGTTATCTTCGTAGGCAGGCACCTGGGCGCCGGCCAGCCGGGCGGAGACGCTCTTGGCGAAGTCGGCGGCGATCTGCACCTGGCGGCTGAGGGGGAACATGTCGGGGTACAGGCGCGCGCCCAGCAGCACGGACGGCTCGATCTTCTTCGCCTCGGCGTGGGCCTGGGCCTTGGCGAGCACGTTGGACAGGCCGCGCAGCATCTGCTGGAAGACGGGGACGCTGCTGTTGTGGAAATCGGGCGTGGGGGTGGTCATGGAAGCTCCTCCGGAATGGGTTGAATGGCGGCGGCAGTGCAGCGGGTGTTTCGCCGGCGCCTTGCGCGCGGCGCGCAAGTATCGCAGCCACGGCCGGTTCTTGCTGGCGTGGATCCGGGGCGGGACTCCTGTCGGCCAGCAAGCAGGGTGGATGGCCACCCCTCACCCCGGCTCTCTTACGCTAACGGGATAGGCAGAGGGAAAGGACATTTCGCCTTCCGGCTCCAGCCTTCGCCAGCGGACATGAGAAGGATTTCGCTCCTCGCCCCCGGCACGGGGGAGAGGGCTGGGGTGAGGGGGCGGACAGGCGCTGACGCCTCATGAGGATTCACCCGCCAGCCAACCTCCCCTGCCCTGCGGCGCAAGCGGCCGCTCCAGCAGCCGCCCGAACAGGCACAGCTCCACCGCATCGGGCCGCTGCAGGGCGCGAACCGCGTCGTAGGCGGCCTGCGCCTGGGGATGCGCCTTGCGCATGTAGTTCAGCCACTGCTTGACCCGCCCGGCGCGGTGCCGCGTCTCGACGCGCGCGGTGACGAGGAGCCAGAAGACTTCGAGCAGCGGCACCAGCTCGTCCCAGGGCAGCAAGGCGCCGGCCTCATCGGGCGTGTCGTCGGCCAAGGCGCACCGCCCCGGCGCCACTGCGGAGGCGGCGGCATCGGCCAGGATGGCCCGCGCCAGGCCCGGGTTGGCGACCATGCCGCGGCCGAGCATCAGGTCGTCGCAGCCCGAGATTTCCCGGCAGCGCCGCGCGTCGGCCAAGGACCAGATTTCGCCGTTGGCGACCACCGGCACGGCCACCGCGTCTTTCACTTCGCGGATGCGCTCCCAGTAGGCCGGCGGCCGGTAGCCGTGGGCTTTGGTGCGGGCATGAACGACAAGCTCGCAGGCGCCGCCGTCGACCATCGCATGCGCGTTTTCGAGCATGCGGCCGTCGTCCATGTAGCCCAGCCGCATCTTGGCCGACACCGGCAGGTGCGGCGGCACCGCGCGACGCACTTCGCTGACGATGCGGTGGACCAGCTCGGGCTCGTCCAGCAGCACCGCGCCGCCGCGGTGGCGGTTGACGGTCTTGGCGGGGCAACCGAAGTTGAGGTCGACGCCGGTGGGGCCGAGCTCGGCGAGGCGCCCGGCGTTGTCCGCCAGGCAGGCGGCGTCGGAGCCGAGCAACTGGCCGCGCACCGGCACGCCCGCCGGCGTGCGGCCGCCGTTCAGCAGCTCGGGCATCACCCGCACGAAGGCGCGCTTGGGCAGCAGCGTGTCGGTGACGCGGATGAATTCGGAGACGCAGCGGTGGACGCCGCCGACGCGGGTCAGCACGTCGCGCAACGTGCTGTCGAGCAGGCCTTCCATGGGGGCGAGGAGGAGCTTCATGGAGGCGGGTCCTGGCTGGCTGATGTCCGGTGCGACCGGTGGCATGGTCGGAGAACGCAAAACCTCAGGATGGGCCGGATGAGGCGGACATCCTCTTCCACGCCCGTTCGCCCTGAGCCTGTCGAAGGGCCTTGCCGCTGCCGTTTGTCGAAGCTTCGGCTGTCCGCACGCAGGGCTTCGACAGGCTCAGCCCGAACCGGAACGGGCTCAGCGCCAACGGGTAAGGAAGCGGCCCGGTCCGGCCCGAACCAGGAAAAAGGCTTAACCCGAATTGAAATGGCGGCACGGCCGCCCCCGCCAGCTCACGACCGCGCCGCGTCCGGCAACTCGATCTTCACCTCCAGCACTTCCAGGTCGTCCTGGCGCTCCAGGCTCACCTTGATGTCTTCGGGCTTGATGCCGACGTATTTCGAGATCACCGCCATCAGCTCGCGCTGCAGGTCGGGCAGGTAGTTGGCCGTGCGGGCGCTGGAGCGCTCGTGGGCCAAGATGATTTGCAGGCGTTCCTTGGCCACATTGGCCGTCTTTTTCTTTTCGCCCAGCAGGAAGGACAGGAAGGACATGCCGGCTTACCTCCCCGCGAAGATGCGCTTGAAGAACCCCTGCTTCGGCGCTTCGGTGAAGCGCATCGGGCGTTCTTCGCCGAGGAAGCGCGCCACCACGTCCTTGTAGGCCTCGGAAACGTCGGTGCCTTTGAGGTGCACGGCCGGCACGCCCTGGTTGGAGGCGTCCAGCACGGTCTCGGATTCGGGGATGACGCCGATCAGCGGCGTGCGCAGGATGTCCTGGATGTCTTCCAGCGACAGCATCTGGCCGCCTTCGACGCGGCTGGGGTTGTAGCGGGTGATCAGCAGGTGCTCCTTGATGGGCTCCAGGCGCTCGATCGCGCGCTTGGTCTTGGAGCTGAGCATGCCGAGGATGCGGTCGGAGTCGCGCACCGACGAGACCTCGGGGTTGGTGACGATCAGCGCCTCGTCGGCGAAGTGCATCGCCATCAGCGCGCCGGTCTCGATGCCGGCGGGCGAATCGCAGACGATGTAGTCGAAGCCCATCTCGGCCAGGTCTTTGAGCACGCGCTCGACGCCGTCCTGCGTGAGGGCCTCCTTGTCGCGCGTCTGCGAGGCGGCCAGCACGAAGAGGTTCTCGCACTGCTTGTCCTTGATCAGGGCCTGGTTGAGGTTGGCCTCGTTGTGGATGACGTTGATGAGGTCATACACCACGCGGCGTTCGCAGCCCATGATGAGGTCCAGGTTGCGCAGGCCGACGTCGAAGTCGATCACCGCCGTCTTGTGGCCCGCCAGGGCCAGGCCCGACGCGAAACTGGCGCTGGTCGTGGTCTTGCCCACGCCGCCCTTGCCCGATGTCACCACTACGATTTTCGCCATCGCTGTCTCTTTCGTCTTTCTTCAACAAAACAGGGATTTTCTCATTCGCCGGGCCGTGCTCGGCCGCCGCGGTGAGGCTGTTTCTTTCTTTACCGGCGCGCCGCCCGGTTCATTCCAGGTTCAGCGCTTCGATCACCAGCGTTTCGCCGTCGAGCCGCACCTGCACCGGTTTGCCGTGCAGGCCCTGGGGCAGCGGTGTGTCGGTGGTGCGGTAGGTGCCGGCGATGGACAGCAGCTGCGCCTGCATGCTGGTGCAGAAGATGCGCGCCGAGGTGTCGCCCCGGGCGCCTGCCACCGCGCGGCCGCGCAGCGGCGCGTACACGTGGATGTGGCCGTCGGCGATCACCTCGGCGCCGAAGTTCACCGAGGCCAGCACGACCAGGTCGGCGCCGCGGGCGTAGACCTGCTGGCCGGAACGCAGCGGGCGGTCGACCACCAGGGTCGGGCGCAGCGGGTTGGCGGGCTTGAGGCCGGCGGCGGCCGAGTCCGCCGCATCCGCCGCGGGCGCACCGTTCGAATCGGACGCGGGGACCGCGCGGTCATGCCGACCGGGCGTCGCAGGCGCGGCGTCTTCCCGGGAAGCTGGGCTGCCTGCGGGTGCAGCGCCCACGGGCGCTGCCGCCGCGGTTTCATCCCTGGGCAGCAATTCAAGCTGAGCCGACTCCGCGGCATCTCCGCCGGGGCTGGGAGCGGCCGCGGAAGCCGTCTCTTGCGCGGGCGCCGCCGCGACGGGCGCGGACGGCGTTTCGCCGCGTTTGGGCGCGGCCGGCTTGGCCGCGGGCACCGGCGCGTCGGGCGCCAGGCTGAGGTCGGCGGCCAGCGCCGCCTGCATCTGCGCTTCGCTGCCGCCGCGCACCGCCACCAGGTTCAGGCGGTAGCCGCGCAGCAGCTGGCGGATGGCCGAGAAATCGGGGGTTTCCGGCGCCTCGCGCACGGCGGCGAGGTCGAGCAGCACCGGGTCGTGGTCGAACATGTCCGGCGAGTCGCCGAACTCCTGGGCCAGCGCCGCGGCCAGGGCTTGCGGGTCGGTGGTCTTGAGCAAGAGCGCCACCGTCACCAGGGGCGCGCTTTTCAGTTCAAAAACAGGGGCGTTTCCAGGGGCGGACGCGGACACGGATTCGGCACCAGTCAGTTCGGGGAGGCCGAAGTGTAGCGGCAGGTCACCAGTGCTTCGGGAGCGCCGCACCGGGAGCGAGGGAGTTTTTGTTGCGCCCTCTCCCGCTGGCGGGAGAAGGTTGGGGGTGAGGGTGCCGCACGCGCGCCACCGGCTCGACCCGACCATAAAACTCTCAGGGCGAACGGCCCTGACAAGCATTCCTCCAAACACCAAAAAAGGCACCGAAGCGCCTTTTCTGTCGACGAGGCGAAATCGCCGCTCAACCCATGTGCAAGCCGCCGTTGACCGAGAAATCGGCGCCGGTCGCGAAGCCGGACTCTTCGGAGGCCACCCAGGACACGATGGACGCGATGTCGTCCGGCGTGCCCAGGCGCTTGACGGGGATGCCGGCGACGATCTTGTCGAGCACGTCCTGGCGGATGGCCTTGACCATCTCGGTGGCGATGTAGCCCGGGCTCACGGTGTTGACGGTGATGCCCTTGTTGGCCACTTCCTGGGCCAGCGACATCGTGAAGCCGTGCATGCCGGCCTTGGCGGCGGAGTAGTTCGTCTGGCCGAACTGGCCCTTCTCGCCATTGACCGACGAGATGTTGATGATGCGGCCCCAGCCCTTTTCCAGCATGTCGTCGATCACCTGCTTGGTGACGTTGAACAGGCTGGTGAGGTTGGTCTCGATCACCGCGTCCCAGTCGGCCCGGCTCATCTTGCGGAACATGCCGTCGCGCGTGATGCCGGCGTTGTTGACGAGGATGTCGATGGTGCCGTGCTCGGCCTTGACCTTCTCGAAGGCCGCGACGGTGGAGTCCCAGTCGCCCACGTTGCCCACCGAGGCGTAGAAGGTGTAGCCCTTCTCCTTCTGCTCGTCGAGCCATTTGTTGAAGTCGCGGCTGGGGCCGCAGCCGGCGATGACCTTGTAGCCGTCGCGGTGCAGGCGCTGGCACATGGCGGTGCCGATGCCGCCCATGCCACCGGTCACGTAGGCGATTTTTTGACTCATGGTTGTTTCTCTCCTGTTTGAGGTGCGTGCAGCTTTCCAGGGGGCGGACCGAGCGTCAATCCGGGTTCACCCCGCGGGGCTGCGTTTTATTCGTATGCAAACGTGTGCGGGCGTGGATGCTGCGGCCGGCGGCCCGCCGCGGCCTTCAACGCTCTACGGTCAGCGCCACGCCCATGCCGCCGCCGATGCACAGCGAAGCGATGCCCTTCTTGGCGTCGCGGCGCTGCATCTCGTGCAGCAGCGTGACCAGGATGCGGCAGCCGGACGCGCCGATCGGGTGTCCGATGGCGATGGCGCCGCCGTTGACGTTGACCTTGCCCGTGTCCCAGCCCATCTCCTTGTGCACGGCGCAGGCCTGGGCGGCGAAGGCCTCGTTGATTTCGAGCAGGTCGAGGTCGGCGGCCTTCCAGCCGGCGCGCTCCAGCGCCTTGCGGGCGGCGGGCACCGGGCCCATGCCCATCAGGGCGGGGTCGAGGCCGGCGCTGGCGTAGCTGGCGATGCGCGCCAGCGGCTTCAGGCCGAGGGCTTCGGCCCTCTTCGCGCTCATCACGACCACGCCGGCGGCGCCGTCATTCAGGCCCGAGGCGTTGCCGGCGGTCACGCTGCCAGCCTTGTCGAAGGCGGGCCGCAGGCCGGCCAGCACCTCGGCGCTGGTCTTGCGGTTGATGAATTCGTCGGCCGCGAAGACGACCGGGTCGCCCTTCTTCTGGGCGATGCTGAAGGGCACGATCTCGTCCTTGAATTTGCCGGCGTCCTGCGCGGCCGCGGCCTTTTGCTGCGAGGCCAGGGCCAGGGCGTCCTGCTCCTCGCGCCCGATGCCGTACTTCTTGGCCACGTTCTCGGCGGTGATGCCCATGTGGTACTGGTTGTAGACGTCCCACAGGCCGTCG
>CBIHOD010000023.1:0-51678 GCA_966211815.1 uncultured Burkholderiales bacterium
TTACCTCCCATCTCTAGGCTATCCGGCTTAGGAAATAACCTCTTGACGGTTCACAGCTAGGCGCGGGTGAGGCCGTGGGCCTTCGGCCCACAACGAGTCCGCAACGACGCCCTGGGATCGGACAGACACCGGCCCTTCGGGTGATCTCCACAGAAGCCCGCCCTCCCGCGTTGCAAATGCTCGCTGTGGCACAGGCCACAGCTGTGCTTTGCGCCTCGATGGCGGGTTTCTGTGGAGTCACGTGGGCTTCCTTTTAGTGTTAACAGGCCCTAGCTCCCATAATGGGTTCCCCGCCCGCCTGACTTCAACGGCGCCCGACCCACTGCGGCCCGGCGCCCCACGAAACGCATTCGCCATGCACCAGCGGACCGACCCCCAGCAACCGCCCGTCTCGGCCTCCTTCCTGGCCGCCGAAGGCGAGATGGCCTCGCGCATACGCAGCCACCCCTGGCAGGACACGCCGCTGGGGCCGCCCGGTCAGTGGCCGCCGGGCCTGAAGGCCATGGTGCGCCTGGCGCTGACGACCCTCCACCCGGTGGTCATCTTCTGGGGCGGCGAGCACCTGTGCCTCTACAACGACGCCTACAGCGTGTCGCTCGGCCCCGAGAAGCACCCGGCGGCCCTCGGCCGGCCCGGCCGGGACGCCTGGCCCGAAGCCTGGCCCACCATCGCGCCGCAGATCGCCTCCGCGCTGCGCGGCGACGGCCCGTCGTGGCACGAGAACCAGCTGGTGCCGACCGTCCGCCACGGCCGCCTCCAGGACCTCTACTGGACCTGTTCCTACGGCCCCATCCACGACGAATCCGCGCCCAACGGCGTGGGGGGCGTGCTGGCCATCTTCAACGAGACCACGCCCCAGGTGCTGGCCGAACGCGCCCTGGCGTGCGAACGCGAGCGGCTGGCGCAGCTGTTCGCCCGGTCGCCGTCGTTCATGGCGCTGCTGAGCGGGCCCGAGCACGTCATCGAGTTCGCCAACCCGGCCTACCTGGCCCTGGTCGGCCACCGGCCCGTGCTGGGTTTGCCGGTGGCCCGGGCCTTGCCGGACGCGGTCGAGCAAGGTTATGTGGCGCTGCTCGACCGGGTGTACGCCAGCGGCAAGGCATTCACCGCCTCCGGCCTGAAATACGCTTACCGCCGCGCCCAGGACGACGCCGAGGTCGAGCGCTTCGTCGACTTCGTCTACCAGCCCGTGAGGGATGCCGGGGGCTTCGTCACCGGCATCTTCGTGGAAGGCTCGGACGTCACCGAGCGCATCCTGGCGCAGCGGGCGCTGGCACGGCTGCAGGACGGCCTGGCCCGCAGCGAGGAGCAGTTGCGCCTGGCCGCCGAGGCCGCCGAAGTCGCACTGTGGGACGTGGACCTGCAGACCCGGACTTTGTTCTGGCCCGCCCGCGTGAAGGCGATGTTCGGCATCTCCGCCCAGGCGCCGGCGACTTTCGCCGACTTCCAGTCCGGCCTGCACCCGCAGGACAGGCCCCTCGCCAAGGCCGCGTTCGAAGCCGCCGTCGACCCGCGGCGCCGCAGCCTCTACGACGTCGAATTCCGCGCGGTCGGCAAAGAGGACGGCCGGGTGCGCTGGATCGCCGCCAAGGGCCGCGGGGTTTTCGACGGCCGCGGGCGCTGCGTCCGGGTGCTGGGCACGGCGATGGACATCACGCCGCGCAAGGCCGCCGAACAGGCGCTACGCGACGCGGACCGCCGCAAGGATGAATTCATGGCCACGCTCGGCCACGAACTCAGGACGCCCTTGGCCGCGCTGCGCAACGCCCTGGCGCTGCTGCAGCGCGGCGCGGCCGACCCGGCGGCGGCCCGGCTCGCCGGCGCCATGCAGCGCCAGCTCCACCAGCTGACGCGCCTGGCCGACGACCTGCTCGACGTGGGCCGCGTGCGGCTCGGCAAGCTGCGCCTGCGCCGCGAACCCCTGCTGCTGGAGCCGGTGCTGCGCCAGGCGGTGGAGGCCTGCGCGCCCGCCGTCGACGGCGCCGGCCAGCGCTTGTCGCTGCGCCTGCCCGGCGCGCCGCTGCCCGTCGACGGCGACCCGGTGCGGCTCACCCAGCTCTTCTCCAACCTGGTCGGCAACGCTTCGAAGTTCACGCCGCAAGGCGGCCGCATCGAGGTGTCTGCGCGGCTGGACGGCGATTCCGCGGTGGTGTCGGTACGCGATTCCGGCATCGGCATCGCGGCCGGCGCGCTCGGTTCGATCTTCGACGCGTTCACCCAGCTCGACGGCGCCGCGGCGCATGCCGGGCTGGGCATCGGCCTGGCGCTGGCGCGCCAGATCGCCGAACTGCACGGCGGGACCATCGAAGCCCGCAGCGCGGGGCCCGGCGAAGGCAGCGAATTCGTCGTCAAGCTGCCGCTGAAGCGGGAGGCCGCGGGGGAAACGGCAGGGCAGACCCAGGCCCGCTTGCCACCCGGCCGCGCGGTCGCACCCTGACCCATGTGCCGGCGCAACGCGCGCCGCCAGCACCTGCAAGCCCGTACAGCTTGTGACGCCGCGCCCCCGCACGCAACACTTGTCCTGGTCCACCGAGTGGATGAGTTCAACGGAGACACGGAATTGGCCTGCGACGGGCAAAGCCGCCACCACGTCCTCATGACGCCGCATGCCGCGGACCGCGGCCCCGCAAGGCAGGCCTGCAGCCATCCCGCGAGCCGGGCGCCTGACCCACCGCCCGGGCCCATCCCATGAAGATCAGCACCAAGGCCCACCTGGCCACGACGACAGCGCTGGCGGCCGTCCTCCTCATCGCCGGCATGGTCTGGTGGACCCACCTGCAGGCCCAGGACGCCGCCGACAAGCGGCGCCAGACGACGGAAATTTCCCGCGGCCTGGCGGAGCTGAGGCTGCTGACCTTCGAATACATCGTGCATTCGCAGGAGAAGGCGCGCAACCAGGAGGAGGCGGTGTCCCGGCGCGTCGACCAGCTGATGGAGAAGAACACCGTCTACGACCCGGAGCAGGTGGCCATCCTGACCTCGCTGCGGGCGCGCAACGCCGAGGCCCATCAGCTGTTCCAGGACCTGGTCGCGGCGCGGACGCGGGAAGAAAGCGCCGGGAACCCCACGCCCGAAGCCCTGGCGCGGCTGGACTCCCGGCCCACGACCGGCCGCTTGCTGGCCATCCAGCAGGAGAACCTGGCGGACACCATCCGCCTGACCAACCTCACCACCGAGCGCATCGACAACGCCCAGGACCGCGTCGCACTGGTCACGGTGGCCGGCCTGGCGCTGATCGGGGTCGTGGTGGCCGGCGCCGCGTGGTTCGTCAACCGGGACGTGCTGCGGCCCATCCGCCGGCTGCAAGGCGCCATGGGCCAGGTCGCTGCCGGCAACTGGGGCTACGAGCTGGACGTGCGCGGCAACGACGAGCTCGCCGCGATGGCGCGCGACTTCTCCTCGATGACGCAGTCGCTGCGCGGCTCTTTCGAGCAGGTGGAGCGGAACAACGTCGAACTGGCCGCGCTGAACAAGGAAATCGAGGCCTTCAGCTACTCGGTCTCGCACGACCTGCGCGGGCCGCTGCGCAGCATGGACGGCTTCTCCCTGGCGCTGCTGGAGGACTACGGCGACAGGCTCGACGACGAGGCCAAGGACTACCTGAACCGGATCCGCGCCGCCAGCCAGCGCATGGGCCGGCTGATCGACGAGCTGCTCGGCCTGTCCAAGGTCACGCGCACCGAGCTGGCGGTCAAGCCGGTCGACCTGAGCGCGGTGGCGCGGGAGATCGCGCAGGGCATCTCCCAGCAGAACCCGGGCCGCGAGGTGGAGTGGGCGATCGAGGACGGCATCGAGGTTCAGGCCGACAAGTCGCTGATGCAGATCGCGATGCAGAACCTGCTGGAAAACGCCTTCAAGTTCAGCGGCAAGGTCGATGCCCCTGTCATCCAAGTGGGAACGCTCGAACGGGAAGGAAAAAGGACATGCTTCGTCCGGGACAACGGCGTGGGTTTCGACATGGCGTACGCGGACCGGCTGTTCGGCGCCTTCCAGAGGTTGCACCATGAGAGCGACTTCACCGGCACGGGCATCGGCCTGGCCATCGTGCACCGCATCTTCCGGCGCCATGAGGGCCGGGTGTGGGCCGAGTCCCGGCCCGGCCAGGGAGCGACGTTTTTCTTCCAGCTGAAGGAGCAGCCCCGTGACTGATTCGAACAACAAATGCATCCTGCTCGTCGAAGACAACCCCGACGACGCGACCTTGACGCTGCGCGCCTTCAAGCGCAGCCACGTCATGAACACGATCGCCGTCGTGCGCGACGGCGTCGAGGCGCTGGACTACCTCTTCGCCCGCGGCGCCTACGCCGACCGCGCCGGCGCGCCGCTGCCCACGCTCGTGATCCTCGACCTGAAGCTGCCCAAGCTCGACGGCCTGGGCGTGCTGAAGGTGATCCGCGAGGACGAGCGCACGAAACTGATGCCGGTGGTCATCCTGACGTCCTCCAAGGAGGAGCAGGACCTCGTCTCAGGCTACGCGCTGGGCGCCAACAGCTACGTGCGCAAGCCCGTCGATTTCAACGAGTTCCTCGAGGCGGTGAAGGTGCTGGGCATCTATTGGCTGGCGATGAACCAGACGCCGCCCGAGAGGACGTCGTGACCGCCAAGCGGGTCAGGATCCTCGTCGTCGAGGACTCCGAGGACGACGCCAGGTTGGCGATTCGCATCCTCCGCCAGGGCGGCTTCGACCCGCAGTTCCGCCGGGTTCAGGACATCGACGCCCTGCGCGACGCCTTCCTGCGGGAGGAGTGGGACGCCGTGCTGTCGGATTTCCGCCTGCCCGGCTTCAACGGCGTGCGCGCGCTCGAAGTCTTCCGCGAGACCGGCCTGGACATCCCCTTCATTTTCTTCTCCGGCACCATCGGCGAAGAGGTGGCGGTGTCCGCGATGAAGGCCGGCGCCAGCGACTATGTGATGAAGGAGAACATGGCCCGCCTGGCGCCCGTCCTGGAACGCGAGCTGGAGCAAGCCCGCATCCGCGCCGAGCACCGCAAGGGGCAGATCGACCTGGAAGTCAGCCGCGACCGCTACGTCGACCTCTACGACCTGGCGCCCGTCGGCTACCTCACGCTGTCGGCCGAAGGCCTGATCGACCAGTTGAACCTCACCGGCGCCGACATGCTCGGCCAGGACCGGGAAAGCCTGGCCGGGGCCCGCTTCGCGCAATTCGTGCTGCCGGCGAACATCGACCGCTGGCACGAGCATTTCCTGCGCACGCTGCACCACGGCGAGAAGCAGCGCGTCGAGCTGCGGCTGGTCAGCGCCGGCGGCGCCGCGGGCCCGCACGTCCAGCTGGATTGCGCGCGCGCCCGGTCCGGCCCGGCCCACCTGGTGCGGGTGACGATGACCGACATCAGCGACCGCAAGGAAGCCGAGGCCGAGCTGCGCCGCTTCGAGGCCCAGCTGCGCGAAGTGCAGAAGATGGAGTCCATCGGCACGCTGGCCGGCGGCATCGCCCACGACTTCAACAACATCCTCGGCGGCATCCTCGGCAACGTCGCGCTGGCGCGTGAGGAGGTCGGCCCCGGCCACCCGGCGTTGATGAGCCTGGGCGAGATCCACAAGGCCAGCCTGCGGGCGCGCAACCTGGTCCAGCAGATCCTCACCTTCAGCCGCCACGAGCCGCAGAAACTGGTCGCCCTGCCGCTGCGCCCGGTGATCGAGGAGACCCGGCAGCTGCTGCGCGCCACGCTGCCGGCGCGGGTCGAGCTGGACGTGGTGCTGACCGACGAACCGCTGCGCGCCATGGCCGACGCCACCCAGGTGCAGCAAGTGCTGATGAACCTGTGCACCAACGCCTGGCACGCGCTGGGCGACGCCAGCGGCCGCATCGGCATCGGGCTGGACGCGGTGGAACTGGACGCCGCCGCCGCCCAGCGCCTGGGCGGCGTGCCGCCCGGCGCATACGCCCACCTGTGGGTCAGCGACAACGGCATCGGCATGGACGCCGGCACGCGCGAGCGCATCTTCGAACCCTTCTTCACCACCAAGCCCATCGGGCACGGCACCGGCCTGGGGCTGGCGGTGGTGCACGGCATCCTGATCTCCCACCGCGGCGCGGTCGAAGTGGAAAGCGAGCTGGGACAGGGAAGCACGTTCCACCTGTACTTCCCCGTCCTCGACCCGGTCGCGCCGGACGCGGCGCCCGACGCGGAAACCGCACCGGACGCCGCGCCGCCGGCCGCCCGCGGCCACGGTCAGCACGTGATGTACGTCGACGACGACGAGACCATGGTGCTGATGGTCGAGCGCATCCTCAAGCGCGCGGGCTACCGCGTCAGTGGATTCCATGACCCGCACGAAGCCGTGGCGGCGGTGCGCGAGCACCCCGGAGAATTCGACTTCGTCGTGACCGACTTCAACATGCCCGAGTTCTCGGGCCTGGATGTCGCCGCCGAGCTGTCGCACATCCAGCCGGGCCTGCCGGTCGTCATCAGCTCGGGCTACATCACCGAAGAGCTTCGCGAGCAGGCCGAGCAGGCCGGCGTGCGCAGCCTGCTGGAAAAAACCAACACCTTCCAAGACTTGAGCGACCTCGTCGGCCGCATCCTTTCGCAGGACCCGGGGCAGGCCCGGCACTGACCGCCGCCCAGGCCCGCCGCGACGGCCCGGCGCACACGTTCGGTTACTTCATTCCGGGAAACCCCGGCCTCGGCGGCCGCCCTGCTGAGCGATGCTCCCGGCGCGGCCTGCCTGGCAGGCCCCGTGAATCCGCCCTCCATGAATCGATCCGGTAGCAAGCAGCCCCGCCCCCCGGGCCCTGCCGGCCCGCCTTCTCCCGACAGGACATGAAGAATCCCGAGAACACGTTGCAGACCGAGCCATCCTTTCATCCAACTGAAGACCATTCCTCCCCGACCCGCGCTCGGGCATCGCTCGGCGAGGCGTTGGCCGAATGGCGCCAGCTGCTCGGCGACGGCGGTGGCGCCGTGCTGGCCAGCGCCGAAGCGCAAGCCCGCTACGGCCAGCCGGCGGCCGGTGCGTCCCAAACGCATATCGCGGCCGCCCTGCGGCCCGGCGACGCGGCCCAGCTGCCACCGATCGTGCGCACCGCCGCCCGCCACGGCGTGCCGCTCTATCCGATCAGCACCGGCAAGAACTGGGGTTACGGCGGCGGCAGCCCGGCTTCGCAAGACTGCGTCGTGCTCGACCTGTCCCGGCTGGACAAGATCCTGGAACTCGACGCCGAGCTGGGCACGGTCACCGTGGAGCCGGGTGTCACCCAAGGCCAGTTGCACGCCTATCTCCAGGACCGGCAACTGCCGCTGATGGTGCCCACCACCGGCGCCGGGCCCGGCGCCAGCCTGCTGGGCAACGCGCTGGAGCGCGGCTACGGCCTCACGCCGCACGCCGACCACTTCGGCGCGGTGATGTCGCTGGAAGCGGTGCTGGCGGACGGCGCCGTTTACCGCTCCAGCCTGGCCGACTTGGGCGGGCAGCGCGTCGACCAAATCCACAAATGGGGCATCGGCCCCTACCTGGACGGCCTGTTCGCCCAAGGCAACTTCGGCGTCGTCACCCGCATGACCATCGCCCTGGCCCCCAGGCCGCCGCACATCGAGGTGTTCTTCGCCTGGATCGACGACGAGTCGTGCCTGTCCGGGGCCGTCGCCGAGCTGCGGTCGCTGCTGCAATCGATCGGCGGCGTGATGGGCAACGTCAACCTGCTCAACGGCTACCGCACCGCCGCCATGGCGTGCGACTATCCCTTCGACGACGTTCCGTCCGGCGCCGCCTTGCCGGCAAAGCGGCTCCAGCGGCTGTTGCGCGAGCACCGCCTGGCGCCCTGGCTGTTGATCGGCGCCGTCTATGGCGAGCGTGGCACGGCCCAGGCCGCCGCCGCGGCGGTGCGCCGCCGCTTGAAGCCCTACGCCCGCCGGCGGATGGGCCTGACACAGACCAAGCTGGCGTTGCTGCAACGCGCGGCCAGGCTTCTGCCCCGCGCGGCGGCGAAGCGCTTCGGGCTGTCCAACCTCGACCGGCTTTCCGGCCTGCTGAACATCCTGGAAGGCGTGCCCGACCCGGTCGCGCTCAGGCTGGTCCATTGGAAGTGCCGCGGCGGCGTTCCGCAGGACCCCGGTGCCGGCATCGGCGACAGAGGGCTGATCTGGTACGCCCCGCTGGTGCCGATGACGCCCGAGGCCGTCGCCGCCTATCGCGAGATGGTCGAGGCCACCTGCGCGGCGCACGGTTTCGAGCCGCTCATCACGCTGACCAGCCTGTCGCCGCGCTGCTTCGACAGCTCGGTGCCGGTCCTGTTCGATCCAGGGAACCCCGAAGAGACCGCCCGGGCGCGGGCCTGCCACCAGGCGCTTTTCGAGGCTGGGCAGCGCCTGGGCTTCCTTCCCTACCGGATCGGGGTGGATTCATCGCACCTGCTCGCCGCCGCCAGCGGCGGGGGTTTCGACCTGGCGAGGAAGGTCAAGCACGCGCTCGACCCGCAGGGGATCATCGCCCCGGGGCGCTACGGCTTGTGACGCCGCGGGGGCTGGCGGCCCGACCGGCTTGAAACCTTCGCCAGCGGCCGCACCTGAGTGCGATGGAAACCCGCACCGCCACCGTCCACGCCGTCTGCATGCATTGCCGCGCGACCAACCGCGTCCCGCGCGCCCGCCTGGCCGAAGACCCGGCCTGCGGCCGTTGCGGCAAGGCCTTGCTCGACGGCCGGCCGGTGACCCTGACCGACGCCGATTTCGACGCTGTCGTCCAACGCACCGGCCTGCCGGTCGTGGTCGATTTCTGGGCGCCTTGGTGCGGGCCCTGCCGGTCCATGGCGCCGCAGTTCGAACAAGCGGCGCGCCAGCTCAAGGGCCGCGCGCTCTTCGCCAAGGTCGACAGCGACCAGAGCCCGATGCTCTCGCAGCGCTTCGGCATCCGCTCCATCCCCACCCTCGTCCGCCTGGAAGGCGGCAGCGAGCAGGCGCGGGTCAGCGGCGCGCTGCAGGCCGGGGCGATCGCGTCGTTCGCCGTCGGCGGACAGTGACAGCCCGCCCTTGGACAAAAGGGCCGGTGAACCAGTCCTCGAAACCCTTGCCCCGTTCACCTTGAGCTTGTCGATGGGCTCAGGCCGGACGGTGGTGGGCCGAACGATGAGAAGCCGAATGGTGACGTGACAAACGCGACGCTGCCGGCAGGTTCTGCAGGCATGCCCCTTGCCACGCGCGTGCGTCTGAATAGGCGAATCGCCTCGCGGTGGCGACATTGAGCCGCGGCGGAGCGCGCCCGCCGGGCGACCGCCCGGGCCTCGGATAAGCAAGCTCGAAATCGTGATTTCCGCGCGCCCGCGGGGCCTTCTATGGTCACCTCCAACGCAACCACCGTTCGAGGTCCCATCCCATGTCCCCGACTTCCTGGCGCCGCCTCGGCGCCACCTTCGCACTGCTCGCCGCGTCCGCTTTCGCCGTCGCTCAGCCGGCGCCGCCCTCCATCCGCATCGGCGTGGCCACCGGCGGCGTCGGCGCGCCGCCGCGCACCGGTGGCTCCACCATCGGCCTGGTCAACGCGCAGGGGCTGCTGGAGCAGGAGTTCGCCAGGGACGGCATCAAGGTCGAATGGGTCTTCTTCAAAGGCGCCGGCCCGGCGGTGAACGAAGCGCTGGTGAACAAGCAGCTCGACTTCGCCTGGCAGGGCGACCTGCCCTCGATCGTGCACCGCGCCGGCGGCGTGAAGACGCGCATCATCGCCGGCAGCGGCGTGCGCAACGGCCTGTACCTCGGCGTGCCGCCCGACTCCACCATCGCCCGCCTGGAAGACCTCAAGGGCAAGCGCGTCGCCGTCTTCAAGGGCACCAACCTGCACCTGGCCACGGTGCGCGCGTTGGCGGCCAAGGGTCTCAAGGAGAGCGACCTCCGGCTCATCAACCTGGACACCGCCGGCGCCCAGGCGGCCCTGGCCACGCGCGACATCGACGCAGCCTTCGGTTACGTGGAGCTGTTCGCGCTGCGCGACAAGGGCACCGCCAAAGTGGTGTGGTCGGCGGCCCAGGACTCCTTCAAGTACACCCGCCAGACGGTGCTGCTGGTGACCGACGAATTCGCCGAGCGACAGCCGAAGATCGTGCAGCGCGTGGTCGACACCGTGGTGAAGACGGCGCGCACCTACTCGGATGAAACCCAGCGCGGCGAACTCTTCGCCCAATGGGGCAAGGCCGAGGTGCCGGAGAAATTCTGGCGCGAAGACTTCGTCGGCCAGCCGCTGCGCGTGCGCCTGTCGCCGCTGCTCGACCCCTTCCTGGTGGCCCGCTACAAGGACGCGGCCGATGAGGCCCACGCCCTCAAGCTGATCCGCAACAAGCCGGAGATCGACACCTGGTTCGACCGGCGCTTCCTGGACGCCGCGATCAAGGCGCAGAAACTGGAAGGCTATTGGCCCGAATACGCCGCCGACGGCAGACTGGTGGGCAGCAACGTGGCGGCGGCGAAATGACGCCCGCCCGCCCCACCACCCGCCGGCGCGCGCTCGGCCTGCTCGCCGCGGGCGCCGGCCTGGGCCTGCCGGCGCTCCACGCGCGCGCCGCCGAAGCCTCGACCATCCGCATCGGCGTGGCCCAGCCGGCCATCGGCTCGCCGCCGGGCTTCGGCGGCAGCGCCATCGCCATCGCCCACGCCAAGGGCTGGTTCGAGGAAGAGTTCAAGAAGGACGGCGTGCAGGTCGAATGGCTGTTCTTCAAAGGCGCGGGCCCGGCCGTCAACGAGGCGCTGACCAACGGCCAGCTCGACTTCACCGTGCAGGGCGACCTGCCCGCCATCATCGGCAAGGCGGCCGGCCTGAAGACGCGGCTGCTGCTGGCCAACGGCGTGCGCGCCAACATCTACATCGGCGTGCCGCCCGAATCGCCGCTGAAAACGGTGGCCGAGCTGCGCGGCAAGCGCGTCTCGCTCTTCCGCGGCACCAACATGCACCTGCCGGCGCTGCGCCTGCTGGAGGCCCACGGCCTGGCCGAGCGCGACCTGCGCATCCTCAACCTCGACACCGCCGGCTACCTCACCGCGCTGGCCACCCGCGACATCGACGCCGCCATCGGCTCGATGGACCTGCTGCGACTGCGCGACAAGGGCCAGGTGCGGGTGCTGTATTCGAGCAAGAACGACTCGCCGGTCTTCACCCGCCAGGGCCACCTCCTGGTGACGGACCGTTTCGCGCAAGCCCACCCCGCGCTGGTGCAGCGGGTCGTCGACGTGGCGGTGCGCACCGCGCGCTGGGCGTCGGACGAGGCCAACCGCGAGGAAGTGTTGCGCCTGTGGGCCCGCGCCGGCACGCCCTTCGAGCACTGGAAGGAAGACTACGCCGGCGAGCCGCTGCGCGTCCGCCTCAACCCCAACTTCGATCCTTTCCTGGTGGGCCGCTACAAGGACGCGATCGAGCAGGCCTACCGCTTCAAGCTCAGCCGCGCCCGCTTCGACGCCGGGCCGTGGATCGACACGCGGCCGCTGCAGGCGGCGCTGCGCGCGCAGAAGCTGGAGAACTTCTGGCCGGCCTACCAGGCCGACGGCAGGGCCGCGGGCGCTTGAGGACGGCCATGGACCACGAACTGACGATCCCCGCGAACGGGTTGGCGCGCCGTGCCGAACCCAAGGCGCTGTCCCGCCGGCTTCAATGGCCCCGCCTGGCGCGCCGGCCGGCGTTGCGCGACTGGCTGCTGGCCTGGCCGCTACCGCTCGCGGTGCTGGCGGCCTGGGCCCTGGCCGCCCACTTCGAATGGATCGCGCCCCAGGTGCTGCCGGCGCCGCAGGCCGTGGCGCTGACCTTCAAGGACGCCCTGCTCAGCGGCGAGCTGTGGGCCAACCTGCAGGTCAGCCTGCTGCGCGTGCTCGCCGGCTTCTCGGCCGGCCTGGCGGGCGGCTTGCTGCTGGGCGCGGCGATGGGCTTGTCGCCCACGGCGAAGGACTACCTCTACCCGACCTTCAAAGCCTTCGCGCAAGTGCCGGTGCTGGGCTGGCTGCCCTTGCTGATGCTGCTGGTGGGCATCGACGAGGCGCTCAAGGTCATCCTCATCGGCAAGGCGGCCCTGGTGCCGATCGCGTTGAACACCTACAAGGGCATCCAGGGCGTGCCCACTCGCCACATCGAGCTGGCCCGGGTGCTGAAATTCACGCGCTGGCAATTGCTGTCCAAGGTGGTGTTCCCGGCCGCGCTGGCGCCCGTCTGGAACGGCGTGCGCTACGGCCTGACCCACGCCTGGCTGGCCCTGGTGGTGGTGGAGCTGCTGGCCAGTAGCGAAGGCCTGGGCTACATGATCGTCTACGGCCGCCAACTCTTCCAGCTCGACGTGGTGCTGGCCGCGGTGGCGGTGGTCGGGGCGGTGGGCTACCTGCTGGACAAGCTGCTCGCCCTGGCCGAGCGCCGGCTGCTCGCCTGGCGCAAGGAGGCCTTCTGATGGCGAACGTCTTCACCGCCGTCCCCAAGCCGCTGCGCGGTTTCGCGCTGCCCGCCCTCCTGCTGCTGGCCTGGTGGGCCGCGGCCCGCTGGGGCTGGTCGACCTCGCCGCTGCTAGTGCCGCCGGGCAAGGTCTGGGAGACCGCCGTCGAGCAGGCCGCCAGCGGCCAGCTGCTGGCGGCGCTGGGCGCCAGCCTGCGGCGCGACCTGATCGGCTTTTCGATCGGCGCGCTGGGCGGCCTGGCCTTCGGCGCCGCGCTCGGCGCCTCCCGGCTCTTCGAGAAACTGGCCGGCCCGAGCTTCCACACGCTCAAGCAGATCTCGCTGTTCGCCTGGATCCCGCTGCTGTCGGTGTGGTTCGGCCTGGGCGACGCGGCCAAGGTCGCCTTCCTGTCGCTGGCCGCGTTCTTCCCGGTGGTGCTGAACACCTTCGAAGGCATCCGCGGCGTGCCGCCGGACTTGCTCGAAGTAGCGCGGGTCCTCGGCTTCTCGCGCCGGCAGGCGTGGGCCCGGGTGATCCTGCCGGCGGCGCTGCCCTCGATCTTCGCCGGCATCCACCTCGGCCTGGTCTACGCCTGGCTGGCCACGCTCGGCGCCGAGTACCTGCTGGTGGCCGGCCAGGGCATCGGCAACACGATGGTCGACGGCCGCGAGCACTTCCTCATGGACCTGGTGCTCTTCGGCGTGATCGTGGTCGGCCTGGTGGGCTTCTCGCTCAATTGGCTGGCCGCCCGCATCGAGTCCCGCGCCCTGGCCTGGCGCGGCCGCTCGGTCGCGCAGTTCTGAAACCTTCCACTTTCCAACACGAGGGAACACCCCATGGCCCACGCCGGCACCCTGCAGATCGAACGGTTGAGCAAACGCTATGAAGTCAAAGGCGAAGCCTTGCCCGTGCTCGACGACGTCACACTCACCGTCAACCCCGGAGAATTCGTCAGCATCGTGGGCAGCAGCGGCTGCGGCAAGTCGACGCTGCTGCGGCTCATCGTCGGGCTGGAGGACGACTACCAGGGCGAGGTGCTGCTCGACGGCCGGCGCGTGGTGGGCACCAGCCTGAACCGCGGCATCGTCTTCCAGGAGCACCGGCTGCTGCCCTGGTACACGGTTTGGGAGAACATCGCGCTCGGCCTGCTGAACGCCGGCTTCGCCGAGGCGCGGAAGAAAGACTCGGTGCGCGAGCACATCGCGCTGGTCGGCCTGGAGGGCTTCGAGTCGGCCTACCCGCACCAGCTGTCCGGCGGCATGTCGCAACGGGTGGCCATCGCCCGGGCGCTGGTCAGCCGGCCGGAAGTGCTGCTGCTGGACGAACCCTTCGGCGCGCTCGACGCCCTGACGCGCACCCACCTGCAGCAAGAGCTGCACCGCATCTGGCGGGCCGAGGGCATCACGATGATCCTCGTGACCCACGACGTGGAAGAAGCGGTCTACCTCGGCGACAAGGTGGTGGTGATGGAGCCGCGGCCCGGCCGCATCCGCCGCACCGTGCCGGTCGACCTGGCCCACCCGCGCGACCGCGCCGGCCTGCCCTTCTCGCGCATCAAGGAAGACGTTCTCGCCGAATTCGCCGGCGAGGACCGGGACGCGGCCGAGGCGCGCCACCTGGCGCGCCGCCGCATCGACCTGGAACGCGCCGGGGTCCGCCCACCACTGCCCGCCGGGCTTCGTTTCGCGCTTTGACCCCCGAAGGAAAGGAGAACCGCCACCATGCCCGACAACCGCAAGCTGCGCCTCGGCGCCTTCATCATGGCCACCGGCCACCACGTGGCCGCCTGGCGCCACCCGGGTTCGCAGGTCGACTCCGGCGTCAACATCGACCACTACATCCAGGTCGCCCGGACCGCCGAGCGCGGCCTGTTCGACCAGGTCTTCGTCGCCGACAGCCCCGGCCTGCAGCACCGCGGCGACGAAGAGTCGCTAAGCCGCCAGGGCCGGGTGTCGCACTTCGAGCCGGTGACGCTGTGGGCGGCGCTGTCTTCGGTGACGAAGCACATCGGCTTCGTGGCCACCGCGTCGACCACCTATGAAGACCCCTACCTGCTGGCGCGCAAGTTCGCCTCGCTCGACCACTTGAGCAAGGGTCGGGCCGCCTGGAACGTGGTGACCACCGCCGCCGAGAACGTCTTCGGCAACTTCGGCCTGGACGCCCACCCCGACCCGGCCACGCGTTACGAGCGGGCGCACGAATTCGTCGACGTGGTCAAAGGCCTGTGGGACAGCTACGACGACGACGCCTTCGTGCGCGACCCGGCGTCCGGGGTCTACTTCGACCCGCGCAAGCTGCACGCGCTGAACCACGTCGGCAAATACTTCAAGGTCAAGGGCCCGCTGAACATCGAGCGCCCGCCGCAGGGCCACCCGGTGATCGTGCAGGCCGGCTCGTCGGAGGACGGCCGGGAACTGGCGGCGGCCACCGCCGAGGCCATCTTCACCGCGTGGACCAGCCAGGCCGAGGCCCGCGCCTTCTACCGCGACGTGAAGGGCCGCATGGCCAGGTACGGCCGTCGCCCGGAGCAGCTGCTGGTGCTGCCCGGCATCTCGCCGGTGATCGGCCGCACCGAGGCCGAGGCGCGGGGCAAATGGGCCGAGCTGCAAAAGCTCATCCACCCCAGTGTCGGCCTGAACACCCTGGTGCCCTTCTGGCCGGGCGACGACCTCAGCCGCTGGGACCTGGACGCGCCGCCGCCCCACTACCCCGAGCCGCCCAAGGGCGTGAACAGCCGCGCCCACGTGGTGATCGAACTGGCGCGCCGCGAGAAGTTCACCGTGCGCCAGCTCTACGAATACCTCGCCGGGGCGCGCGGCCACTGGGTGGTCGTGGGCACGCCGCAGACCATCGCCGACCAGATGCAGTCGTGGTTCGAGAACGGTGCGGCCGACGGCTTCAACGTCATGCCGCCGGTGCTGCCGCAGTCGCTCGATGAATTCGTCGACCTGGTGGTGCCCGAGCTGCAGCGCCGCGGGCTGTTCCGCACTGCCTACGAGGGCAGGACCTTGCGCGAGAACCTGGGGCTGGCGCGGCCGGTGAGCCGGTATGCGGCGGGGTCCGCCGCGCAGGCGGCTTGAGCGAGCAGGCATTC
This sequence comes from uncultured Burkholderiales bacterium, assembly GCA_966211815.1. GTDB lineage: Bacteria > Pseudomonadota > Gammaproteobacteria > Burkholderiales > Burkholderiaceae_C > JANPCX01. Next base: position 15,450 of record CBIHOD010000023.1, read on the forward strand.
CTGGACCATTCCCTCACGTCCACCGCCCCCTCACCCCAGCCCTCTCCCCCGTGCCGGGGGCGAGGGAGAAAAGCCCACCGCTTGGAAGGCTCCCTCTCCCGCTTGCGGGAGAGGGCTGGGGTGAGGGTCGGGGCGGCCAAACCATCTCACTTGAAAGGAACACCATGAGCGCCATCCTCAACGAAGCGGCACCCGCCTCCCCCACCGGAGAACTCGACCTCGCCCCCCTGGCCGGCCGCATCGGCGCCGAAGTGCGCGGCGTGCGCCTGTCCGGCCGCCTTTCAGCCGCCACGTTCGCGGCGGTCAAGCGAGCGCTGCACAGGCACAAAGTGCTGTTCTTCCGCGGCCAGCAGCACCTGGACGACGCCGAGCAACAGGCTTTCGGCCGTTTTTGGGGCGAGCTGGTGGAGCACCCCACCGTGCCGTCGAAAGACGGCACCCAGATCCTGGAGCTGGACTCCCAGCACGGTGGCCGAGCCAACTCCTGGCACACCGACGTGACCTTCGAGGTCGACTACCCGCAGGTCTCCATCCTGCGAGCGGTGAAAGTGCCAACCCATGGCGGCGACACGGTGTGGGCCAACACCGCCGCCGCGTACGAAGAACTACCCCCGGCGCTGAAGGCCCTGGCCGACAACCTCTGGGCGCTGCACGGCAACGACTACGACTACGCGGCCACCCGCGTGACGCCCGACGAGCAAGGCGAGAAGAAGTACCGCGAGGTCTTCACCTCTCGCCTGATCCAGGCCGAACACCCGCTGGTGCGCGTGCACCCCGAGACCGGAGAGCGCACCCTGGTGTCGGGCCATTTCATCAAAAAGTTCATCGGCCACAACACGCAGGACAGCGACCACCTCTTCGCCGTCTTCCAGAACCACATCACGCGGCTGGAGAACACGGTGCGCTGGCGCTGGTCCGCCGGCGACGTGGCGGTGTGGGACAACCGGGCCACGCAGCACTACGCCATCAACGACTACGGCGACGCGCACCGCGTGATGCGGCGCGTCACCGTGACCGGCGACGCGCCGGTGTCGGTGGACGGGCGGCGCAGCCGGGTGCACGCGGGCGATTGACGAGACCGGGGCGGCGGTGAGCCCTGCCTTGCGCGGCGAGGGTCGTTAAGGCCTGCCCGCGCCCCGCGCTTCGTCGATCAGCCGCGCCAGGTCAGGCGGGATCGGCATGGGCTTGAAGGGATGGACATCGGAACCACCGGTGTTGCCCACCGGGATCCAGAACACCGTCTTGGTGGCCGCGCCGATGATGCGCATGGCCTGGCCCCAGACCTCGCCGGGGCGGCGATGGCGCAGCGCCCAGGCCAGCATGTGCAGGTGGGCCCGCACATGCTGCACCGTCGAGGCCTGTCCCAGCACATGCGCGCGCTCCAGGTGGCGGAAGGCCTCGCCCGGCCGCCCCGACCTTCCGGCCCCCGCAGCCGCCGACAACTCGCGGTCCACATGGGGACGGATCCGCTTGGAAAAAACCATGGCGCCCTCCTGTCTTTCATTGACGAGCGGCCATTGGAAACCCTGTAGAAGGTATAGAGTCAAATTTCCGCACCACCATGCCGCGCCATGAAAATCGGAGAACTCGCCAAGGCCACCGCGACCCCGGTCGTCACCGTCCGCTTCTACGAACGCGAGGGTTTGCTGCCGGCGCCGGCCCGCACCAGCGCCAACTACAGGGTCTACGGCCAGGCCCATGTCGAGCGGCTGTCCTTCATCCGCCACTGCCGCTCGCTGGACATGACGCTCGACGAGATCCGCGTGTTGCTGGCCTTCAGGGACAAGCCGCAGGACGACTGCGGCGCGGTCAATGCGATGCTGGACGCGCACATCGGGCATGTGGCGGCGCGCATCCGCGAACTGAAGAACCTGGAAAAGCACCTCAAGGAACTCCGCGCGCAGTGCGACCGCGCCGAGGCGGGCAAGGACTGCGGCATCCTGTCCACGCTCTCCCACGGCGCGGCCGCGGCGCCGAAAGCGCTCGCGGCCGCCAGGGGCCGGCAAGTCGCCGGGCATGTGGGCGGTTCGCATGCCGTGGGCAAGGCCCGCCGTTGAAGGCCGGCCTGGAAAATCGCGGCCTCAGTAGACCGCCCGTTCGACGATCAACCGCCCTGTCTCCAGCCGCCGCGGCGACAACGGGGAAAGGTCCAGCGTGCGGTAGCCGCCGTGGCGCAGCAGCTCGGCCACGCCGCGGCCCACCCCGGCGCTGTGCATCAAGCCGTGGCCGCTGAAACCGGTGGCCACATAGAAGTTGTCCGGCCCCCACTGGCCGACCAGGCCGTTGTGGTCGGCGGTGTTGTATTCGTAGTAGCCGGCCCAGGCGCGCTCCACCCGCAGGGCTTCGAACGCCGGGATCCGGTGCGCCAGGAGCGGCCAGATGGCGTCCTCGAATTGGTGAAGGTCGGGTTCGGGCGGAAGGTCGTCATGGTCGTCCGGCGCCCGCGGCGACAGCACGGCCAGGAAGTGCCGCTGCTCGGGTCGCAGGTAGACGCCGGACGTGTCGATCAGCACCGGAAGCTCGGGCAAAGGCGTGGGGCAGGACAGGACGAACGCGGTGCGCCGCCGCGCGCGGACCGGCAGCTCGACGCCGACACCGCGCGCCAGCGGCGCCGACCAGGCGCCGGCGGCCAGCACGACGCGGTCGGCGTCGATCCCCTCGCCGCCGGCCAGCGTCACGCCGGTGACGCGGGACCCGGCGCCGCGCACCGCCGCCACCTCGCCCTTGACGTAGCGCACCCCCGCCGCGCGCGCCCGGCCGCGGTACACCTGCTGCAGCAGGTAGCCGTCGAACCAGCCTTCGCCTTGCAAACCCAGCACGGCGTAGGCGAGGTCGCCGGTGCGCATCCAGGGGTAGGCCGCCGCCATCTGCGGGCCGTCGAACTCGCGCAGCCGCACCGCCATCCGGCGGGCCAAGGCGGTGCGCTCGCGCAGCGCCTGCGCCTGATCCGGCCGCCCGAGGAAAAGGTAGCCGCGCTGCGTGAGGCCCACGGCCGCGCCGGGCACGCCGCCTTCGGCGCAACCCAACATGAAGGCGAAGCCGAACTGCGACAGCTCGATGTTCAGCGGTGTCGAGAACTGCTGGCGGATGGAACTGGCCGACAGGCTGGACGAAGCCGCCCGGTAGCTCGGGTCGCGCTCGACCACGACGACTTCGCCGCCGCCGGGCATGCTTGACAGGAAACAGGCGATGGCGGAACCGATGGCGCCTCCGCCGATGATGAGGGTGGTGGGTGGGGCCATGCGGCGCGTGGTTGGAGGACAGGCGCAAGGGAAGATGTTTTGCTCAGAACCTTAGATGCTTTGATTCGTTTCCGGGCAAAGGGTTAACGCCAACACTGCGGGCCTTGCCCCTTCGACCGGTCGTCTCATCGGCCGGCTACCACGCCCCATGTCGCTTGCCGCCCCAACGAGCCGTTTGAACCGGCGCGAGGAGAACCCGCCCCCCGCCGCTGGGGCTCCACCGAACACACGGAAGACCGTCGAAACATTGGCGCGCGCCCTGCAAGCCACGGCCGTCCAACGCGACCGCGAGGGCGGGCACGCCGCCGCCGAGCGCGAACTGATCCGCGACAGCGGCTTGCTCACCCTCACCGTCCCATCCATCCACGGCGGTCAAGGCGCCGATTGGGCGACGATGTATTCGTCGCTGCGCCGCCTGGCCGAGGTGGACAGCGCGCTGGCCCACCTCTTCGGCTTCCACCACCTCCAGCTGGCGAGCGTGCGCCTGTACGGCACGCCCGGCCAGCAAGCGCGCTTCCTGGGAGAAACCGTGGCGCAGCGCTGGTTCTGGGGCAATGCGCTGAACCCGCTGGACAAACGCGTGCTCGCCACCCGGGTCGACGGCGGCTACCTGCTCGACGGCGCCAAGGGATTCGCCTCGGGCTCGGTCGGGTCGGACCAGCTCACCGTCTCCGCCTGGCACGGACCCACGCAAGGCCTGCTGATCGGCGCCATCCCCACCCGGCGCCGGGGCGTGCGGGTGCGGGCCGACTGGGACGCCTTCGGCCAAAGGCAGACCGACAGCGGCACGGTCGAATTCGACCGGGTGCTGGTGGAAGACGACGAAGTGCTGCGGGCCCCGGGGACGGCGCCCACGCCCCAGGCCACGCTGCGCGCGCAAGTGGCGCAGCTGGTGCTGGCCAACCTCTACCTCGGCATCGGCCTGGGCGCCTTTGACGAGGCGCGCCGCTACAGCCGCGAGGAGGCGCGGCCCTGGTTCGCGTCGGGCGCGGGCGCGTCGGCCGACGACCCTTTCATTCAGCACCGCTACGGCCAGTTGTGGCTGCTGCTGCGCCCCGCCGCCGCACTGGCGGACCAGGCGGCCGCGCTGCTTGACGCGGCCTTCTCCCGCGGCGCCGAACTCACCGCGCGGGAACGCGGCGAGGTGGCCATCGCCGTGGCCGAGGCGAAGGTCCTGGCCCACCGCGCCGGCATCGAGGTCAGCTCGCAGCTCTTCGAGCTGACGGGCGCCCGGTCCACCTCCACGCGGCGCGGCCTGGACCGCTTCTGGCGCAACGCCCGGGTTCACACCCTGCACGACCCGGTGGACTACAAGCTGCGCGACATCGGCCGCCACGCGCTCACCGGCGCCTGGCCGGAACCGACGCCCTATTCATGAACGACGACACGCACAACCCGCCATCGGTCGAACCCCTGGCCGCCATCCGCCTGGAGCATGTCTCCAAGCAATTCGACCTGCCCAACGGGCGCCGGCTCGACGCCGTGCGCCGGGTGTCGCTGCAAGTGCGCCGCGGCGACATCTTCGGCCTCATCGGCACCAGCGGCGCCGGCAAGTCCACCCTGCTGCGGCTGATCAACCGGTTGGAACAGCCCGACGCCGGGCGCGTCTTCGTGGGCGGCACCGAGATCACCGCGCTCGGCAAGGCCGGGCTGCGCGCCGCGCGGCAAAGCATGGGCATGGTGTTCCAGCAGTTCAACCTGCTGCAGAACGCCACGGTGCTCGACAACGTCGCCTTCCCGCTGCGCATCCACGGCGGCAAAAGCCGGGCCGGCATCCTGGACCGGGCGCGCGAATGCCTGGAGATCGTGGGCCTGGCCGACAAGGCGGACAGCCACCCCGCCCGGCTCTCGGGCGGGCAGAAGCAGCGCGTGGCCGTCGCGCGCGCGCTGGCCACGCGGCCGGAGGTGCTGCTGTGCGACGAGCCCACCTCCGCGCTCGACGCCGAGACCACGCGTTCGGTGCTCGGCACGCTGCGCGACGTCAACCGGCGCTTCGGCGTGACGATCGTCGTCGTCACGCACGAGCTGGAAGTGGTGCGCGCCCTGTGCCGGCATGTGGGCGTGATGTCCCACGGCGTTCTGGCGGAACAGTTCCCGGTGGCCTCGGCCGACCGGGACGCCCGCACGCCGCTGGGCCGCGAGCTGGCGCGCCTGGTCGCCCAAGGCGGCCGCGGCCTCGATGACAACGGCGTCCCGGAGGTGGCCTGTGCCTGACCTGTCCCACATCGCCGCCATCCTGCCCGAGCTGTGGGTGGCCACCGGCCAGACGTTGCTGATGCTGGCCATCGGGCTGGCCGCCGCGGTGCTCATCGGCGGGCCGCTGGGCGTGCTGCTCTTCCTGCTCGGGCCCGGCCAGTCGCTGCACCGGCCGCTTCTCTTCCGGGTGCTGAGCTGGCTGGTGAACACGGTGCGCTCCTTCCCCTTCATCATCCTGCTCGTGGCCCTGGTGCCGTTCACCCGCGCCATCGCCGGGACGACGATCGGGCCGGTGGCGGCCGCGGTGCCGCTGTCGTTCGCGGCCATCCCCTACTTCGCCAGGCTGGTGGAGCAGAACCTGCGCGAGGTGCCGCGCGGCGTCATCGAAGCCGCGCACGCCATGGGCGCCAGCGAGCTGCAGATCGTCCGGCGCGTGCTGCTGGTGGAGGCCCGCTCCGGACTGGTGCTGGCGGCCACGGTGTTGTCGATCAGCTTCCTGTCCTATTCCGCGGTGGCCGGCGTGGTGGGCGGCGGCGGCATCGGCGACCTGGCCATTCGCTACGGTTACTACCGCTTCCAGACCGACGTGATGGTGCTCACCGTGGCGCTGCTCGTGGTGCTGGTGCAACTCATCCAGTTCGCCGGCGCCCGCATCGCGGCCCGGCTCGACAAGCGCTGAACCGCCGCGCGGACCGACATGAACGACAAACCCATCCGCTTCAACGCGTTCACGATGAACGCGGCCTCCCACCAGTCACCCGGCCTGTGGCGCCACCCGCGCGACGAGTCGCACCGCTACACCGACCCCGGCCACTGGGTGGAACTCGCGCGACTCCTGGAGCGCGGCCTGTTCGACGGCGTCTTCCTCGCCGACGCGCTCGGGCTGAACGACACCTACCAAGGCTCCCCCGACGCCGCGCTGCGCCACGGCGTGCAGGCGCCGCTGAACGACCCGCTGGCGCTCGTGCCGCTGATGGCGCAGGCCACCGAACACCTCGGCTTCGGCGTCACCTGCGCCCTGACCTACGAGCACCCCTACTCCTTCGCGCGGCGCATCAGCACGCTCGACCACCTCACCCGCGGCCGCATCGGCTGGAACATCGTCACCGGCTACCTGGAAAGCGCCGCGCGCAACCTCGGCGTGCCGCGCATGCCGCACGACGAACGCTACGACCAGGCCGACGAGTACATGGAAGTCGTCTACAAGCTGTGGGAGCACAGCTGGGAGGACGGCGCCGTCCGGCGCGACCGGGCCGGCGGCGTCTACGCGGACCCGCGCCGGGTCCGGCCGATCAACCACCGCGGCGCGCACTACCAGGTGCCGGGCATCCACTTGAGCGAGCCCTCGCCCCAGCGCACGCCAGTGCTCTACCAGGCCGGCACGTCCTCGCGCGGCAAGGCTTTCGCGGCGCGGCACGCCGAATGCGTGTTCATCAGCGGCCCCACGAAATCCGTCATCGCGCGCTACGTGCGCGAGCTGCGGCAAGCCGCGGCCCAGGCAGGCCGCGACCCGGCGAGCCTGCTGGTCTACGCCCAGGCGCTGGTCATCACCGGGGGCAGCGAGGCGCAGGCCCGCGCCAAGCAGGCCGACTATGAAAGCCACATCGACACCGAAGCGTCGCTGGCGCTGCTGTCGGGCTGGACCGGCGTCGACTTCAGCCGTTTCCCGCTGGACGCCACCATCGAATACATCGACACCGACGCCGGCCGAACCGCGCTGGCCTCGTTCACGCAGGCCGACCCCGGCCGGCGCTGGACGGTGGGAGAAGCCGCGCGCTTCATCGGCCTGGGCGGCCGCGGGCCGGTCATCACCGGCGACCCGCGCCAGGTGGCCGGCGAACTCGAGAGCTGGCTGGACGAGACCGGCATCGACGGCTTCAACCTCGCCTACGCGCTCGCGCACGAGACCATGCGCGACGTGGTCGACCTCGTGGTGCCGGAGCTGCAGCGGCGCGGCCGCTACCGCACCGCCTACGCGCCCGGCACGCTGCGCGAGAAGCTGTTCGGCCGCGGGCCGCGGCTGGCCGCCACCCATGCGGGGCGGCGGGTGCAGCTGGCGGACGACGCCAGCCCTGCCGCATCGCCCGAGTTCCACGCGGCCCATTGACTTTCATGGCCCATGGCACACCGCGCCCTCACCCCAACCCTCTCCCACGATTGGGAGAGGGGGCCTTTTCCTCGCCCAACTGTGGGCGAGCCCCGTTGTTGCCCCTCTATCCCTACCTCCCCCTCTCCCCCGGCATCGGGGAAGACGGCTGGGGTGAGGGGGTTGTGGGCTAAAGAACCAGTCCATGAATTTCAGAACGTTCATCGCTCCCCCTCATCCAAGACACAACACCATGAACTCGACCACCACCCGCCGCGCCACCCTGCTGCTCTGCGCCGCCGCCCTCGGCCTGGCCGCCACCGTCGCGCAGGCGCGCGAGACCGTCCGCATCAGCTTCCAGCGATCCTCCACGCTCCTCACGCTCATCAAGCAGAACGGCGCGTTGGAGAAGAAGCTCGCGCCGCTCGGCTACGACGTCAGCTGGCACGAGCTGAACGGGAGCGCGCTGCTGGCCGCGCTGAACGCCGGCAGCGTCGACATCCACGCCGACGTGGCCGACGCGTACACGGTCTTCACCCAGGCCGCCAACGCGCCGATCACCTATTTCGCCAAAGAGACCGCCGCGCCCACGGCGCAATCCATCATCGTGCGCGCCGATTCGCCCATCCAGAAAGTGGCCGACCTCAAGGGCAAGCGGGTGACGACGCTCAAAGGCGCCGGCGCGCACTACCTGCTGCTCGCGGCCTTGAAGCAGGCGGGATTGAAAGCCACCGACGTCGACCTGCGCTTCCTCGAGATCCAGGACGGCGTGGCCGCCTACAACAGCGGCTCGGTGGACGCCATCTCGCTCTGGGACCCGCTGCTCGGCGGCCAGCTCCAGGACGGCAAAAGCCGCGTGCTGGCCGACGGCCGCGGCGCCCAGGTGGAATACAGCCGCTACTACACCGCGACCACCGCCTTCGCCAAGGCGCATCCGCAGGTGCTCAAGGCGGTGTTCGACGAACTGCAGTCCACAGGGCAGTGGGTGAAGGCCAACCCCAAGGAAGCCGCCGAGCGCCTCTCGCCGATCTGGGGCAACGTGCCGCCGGCCACGGTGGAGCAGGTCAACGCCCGGCGCAGCTACGCCATCGTCCCGGTGCAGCGCAACGAGCTGGGCGAGCTGCAGCGCATCGCCGACACCTTCCGCGAGGCGGGCCTCGTCAACCGCGAACTCAAGGCCGCTTCGGTCGACATCTGGACGGCGCCCCAGCCGTGACAGGCTGCGGATGCCGCCGGACCTTCCCCTTTTCCCCTTCCGCATTTTTCACAAGGAGCACCCCCATGCCGACCCGCCGTTTCCTCCTCATCGCCGCGCTGTCGTTCACCGGCTGGGCCGCGCAGGCGCAGGACGTGGTCAAGATCGCCGTCACCGCAGGCCCGCACGCGCAGATCGCCGAGGTGGCCAAGAAGGTGGCCGAGCGCGACGGCCTCACGCTGCAGATCGTGGAGTTCAACGACTACATCCAGCCCAACGCGGCGCTGGACGCCGGCGACGTGCAGGCCAACAGCTACCAGCACCGGCCCTTCCTGGATTCGCAGATCCAGGCGCGCGGCTACCGCATCAGCGCGGTCGGCGAAACGGTGACCTTCCCGATGGGCTTCTATTCGAAGAAATACAAGTCGCTCGCCGACTTGCCCAAGGGCGCCAAGGTGGGCATCCAGAACGACCCTTCGAACAGCGGGCGCGCCCTGGCCCTGCTGCAGAAGTACGGCGCCATCAAGCTCAAGCCGGGCGCCGGCGTCAGTGCCACGGTGGCCGACGTGGTCGAGAACCCGAAGAACCTGCAGATCATCCAGATCGAAGCCGCCCAGCTGCCGCGTTCGCTCGACGACCTGGACGCCAGCGCGATCAACACCAACTACGCGGTGCAGGCCAAGCTGGTGCCGACCCGGGACGCGATCGCGATCGAAGACGCCAAGAACCCCTATGCCAACCTGCTCGCGGTGCGCACCCAGGACAAGGACAAGCCCTGGGTCGCCAAGCTGGTGAAATCGTTCCAGTCCCCCGAGGTGAAGAAGTTCGTCGAAGCGAGCTTCAGCGGCTCGCTGGTGCCGGCGTTCTGACCTCGTTCACCCCACCCGGTAGACCCGGCCGGTCTGCACCCCTTCGATGCTGCGCACATAGGCCAGCGCGGCGCGGCTGCCCGGCACCGCTTCGAAGCCGGCGAAATACGGCCCATAGGTCGGCAGCGACTCCTGCAGCACCGTCGGGCTCACCGCGTTGATGCGCTGGCCGCGCGCCAGCTCGGTCGCGGCGGCCCGCACGAAACCCTCCAGCGCGGCGTTGACCGCGGTCGCGTTGGCGCCGAAGCGGATCGGCTCTTCCGACAGGATGCCGCTGGTCAAGGTGATCGAGCCGCCGTCGTTCAGGAAATGCTGCCCGATGAGGGCCAGGTCGACCTGGCCCAGCAGCTTGTCCTCCAGCCCGACGCGGAACTGTGCGGCCGTCATCTCCGACAGCGGCCCGAAATGCAACTGCCCCGCGGTGGAGACGATGGCGTCGACCTTGCCGACACTCTCGAACAGGGCCCGGATGCTGGCGCTGTCCTTGATGTCGACCTGGCGGTCGCCGCGGGTGCGGCCGGCCTGGACGACGTCGTGGCGGCCGGCGATCTCGCGCACCAGCGCCTGGCCCAGGGTGCCGGTGGCACCCACGATCAACACTTTCTTCTTGCTCATCAAGGACTCCTTGTGGAAGGTGGGGGTTGGGCATCGCCGGACCAAGGACGGCGCTGCATGACCCGAACTTTGCGGCCATGCTGAAATTGGATCAATCGCTTAGCATGATGATCATTCCAAACCAATGGTTTCAAATCGCATGGACCGATTGCAGGGCATGGAAGTCTTCGTGGCCGTCGTCGAATCGGGCAGCCTCACCGCGGCAGCCGCCAAGTTGAATTTGTCCGGGCAGATGGCCGGCAAGCACATGCGCGCGCTGGAGGCGCGGCTCGGCGCGGCGGTGCTCACCCGCACGACGCGCCGCCAGAGCCTGACGGAACTCGGCCGCGACTATTACGAGCGCTGCAAGCTGATCCTGGAGGAGGTGCGGCTGGCCGAATCCAGCGCCGACGCCTTGCGCGCCGCGCCGCGCGGGCGGCTGCGCATCACCGCGCCGGTGAGCTTCGGCACCAATTGCCTGGCGCCCGCGCTGGTGGACTACCTGGCGGCCTATCCGGAGCTGGGCGCGGAAGTCATCCTCAACGACCACGTCGTGGACCTCGTCGAGGACGGCTTCGACATCGCGGTGCGCGTGGGCGACCTGCCCGACTCCGGCCTGGTCGCCCGGCCGCTGGCGCCCTACGAAATGGTGATCTGCGCCGCGCCCGCCTATTTGGCCCGCGCCGGCACGCCCGAGACGCCGCGTGACCTGGCCCGCCATGAATGCCTCGGCTTCACGCACTGGCGCCACCGCGGCGGCTGGCGCCTGGGCCAGCTCGACGCCGACCGCGGCAAGACGCCCGCCAGCCGCTTCGAATGCAACCACGGGCCGGCGCTGCGCATGGCGGCGCTGCGGGGCTTCGGCCTGGTCATGCAATCGCGCGTCCTGCTGGCGGCGGACATCGCAGCGGGCCGGCTGGTCCCGGTGCTCGAAGACGCCGCGCCGCCGCCCATCCCGGTGCACCTGGTCTATCCCCGCAACCGGCAGCAGCTGCCCAAGCTGCGCACCTTCATCGACTTCGCGCTGGAGCGGTTCGGCGCCTCGCTGCTGGCCCCGTGACGGGCTGGACCGGCCGCCGGTGGGCAGGCCGCGAAGTCAAGCCTGGCGCAGGGCCTTGGCCGCCGCGACCATGTGCGTCAGCGCCGGGACCACCTCGGCCCACTGGCGGGTCTTCAGCCCGCAGTCCGGGTTCACCCACAGCCGCTCGGCCGGGATGCGCTCGGCCGCCTTCTTCATCAGCCGCACGATGTGCTCGCGCGTCGGGATGTTGGGCGAATGGATGTCGTACACGCCGGGGCCGATTTCGTTCGGGTATTTGAAGTGCTCGAAGGCGTCGAGCAGTTCCATGTCCGAGCGCGAGGTTTCGATCGTGATCACGTCGGCGTCCATGGCGGCGATCGATTCGATGATGTCGTTGAACTCCGAATAGCACATGTGGGTGTGGACCTGCGTCTCGTCCGCCACGCCGTTGGCGGCGATCCGGAATGATTCGACCGCCCAGTCCAGGTAGTCCTTCCACTGCGACTTGCGCAGCGGCAGGCCCTCGCGCAGCGCGGCCTCGTCGATCTGGATGACGCGCACGCCGGCCGCTTCCAGGTCGAGCACTTCCGCGCGGATGGCCAGCGCGATCTGCCGGCAGGAAAGCGACCGCGGCTGGTCGTCGCGCACGAAGGACCAGTTCAGCATCGTCACCGGCCCGGTCAGCATGCCCTTCATCGGCCGCCCGGTGAGCGACTGGGCGTACCGGATCCATTCCACCGTCATCGCCTTGGGCCGGCTGATGTCGCCGAACAGGATGGGCGGCTTGACGCAGCGCGAGCCGTAGGACTGCACCCAGCCGGACTCGCTGAAGGCGTAGCCGTCGAGCTGCTCGCCGAAGTACTCGACCATGTCGTTGCGCTCGGCTTCGCCGTGGACGAGCACGTCCAGGCCGAGCGCCTCCTGCTCCGCCACGCTGCGCGCGATCTCGGCCCGCATGGCGGCCTTGTAACCGGCCTCGTCGAGCCGGCCCGCCTTGAATTCGCCGCGGGCGTGGCGGATCTCCGCGGTCTGCGGGAAGGAGCCGATGGTCGTGGTCGGGAAGGCCGGCAGCTTCAGCAGCCGGGCCTGCTTCGGCGCGCGCTGCGAATACGCGCTCCTGCGGCGGCCCAGACCGGCGTCGAGTTGCGCGACCGCGGCCTTGACGGCGGGGTCGTTCACGCGCGGCGACCGGCGGCGCGCCCCGATGGCAGCGCGGTTGGCGGCGAGCTCGGCTTCCACCGAATCGCGGCCGTGGTTCAGCGCGGCGGCGAGCACGCGCACCTCCCCGAGCTTCTGCAGCGCGAAAGCCAGCCACGACTTCAGCTCGGCGTCGAGCTTGTGCTCATGCGCCAGGTCGACCGGCACATGCAGCAGCGAGCAGGACGGGGCGATCCAAAGCCGCTCGCCGAGGCGTTCATGCAGCGGCTCGATCCAGTCGAGCGCCGCGTCCAGGTCCGTCTTCCAGATGTTGCGGCCGTTGACGACGCCCAGGGACAGCACTTTGTGGGCGGGCAGCATGCCGACCACCGGCAGCACGTCTTCCCGGCCGTTGACGGCGTCGATGTGCAGGCCCGCCACCGGCAGGTTGGCGGCGAGGTAGCCGTTCTCCTTCAACGGGCCGAAGTAGGTCGCCAGCAACAGCTTGACGCGGTCACCCTTGAGCCGGTGGTAGGCGGTGTTGAAAGCATGCTGCCAATCGGCGTCCAGCTCGGTGGCGAGGACGGGCTCGTCGACCTGCACCCACTCCACGCCCTGGGCGGCGAGCCGGTCGAGCAGCTCGGAATAAGCGCCGAGCAGGCGCGGCAGCAGCGCCAGGCGGTCGGAACCGTCCTTGGCCTTGCCCAGCGCCAGGTAGGTGACGGGGCCGACGATCACCGGCTTGGCCTTGACGCCCTGGGCGCGCGCCTCCGCCAGCTGGTCCAGCAGGCGCGAGGCGTCGAGCTGGAACCGGGTGCCGGCGGTGAACTCGGGGACGATGTAGTGGTAGTTGGTGTCGAACCACTTGGTCATTTCGCCCGCGTCGACGCCGCCGCAGCAAGCGCCGTGGTCCCCGGCGCCTTGGGCGGAGCGGCCGCGCGCCACGCGGAAGTAGTTGTCGAGCGGGTCGCCGTGGAAGCCGCGCACCCGTTCGGGCAGGTTGCCCAGGGTGAAGCTCATGTCGAGCATCTGGTCATAGAAGGAGAAATCGCCCACCGGGGCGAGGTCCAGGTCGATCTGGTGCACCCAGTGCAGCTGGCGCAGCCGGGCGCCCAGGGCATGCAGTTCGCCGCGCGACGACTCGCCTTTCCAGTAAGCCTCCAGCGCGAACTTCAATTCGCGCTTGGCGCCGATGCGGGGGAAACCCAGGTTGTGTGTCTTGACCATGGCGGCCCGATCCTTTTTTGTGGAGACGGGCAGATCCTAGAAGCGCCAATGCATGACGTAAAATGGTCTTATTTCAGATATCGATCAATTTCGCTCATGCACTGCCATGATTGAACGCATCCACCTCGCCATCATCCAGCAGGTCGAGAAGCTGGGTTCGATGACCGCCGCGGCCGAGGCCTTGCACCTGACCCAGTCGGCGCTCAGCCATTCGATCAAGAAGCTGGAGCAGCAGCTCGGCGTGGACGTCTGGCTGCGGGAAGGCCGCGGCCTGCGCCTCACCCAGGCAGGCCAGTACCTGCTGCAGGTGGCCGAGCGGGTGCTGTCGCAGCTCGCGCTGGCCGAGTCCCGCATCGGCCAGTACGCCCAGGGCGAGCGCGGCACGCTGCGCATCGGCATGGAATGCCACCCCTGCTACCAATGGCTGCTGAAGGTCGTCTCCCCCTACCTGGCGCAGTGGCCCGACGTCGACGTCGACGTGAAGCAGAAATTCCAGTTCGGCGGCATCGGCGCGCTGTTCGGCTACGAGATCGACCTGCTGGTCACGCCCGACCCGCTGCACAAGCCGGGCCTGCGCTTCGTGCCGGTGTTCGACTACGAGCAGGTGCTGGTGGTGGGCAGCCGGCACGCGCTGGCCGGCGCGGCTTTCGCCAGGCCCGAGCAGCTGGGCCAGGAAGTGCTGATCACCTACCCCGTGCCCACCGACCGGCTGGACGTCTACACCCGGTTCCTCATGCCCGCGGGCATCACGCCCCGGCGCCACAAGGCGATCGAGACGACGGACATCATGCTGCAGATGGTGGCCGGCCACCGCGGTGTGGCGGCCCTGCCGCGCTGGCTGGCCGAGGAATACGCGTCGAAGATGCCGGTGGTGCCGGTCAGGCTCGGCCGCCAAGGCATCGCCAAGCAGATCTTCCTGGGCGCGCGCGAGGCCGACTTCGGGATCGACTACCTCGCGGCCTTCGTCGAACTGGCCAGCCGCCGCCCCTTGCCGGGAAAGCCCGCGGGCCGCGCGCGGCGCGTCCGCTGAGGCGGGGCATCCTCACACGTCGAACTTCACCCCCTGCGCCAGCGGCAGGTCCCGCCCATAGTTGACGGTGTTGGTGGCGCGGCGCATGTAGGCCTTCCAGGCATCGGAGCCCGACTCGCGGCCGCCGCCGGTGTCCTTCTCGCCGCCGAAGGCGCCGCCGATCTCGGCGCCGCTGGTGCCGATGTTCACGTTGGCGATGCCGCAGTCCGAGCCGCCCGCGGCCGTGAATGCTTCGGCCTCGCGCAGGTCGTTGGTGAACACCGACGACGACAGGCCGTGGGCGCTCTGGTTGTTCAGCGCGATCGCCTCTTCGAAATCGTCGTAGGGCATCAAATAGAGGATGGGCGCGAAAGTCTCCTCGCGCATCGGCCCGGCATGGGCCGGCATCTCGACCAGCGCGGGACGCGCATAGAACCCGGCCTCGCAGCCGGCCACCGCCACACGCTGGCCGCCGTGGACGATGCCGCCCGCGTCGCGCGCCCGGGCCAGGCTGTCCTGCATGCGGGCGAAGGCGGCCTCGTCGATCAGCGGACCCACCAGGGTGCCCTCGTCCAGCGGATGCCCGGCCGGCAGCCGCGCGAACACCGCGGTCAGGCGGTCGGCCAGCGGCCGGTAGAGCGAGCGGTGGACGAAGAGCCGGCGCAGGCTGGTGCAGCGCTGGCCGGCGGTGCCGGCGGCGGCGAAGGTGATGCCGCGCACGGCCAGGTCGAGGTCGGCGCTGGGGCAGACGATGGCGGCATTGTTGCCGCCCAGCTCCAGCAGCGTGCGCTTGAACGGCGCGGCGCAGGCCACCGCGACGGCGCGGCCCATGGCGGTGGAGCCGGTGGCGCTGACCAGGCGCACCTCGGGCGCCTCCACCAGGGCCTGACCTTGCTCGCGGGCCCCCCACACCACGGCGGACACGCCTTGCGCCGCCTCGCCCGATTCGGTCAGCGCCTGCGCCAGCAGGTGCTGCATCGCGAGCGCGGAGACCGGCGTCTTCTCGGACGGCTTCCACACCAGGGTGTTGCCGCACACCAGGGCCAGGCTGGCGTTCCAGGCCCACACCGCCATCGGGAAATTGAAGGCGCTGATGATGCCGACCACGCCGAGCGGGTGCCAGGTTTCCAACAGCTTGTGCCGCGGGCGCTCGCTCGGCAGCGTCAGGCCCTGCAGCTGGCGCGACAGGCCGACCGCGAATTCGCAGATGTCGACCACCTCCTGCACCTCGCCCAGGCCTTCGGAAAAAATCTTGCCGGTTTCCAGCGAGACGATGCGCCCGAGCGCCTGCTTGTGCTGCCTGACCTTCTCGCCGAAGCGGCGCACCACCTCGCCGCGGCGCGGCGCGGGGCGGTGGCGCCATTCCAGGAACGCGCCATGGGCCAGGCGCACTGCCGCCGCCACCTCGTCCACCGGCGTGGCCTGCCACTGGGCGAGCGCGCCGCCGTCGATGGGCGTGCGCACCGTCCAGCCGCCGGCGGCCGGCGCCTCCGGCAGGCGGGCGCCCAACGATGCGAGCAGGGATTGGATCTCTTCGCGGTAGCGGCCGGTCGTGGTTGCCATGTCGTCGTCCTCCTGGAGGGTGTCTTTGGCGGGGCGCGTCAGGCGGCCGCCGTCATGCCGAAGATGCCGGTCGCGTTGCCGGTGTCGAAAGACAGGTCGAGGCCGCCGCCCGCCGGCAGCGGCGAACGCTGGATGAATTCGTAGAAGGAGCCCGGCACCTCGTGCGCCAGTTCGCGGCCGTCGTCGCCCATGAAGCGCCGCACCACCGGGTCGGCGCGGAAGGCGGTCTGCCGCACGCGGCCGGAGGCGGAAACCTCGATGCGGTCTTTCAGCGGGCGGCCCAGCGCCTTTTGCGCCTCGGCGAGCGCGGCCAGGTCGGCCACGCGGTCGGTCGCATGGTTGAAGGCGTTGCCCTCGGTGCTGATCCAGGCCATCTCGGGCGATTCGGCTTTCAGCACCTGGTAGTCGGACCAGGCCGGGTCGGCATGCTGGCGGTCGAAGCAGGCCACCAGCCGCGGCAGCAGCCGTGCGGCCCGCTCGGGGGGCAGGCGGCCGTCGCGGTCGAGCTGTTCCAGGTCGCCCACATCGGCCGGGCCGAGCGGGTCGGCAGACGCGCCGACCACGCGGCCGACCGCGGCTTGGAAGGCCGGCGAGAAGCGTTCGGGGTGCAGCTCGGAAACGAAGTACTGCGGCAGCGCCTCGGGCAGGTCGCGGTGGCGCCAGGCCCGGCCCGTCATGCGCAGGCGCTCCAGGGGGTAAACCTCGGCCATCGCATAGCCCAGGGGCCGCAGCACCCGGCTGATGGCCGCCTCGCCGGGCGGCAGCGCGCCGCAGTCCCAGGCCACGGTGCGCACCGCGCCATGGTCGAAGGCGATGCGCCGACCCCGGGACTGCACCTCCTCGACATAGGCCCGGCCGGTGGGCACCCGCGCCAACAGGCCCTGGAACAGCGCCAGCGCCAAGGCTTGGGCCAGCATGGCGCGGCCGACGTCGCCGTCGCCCCCCGCCCGCCCATGGGCAAGCGCCAGCGCCGGGATGACCTCGACCGCCGCGAGGGCCGCCCGGGCCTGGGCGGGCCCGAGCAGCGGTTCGAGCAGGCGGAACAAGGGGCCGGAGGAATCGGTGGAAGAAGGGTCGAGGGTCGTGTCCATGGCCGCCATCATCGCTCGTCCGCCTCAGGCCTCGACCGTGTCGCGGCTGCGCGCATAGGCCCGGCCGAAACGGTTGGCCAGGAAAGCGGGCAAGGCGATCTGCTCCTGGCGGACGAAGCCGCGGGCCGCCAGGCTGCCGTCGCGCAGCATGTCCAGCACCGCGCAGATCGCCGAGGCGGTGGTCACCTGGATGGCGCTGCGCAGCACGCCGTCGACGCGGCGGCTGTAGACCTTGTGCGCGTAGGTTTCCTGCATCAGTTGGCCTTCGCACAGGCCGCTGGCGGTGACGAAGACGATGACGACGTCCTGCATCGTGCCGGGCAGCGCGTTCTCCAGGATGTCCTTGAGCACGTGGCGGCGGTCGCGCAGGCGCAGGTCGTTCAGAAGCGCCTTCATGATGGCGGCGTGGCCGGGGTAGCGGATGGTCTTGTAGTTCAGGTTCTCGACCTTGCCGGCCAGGGTGTCGCACAAGGTGCCCAGGCCGCCCGAGGTGTTGAAGGCCTCGTAGAGCACGCCGTCCAGCGAGAACTCCTCCAGGCCCTCCATCGGCGGCACCTGGCGCAGCGAGCCTTCGACGATGGCCTCGCAAGGCTCGATGTATTCGTTGATGACGCCGTCGGTGCTCCAGGTCAGGTTGTAGTTCAGCGCGTTCGACGGGAACTGCGGCAGCGCGCCGACGCGCATGCGCAGGTTGTTGACCTGCTCGAAGTGCCTGCACAGGTCGGCCGCGACGATGGAGATGAAGCCCGGGGCCAGCCCGCACTGCGGGATGAAGGCCGTGGAGGTGTCGCCCCGCGCCTGGGCCTGCGCGGCCAGTTCCTTGACGCGGCGGGTGCTGGCCACGTCCTCGGTCAGGTCCAAGTAATGCACGCCGCCGGCGGCGGCGGACTCGGCGATGCGGGTGGTGAGGTGGTAGGGCGCGGCGCTGAGCACGGCGAAATGCCCTTTCAGCGCGTCCTGCAACGCCCCGCCCCGTGAGACGTCGAGCGCCAGCGGCGCCACGTCGCGCAGGCCGCGCACCGCCGTCAGGTGGGCTTCGCAAGCGTCCACCACCGTCACCGCGTAGTCGCCGGTGGCCGCCAGCAGGGCCGCCATCGTCGAGCCGATTTTCCCCGCGCCCACCACCATCACCTTTTCCATGACACCGCTCCTTTTCCCGTGGACCCCGCGGACCATGGGCCCGCCCTGGAAATGATTGTTCTGGGCCTTGGTGTCGGTGTGTAGTTGCAAATCGTCGAAAAGAAGGGAAACTATAGTCATTTCGACGTGCACATCTAGATCAAAATGAAACTCGACGCCACCGACCAGCAGCTTTTGGCCGAGCTGCGCGAAAACGCCCGCGCCGGCGTGGCCCAGATGGCGCGCAAGGTGGGGCTGTCGCGCACCGCGGTGCTGGCCCGCCTCGCGCGCCTGGAGCGCGACGGCGTGATCGCCGGCTACACGCTGCGCACCGGCGAGGCCTTCGAGCGCGGCCAGGTGCACGCGCACGTGATGTTGAAAGTGGGGCCGAAGCTGTCGGCGACGGTGGAAGCCGGCGTGCGCCGCGTGTCGGAAGTGCGCTCGCTGCTGTCGGTCAGCGGCGAGTACGACATGATCGCCATCGTCTCGGCCGAATCCATCGAACGGCTCGACCGCCTGATCGACCAGATCGGGCAGCTGGAAGGCGTCGAACGCACGACGACCTCGGTGGTGCTGTCGACGCGGATCAGCCGCTGACGCCCTGCCCCGCCGTTCGGCGGGCATGGGCCGTCAGGCCCCGAAGCCTCCCGACAGCGCGCCGCGCAGATGGTCCACCAAGGCCCGCACCGCCCGCGGCACCACCGGGCTGTAGGGGCGGATGGCGTAGATGCGCTCGCCGAAGCCGCCGACCGGCCGCCATCCGGGCAGCAGGCGTTGCAAGCGGCGCGCGGAGGACGCCGGGCCCAGGCTGAAGTCGGGCAGCAGCGAAACGCCGAGCCCGGCGAGCACGGCTTCGCGCAGCACTTCGCTGTTGTTGGCCGAGAAGGGGCCGCGCACCGGCACGGTGACGCGGCCGTCGCCGTCCAGGCTTTTCCGGCCTTGGGCGCGGCGCGGGGATGGCGCGGGGGCTTCGGGCACGAACGACCAGGTCGGCGTCCCGCCGGGGCGCAGGTAGTGCAGGCAGTCGTGCCCCGCCAATTCCGAAGGATGCGCGGGCATGCCTTTGCGGCGCAGGTAAGCGCGGCTGGCCACCAGGCAGGCGCGGGTTTCGCACAGGGGCCAGGCGACATGGGTGTCCGGCGGCGCCGCCACGTGGCGGATCGCCAGGTCGAAGCCTTCCTGGGCCAGCGGCACCAGCCGGTCCACCAGGTCCAGCTCGATGCGGACCTCGGGGTGGCGGCGCAGGAATTCGGACAGGTGGGGGACGATCCGCTGGCGCCCCAGCGCCACGGGCGCGGTGAGGCGGACCAGCCCGCGGGGCTCGGCCGCCAGGTCGCGCACGCTGGCGAAGCCGCGCCCGATCTGCTCGAAATGCGGGCGGGTGCCGTCGACCAGTTGCCGGCCGGCCTCCGTGAGCCTGACCGAGCGCGTGGTGCGCTGCACGAGCTGCACCCCGGCGGCCCGCTCCAGCTCGGCCACGCGTTGGCTCATCAAGGCTTTGGAGATGCCCAGGCGCCGCGCCGCCACGGTGTAGCTCGACAGCTCGGCCAGGACCGTGAGGGCGTGGAGGTGGGCCCACAGTGCGGGTGGGAGGGAATTCATTGCGGGTCCATTGTCTTGCCGGTTTGAAGCGTCATTGTTCACCATTGAAAACAATGAAGTCAGCGAAAGCCGGTTGCCCGAGCGGCGGCGCCTGCCTAGACTGCATGCCAACGAAACGAGGAGGCGGCACCCATGGCCACGACGACCCACTCGACCGAAGGCATCGTCCAGCACTGGATCGGCGGACGTTTTTCATCCGGGCATGGAGACCGCCTGCAGGACGTCTTCGACCCCGCCACCGGCCGGGTGGCGCGCCGGGTGGCGATGGGCACCGCAGAAGACGTCGACGCGGCGGCGAGCGCCGCCCAGGCCGCCCTCCCCGCCTGGGCGGACACGCCACCGTTGCGCCGCGCCCGCGTGCTGTTCCGCTTCCTGGAGCTGCTCAACCGGCACCGCGACGACCTGGCCGCCCTCATCACCGGCGAGCACGGCAAGGTCTTCAGCGATGCGCAGGGCGAAGTGACGCGCGGTATTGAGATCGTCGAGTTCGCCTGCGGCATCCCGCAGCTGCTCAAGAGCGGTTTCACGGACCAGGTCTCCACCGGCATCGACAACTGGACGCTGCGCCAGCCGCTGGGCGTGGTGGCGGGCGTCACGCCGTTCAACTTCCCCTGCATGGTGCCGTGCTGGATGTTCCCGGTGGCTCTGGCTTGCGGCAACACCTTCGTCCTCAAACCCAGCGAGCGCGACCCGTCGGCCTCGGTCTTCATGGCCGACCTGCTTCGGCAGGCCGGGCTGCCCGACGGCGTTTTCAACGTCGTCCAAGGCGACAAGGCGGCCGTCGACGCGCTGCTGCTCCACCCCGGCGTGAAGGCGCTGAGCTTCGTCGGGTCGACGCCCATCGCCCAGCACATCTACGAGACCGGCGCCCGCCACGGCAAGCGCGTGCAGGCCCTGGGCGGCGCCAAGAACCACATGGTGGTGATGCCCGACGCCGACATCGACCAGGCCGTCGACGCCCTGGTCGGCGCGGCCTACGGCTCCGCGGGCGAACGCTGCATGGCCATCAGTGTGGCGGTGCTGGTGGGCGACGTGGCCGACCGCGTCCTGCCCCGGCTGGCCGAGCGCGCGCGCGCGCTGAAGGTGAAGAACGGCATGGAGGCCGACGCGGAAATGGGGCCGATCGTGTCGCGCCAGGCGCTGGACCGCATCCGAGGCTGCATCGAGCAAGGCGTGGCGGAAGGCGCGCGGCTGGTGGTGGACGGGCGCGGCCTGGAGGTGCCGGGGCATGAAGGCGGCTTCTGGCTCGGTGGCACGCTCTTCGACCATGTGACGCCCGAGATGAGGGTCTACCGCGAAGAGATCTTCGGGCCGGTGCTGGCCTGCGTGCGCGTGCCCGGTTTCGCCGAGGCGGTCGACCTGGTGAACCGCCACGAGTTCGGCAACGGCGTGGCCTGCTACACCCGGGACGGCCATGTGGCCCGCGAGTTCTCGCGCCACGTGGAAGTGGGCATGGTGGGCATCAACGTGCCCATCCCCGTGCCGATGGCCTGGCACGGCTTCGGGGGCTGGAAGCGGTCCCTATTCGGAGACACCCACGCCTACGGCGAGGAAGGCGTGCGCTTCTACACCCGGCAGAAGTCGGTGATGCAGCGCTGGCCGGAGGCCACCTCCCGCGGCGCCGATTTCGCGATGCCGACCTCGAACTGAAGGAAGGTCCGCCCCTGGGCCGAGGCGGCGCACGACGCGCCGATCGGTGATGCGGCTTTTCGGCGCCGGCAGGCTCAAACCACCGCGCCCACCGCCGCGCCGGCCGCCGCGGTGACGGCCATGGCCAGCATGCCCCAGAACGTGACCCGCCAAGCGCCGACCCAGGGATTCGCGCCGCCGGCGCGGGCGGCCAAAGCCCCCAGCGATGCGAGTGAAACCAATGCGGTGCCCGCGGCCCAGGGGATCAAGCCTTGGCCCGCGGACCCTGCCACCACCAGGAGCGGCAGCGCCGCGCCGATGGCGAAACTCGCGGCGGAGGCCGCGGCGGCCTGCAGCGGTTTGGCGTTGGACGCGTCGGAAATCCCCAGTTCGTCGCGGGCGTGCGCGCCGACGGCGTCATGCGCCATCAACTGGGCGGCCACGTCACGCGCCAGCCCCGCTTCGACGCCCCGGCCGACGTAGATCGCCGCCAGTTCGCGGTGCTCGCCCACCGGGTCGCGGTCCAGTTCCATGCGCTCGCGGGCCAGGTCGGCCCTTTCAGTGTCGGCCTGTGAATGCACCGAGACATATTCCCCCGCCGCCATCGACATCGAGCCGGCCACCAGGCCCGCGACCCCCGCGAGCAGGATGTTGGCGTGGTCAGCCCCCGCCGCGGCGAAGCCCAGCACCAGGCTGGACGTCGAAACGATGCCGTCGTTGGCGCCGAGCACGGCGGCGCGCAGCCAGCCCATGCGGTCGTTGCGGTGCCGCTCGAAATGCCTGTGAACCATGCTCGGGAGATCGTCCGTCTCGGTGAAGGGACCGCCCCTTCGCGCCGCCGGTCCGATGTTAGGGCCCGTGCCAGCGGCCTGCAAAGGAAGGTGAAATTTTTTCACCTGGTCTTTACCGGGCCGCTGCGCAGGGCAGGCCTGACGACGCGACCCGGCATGGCATGGCCGGTTGCCGGCTCGCCGCACGGCGGCCGGCCGCCGCGCACGCGGGCCGGGTGGCCGGGGCCGGGCCCACTGTTTGCCCAGTGTCCAGCACACGCATGTTCGCAGGCTTGCCCAATGCGTATCCGCCGCGGGCGAACGCTCGGGGCTTTTGTGGTTTCGCAGGCTGTGCAAGGAGCGCGCATGGATGAGATCGGTCTGAAACTTCGGGGTGCCGCCGGCACCCGGCTCGGTCACGCACCGTTCGACTACCTCATCGTCGGGGCCGGCTTCGCGGGCAGCGTGCTGGCCGAGCGGCTCGCGCGGGTGCTCGGCTTGAAGGTCTTGCTGGTCGACAAGCGACCGCACATCGGCGGCAATGCGTACGACCGCTACGACGACGCGGGCGTGCTGATCCACCCGTACGGGCCGCACATCTTCCACACCAACTCCGCGGACATCTTCAACTACCTGTCGGGTTTCACGAAATGGCGCCCCTACCAGCACCGCGTGCTGGCGAGCGTCGAAGGCCGGATGGTGCCCATGCCCATCAACCTGGACACGGTCAACGCGTTGTACGGCCTGAACCTCACATCGTTCGAAATGGAGGAGTTCTTCGAGTCCGTGGCCGAGAAAAGGGACGGCATCAAGACCTCGGAGGACGTGGTGGTCAGCAAGGTGGGGCGCGACCTGTACAACAAGTTCTTCCGGGGCTACACGCGCAAGCAGTGGGCGCTCGACCCTTCCGAGCTCGACGCGAGCGTGACCGCGCGCGTGCCGACGCGGACCAACCGGGACGACCGGTATTTCGCGGACACCTACCAGGCCATGCCATTGCACGGCTACACGCGAATGTTCGAGAACATGCTCGACCACCCGAACATCAAATTGATGCTCAACACGGACTACCGCGACGTCATGGACCTGTTGCCGTGGAAGCACATGGTCTACACCGGGCCCATCGATTCATTCTTCGACTACAAGCACGGCAAGTTGCCGTACCGGAGCATCCGCTTCGAGCACCAGACACTGCCGCAAGCCCAGTTCCAGCAGGTCGGCACGGTGAACTTCCCGAACGAGAACGACTACACCCGCGTCAGCGAGTTCAAGCACATCACCGGCCAGAAGCACGACTGCACGTCGATCGTCTACGAGTACCCCTGCGACGAGGGCGACCCCTACTATCCGGTGCCCCGCGCGGAGAACGCCGAGCTGTACCGCCTCTACGAAGCCGAGGCCGAGGCCGTCGAAGACGTCACCTTCGTCGGTCGGTTGGCGACCTACAAGTACTACAACATGGACCAAGTGGTGGGGCAGTCGCTGGCGGCTTTCAAGCGCCTGCGCCCACGCCACCAGCCCGCCGTGGGGAATGGCCCGCAGGCCGACGCCGCGACCCGCCGCCGGGTGGCGACCGGGAAACTTTTCCTGGCGCCGTGAAAACCTTGCAGCTTTGGGCGGGGCCGGAGTGCACGGTCAACCGGATCGGCGACGCGTACCGCGACCAGCTCGACGAGAGCGGATTCGCTCGGCGGCCCGACGACATCGACCGCCTCGCTTCGCTGGGCATCGCGCGCATGCGCTTCCCGCTCCTTTGGGAGCGAACCGAAGCCCAGGGCCCCGACCGGCCGGATTGGCGGTACGCCGACGAACGCCTGGCGCGCTTGCGCGACCTGGGCGTCGCGCCCATCGCCGGCCTGCTCCACCATGGGAGCGGTCCGCGCGGCACGCACCTGCTGGACGCCGGGTTCCCGGCCAAGCTGGCGGCCTATGCGCGGGCCGTGGCGCAGCGCTTCCCGCACATCGACGCCTACACCCCGGTCAACGAACCGCTGACCACGGCCCGCTTCAGCGCGCTGTACGGTTTGTGGTACCCGCACCACCGCGACGACGCGAGTTTCGTGCGTGCGCTGTTGAACCAGGTGCTGGGGACCGTCCTGGCGATGCGTGCGGTCCGCGAGGTCAACCCGCGGGCCCAGCTCGTCCAGACGGAAGACCTGGGCCACACCGCCAGCGTGCCGCATCTGGACTACCAGGCGGAGTTCGAGAACACGAGGCGCTGGCTGAGCTTCGACCTGCTTTGCGGGCGGGTCGACCTCAGGCACCCGATGTGGCACTACCTGGTGGGCCACGGCGCAAGCCCCGCCGCGCTGGAAGACCTGGCCGACCGGCCCTGCCCGCCCGACGTCATCGGCGTCAACAGCTACGTCACCAGCGAACGTTTCCTCGACGGCCGGACGGCCCTCTACCCACCCGCATCATGGGGCGGCAACCACCGCCACCGCTATGCCGACGTGGAAGCGGTGCGGGTGCGCGGGCAGGCGACCGGCGGCTTCCTGGCCCGCTTGCGGGAGACGCACCTTCGCTACCGCCGGGCCATCGCGCTGACCGAAGTGCACATGGGCTGCACGCGCGACGAGCAGTTGCGCTGGTTGAACGAAGCCTGGAAGGCGGCCCGGGCGGCCCGCTCCGAAGGGGCCGACGTGCGGGCCGTCACCCTGTGGGCCGCCTTCGGTGCCCATGACTGGAACAGCCTCCTCACGCGCAAGGCCGGGCACTATGAACCCGGCGCGTGGGACGTGCGCGGCGGCGGCGCGCCGCGCGAGACCGCGTTGGCGCCTCTGGCCCGGCAACTGGCCGCCGGCCGGAGCCCCGACCACCCCGCGCTCGACGGCACACCGTGGTGGCATCGCGAAGAACGGCTGCTCTACCCGGAAAGACATCCCGGGGTCGGTGACGCTTGCACGGCGGGCCGCCCGGTGCTGGTCACCGGCGCCACCGGCACACTCGGCCAGGCCTTCGGCCGCCAATGCGCCGAGCGCGGCCTGCCCCACCGCTTGCTGGGGCGGTCCCAGCTCGACATTTCCGACGAGGCCTCGATCGAAGCCGCGATCCGGACTTGGAAGCCATGGGCGATCGTCAATGCCGCCGGCTATGTGCGCGTCGACGACGCCGAGGGCGACGGCCGCCACTGGCTCGAGAACGCGATCGGCCCCGCCTTGCTGGCGCGGTGCTGCGCCCGCCACGGCGTGCGCCTGGTGAGCTTCTCGAGCGACCTGGTGTTCGACGGCGAAAAGCGCGAGCCCTATGTCGAAGGCGATGCGCCGCGCCCCCTGAACGCGTATGGGCGAGGCAAAGCCGAGGCCGAGTGCCGCATGCTCCAAGACGCGGCCGACGCCCTCGTGGTCCGCACGTCGGCCTTCTTCGGCCCGTGGGACGCGCACAACTTCTTGACGCGGGGGTTCGCCGTGTTGGCGGGGGGCGGGCACTGGGAAGCACCCGAAGACCAGGTGGTGTCGCCCACCTATGTCCCGGACCTGGCCACGGCCTCGCTCGACCTGCTGATGGACGGCGAAAGCGGCCTGTGGCACCTGGCCAACCGGGGCACCGTGAGCTGGGCCGATTTCGCCCGGATGGCGGTCCGCGCCGCCGGACTGGATGAGGAACGGGTGGTCGGGAGGCCAGGCGCCCAACTCGGTCAGCATGCGCGCAGGCCGCGGTACTCGGCGTTGGCCAGCGAACGCGCCACGCTGATGCCGCCCTTGGCCGACGCGCTGACGCGCTACCTGCGCGAAGCGGCTGGATGAGCGGGACCCGGCCTTACGGGACCAGAACCCGGCCTTGCCCGCCAACGGCCCGGTAGTCGCGCAACACGGCGGCGCTGACTTCCCGCAAGGCATCGGCCCGGCAAAGCGCCACGCACGCTCCCCCGAACCCTGCGCCCGTCAGTCTTGCGCCGAAAACCGCGGGGTGCGACTGCAACAACGCCACCAGCCGGTCCAGCGCCGGCACCGACACCTCATGGTCGTCGCGCAGGCTGGCGTGCGATTCATTCATCAGGCGGCCGAAGGTCTCGGCCGACACCCCGGCCACCGCTTCCAGGACCCGCCTGTTTTCGCTCACGACATGGCGCGCGCGCCCGCGCAACGGCGCGGGTAACGCGTCGACGGCGCCCAAATCGTCCACATCGCGCAGGCTGGCCGTCCCCAGGCTCGCCGCCGCCGCCTCGCATTCGGCGCGGCGCTGGTTGTAGCCGCTGGTCGCGAGCGAACGGCTGATGCCCGAATCGAGCACGAGCACCGCGCCGCCCCGGGGCAAGGAAACCAATCGGCGCTTCAGCGTGCGGGTGTCGAGGAACAAGGCGCGGTTCTGGTCCGCCAGGCTCGACGCCATCTGGTCCATGATCCCGCAGCGCACGCCGGCGTATCCGACCTCGGCGCGCTGGGCGAGCTTGGCGATCGACACGTCGTCCAAGGGAATGTTCAACAGCCCTCGCAAAGCCCGGAGCATCGCCACCTCGAGCGCCGCGCTGGACGACAGGCCCACCCCCATCGGCACGTCGGAACTCACATGGATGTTCAACGGCGGCAGGTGGGCGCCCTGGTCCCGCACTTCGCGCAGGCATCCGTAGACGTATCGCGCGGCCTGCTCGCGCGGCAACTCGTCGAGGCCGAACTCCGCGCGCAGACCCAGCGTGTCGGCGTGCAGCGTGAACGCCGCGCCCTCGCCCGGGCCGATTCCCAGCGACACCCGGGTTGTGCGCGCGATGGCGATCGGCAGCACATAACCCTCGTTGTAGTCGGTGTGATCGCCCAACAGGTTGACGCGGCCCGGGGCCTGGGCCACCACCGATGGGCGCGAGCCGAAAGCTTCTTCGAAAGTCATGTGCGGATCCTCAATCCAAGCAGACCTGGACTCGCTGCAGCTCGCGCGCCTTGTCTTCGGGCAGGGCGTCCATCGCGAAGAAGCCGGCGCCGATCTCGGTGCCGGCCAGGTACTTCAACCGCGCGGGGGTGCGGTAGGGCGGATAGAACTGCGCATGGAGGTGCGATTCGGGGTGGGGCTGCCCGTCCGTGGGCGCCTGGTACCAGGCGCTCAGGTAGGGGAAAGGTCGCTGCCACAGGCCGTCGTACTTGAGCAGCACGGTCTTGAGCGCGCGCGCCAGGTCGGCGCGTTGGGCGTCGTCGAGCGCGGCGAAGTCCGGCACCGGCGCCACCGGGGCGACCCACACTTCGTACGGGTAGCGCGCGCACACCGGCACGAAGGCCACCGCGCGCGGGCCTGCATAGATGATGCGCCGGCCGTCTTCCAACTCGCGTCCGATCATCTGTTCGAGCAACCCCCGAGAGTGCGCCTTGAAATGTTCCGCCGCCAATTGCTGCATGCGGGCGGGGACCGGCGGCACGACCGGGTAGGCGTAGATCTGCCCGTGGGGGTGGTGAAGCGTCACGCCCACTTCCTGGCCGCGGTTCTCGAACGGCATCACGTATTCAATGCCGTCCCGTCGGGCCAGCCGCTCGGTGCGGTCCGCCCACACCTTGAACAGGAGTTCGATGTGGCCCAGCGGCAATTGCGAGAGCGACGATCCCGGATCCTGCGCGAAGACGACGACCTCGCAGTGGCCGAGGGCCCGCGCGGTGGGGACGATCAGCGATGGCGGCTGCCCGTGCGCCGCAGGGTCGACGCCCAGCGACGGGAAGCGGTTGTCGAACACCGCCACGTCCCAATTGCCCGCGGGCACTTCGGTGGGGTGGGCCGGGTCGGTGGTGGGCGCCAGCGGGTTGTATTCGGGGGGCGGCAGGAAGGTGCGGTCTTGCCGGTAGGCGGCGTAGGTCACCCATTCGCCGCGCAGCGGGTGCCAGCGCAGATGCGGGTTGGCGCCCAGCGGCTCGGCGAAAGGGCTCGGCGCCGTGCCGCCGTGCGCGTCGAGGGGGCGCCGGCCGTACAGCGTCAGCCGCCGGCCGTCGGGCTTTCGCAGTTCAACGACATGCATGCCGGCGATCCGCCAATCGGTCATTGCTACACGCCGCCCGGTATATGTGTCCGCGACATGCGGGTGGCCTTGGCGATCTCTTCCAGCGGAATCTTGGGCGCGCGGTCGGCGCACAGCAGGCCGTTGGCTTCCTGGAAGGTATCGGCGAATTGCGTGTAGCAAAAGCCTGCGAACAACGCCGTGTGGATCACCGTGTCCAGCAACGCCTGGAACATGGCGGTGAACTCTTGCTCGGTGGCGGCCGCGGTGTAGCCCCAGGTCCGGTCGACGCCCGGCTCCGGATGCTTCGCGAAGGCGATGCCGCCGAATTCGGTCAACATGACCGGCTGGCCGCGGTGGGGGTAGCCGTCCAGCGTCAGGATGCGGCCGCCGGGCCGGCGCCGGTCGAACAAGGTATCGGTGCCGATCTCGGCGCCGTAGCGTTGGCGCAGGTGGTCGGTGTTGGCGTCGTAGTCGTGGATCCCGATGATGTCGGTGGCACTGCTTTCCCAGCCGTCGTTGCCGATCACCGGGCGTGTCGCGTCCAGGGTCTTGGTCAGGTGGTACAGCGCCTCGACGGCGTGCCGCTGGGTGCGGGCGGAGGTCAGCTCGGGGACGCCCCATGATTCGTTGAACGGCACCCAGACGATCACGCAGGGATGGCTGTAGTCGCGCTCGATCGCCTCCGTCCATTCCTTGACCGTGCGCTTGATGGCGGTGCGCGTGAAACGGTAGGCGGACGGCATCTCCTCCCACACCAGCAGGCCGAGCCTGTCGGCCCAGTACAGGTAGCGGGGGTCTTCGATCTTCTGATGCTTGCGCACGCCGTTGAAGCCCATCGCCTTGGCCAGCTCGACGTCCTTTTTCAGGGCGGCGTCGTTGGGCGAGGCCAGCAGGGTGTCGGGCCAATAACCCTGGTCCAGCACCAGGCGGAGCAAGTAGGGGCGGCCATTGAGCATGAAGCGCTCGCGCAGGATGGTCACCGACCTCAGCGCGGTGTACGACTTGAACTCGTCGATCACCTCGCCGCCGCGCAGCAGGCGGATGTGGGCGTCCAGCAGGGTCGGGCGCTCGGGCGACCACAGCAGTTCGTTGCGGAAGTCGTCGATGCCAGGGTCGGCCAGGATCACCACGCGGTCGACCTCCCTGTCCAACACCCGGTAGGTGTCGCGCGCGAGCGGCCTCTCGCCGTGGTTCAGGTTTACTTCCAGCGTCAGGTCGGCATCGGCGTCGCCGGCGATGCGCGCTTCGAAGCCGATCGAGAAACCTTCCACGTTCGGCGTCCAGCGGATCTTCTCGACGTAGGTGCGCGAGACTTTCTCGAGCCACACGGTCTGCCAGATCCCGGTGGTGCGCGGGTACCAGATCGAATGCGGTTCGAGCTGCCAGTCCTGCTTGCCGCGGGGCTTGGCCAGGTCGAAGGGGTCGTCTTCGACGAGCACGGTCACCGTCTGCCTGCCCGACGGGTCGAGCGCCTGGCTGATGTCGGCCGAGAAAGGCGTGTGGCCGCCCTCATGCGCGGCCACCGAGTGGCCGTTGACCCAAACGCGCGCCGCGTAGTCGGCGGCGCCGAAACGCAGGATGACCCGCTCGCGGCCGGCGTCGATCGCGATGTCGAAGTCGCGTTCGTACCAGCAAGCGCGGTGGAAGCCCCGGTCGGCGATGCCGCTGGCCTGCGCCTCGGGCGGGAAAGGCACGACGATGCTCAGCGGCCAGTCCGTGATTTGCCGGGGATGGGAGAAAAGGCGCTCGTCGTCGAACCTGAAGCGCCAGCGGCCGTTCAGCGATGTCCATCCGCAGCGTTCCAGCTGGGGGCGGGGGTAGGCGGTGTCCACGCGTGTGTCCTTGCTCATCATGTGTCGCAGACCGCGTGAGGGGCAATCGAAGTGCCTCGCCTGCCCGGGTATGGCGCTTGCTCGTGACCCGTCTCCACCACCACCGCCAGCCAAGGATTCCCGATGCGCTCCCTGATCGTCTTCTCGCACCTGCGCTGGAACTTCGTGCACCAGCGTCCCCAGCACGTGTTGTCCCGAATGGCCCGGCACGACCGGGTGCTGTTCATCGAAGAGCCACTCCATGCGGACGGCCCCGCGTCCATGGACCGGGCGAACCCCGAGCCGAACGTCGAGGTGTTGACGCCCCGCACCCCCAGCCACGCCCCCGGCTACCACGACGAGCAGCTGCAGCTCATCAAGCCTTTGCTTTCCTCCTGGTTGGACGAGCACCGGATTCATGACTACGTCGTGTGGTTCTACACGCCGATGGCCTTGCCGCTGCTGGACGGGCTGGCCCCGCGCGCCGTCGTCTACGACTGCATGGATGAACTGGCGGCCTTCCAAGGCGCCCCGCGGGAAATGCGGGACCGCGAAGCCGCGCTGATGAAAGTGGCGGACGTGGTGTTCACCGGCGGCCCGAGCCTGTTCGAGTCCAAGCGCCGCCTCCACGCGAATGTGTTGTGCCTGCCCAGCGCCGTGGACGCGGACCACTTTTCGCCGGCCCGCGCGCTCGAGGACCGCGACGCGCTCGCCCGCGCCGAGGCCCTGCAAGGCCATGTGCCGCACCCGCGCCTGGGCTTCTTCGGCGTCATCGATGAGCGCCTGGACATCGGGTTGGTCGAAGCCCTGGCCGACGCCGACCCCCGCTGGCAGATCGTCATGGCCGGCCCGGTGGTCAAGATCGACCCCGCGCGGCTCCCCGAGCGCCCGAACATCCACTGGCTTGGCCAGCAACCCTACGGCCTGCTGCCGCAGTTGGTCGCGGGTTGGGAAGTCTGCCTCCTGCCTTTCGCGCTGAACGAGTCCACGCGGTTCATCAGCCCCACCAAGACGCTCGAGTACATGGCGGCGGACAAGCCCGTCGTCAGCACCGCGGTGCCTGATGTGGCGTCGCTCTACGGCGCGGTGATAGGCGTGGCTTCCGACCAGGCCGACTTCATCGACCATTGCAGAAGGGAGCTCGGCGAAACCCCGTCCAAGCGCGACGAACGCACCGCCCTCATGCGGTCGACAGTCAGCCGGTACTCATGGGACGCCACCGCGCTGGCCATGCGCCGGGCCATCGACGACATCGTTGCCGGGCCGGTCCACCACCGGGAGCACCTGCCCGGCGAGGTTTCCAGGCAACCCCCGAAGGCGCCGGACTCACGGGCCCATGGCGGCCTGGCAGAGACGGTTTCCCTGGCGACACGGTCCTCGGCCCCGGTCAACGATTGCCCGGCTGCTGCCTGAGGGTAAGGACGGCGGGAAGCGGGTGGAAAGCGCCCTTCCCACCGGTCGGATTTACGCGTAACCCGGCCCGGTAGTAAGGACTGGACGCGTCGGCAGCACACGGTGGATTTCCTTCGCGAGGATGCGCAGGTCGATCGGTTTGGACAGGTACCCATCCATGCCGGCGCAAAAGCATGTTTTCCTCCTGGACTCCGAGTTTTCGCCGGTGGCAGCGACGATCGGGAACGGCGGAAGCATGCCCGCCTGTTGCATCGCCCGCACCCTTTCGGTGGCTTGCAGCCCATCCATCACCGGCATGTCGACGTCCATCAGCACCATGTCCGGCGGGTGCCGGAGGCAGGCGTCCAGCGCCTGGGCGCCGTCCCCCGCCACCACCACGTCGTACCCGAGGACTTCGAGCTGGCCGCGCACCACGGCCTGGTTGATGGGGTCATCGTCCACCACCAGCACCAAGCCACTGTCTTGCGCGTACAGCGGGGTGGGCGACGTTTCGCGTGTTTCCACCGTCGAGGTGCGGCAGTCCACATGGGTGGTGAAGCGCTCGAGCTCCCGGGGACTGAACGGCAGGCACCGGATGTCCACCAGGGTGTCGCCGCGCAGCAGCACCGTCGCCGAGCCTGTCACCACCGCCAGCACTGGCCACACCTGGGGCAGCGCGGCCGCGATCCTTTCCATCCTGGGCAGCTCGGTGCCGTTCGATTCCTCGACGATCAACAGCCCCGGGGGTTCCTGGATGTTTTTCAATCGGGTGGCCATCAAGGCCATGGCGTGCTCGACCGAGGCGAAGACACTCACGCGCCAGCCGAGGTGACCGAGGCGGCGGTGCAAGCAATCCAGCGCGCCGGGAATCGGGCTGACGAGCCATGCGGCAGTCCCGGCGGCGTCCGGCGGCGGGTGTGCCTGCGGGACCTCCATCGCGGCCACGGACAACGCCAGCGAAATCACCACGCCGGCCGGGCCCGCGTCCATGAGCTCGACCCTGCCCCCGGTGGCGGGGCAAACACCCACGGCTTTGGAACCGTTTCCGCGTCCGCGGGCCGGCCATGGTGCAAGCTTCAAACGGCCGATGGTTTCGGACAAGCAAGCCGGGGATCGGAGGTCGGTCGCAGCAGCATGGATGAGCACCGTGCTCAGGCCCGAGACCGGTGGCGCCGACTCGGCGCTGAAGAGGATGGAGCCTGAGTCGACGCAATCGATCAACCCGAGGAACACACGGTGGATGCCGGCCCGCACACACAGTCCGGCCAGGGCCACATCCAGCTCGGGCCCATGGCAATCGAAATGGGCCGTGAGCTTCTTCCGCCTGGCCAGCGGGAGGACCTCCCGGACACTCTGCGCGAACAATTCGAAGAACCCCATGGCGCGTTCGATAGCAAGCATCACGCCAGGCCATCGAAACGGTTGGAGACCTTTCGCCGCCAGTCGCGGGTGGCCGGAATTTGACCGCTGGGAGAAAGGCCGCCCGGGAAACCCGTTCATTGCGGCCAGTCACCGCGACGCGCCGACGATCACTTCGGCCTCGCCACTTTGTCGACCGGCGGAAGACGCTGTCGGACTGCGTCATGTCGGCGATGGTCGCGGCTGCCGAGCACCCGTCTCGTCCTTCAAGAGGACCTCGCCGCCTTGGGACGCGGCAAAGATTTCACCCCGGGCCGCCGACAGGCGCAGCGACCAGGCTCGGCCCCGGCGGACGGCCGGAGATCGGCAGGCGGACGGTGAATTCGGTGCCCTTGCCCCGGCCTTCGCTGCGCACCTCGACCACCCCCTGGTGCGCCTGCACCAGCTCTTTGACGAGCGACAGCCCGATGCCGTAGCCGCCCTCGGCGTCCATGGGCGCCTCCTGGGTGAACATCTCGAAGATCACCGGGAGCAGCTCCGCGGGGATGCCCACGCCGGTGTCCTGCACCCTGACCACGGCATCCGCGTCTTCCAAGGTGCATTTGAGCCAGATCCGGCCGCCGGCGGGCGTGTATTTGATCGCGTTGTCCAGCAGGTTGAACACGACCTGGTGCACGCGTTCGGGATCGGCTTCGATCATGACGGCGCCCTCGGGCAACAGCTCGGCCAGCGCATGCCCTTTCTGCGCCGCGCGGGTGCGCAGCGCCTCGGCGACGGCGTGCAGGACCTGGACGAGGTCGAAGCGCCGGCGCCGGAGTTCCAGCTTGCCGGCGTTGATGCGCGCGGCGTCGGTCAGGTCCTGGAGCATCCGTTCGAGGACGCCCATCTGGCGCTCGACCATTGAGAAGGCGAGCAGGCGCTGGCCCGCCTCCGCGGACCGCACCAGCAGTTCGGCCCCGTGCCGGATGGGGGCGAGCGCGTTTCGCATTTCATGAGCGACGCGCGCGAACACGGCGTCCTGGTCCGCCAGGCGGCGGCCGTATTGTTCCGACCGGTTCTTGTAGGTGTCGAGCTGGCCCCGCACGTCGGTGCGGTCGCGCATCACCTTGGCGTAGCCGAGGAGTTCGCCGTCGGCGGTCAGCGCGGTGACCACGCCGGAGATCCACACCCTCAGCCCGTCTTTGCGGACGTGCCAGCGGTCGTCTTCGCAACGGCCCTTGGCGGCGGCGACACGCAGTTCCAGTCCGGAAAGACCGATCGCGTTGTCCTCGGGCGTGAAAAGCAGGGAAGCGGGCTCGCCGAGCACTTCATCTTCCGTGTAGCCGAGGATGTCCTGGGCGGCCCCCCGCCAGGCGGTGATGCGGCCGCCGGTGTCCAGCAAGACAAAGGCATGGTCGCGGCTTTGTCGGATCAGGAGTTGGAATAGCCGGTCGACATGGACCGGGCCGGTGGTCTCCATGGGTGGTCCTCGCGAATACGGGATCTGGACGGGTGCTTGCTGCCTTTCAAAGCCGAAGGCCCGGCGTGAGCCAGGCCTTCGCGCGGTGAGTTCGCCGAGGCGGTGCTCAGCGGTAGACGTGTTCGCCGCGATGCTGGCGCCACGAGCTTTCGAGGTGGGCCGCGTCCTCATCGTTCTTGGTGCGCAGCCCCATCAGGATGCCGCCCCGCTTGATGCCGTCCTCGTAGTGCTTCACCCGTTCCTCGGGGATGTTCCAGCCGATCAGCGCGCCGATCAGTCCGCCACCGGCGGCACCCGCGCCGGCACCCGCCGCGGCCGCGGCCAAAGGCCCGGCGACGACGAGGCCGACGCCGGGAAGGACGAGGCTGGTGCCCATCGCGGCCACGGCCGCCAGCACGGCGCCCACGGTGCCGCCGATGGCTCCGCCGATCCCGGCGCCTTCGGCGGCCTTGTTGCCGAGTTCGGTCTGAACGGATTCGTTGGCGAAATGGCGGTTGCGGGTTTCATCCGACATCACCAAGTTCAAGTCGTCGCGGGAATAGCCGCGGGACTGCGCGCTGTCGTAGGCCGCCTCGGCGCTGGCGCGGTCCGGGAACAAGCCGGTGACGATCGGGCCCGGCGCGGTCGACGAGGCCAGGGAGGAGGGACGAGTGGTTTCGGTGACGGTGGTCATGAGGTTTTCCTTGAAGGTGTCGGGTTGTGGGATGTGGGAAGGTGGGGTTCAGTTGCGATCCGCGATCGGCGGGCGCGCGGAGGAAGCGGTGGAACTGGTGGAAGCGTCGCGTGTCGTCCCGGGCGTGTCCGACGGTGTGGCGTCGCCGCGGGACGTGGCCGCGCGCGCCCTGTCCGCGGCGGACGGGCCGGTGCGCACGACGGTGCCGACATCGCTGCGCGGCACGGCTTGCTGCTGGGCATCGGCCGCCGTCGAGGGCGAGACGCCCACATTGGCCGGAGCCGGGTTGTTCGGTTGTTGCTGGGCCAGCGCGGCGCCGCAGCAGGCGCCGAGCAAGGTAGCGAGGATGGCTGTGTGCTTGAAGGGTCGCATTCGTCTGTCTCCTGGTGGTCAAGGGGGGTTCGTGTCAAAGTCGAACCGATTCTTCGCCGTCGCTTTATCCGACGAGGTAGGACCAAGCCGCTATCGGACGTCGGCCCATGGGCCCTTCGGGCAATCGGCGATCCATCGGGCGGTGATTTAAAGCCCAGCCGCTGCAGCGAAGGACCGTGGATCCTTTTCCAGCGCCTGGTCTCGGCCCTTGAAACTGGCCGCCCCGACTGCTGGGCCGGCGGGTGGGCCGCACGGCGCGCAGCGACGTTTGCCGCCACCGTTCCATGCTGGTGAATCCAGCGGCGCCTGGCGACGAAGTGGGGCAGTGCCGGTCGACGAAGGCGTGGCGCCATGCGGCCCATCGACCGCGTCGAATCCTTCGGAGAGACCGATCAAGCCGTCGCTTACGGGAAACCGGTCGGGCAGCGAGGGAACGTGATAGTCAGCCAGCGACGGGGGCCATTGAAAACGGCGCCTAGGCACGCGCTTGGCCCAACGGCCCGCCTCTGGCGGGGTGTGGATCAGCCAAACAACAGGCCACGGCGGTGCAGACGGACGACAAGGGCCGCCCGCCCACCCCATGCGCGCGCCTCATCGGCAGGCTCTTGCTGCCCGCCCCGCCCCTTGGGCAGTGAGTGACGCTGCGAACCCCGCCTGGGTTGAGAGCGCCCATCTCCCAAGGCCGAACCGCCGCGCTGCTGCAAGATGGAAAAAAGCAACTTGCGCGATGACGGGCGGTTGCAAAGGGATGGCGCGTGCATGGGACGAAAAAAAAGCTGCGTTTTTCAACGCAGCTTTTTCTTGTCTGACTTCATGACATCCCATGGGACGGCATGGCACTAACTTGGCGGAGTGGACGGGGCTCGAACCCGCGACCCCCGGCGTGACAGGCCGGTGCC
>CBIHOD010000024.1:0-50336 GCA_966211815.1 uncultured Burkholderiales bacterium
TGACGATGCGGAAGGCCATCGGCAGCAGCACGTAGCGGTAGGTCTGCGGCAGCGTCAGGCCCATCGCCAGGCCGGCGTAGCGCTGGCCCTTGGGCAGCGCCTGGATGCCGGCGCGCACCTGCTCGGAAACCCGCGCCGAGGTGAAGCAGCCCAGCGCGAACACCACCAGCACGAAGCTGGGCACAGAGCGCAGCGAGGTGAAGATGGAAGGCAGGACGTGGTACCAGAGGAAGATCTGGACCAGCAACGGGATGTTGCGGAACAGCTCCGTCCACGCGTTGCCGATGTAGAGCAGCGGCTTGCTCGG
The DNA here is from genome assembly GCA_966211815.1 of uncultured Burkholderiales bacterium. Classification (GTDB taxonomy): domain Bacteria; phylum Pseudomonadota; class Gammaproteobacteria; order Burkholderiales; family Burkholderiaceae_C; genus JANPCX01. Next base: position 308 of record CBIHOD010000024.1, read on the forward strand.
CGTGGTGCGGAAGATGCCCATCACCACCCCGATGCCCAGGGCCACCGCCAAGGACAGCAGCGCGACGGACAACGTCCAGCCCCAGGCGGACATCATCCAATGCAGGTATGTCTCGCCGCCTCCTGTGTCCTGCAGGAATATCTGCCAGTCCCATGTGCCCAAAACCGCCTCCAATCGTTCAAAAAACAGATTCTTTTCGACTCGAAGAAACACCGGGAAACGCCCGGTTTCCCTGCGTCACGCGTAACCATTCACTTTACTCCAGCAGCCCTTCTCGCGGACCCCGCGTTTTCCCAGCGCGCGGGGCGCGCGCCAGGGTTCGCGCGGTCGTTTTCAAGCCTCCAGGCGCACGGGCTGCGTGAGTTTCTCCGGCACCAGCAGGGCCTGCATCTCCAGGCTCGTCATGATGCCCAGCTGCTGCGCGGTCTCGGCGATGGTGCCGCCGGTGGCCAGCGCCGTCTTGGCGATCAGCGCGGCTTTCTCGTAGCCGATGACCGGGTTCAGCGCCGTGACCAGCGTGACCGATTCGGCGACACGCCTGGCCAGAAGTTCATGGTTGGCCTGGATGCCCTCCACGCAATTGACCCGCAGCGTCTCGCAGGCGCGGGTCAGGTGCGCCAGGCTCTTGTGCAGCGCCCATCCCATGACGGGCTCGAAGGCGTTGAGCTGCAGCTGCCCGGCTTCGCTGGCCATCGTGATCGTGACGTCGTTGCCGATGACTTCGAACGCCACCTGGTTCATGACCTCGGGGATCACCGGGTTGACCTTGCCCGGCATGATCGAGGAGCCGGCCTGGCGGGCCGGGAGCCTGATGTCGCCGAAGCCCGCCTGGGGGCCCGACGACAGCAGGCGCAGGTCGTTGCAGACCTTGGACAGCTTGCAGGCCACGCGCTTGAGCACGCCGGACAGCTGCACGAAGGCGCCGGTGTCCTGCGTGGCTTCGATCAGGTTGGGCGACTTGCGCACAGGCACGCCGCTGAACAGCGCGAGCAGCTCGACCGCGCGGTCGCCGTAGCCGGCGGGCGCGTTGATGCCGGTGCCGATCGCGGTGGCGCCGAGGTTGACTTCCTCGATCAGCGCCCGCGCCTCGCGCAGGCGGGACTCGTCCTCGCCGATCATCACGGCGAAGGCGAGGAACTCCTGGCCCAGCGTCATCGGCACCGCGTCCTGCAGCTGGGTGCGGCCGATCTTCAGCACCTGGGAGAACTCCGCGGCCTTGGCTTCGAACGCGCCGCGCAGCGCGGCCAGCGCGTCGATGAGCCGGCCCATGCCGGCCCATGCGGCCATCCGCAGCGCGGTGGGGTAGACGTCGTTCGTGCTCTGCGACGCGTTGACATGGTCATTGGGGTGCAGCGCGGCGTAGGCGCCCTTGGGCAGGCCCATGTGCTCCAGGGCGCGGTTGCAGATGACCTCGTTGGCGTTCATGTTGGTCGACGTGCCGGCGCCGCCCTGGAGCACGTCGACGACGAACTGCTCGTGCAGCCGCCCTTCGATCAGGTCGTCGCAGGCCAGCGCGATGGCGTGCGCCTGCGCCTCGGCGACCACGCCCATTTCGCGGTTGGCGCAAGCCGCCGCCTTCTTCACGAAGGCCAGGGCGCGCACGAGGTCGGGCATCAGCGACACGGACTGCCCCGTGATCGGGAAATTCTCGACCGCCCTGGCGGTGTGGACGCCCCAATAGGCGTCCACGGGGATCGCACGCGAACCGAGGAAATCGTGTTCGGCGCGAAATTCAGCAGCTGTCATGTGGGGGGATTCCAGCGTATGCCCGAGCGGGCGCTAAGAATGAAAAATGTTTCCAACTGTAGGGGTGCGCGGGGTGTCAGCGCCAATGCTGTTTGCCTGAGGCACGATGCGTTTTTCGCATACGCTTGACAGATTTTGTTTCGGGGGAAACGCGCAGTCGGGCGCACAAAGAATTACACCGCCGCGGCCCAATTCCTCTTGAACGAAAAAGAGCCCAGTCCGCCGATCCCGAGAGGCGACGACGGCCTGGGCCTGCCGACCCCGGCGCGCGGCCGGGGCGATGCATGCTTGGTTACTTCTTGGCGTAGTCTTCCATCGGCTTGTCGTTGGGGTTGGCCCAGGCGTCCTTGGTGGAGGCGCTCACCGGCAGGCCGACCTTGGTGTTGCTCGGCGGGATCGGCTGCATGAACCACTTGTCCCACACCTTGGCGATGTCGCCGGACTTCATCATGCCCTTGATGCTGTCGTCGACCGCCTTCTTGAAGGCCGGGTCGTCCTTGCGGATCATGATCGCGATCGGCTCGACCGACAGCACTTCGCCGACGATCTTGAAGTCGGCCGGGTTCTTGGCCTTGGAGATGTTGCCGGCCAGGATGGCGCCGTCCATCACGAAGGCGTCGGCGCGGCCCGACTCGAGCAGCAGGAAGCTGTCGCTGTGGTCCTTGCCGTAGACCTCTTCGAAGTTCACGTTGTTGGCGCGCTCGTGCTTGCGCAGGGTCTGGACGGAAGTGGTGCCGGTGGTGGTGGCGACCTTCTTGCCGGTCAGGTCGGCGATCGAGTTGATGCCGGAGTTGGCCTTGACGGCGATGCGCACTTCCTCGACGAAAGTGGTCACGGCGAAGGCCACGTCCTTCTGGCGGGCGGCGTTGTTGGTGGTGGAGCCGCACTCGATGTCCACGGTGCCGTTCTGCACCAGCGGGATGCGGTTCTGCGAAGTGACGGGCTGGTACTTGACTTCCAGCTTGGCCAGGCCGAGCTGCTTCTGGATGTCGGCCAGCACGCGCTGGCAGATCTCCACGTGGTAGCCCGCGTACTGGTTGTTGCCCAGCGTGTAGCTCAACGCGCCGGAGGACTCGCGCACGCCCATGGTGACGGTCGAGCTGTCCTTGATTTTCTTCAGCGTGTCGGACGATTGGGCCTGGGCCGCGGAAACGGCCAGGAAGGCTGCTGCGACGATCAACGACTTCTTCATGTTTGCTCCTGTTTTCATGGAGGTTGGGGGGAAAGCGGACTAAGAAAAAAAGATCCACGGGGGGGTCGCCGGGCACCCTGGGCAAGGCTCGCTCAAAGCCGCGCCCGGGGCGGCACCGCTAGCCCGGCACCTGGTCCGTGGGGTACTTCCAGAAATCCTTCAGCAGATAGTTCATCGGAAGGTTCAGCGGCTGGCCCTTGGGCGGGATGGGCTTGTTGAACCAGCGCTCATAGATCGCGTAGGCCTCCTTCGAGAAGATCAAACGCTTCATCTCGTCGTCGAGGATCCTCTTGAACTCCGGGTCGTTCTTGGGGACCATGATGGCCAGCGGCTCGATCGTCAGGAACTTCCCCACGACCTTGAGCTTGCCCGGGTCGGGCCGGCCGGCGATCAGGCCGTACAGCAGCACGTCGTCCATCGCGAAGCCATCGGCCTCGCCCTTCTCCACCATCTCGACGGCGCGCGCGTGGTCGGGCGCTTCCAGGATGTCGATGCGCAGCAGCCCCTCGGTGTTGGCGCGCGTGATCGCCTTGAGCGGGGTGGTGCCCTTGGTCGACACCAGCTTGCGGCCTTCGAAGCCGCGCAACTCGGTGACGGGGCTGTCGGCCCGCACCATGTAGCGGGCGCCGGTGATGTAGTGGGGCACGATGAACGCGACCTTCTCGCGGCGTTCGGCGTTGTTGGTGGTGGAGCCGCATTCCATGTCGGCCTTGCCCTGTTCGACCATGGCGATGCGGTTGGCCGGCGTGACCATCATGTAGTCGATGGCCAGCGCCTTGAGCTCGAGCTTTTTCCTGACCGCTTCGGCCAGCCTCTGGCACAGCTCGACGGCGTAGCCGACGGGCTTCTTGTCGGCGTCGAGGAAGGAGAACGGCACCGACGACTCGCGGTGCGCGACCGTGATTTTCCCGCCTTCCTTGATGCGGTCCAGCACCGGCCCGGCGGACGCGGGCGCGCCGAAGCATGTCGCCAACAGCAGCGCGGCGCAGATCTTGCCTGCATGACGCGCGACGGGAAAGGAGGGGTACGGCATGGGGTTTCCTTTTCGCGGTGGGGTGCGTCGTCCCGGGCCTGCCGAGGTCCTGGGGGTGGGTGATGGGGTGCGCGACATCGTCTGGCTCGCCGGTCGTTCAGCCCAGCGGCTCGTCGGTGGGCGCCCGGTACAGCCGCAGCAGCGACTCGGGCGGCGGCCAATTCAAGTTCAGGCCCTTCGGGGGGATCGGGTTCTGGAACCAGCGGCGGTAGATGCGCAGCGCCTCGCCGGACTGCATCAACCGCGTCAGGCTGCGGTCGACGACGGCTTTGAAGGCGGGGTCGTCGCGGCGCATCATGCAGGCGTAGGCTTCGACGGCGGTCGGCTCGCCCACCACGTGCCAATCGTCGGGGCGGTCGGCCTTGGCGCGCAGGCCGAAGAGCAGGCCGTCGTCCATCATGAAGGCGTCGACCTGCCCGGCCTGCAGAAGCGCGAAGGCTTCGCCGTGGTCTTTGGCGGTGACCATCTTGATGCGCTGGCCCTCGGCCTCGTTCTGCAGGCGCAGTTGGCGCTCCGGGGTGGTGCCCGCGGTGACCACCACCCGGCGGCCGGCCAGGTCGCCGAACCCGGTGATGCCCGACGCCTTGCCGGTCAGCAGCCTGGAGCTGGCCAGGAAGATCGAGACCGAGAAACCCACCTGACGGGCGCGCTCGCGGTTGTGGGTGGTGGAGCCGCACTCCAGGTCGACCGAGCCGTTCTGGACCAGCGGGATGCGGTTCTGCGCCGTCACCGGCACGAGCTTGACCGTCAGCGCCGGCAGGCGCAGCTCGGCTTTGATGCTGTCGACCACCCTGAGCATCATGTCCTGCGAGTAGCCCACCACCTGGCGGCGCGCGTCGTAGTACGAGAACGGGACCGAAGACTCGCGGTGGCCGAGGTTGATCGTCGCGGTCTGGGAGATCTTCTGCAGGGTGTCCAGCGACGGCGCGTCGGCCTGCGCGCGCAGTGCGCACAGGCTCAGGAGCAGGGGGATGAGGAGGCGTCGCATGGTCGTCGGGCGTTTGCCTCTTTCATGCATGGGCCGTGCCATTGCGGGCAAACCCTGACGCCAAGGCGGCACGGCGGCGACTGGCGGTCCAATGTCACGACTTGTGACGGCACCCCAAGGGCCCGCAACGGACGGCGCGGACGGAAAACCGGAAACAGGGGAAGGCCGGTGACGGATTTCCGACGGCCCCCGCGGCAGGATCGCCGCGAGGGGCGCGCCGCCGCGCGCAGGGTCAGCGCGGGGCCGCCTTCCCGCGCGTGATCGCCGTCACGATTTCCGGTCGCGCAGGAAGTCCCACAGCGCCATGGCGCCGGCCTTGCCGTGGCGGGCCATTTCGGGCTTTTCCCGGTAGATGCGGATTTCCATCTCCAGTTCGAAGGCGCCGGGCTGGGCGGCCCGCATCAGGCGGCGCGATTTCAGCTCCTTCTTGACCGAGCTGGCGGGCAGGAAAGCCAGGCCGTGGCCCTCCATCGCCATCGCCTTCAAGCCTTCGGCCATGTCGGTTTCGTAGATGGCGTCCAGGCTCAGCGGCGTGCCCGCGAGCTTGGTGATCTGCTCGACCAGGCGCCCGAGGTAGGCGCCCGACGCATAGCTGAGCAGCGGCACCTTGGCGCCCGGGCGGGGCGGCAGGCTGAACAGCGGCTGGCCTTGCGGGTCGGCCTTGGCGTAGGGGGCGAGCGTCTCGCGCCCCAGGCTGAGCATCTCGTAGCGGTCGGGGCTGAGCTGAAGCGGTTGCGAAGGGTGGTGGTAGGCGATCAGCAGGTCGCAGCTGCCCTCGGTGAGCTGCATCACGGCGTCGTGCACGTTGAGCGCGGTCAGGCGGCTCTTGACGATGCCGAAGGAGCCGCGCAGGTCCATGATCCAGTGCGGGAAGAAGCTGAAGGCCAGCGAGTGCGGCACCGCGAACTCGATCATGTCCTGGCCGGCCGCCTGGTGCGAGCGCATCATGTTGCGCGTGGCCTGCAAGGCGCCGAGGATCTCCAGCGCCTGCTGGTGGAAGGTTTCACCGGCCGGGGTGAGCCGCGTGGGGTAGAGGGACCGGTCGACGAGGTCGATGCCCGCCCACGCTTCGAGTGCCTGGATGCGCCGGGAGAAGGCGGGTTGCGTCACGTGTCGCAGCTGGGCGGAGCGGGAAAAACTGCGTGTCTCCGCCAGGCTGACGAAGTCTTCGATCCATTTGGTTTCCACGGCGTCAGTGTAGTTGGGGGCTCGCCAAAATCGGCATGGGGTACACCCCGAGCAAGATTTTTGCCAACGGTATTCACTTGTTCGAGGGGGTCGCGCCGCCCTCTTCGCTGCCCGATTGCTGCAGCGCCCACATCCGCGCGTAGCGGCCCTGGGCCGCGAGCAGCTCCGCGTGCGTGCCGCGCTCGGCGATGCGGCCGCGCTCCATCACGAGGATCTGGTGCGCGTCGACGACCGTGGACAACCGGTGCGCGATCACCAGCGCCGTCTTGCCGCGCGCCACGCCTTGTAGCTCGGCCTGGATGGCGCGCTCGTTGGCCGAGTCCAGCGCCGAGGTGGCCTCGTCGAACACCAGGATGGGCGGGTCCTTCAGCAAGGTGCGGGCGATCGCCACGCGCTGCTTCTCGCCGCCCGAGAGCTTCAGGCCGCGCTCGCCCACCATGGTGGCGTAGCCCTGCGGCGTGGAGGCGATGAACTCGTGGATGTGGGCCGCCCGCGCCGCGCGCTCGACCTCGGCGCGGCCCGAGCCGGTGCGGCCGTAGGCGATGTTGTATTCGACGGTGTCGTTGAACAGCACGGTGTCCTGGGGCACGATGCCGATGGCCTGGCGCAGACTCTGCTGCGTCACCTCGCGAAGGTCCTGCCCGTCGATGCGGATCGCGCCGCGGCCCACGTCGTAGAAGCGGAACAGCAACCGCGCCAGCGTGCTCTTGCCCGAACCCGACGGCCCGACCACCGCCACGGTCTTGCCGGCCGGCACCTCGAAGCTGACGTCGTCGAGCACCGGCCGGCCGGGGTCGTAGCCGAAGCTCACCCCGTCGAACGACACGCCCGCGCCGGCGGACGTGTCGAGCGGGCGCGCGTGCGGCGCGTCGGCCACCTCCCGGTGCTGGCCGAGCAGGGTGAAGAGCTTCTCCATGTCGGTGAGCGACTGCCGGATCTCGCGGTAGATCACGCCCAGGAAGTTCAGCGGCACGTAGAGCTGGATCATCAGCGCGTTGACCAGCACCAGGTCGCCCAGGGTCATGGCGCCGGCGACGACGCCGAGCGTGGCGCGCCAGACCAGCAGCGTCACCGCGGCCGCGATGATCAGGCTCTGCCCCAGGTTGAGCAGCGACAGCGACGTCTGCGACTTCACCGACGCGGTCTCCAGCTGCCGCAGGTTCTCGTCGTAGCGCGCCTGCTCGAAGCCTTCGTTGGAGAAATACTTGACGGTCTCGTAGTTGATGAGCGCGTCGATCGCCTTGGTGTTGGCGCGCGAGTCTTGCTCGTTCATCGCGCGGCGGAAGTGGGTGCGCCATTCAGTCACGAGGATGGTGAAGGCGATGTACAGGGCCAGCGCGCCCAGCGCGATCGCCGCGAACCAGGCGTCGAACTTCGCGGACAGCAGGCCGATCACCAGCGCGATCTCGACCAGCGTCGGCCCGATGTTGTAGACCACGTAGCTGAGCAGCGACATGATCGAGCGCGAGCCGCGCTCGATGTCGCGCGAGACGCCGCCGGTCTGGCGGTCCAGGTGGAAGCGCAGGCTCAGCGCCAGGAGGTGCTCGAAGGTTTCCAGCGAGATGCGGCGGGCGATGCGCGCGCCCACCGGGTAGAAGAGGAACTCCCTCAGCTCGGTGAACAGCGTGACCGACACGCGCAGCAGGCCGTAGGCCGCGAGCAGCGCCACCGGCACCGCCAGCGCGGCCCGCGCGTCGCCCGGCTTCAGGTCGAGCGCGTCGACCAGTTGCTTGAGCACCAGCGGCACGCCGACGTTGGCCAGCTTGGCCGAGACCAGGCACAGCAGCGCGAAGCCGACGCGCCAACGCCAGGTCCACAGGTAGGGCAGCAGCTTGCGCAGCGTCGACAAGTCGCCGCGCTTGGGCGTCGGCGCAGCCGTGGGTGGGGCGGTGGCCGCGTCGTGCGCGGGGGTCGGGGGTGGGGAATTGCGACGCATGTGAGGAGGATTGCGCGGCCGGCGCTACCCGGCCCCGGCGCGGTTTCGTCGGAGGCGAGACAATCGCCGTCTCGCACAGAAAGCCTGGAATATGCCTGAGATTTCCCCCCCGAGCACCGAGCCGGTGCGACTGCCGACCGACCGCGAACTCGTGATGCGCGTCATGCCGATGCCCGCCGACACCAACAGCAACGGCGCCATCTTCGGCGGCTGGATCATGGCGCAGATGGACCTGGCCGGCAGCGTGCTGCCCGCCAAGCTCTCCAAGGGCCGGGTGACCACGGTGGCGGTGAACGAGTTCGTTTTCAAGCAGCCGGTGTCGGTGGGCGATTTGCTCAGCTTCTACGCCGATGTCGTGCGCGTCGGCAAAACCTCGATCACCGTGCGCATCGAGGTCTACGCCGAGCGCAATCCGGCCGACCTGCAGGTGGTGAAGGTGACCGAGGCGGTGTTTACCTACGTGGCGATCGACGACACCGGCCACCCGCGGCAGGTCAAGGCCGGTTGAAGCGCCCCGGCGGTGGGCTCCGCGCCCGCCGTCAATCGGGCGAAGGCGCGTGCAACCGGGCGGCGCGCTCCAGCGCACGCTGGTGCTCGGCCGCGCGCCGGGAATTCAGCTGCGCGAGGATGTGCTGCTGCTTGTCCAGCAGGCGCGCTGCGTAAACGCCGGTCGCATCATGGGCCAGTCCTTGCGCGACCGCCGACAGCGCCTGGGCGGGGTCGGCGAACTGCTGCCACACATATGCCAGGTTGAGCTGGGTGCGGGGGTCGCGGGGGTCGATCCGCTGGGCCTGCTCATAGGCTTCGTGGGCCTGGTCGTAGCGTTCCAGGCAGTACACGCAGTCGCCCAGGATGTTCCAGAGCCACGAGCTCAACCAGGGGTTGAGCTCCAGCGCGCTGCGCGCCAGCGCGATGCCGGATTCGAAATCGCGCAGCTGGAGGCCGACGAATTCGGCCACTTCGCCCAACAGCCGCCAATCGCGGGGGTTGCGGGCGATGGCCAGCCGGTAGCTCTCCAGCGCGGCGTCCTGCCGGCCCGCCTTGATGTGGTCGCGGGCGTCCTTGGAAGGGGATTCGAAGAACTGCTGGGCGTCAGCGGAAAACCGGTTGACGAAGGCGGAGACCGTCCGCGGCGCGGTGTCCCGCACCAGCAGCCGAGCGTGGATCGCCCGCGTGTCGTCGCCGGGCGCAACGGCGACGCGCCAGCCATCGCGCTCGAAGAGCCGGCCCAGCAGCGGGAAATTCAGGCCGATGGCGCTGGTCCTGCCGAAACGCTGGGGCGCGGCCGATTCAGCGGCCGCCTCGGGCGTGCTCGCGCCGTAGTCGTTCACCAAGACGAACCCCATTGGCGACAGCCGCCGCTGCAACGCCCGCAGCGCCTGGAAGGCGCCGTGGTTGACGAGCAGGCGGTCGGCAGGCGGCGCAGAGTCCAGCGCTTCAGCGACGACAGCGGGCAGTTCGCCGCTGGCCGGGAAGAAGTCGACCTCGTACTCGAACAGGTTGGACAGCGGCAGCAAAAGCGCGCGCTGCGCAGGGTCCTGGGACGCCAGCAGCGCTTTGATCTCTGCCGGCGCCAACCGGGTGGTCTGCTGGAGCAACTCCTTGTCCTGGGTCAGGTGCGTGCGCACGTGCAGCTCCTGCAACGGCCCGCCCGCACGCCGCCGGACGACCGACGCCGGCAGCACATCGAGCACGTAGTTGCAGAACACCGCATGCAGTTCGGGCAAAGCCAGGCGGCCGCCATCGGGCAGCTCGACCTCCTGCAAGCGCGTGGCGTCGCACCGCGCCAGCACCGCCTGCGCGCCGAATTCGTCGAAGATGCCGCGCTCGCGCCATTGGGCCAGGGTGCGCTCCGACCCGTCGGTGACGAAATAGACCAGTCGCCGGTGGAAGTCCCGGCCCTCCTGCTCGCAAAGCTGGTTGAAGGCTTGCAGGAAATAGCGGGCGAACAACCCGCAGCCGGCGCCCAGCTCCAGGACATGGATGGGGCCTTGCGGCGAGGCCTCCAGGCAGTTGTGGAAAAGCAGCGCCGCGGCGTCTTCCGACAGCCTGCCGCTGTTGTTCACGACGAAGGGCACTTCGTTCTCGGCGAAAGTGAATAGCCCGGCGCGCGCCCAATGCAAGTGGCCCAACTCCCATTCGATGCTCTGGGTCAGCGGCCGGAATTCCTGCAGCACGCAAGAAGTCGCCTGGACACCGGACAGCACTTCTTGCGGCGTGCGCCGATCGGCATCCGCCGGCCGGCCCAAGGCTTGCGGCAGCACCGTGCCGACGGGCCGGGGCACGCGCCAAGAATCCGCTTCGGCGGATGGGATGGGGTTCATCGGAAAGCTCCCTGGGATCGTGTTTTCTTTTGCGTTTTTCGGGGAATGAGACGCCCCGCTCAGTCAGGGTGGGCCGTGCGGGGCGGTCCGCCCTAGGTCAGGGAACCGGTTGCCACTTCGCCCAGTTGTCCTCGGCGGCCTGGAAATCTTCCTTCAGGGCGGCGCGCATGCTGTCGACGTCGGCCTGCTTGATGTCCGCCTCTTTCACGGCCTTGCCGGTGATCGCGGTCCGCGCCTTGGCCAGGTCGGCCTTGCTGACCTTGGCGTTGCCCAGCCAGACATCCTGGGCCGATCCAACCTGCGCCCAATGCTTGCCCTGGGATTGGAAGTCCGCCTGATAGCCCGTCTTCCACTGGATGTTGTTCTTGGAGACGTTGGTCAGCAGCTGGGCGAGGGACCGCCCGCTGTTCACCTGGGAGTTGATGAAGGACTGGAGGTGGATCTGCTCGAACGTCAAAGGGTGCAGCCCCTGGGTCGTGGCCAGCTGGTCGCGGAGCTTCCACAACCCGGTGGCCTCGCCGGCTTTCGCGGCGTTCAGCGAACTGAGCCAATCGTTGTCGGTCTTGATCGTGCCGTTGCCCTGCACCCACTTGAAGCCGCGCATGCCGATGTCGGCGGCCCGACCGAAATTGTGGTTGCTCTCGCCGGGCCCGGCTTTGGTGGTGTTGGAGCCTTTCGCGAACAGACCGGACTGCTCGGAGAAAGTCCGTCGGCGTCCGTCCGAGGTCACCCACAGCGTGATCTTGTGCGTCTCGTACATCACCTGCACCAGGTTGGCCAGCTTGGCGCGGAACATGGCCTCGTATTCGTTGTCGTTGCTGATCGCGGCCTTGCTGTTGTTCACCCCGGCCGGGTCGGCGGCGATGTAGACCAGCTTGGACCCTTCGATCGCCCGCATGTCCTGGTGCGTCGCTGGCAGCATCGCGCTGAGCTTTTGCAAGGTCTGGCTGTTGGCGCCGACGAAGCCCAGCTTCTCGTTGCCGACGGCCTGCGCCCCGGCGGCCGCGGGCACGGGCACGGGCGCCGAAGCCCCAGGCGCAGCCGCTTTGGCGGCCACCTTGGCAGCCGCTGGGTCGACAGCCAGCTTCTGGTCGATCTGGAAACGGGCGATCGCGGCTTTCGTCGCGCCGCCGTAGCTGCCGTCGTAGTCGGTGGCGAGGTAAGGCGCGGACTTCGCGTCCTTCACCACCCTGAGCATGGCTTGAACCAGCGCCACGTCGTGCGACTTGTTGGCACCGCCCTCACCGACGGAATCCTTGATGTCTGGCATGTCTTGTTCCTCTCCCTGTTTTTGATGCGATCGTTGGCGTGGCTACTCGAAAGGGTTGGCCTGCAGGCGCGGCAACGGAACCGCACGGGCCTGGACGTTCGGTCGGCAACGCTTCAGGCGGGCGACCTCCGCGGACGCCGCCGACCGCTGCGAAGCGGGCAGCAGCAAGGCGTAGCGCTGGGGCAGCGTCCATTTCAAGGGTTGCGTGTCGATGACCCAGTATTCGGCCAGGCAGGCGGCGGACCGCGCGGCCTGCGCGTCGGCGACGGAACCGTACGTTCCGGCAACCACGCCCATCAACCCGGAAGCGCCGCCGCGTTCGGCCAGAAGCGACCGCGCCCCGTTCCACACCAGCTCGTGCGCGGCCAACTTGTCCGGACCGCTGCCATCCGGCTGCAGGAAGACGGACAAGTGTACCGGCGGCCTTCCCGGAGGGGCCAACACCCACGACACCTGCGGGCCCGCGGGCTCGGCCCGCGACCACACTTTCTTGATCTTTCCCTCGACCACCGCATAAACCGTATGCCTGCGCTTGAGGTGCTCGAAACCTGCCCTCTGGTCTACCAGCACGGCGGGCGGTGCCGCCGTCCCGGGCAGGGCCAGCAACCGGGCCGACGCGGTGACGGTGCCTTCCTCTTCTCCAGCCGACCACGCCGACGGACGCTGCGCGCCGGGCGCAATCAACGGCTCGCCGGCCCCTAGGCTGGGATCCCACGGGATTGGGCGGACCCGCGCCTTCGCCGGCACTTCCCAGTCCAAGGGCAGGCCACTGTAAGCCTGCGCATCCCCCGCGGAGGGAAACCAAGCGATCTCGTAGGCACAGCGCTTGCGGCCGCCACCGCGGCAGTCGGGCCAGGACAGTCGGAAATGAGCTTCGCCGGGTACGGCCGACGGGGTCAAGGTCTGCAACACCTTGCCAAAGGCGGCGTCAGCCGCGGCGGGCGGCGGCGCGGCGCCAAGGCCCTGCCCCGCCGGTACTTCGACCGGTGCGGACGCGGCAGAGGCCGCGGGCACCGCGGGCGGGGGCGCGTCGGCCGCCGGCTGCGCCTGATTGCCGGTGGCGCAGCCCATCGCACCGAGCGCCAGCACCGCCCAGGACAGGCCTTTCAACCTCGGGCGGGGATGGGCGTGGTTCCAGCGGAGAAACGGCGATTTCGACATGGAGTCCGGCAGCGGGCCGGCACCCGCATCGATGAGGCGGCCATGCTAAGGCACCCCACCGCCCAGCCGAAGCGCACAAGGCATGTGTTTGTAACGCTTTACTACCGGGATCGGCTCTGGAAACGACCAGGCTTTCGGAGCTTCAGAACTTCGAAAAATCCGGTTTGCGTTTCTGGAAGAAAGCCTGGAAGGCCTCGGCGGCCTCCGGGCTGCGCAGCCGGTCGCCGAAGATGCGCGCCTCGGCCTGCACGGCCTCCTGCACCGCGGCGCGGTCGGCGGCGCGCATCAGTCGCTTGCTGTCGCGCACCGCCCCGGGCGGCAAGGCGTTGAAGCGCTCGGCCACGCGGCGGGCATGCGCGGCCACCTCGCCGGCCGGCAGCACCGCGTTGGCGATGCCGAATTCGACCGCGTCCGCGCCGGTGAAGGGGTCGCCGAGCAACAGTTTCTCCGCCGCTTTCGCATGGCCGATCAAGCGCGGCACGATGAGGCTTGAAGCGAACTCCGGCACCAGGCCCAGGCTCACGAAGGGCATGGCCAGGCGCGCTTCGTCGGACACGTAGACGAAGTCGCAATGCAGCAGCATCGTCGTGCCGATGCCGATGGCCGCGCCGGTGACGGCGGCCACCACCGGCTTGTCGCAGGCGGACAGCGCCGACATGAAACGGAAGACCGGCGAGTCCATCGGGTTGTCGCCGGAGGGGGCTCGCGCCATGAAGTCCTCCAGGTCGTTGCCGGAGGTGAAGATGCCCGGCTGCCCGGTGACCAGGATGGCGCGCACGCCGCCGTCGGCGCCAGCGGCGGCCAGCGCGTCGGCCATGGCCTGGTACATCTCCACGGTCAGCGCGTTCTTCTTCTCGGGGCGTGCGATCTCGATCGTGGCCACGCCGTTGATGGTTGCGGTCTTGATGGCCATGGTCAGACCCGCTCGAAGATGCCGGCCGCGCCCTGGCCCGTGCCGACGCACATCGTGACCATGCCGTACTTCAACTGGTGGCGGCGCAGCGCGTGCACCACCGTGGCCGCGCGGATCGCGCCGGTGGCGCCCAGCGGGTGGCCCAAGGCGATCGCGCCGCCCATCGGGTTCACCTTGGCCGGGTCGAGGTCGAGCGACCCCAGCACCGCCAGGGCCTGGGCGGCGAATGCTTCGTTCAGCTCGATCCAGTCCAGCTGCGACTGCTGCAGGCCGGCGTAGCGCAGGGCCGCCGGGATGGCCTCGATCGGGCCGATGCCCATGATCTCGGGCGGCACGCCGCGGCTGGCGAAGCTGACGAAACGGGCCAGCGGCTGCAGGCCGAACTGCTTGACCGCCTTCTCGCTGGCCAGGACCAGCGCGCCGGCGCCGTCGCTCGTCTGCGAGCTGTTGCCCGCCGTCACGCTGCCCAGGCCCGTGGCCTTGCCGGTCGGGTCGGTCGGCGACGCGAAGGCGGGCTTGAGCTTGGCCAGGCCTTCGAGCGAGGTGTCGGGACGCGGGCCTTCGTCGAGGCTGACGGTGCGGGTGCGGGTCCTGGCCTCGCCCGACGCCAGGTCGGGGAAGCGGTCGACCACCTCGATCGGCGTGATCTCGTCGGCGAACTCGCCGGCTTGCTGCGCCTTCAGCGCGCGCTGGTGCGACTGCAGCGCGAACTCGTCCTGCGCCTGGCGCGACACCTTCCACTGCTGGGCCACCTTCTCGGCCGTCAGGCCCATGCCGTAGGCGATGCCGAGGTTCTCGTCCCTGGCGAAGACCTGCGGGTTGAACGACGGCTTGGCGCCGCCCATCGGCACCATGCTCATCGACTCGGCGCCGCCGGCGATGACGACGTCGGCCTCGCCGACGCGGATGCGGTCGGCGGCCATCTGGATGGCGGTGAGGCCCGACGCGCAGAAGCGGTTCACCGTGACGCCGCCCACCGAGTTGGGCAGCCCCGCCAGCGCCACTGCGATGCGGGCCATGTTCATGCCCTGCTCGCCCTCGGGGAAGGAGCAGCCGATCACCGCGTCCTCGATCGCCTTCGGGTCGAGCGTGGGCACCTGGCGCAGCGCGCTCTGGATGACGGCGACCAGCAGGTCGTCGGGCCGGGTGTTCTTGAAATACCCGCGCCCGGACTTGCCGATGGGCGTGCGGGTGGCGGCGACGATATAGGCCTCTTGGGTTTGCTTGCTCATTTGAACTCTCCTAGTTCAGATCCGTTGTGTCCCTATCAAGCGGCCGCCGCGGAGCCGGCTTTGCCGGTCCGCCAGCGGCGCCCCCCTGGGGGGGTGCGGCGCCAGCCGCTCCGGGGGGGGTCAATTCCTCACCGGCTTGCCCGTCTGCAGCATCCCCATGATCCGCTCCTGCGTCTTGGGGTGCTCCAGCAGCGAGCAGAAGTGCTTGCGCTCCAGGGCCATCAGGTATTCCTCGTCGACCATCGAACCCGCGTCGACGTCGCCGCCGGTGAGCACGTCGGCGATCAGCGTGGCGATGTGCTGGTCGTGTTCGCTGATCATCCCGCCGTCGCGCATGTTGGCCAGCTGGCCCTGGATGGTGGCCTTGGCCGAGCGGCCCGCCACCGGGAACAGCGCCTTCGTCGGCGGCCGGTGGCCGGCGGCGTGCAGCGCCTTGGCCTGGGTCAGCGCCACGTGCAGCAGCTCGTCCTTGTGCGGCACGACGATGTCGCTCCACAGCAGGTAGCCGAGCTTGCGGCTCTCGATCGCGCTGGTGCCCACCTTGGCCATGGCGGCGCTGGTGAAACCGTCCTTCAGGAAGGGGAAGGGATCCAGCCCGGCGTTGCCGGCGGCGGCCATCTCGGCGGCGCGCCGCGCGATGTAGGTCAGCCCACCCGCGCCCGGGACGAGGCCGACGCCGACTTCCACCAGGCCGATGTAGCTCTCCATCGCCGCCACGCGGCGGGCGCAGTGCACCGCCAGCTCGCAGCCGCCGCCCAGCGCCAGGCCGCGCACCGCGGCCACCACCGGCACCTGCGCGTAGCGGATGCGCAGCATCGCGTCCTGCAGCTTCTTCTCTTCCGGCGCGATGCCCTTGGCGCCGCTCTTCATGAAGACCGGCATCAGCGCTTCGAGGTTGGCGCCGGCCGAGAACACGTCGTCCGGCGACCAGATGACCAGGCCCTGGTAGCTTTGCTCGGCCAGCTCGACCGCCTTGACCAGGCCTTCGGACACCAAAGGGCTGATCAGGTGCAGCTTGGCGGTGATGCTCGCGATCAGCACCTCGCCGTCCAGCGTCCACACCCGGATCTCCTCGTTCTTGAACACCTCGGTGCCCGACTTCAGCGGCGCCGCCGCGCCCGAGCCGAAGAGGCTTTCGGGGAAGTGCTGGCGCTCGTAGACCGGGAGGGCGCTGCGCGGCAGGAACCTGTTTTGCGACGCGCTCCAAGAGCCTTCGGGCTGGTGCACGCCGCCCTTCTCGGCCACCGGCCCTTCGAACACCCAGGCGGGCAGCGGCGCGTTGCTCAGCGCCTTGCCGGCGTCGATGTCGGCCTTGACCCATCCGGCGACCTGCTTCCAGCCGGCTTCCTGCCAGAGTTCGAACGGCCCTTGCGACTGGCCGAATCCCCAGCGCATCGCGAAATCGACCTCGCGCGCCGAATCGGCGATCTCGGCCAGGTGCACCGCGCAATAGTGGAAACCGTCGCGCAGGATGGCCCACAGGAACTGCGCCTGCGGGTTGCTGGATTCGCGCAGCAGCTTCAGCCGCTCGGGCGCGGGCTTCTTCAGCATGCGGCCGACGATCTCGTCCATCTTGCCGCCGCCGGGGACGTAGTCGCCCTTGGCGGGGTCCAGCCGCAGGATGTCCTTGCCGACCTTCTTGTAGAAGCCGGCGCCCGACTTCTGGCCGAGGGCGCCTTGCGCGATCAGGCCGCTGACGACGGGCGGCGTGGCGTAGCTGCCGTAGAAGGGGTCGCCCTGCAAGTTGTCCTGCAAGGTCTTGATCACGTGGGCCATGGTGTCCAGGCCCACCACGTCGGCGGTGCGGAAGGTGCCCGAGCTGGCGCGGCCGAGCTTCTTGCCGGTCAGGTCGTCCACCACGTCGTAGGCCAGGCCGAAGGTTTCGGCTTCCTTCATCGTGGCCAGCATGCCCGCGATGCCGACGCGGTTGGCGACGAAGTTGGGCGTGTCCTTGGCGCGCACCACGCCCTTGCCCAGCGCGGTGGTGGCGAAGGCTTCGAGCTGGTCGAGGATCTCCGGCCTCGTGGCCGGCGTGGGGATCAGCTCCACCAGGCTCATGTAGCGCGGCGGGTTGAAGAAGTGGATGCCGCAAAAGCGCGGGCGGATCGCCTCGGGCAGCACTTCCGACAGCTTGGTGATCGACAGGCCCGAGGTGTTGCTGGCGACGATGGCGTGCGGCGCGATGTGGGGCGCGATCCTGGTGTACAGGTCGAGCTTCCAGTCCATGCGCTCGGCGATCGCCTCGATGATGAGGTCGCAGCCCGCCAGCAGCTCGCTGTGTTCCTCATAGTTGGCCTGCTGGATCAGCGCGGCGTCCTCGGGCACGCCCAGCGGCGCGGGCTTGAGCTTCTTCAGCCCTTCGACGGCTTTGGCCACGATGCCGTTCTTCGGCCCTTCCTTGGCGGGAAGGTCGAAGAGCACGACCGGCACCTTGACGTTGACCAGGTGGGCGGCGATCTGCGCGCCCATCACGCCGGCGCCGAGCACCGCCACTTTGCGTACGTTGAATCGGTTCATGGGGGGTTCTTCTTTCTCTGTCTGGCTTGTGTCGTCGTTCATCGACGGGCCGCCCGGCGATGCGAGCCGGGACGGAGCGGTGGATGGTGGTCGGGGGAAGGCGCGGCGCGCCGTTGTTCACTCCATCCGGATCCAGGTCTGGGTGCGCCCCAGCATCGGCATGCCGACGTAGCCGCGCACTTCCAGCTTGGCGCCGCCTTCGATCGGCTTCAGGCGCACTTTGTAGGTCTTGCCTTCCTTGACGTCGGTGATGGTGCCGCCGCCCCACACTTCCTTGTCGTTCTCGTCCTGCCTGACGCCGCGCATCAGCGGGATGCCGATCAGCGGCTTGTCCTTCAAGTCGTCGGTGCACAGGTCGCACACGGCGTCCTGCTTGGCGGCGGGGTCGAGCAGCTTCTCGATCTTGCCGGTGAGCACGCCGCCGCTCTCGGTGATGCGGATGAGGGACTTCTCCGTCTTGGTCTTGTCGTCGATGGTCTTCCACAAGCCCACCGGCGTGGCTTGCGCCGCGGCCCAGTTGCACAGCAGGGCGGTGGACGCGGCCACCATCGCTTTCAGGCAATTTCCAGACATGCTCGTCTCCTGTGGTCGTAGTCGTTGTCGTCGATTCTCAGAAAAGCGCCTCGTCCATGTCCATCAACGGCTTGGCCCCCGCGCGGGCGCTGCGGATGAGCGACGCGGTCTCCGGCAGCAGCTTGGCGAAGTAGAAGCGCGCCGTGTGCAGCTTGGCGGTGTAGAACGGGTCGCCGCCGTCCTTTTTCTCCAGCGCCACCTTGGCCATGCGGGCCCAGAAGTAGGCGAACACCAGGTGGCCGCACACGCGCAGGTAGTCCACCGCGGCGGCGCCGACCTCGTCGGCGTTCTGGAAGGCTTTCATGCCCAGCTCGGCGGTCAGCTTGTTCACCTTGTCGCCCAGGTCGGCCAGCGGGTTGATGAACTCCTGCATGCTCTCGTTCACGCCCTCGTCGTCGATGAAGGCGGCCACCTTGGCGCCGAACTTCTTCATCTTGGCGCCGTTGTCGCCCAGCACCTTGCGGCCGAGCAGGTCGAGCGACTGGATGGTGTTGGTGCCCTCGTAGATCATGTTGATGCGGGCGTCGCGCACGAATTGCTCCATGCCCCATTCGCGGATGTAGCCGTGGCCGCCGAAGACCTGCATGCAGTGCGAAGTGGCGATCCAGGCGTTGTCGGTCAGGAAGGCCTTGACGATGGGCGTGAGCAGGGCCACTTCGTCGGCGGCTTGCCTGCGCACGTCCTCGTCGGGCGAGGAAAGCTCCTGGTCGATGAGCGAAGCGACGTGGACCGCCAGCGCGCGGCCGCCTTCGGCGTAGGCGCGGGCGGTGAGCAGCATCTTGCGCACGTCGGGGTGCACGATGATCGGGTCGGCCGGCTTGTCAGGCGCCTTGGGGCCGGAGAGCGCGCGCATCTGGATGCGGTCCTTCGCGTAGGCCACCGCGTTCTGGTAGGCCACTTCGGTGAGGCCCAGCGACTGCATGCCCACGCCCAGGCGGGCGGCGTTCATCATCACGAACATCGCCTGCAGGCCCTTGTTGGGCTCGCCCACCAGCGTGCCGATCGCGCCTTCGAGCACGATCTGCGCGGTGGCGTTGCCGTGGATGCCCATCTTGTGCTCCAGGCCGGCGCAGAACACGCCGTTGCGCTTGCCGATCGAGCCATCGGCGTTGACCAGGAACTTCGGCACCACGAACAGCGAGATGCCCTTGGAGCCCTGGGGCGCATCGGGCAGGCGGGCCAGCACCAGGTGGACGATGTTCTCGGCCAGGTCGTGCTCGCCGGCGGAGATGAAGATCTTCTGGCCGGTGATCTTGTAGGTGCCGTCGCCCTGCGGCTCGGCCTTGCTGCGCAGCATGCCCAGGTCGGTGCCGCAGTGCGGCTCGGTCAGGCACATCGTGCCGGTCCACTCGCCGCTGGTCAGCTTGGGCAGGTAGGTCTTCTTCTGCTCTTCGGTGCCGTGGGCCTGCAGGGCCTCATAGGCGCCGTGGGTCAGGCCCGGGTACATCGTCCAGGCCTGGTTGGCGCTGTTGAGCATCTCGTAGAAGCACTGGTTCAGCACCACCGGCAGGCCCTGGCCGCCGTAGGCCGCGTCGCAGCTCAGCGACGGCCAGCCGCCTTCGACGAACTTGGCGTAGGCCTCCTTGAAGCCGGCGGGCGCTTTCACCTCGTGCGTCGATTTGTCCAGGGCGCAACCCTGCTCATCGCCGACCTGGTTCAGCGGCAGGACCACCTCGGCGGCGAACTTGCCCCCTTCCTCGAGCACCGCGTTGATGGTGTCGGCGTCCATCTCGGCGTGCGGCGGCATGGCCTTGAGCACGTCGCTCAGCTGCAGCAACTCGTGGATCACGAACTTCATGTCTCGCAGCGGCGGGGTGTACTGGGCCATGTCTTGTCTCCTGGAAGTGGAATTGGCGGGATTGCGGGGCTCGGCGGGACCGGCCGCCGGCTTTTCATTCAATGCGGTGGGCGGGTGGATGGCCGGCCGCGGCACCCAAGCCTTCGGCCGTCGCATAGTGGGACACGATCCGCTCGAAAGCGAGCCGCGCGTGCGGAATGGCCCGCGACTTTTGGAGGAAACGCGCGTCGTGGTGCAACGCCAGGATCAGCCCGTGGATGTCGAACAGCATCTGCTCGGGGTCGGTTTCGGCCCGCAAGTGGCCTTCCGAGATACCCAGGCGGATCGCCCTCTCCAGGGCCGCGTGCCAGGCCAGCACCATGGCGGCCAGCGCGTCGCGCACGGGGCCGGGCCGGTCGTCGAACTCCACCGCGCCGCTGATGTAGAGGCAGCCGGAGTCGATCTCGACCGACACCCGCCGCACCCAGCGGTCGAACAAGGCCTTCAGGCGCGGCAAACCGCGCGCGTGTTTCATCGCCGGGGTGAAGACCTCCTCAGCGAAGCGGCGGTGGTATTCGCGCACGACGGAGATCTGCAATTCCTCGCGCGAGCCGAAGTGAGCGAAAACGCCTGATTTGCTCATCTGCGTGACCTCGGCCAGCAAACCGATCGACAGCCCTTCCAGGCCTTTTTGCGAAGCCAGCCCCAGTGCCGCGTCGAGGATGGTGGCGCGCGTCTGCTGCCCCTTGAGCATGGGCCGGGGCGGCGTGGGATCGGCAACGGAAGGCGGGATGACATCAGGCACGGCGGCCCCAAGAAACGAACGGCCGTTCTATTTTGCAGAAAACTTCTCTGCCGGGGGCGGCAATTGCCGTCTTTTTTCTAGTCCCGGCACCCTAGCCGTTGCGATCGGCCGTCAATTCACGGGTTTACCCGCAATTCGATTGCTGAAGCGGTTTTACAGCCGGCGAGAACTGGCCGCCCTCCCGTGACAACGTGATGACGCCTGGAAATAGCGGTGGCCGAACCACAGCCGCTATTGAGTCCGCGCGGCAGATTGTTTACCCTTTGAGCAAGGAGCAACGCCGTGGAAGTCTTGCAACTCGATGTCTCTGGCCGTCCCCAAGCCTGGGTGTCGGCGAAGGAAGCCGCGCTGATCTACGCGACCGACGGCGTGTCCTGGACATTGGGCGACCCCGTCCTCGTGCTGCGCGGCGGCACGCAGCAGCGCACCGGACTGCAGTCCCGCATCGAGGTGCACCCGATCATCGCGGTCAAGGGCGCCGTCCCCAGCCGCGCCTGGCGCCAATCGCCGGCACTGACGAATCCCAAGCTGTTCGCGCGCGACCGCCATGTCTGCGCCTATTGCGGCGGGCATTTCCACTGCGACGACCTGACACGCGAACATGTCGTGCCCACCTCGCGCGGCGGCCAGGACAGCTGGATGAACTGCATCACCGCCTGCCGGGGGTGCAACGGCCACAAGGGCAACCGGCTGCCCGAAGAAGCCGGCATGAGCCTGCTCTACCTGCCTTATGTGCCCAGCCTGCACGAGGACATGATCCTGCGCGGGCGCCGCATCCTGGCCGACCAAATGGATTTCCTGATGGCCAGCGTGCCCAAGCACAGCCGCCTGCTGGCCTGACCTTGCCGGCCGCAGGGGTTCCAGGGCCTGTCAACGCCAAAAAGAAACCCGCGCCGGAGTCTGACCGGCCCCATGGCTGGGCGCAGGCGATCACGTGGGCTGCCTTTCGGTGTCGACAGGCCCTAATCCCCATCGCCGATGCGTCATTGACTTCCGGGCGCGGGCTCCCCATGTATGGTGTCCGCCGTGGGCGCACCTGAGCCCGACTCTTCTGGAGATTCCCCCTTGAAACGCATATTCCTGACCTTGTCCCTGGCCGCGATGAGCCTGAGCTTCCTGGCCACCAGCCTGCCCGTCGAAGCCAAGCGCCTGGGCGGCGGCACCAGTTCCGGCATGAAGCGGCAAGCCCCGCCGCCTTCGCAATCGCCCCAGTCCACGCCGGCCCAGCCCGCGTCGCCGACCCACCCCGCGCCCGGCGCCGCGGCGGCGGCCCCCGGCGCGGCGGCGGCCCAGGGCAAGCGCTCCTGGATGGGGCCGATCGCCGGTTTGGCGGCGGGCCTGGGCATCGCCGCGCTGATGAGCCACCTCGGCTTGGGCGAAGCCTTCGGCAACTTCCTGATGCTGGCGCTGTTGGCCCTGGTGGCGGTGTTCGCCATCCGTTTGCTCATGCGCCGCTTCGGCAACGCCGCGCCGGCGCGCGGCCCGGCGGCACCGCAGGGCATGCAGTTCGCCGGCATGCCGCTGCCGCCGGAGCGCCGTGACCCGCAATCCGCGGCCTTCGGCTCCGGCGGCGGCGCGAACGCCGGCTTCGCCCCGGCCGCGGCGGCCAGCGCCGGGCTGCCGGCCGGCTTCGACGCGGCCGCCTTCGAGCGCGTCGCCAAGTTGATCTTCATCCGCATGCAGGCGGCCAACGACGCCGGCAACCTCGAAGACCTGCGCCAGTTCGCCACGCCCGAGATGTTCGCCACCTTCAGGCTCGACCTGCAGGAACGCCAGGGCGCTCGGCAAGAGACCGACGTGGTGCAGCTCAACGCCCAGGTGCTGGAATTCGTCGAGGAAGGCCCGCAGCAGATCGTCAGCGTGCGCTTCCATGGCTTGATCCGCGAACTGAAGGACGCGCCCACCGCCGCCTTCGACGAGGTGTGGCACCTGGTCAAGCCGCTGGACGGCAGCCGCGAGTGGGCGATCGCCGGCATCGCGCAGAACGAGCCCGCCTGACCTGTCGCCGCCCCGCCGGGCAAGCGCGGGGCCGACAACCCGCCGGGACACCTCTGAGGGGTGCGCCGGCGGGTTTTTTCATGGGGGCCCGGGCGGCCCGCCGCTTTCGCGGCCCAGCAAATCGCCGAGGTCCCAGCCCAGCAATTCGGCCAGGCGCCGCGTCACCCAGCGGGCCTCCGCTTCGTCCACCCCGCCAGCGCCCGCGAGCAGGCCGGCGTGGATGCGCTCCAGCACATCGGCTTCGCCGATGCCCAGCTCCCAGAGCTTGGTCTGCGCGGTGTCGACGAACATCGTGGCCAGGTCTTCGCACAGCTCGTAGCGCTCGGTGATGTGCTGCCGCGACGCCGTGGGCTTGATGCGCCCCGGCGGCACGAACAGCGCGATGAACGATGGCGGGACTTCGATGTGGCTGTCGTCGTGCATGGCGGGGATTGTCTCAGCCGGCCCCATGACCCGCCGCGGGCACGGCGACGTCGACATGGCGACAATCCGCCATGGCCAAACCCATCCCCCGCCTCGCCCCCGAAGAAGTCGGCCGCATCGTGGCCACCGCCTGGGAAGACAAACCGCCTTTCCACCGCGTGCTGCTGCAACACGGCTTGAGCGAGGGCCAGCTGCTGCCGCTGATGAAACGGGAACTCACGCCGAGCGCCTTCAAACTGTGGAAACAGCGCTGCGGCAAGCGTTGAACCGGCGGGCGGCGCGAATCCCCCAGGACATGCAAAGGACACCATGAGGATCCTCCACACCATGCTGCGCGTCGGCGACCTGCAGCGTTCCATCGACTTCTACACCCGGGTCATGGGCATGAAGCTGCTGCGCACCACCGAGCGCCCGGAGCAGAAGTACAGCCTCGCCTTCGTCGGCTACGGCAGCAACCCGGACCACGCCGAGCTGGAGCTCACCTACAACCACGGCGTGGACCGCTATGAGCTGGGCACGGCCTACGGCCACATCGCCCTGCAGGTGGAAGACGCTTACGAAGCCTGCGCCCGCATCAAGGCCGCCGGCGGCAACGTGACCCGCGAAGCGGGGCCGGTGGCGGGCGGCTCCACGGTGATCGCCTTCGTGACCGACCCGGACGGCTACAAGGTCGAGTTGATCCAGCGCGGCGGCTGACGGCCTGGTGCCGGCATCGTCCGTCGATCAGGCCGGCCGGGCCGTCGGGCTCGCGGCGGCGCCGGGCTTCGGCAGGGTCACCAGCACGGCGGAATCCTCGCGTGCGCTGAGCGAGTAGCGCTGGCCCTCGGGCAGCAACACCAAGTGCCCCGGCCCAAGCCGACGGTTGCCGCCGGGTGTCGCCACGTCCACATCGCCTTCCAGGCAGTGGACGACGCATTCGCAAGCCAGGTGGTGTTCGGGCGTCTGGCTGCGCGCCTTCAGCACCAGGTGGAGCAACTGGAGGTTGTCCGTCCTGACCAGGCTGGTGCTGGCGGCGTCGCGCAGCGACTCGCCGAGCGGGCCGAGCCGGACAACGTCCATCGGTTGCGCGTGTGCCAGGGCCATGGGTCACTCCGGTGGGTTCTGTCGATCCGGCGGTGCCGGCGCTTGCTGTTGAATCTACGGGCAAGAGTTGCCGGCGGATTGGGACGGCCAACGTCGCGTCAGCCCGCGGCGCCGCCCGGGTCCGATTCCCCGGCCGCACCGGCCGCCTGCAGCGCGCCGTCGGCGTCGCCGCCATCCTGGCCGGCATCCCCCGCGGCGACGGCTTGCGCCTGCGCCGGGTCCTGGCCCCGCTGCTGGATCGGGATGCGGCGCCCGGGTTGCGAAGGCGCCGGCTTGGGCATGCGCACCGTCAGGACGCCGTCCTTGAAATCGGCGCGGATTTGCTCCGTATCGGGTGGGAAAGGCAGTTGGACCGTGCGCCACAACACGCCGTGGCTGCGCTCCATCACGTGGTAGTTCTGCGGGTCACGGGCCTGCCGGGGCGGGGTTTCGCCGCGGCGCTCGGCGGTGATCGTCAGCATATCGTCCTCGACGCGCAGGTCGACTTCCGACTGGCTCACGCCGGGCAAGTCGGCGATGACGCAAAGCTCTTTGTCGCTTTCGCGCATGTCCAGGCGCGGGCTCGCCAAGGCCGCGGCACCGAAGGCCGTGGGCAGCCCGCCCAGGCCGCGGAAAGTCTCGTCGAACAACCGGCCCATCTCGCGGACGATGCCTTGGAAAGGGTCGCTGCCCGGCCAGCCCAGCGTGGGCAGTGCGGGGAAAGGGCTTTGGTAAGGGGCGATGTGGGATGTGGCCATGGTGACTCCATTCGGGTGGAAGGGGTGGGAGGAGGAGCCGCGCAGCATTCCGCATACCTGCGCGCAGCCGCCGCGCGGTGTCAAACCGGCCCGGGTTCGGAGGGGGAATCGGCCGGCGGTGCGACGCCGCCGGGTGCGTCCTGCGCGGCCCGCATCGATTCACCGGTGGGGAAAAGCGATTCGCCGGCGCCGGGCGGCGGCGCCGCGGCGGCCGGCTGCCCGCTGCCGCCGGGCTGCAAGACCCAGTCGACGCCGTCGCGCCCGGTGGAAATCCGCTGGTCGGCGCTCATGGCGGCGCTCGGCGAAATCGGGTCGCTCGCGGGGAAGGTCTGCTGGAGCGCTTCGTCGAGCAGCTCCTGGTAAGTCGGCACGCCTTTCGGGTCGGTGCCGACGTCGCCGCCGGAAGGCGGCGGCATGGCGGGAGGGGGTCGGTGCATGGTGGCCTCGCTGTCGGGTGGATGGGTGAGTCCCTTCCTTCGGGCATCCGGAGTGCCTGGCCGCGCACGGCGTTTGCCGGGTCCGTGCACGCGCCGCCGGCGGCGGAGGTGAAACCAGCCGCCGCTCGGCGGCGTGCATCCCCCCAACCGACACGGAGCTCGCTATGAACCCCCATCCCCACGAACCGCAAACCGCCGAGCCCGATGTGCGTGACGGCGACCGGCAGGCGAAGCGACAAGCCGAGCAGGAAAAAGCCGCACTGGACAACGTGAGGGAAGGCTACGGCCAAGCGCCCTCACTGGGCGCCGACACGCCCGACAAGCCGGAGAGCGACAGCGGCGTGTACCCCACCTGAGCGCCGGCCGCGCCTCAGCGGTGGACGCCTCGACCGGCGCCATCGGCTTTCGAGCCGTGCGCGCTGTGGCCGGGGCAGCGCGCCAGCAGCCCGGCAGTGACGCCGTTGGTCCAGCCGAAGCCGTCCTGCAGCGGGTATTCGCCGCCGCGGCCTTCCTCGGTCGCGTCGCGCTCGTCCCGGCGCAAGGCGTATTTCTCGATCAGCCGGCCTTCGCGCTCGTAGATCGCCGCCACCGTGGCGAGCCAGCGCCGGGCGATGCTGTCCGACAGCCGCCGGTGGCCGTAGGCCGCCAGCCCCTGGATGGCCATCCATTGCAGCGGGGCCCAGCCGTTGGGCCGGTCCCACTGCTGGTCGCTGTGGTGTTCGGTGGTCGACAAGCCGCCGGGCGCGAGCAGCCGGCGGGCGATGGTGCCGGCCAGGCCGGCCGCGTGGCGCGGCTCGGCCAGGCCGACGAACAAAGGGACGGCCGCCGCGGCGGTGAGGTGGCCGCCGCGCAACGAGCCCAGGCGCCAGTCGTGGTCGAAGAAGGCGCTTTGGCTTTCGTCCCACATCCAGTCGAGCACCGCGCCTTTGCGGCGCCGGGCGAGCTCGCCGAATTCGCGCGCGGCCGCGGCGGCGCCGTCGAGCGCGGACAACTCCGCGATCTTGCATTCCAGCTTGAAAAGGAAGGCGTTGAGGTCGACCGGCGCGATGTCGGTCGTGCGGATGGTGGCCAGCGACGGCGCGGAGGCGGCCCGGCCGCGGCCGCCCTGTCCGGCGGCGGGCGGCGGCGCGCCGAGCCAGCGCGTGCTGAAGTCCCAGCCCGACTCGCAGGCCGCGCGCAGGTCGCGGTAGATCTCCGCCGGCTCGCGCGGGCTGCATTGCGCGGTGGTGACGTCTTCGAGCCAGGCCTCTTCCCGCGGTGTGTCGCGGTCGTCCCAATAACGGTTGAGCAAGCGGCCGTCCGGCAGGCGGACGACGCGGCGGCGCGCCGACCCGCGGGGCGTGTCGGCGGCGCCGGCCATCCACCAGGCATGTTCCTTCAGCAAGCGGGGCAGGTGCTCGACGCCGCGCGCAGCGCCGCGCCGCTGGGCCAGTTCCACCATCAAGGCGAAAACCGGCGGTTGGGAACGGCCCAGGTAGTAAGTGCGCGTGCCGTTGGGCACGTGGCCGTGGGTGTCGATCAGGTAGCCGAAGTTGTCGACCATGCTCCGCAACAGGCCGCGGTGGGCGGCGCCGCGCAGGCCCAGCATGGAGAAATACGAATCCCAGTAGTACAGCTCGCCGAAACGCCCGCCCGGCACGAGGTAGGGCCCGGGCAGGTCCAGCAACGAAGAGCCGGCCGGGTGGCCGGCGGGGTGCCGTGTGAGCACGGGCCAGAGCGACTCGATGTGCGCGCCGATCGGCTGCCCGGGCGGCGGCCGGTGGCCGAGCGCCGCGGGCGTGGCGGGCGCGAAATTCGAATGGACGAAGTGCGCCAGGTCGAAGCCGCCGCGCAGGTGCTGGTCGCGGTAGTCGGCCAGGATCCGCCGTGGATCCGACAGCGGGATGCAATCGACAAAAGTCTTGCTGTCGGCGAACACCGCGCCGTCCTGGACGGCGATGAAGAGTTCCTGGTAGCGATCGGCCGGCGACAGCGTGTCGGGCGCCGGCGCCGCGGCCGGGAGCCCATCCAGGAGCGGCGGCCCTTTCAGCGGGCCCATGGCGGCGCCCACCGGGTCCGGCGCCTTGCGCCGAGGATGACGAGGCCCCGGGGTTCTTCGGTCAGGCGGTTCACGGCGGTGTGAGGCGGGGCGGCGCGCGGAAGTTCCGGGCCGGTCGCGCCCGGTCGTGCGCGCCAGCGCGTGGCGATGTCGTTGTTTGTGCGGACTTGGCATAAGCCCGGAAACACAACAAATTGCTTCAAATGTGGCTTTTCACCGAACGACCGGAGACATTGGGCGACTGCGCAAAGCCGGGCCTTCCCACCACAGCCCACAGTTCATCCATGGACAGATTCCTCTCGCGTGCCCGGGCCATCCTGCTGTTGGCGGCCACCGTCTCGTTCGCGGCGATTTCCCTCGCCGACCCCTTCCCGCCGACGCTGGCCAACGGCGCCGCCCATTTCCCCCCCGTGGCCTGGCCTTCGGAACCCGCCAACCCGCTCCTGTGCGGCGCCACCTGCGGCGACTGGCTGCCCTATTCCCGCTTCCAGAACGGCGTGGCGGACCCGCGGACGCAAGATCCTTCCAACGGCGGCACCGCGCCGCAAAACTACGTCAACATCTCTTCGTCCTGCGTCGACAAGAGTTTCCCCAGCGTCTACTACTCGTTGAAGCAGGGCGCCGCGATGGACGGCAGCCAGGACGTGATCATGTTCCGCTGGCGGGTGGAGCAAGTCGCCAACACCTACGCCACCGGGCCGAGCGCCGGCGGGTATTCGGCCTCCGACCCCTGGAGTTCGGCGCTGTGGAGCGTGCTGTTCGACGTCGACGGCGACGGCTACCTGGACCTGGCGGCCCACCTCGACGGCTCCTCGGGGTCGCCCTCCGCCTCGATCGACCGCATCGCCGGCATCTGGAGCAAGCGGCCCACCCAGTCGCTCGACTACCTGGGCAATCCCACCGATGTGAAGCTGCTGGCCCACAACCCGACGGGCTTCGTCGACCCGGTGAGCGGGCGCATGCTCAACTTCTCGGTCACCAACGGGTTCGGCCAGCCGCAGCCCACCTGGCCCAACGGCAGCGGCGAAACCGTCTGGGACTACGGCACCACCCGCGCCAAGAAGGTCAGCAGCAGCCCTTGCAACGAATATTTCATCGACTACCAGATCCCGGTGCGGATGCTGGACGCGACGTCGCTCGGCGGCCCCAAGATCGGCCGCAGCACCCCGATCTCGATGGTCTTCTGCACCGCCAACAGCCTGAACAACCCCTTCCAGAAGGACTGCGCGATCAATTCGCGGTGGGTCGGTGCGGCGGCGCAGCCCGCGCCTTTCGGCGATTACGTCTCCTTCAACCAGCAGGCGGCCTATTCGCAGCCCATCGTCTCCGCGGTCACCGCCACGCCGCCGAACAGTTGCCCGGGCAGCTACACCCTGACGGCCACTGTGCAGGACACGCTGGCCGTGGTCGGCGGCGTGGTGGTCCCGTCCGTCAAGGCGGTGAAATTCTTTTACTACCACGACGTCGACGGGAACGGCCTGGCGGACGACGGCGGCGACTGGACCTTCGCGGCGGACGCTTCGCTCAAAACCGGCAGCCTCAACACCTGGACGGCGGCCTGGAGCGGCGCCTCGCTGCCCAAAGGCAGCTACCTGATCGGCGTGCAGGCCCTGGACGACAACGCCAAGGTGGACGACGGCGCCGTCCCGTCGGGCATCGACAACCGCACTTTCTCCTACCTGCCCGGCGACGCGCAGAACCGCATCCACGTCGGCGGCGTTTCTTTCGCGGCGGTGGCGAGCCACTCGCCCCCCATCGCCCCGTCATCGTCGGAGAACTGGTGGGGCAACCCCTCGGTGACGGGCAACCAGGTGGCCCTCGTGGGGCTGGCGCTGAACACCTGCGGCACCGCGCCCACCCTGTCCAAGGCCGCCAGCGCGGGCAACGTGGCGGTGGGCGGCACGGTCGACTACACCTTGAGCATCGCCAACACCCAGGGCACGCCGCTGTCGGTGAGCCAGATCCTGGACGCCCTGCCCGCCGGCTTCACCCACGTGTCGACGACGGGCGGCACGCTGTCGCCCACCACTGGCCCGGGCGCGGGGGCGTCCGGCGCGTTGACCTGGGACTTCACGCCGCCGGCCGTGCTGGCGGCGGGCTCGACGGGCACCCTGACGTTCAGGGCGCAGGCGCCGGCCGTCTCGGGCAACTACAACAACACCGCGACGGCCGCCACCAGCTTCGGCTCCCTGTCCAGCCCACCCGTGCCCATCGCGGTGGACGCGGTGAGGCTGTCCCTGACCAAGACGCCCAGCACCTACCAGGCGCCGCCCGACGGCGCCACGCCGGTCACCTACACCTTGCGCTACGCCAACGATTCGGCGGTGGGCGTGTCCGCCGCCAACATCTCCGACGCCCTGCCCGCCGGGCTGACCTATGTCTCCTGCTCGGGCGGCACCGCCTGCGGCGTGGCCGGCGGCACGGTGTCTTGGACCCTGGGGACGCTCGCCGGCGGCGCCTCCGGCACGGTGCAAGTCACGGCGACGGTGAACCCGTCGTACGCCAACACATCGCTCAGCAACACCGCCACCCTGCAAGCCACCGACCCCGCCGGGGGGCTGGCCACGCAGACAGCCACCGCCACCATCGCGGTGGCCCAGCAGGCGCCGGCGAGCGCGGCGTTCACCCTGGCCAAGTCGGCCTCGATTCCGCGCGTGGCGCCCGGCGGCGCGGTCACCTGGACCATCGCCTACGCGAACTACGGCGGCGCCCCCGCGGCCGGGGTGGTCGTCAGCGACGCGTTGCCCGCCGGCTTCACCTTCGTCTCGTGCACCGGCGGCTGTTCCCAGGCCTCGGGCACCGTCACCTGGGCGGTCGGCGCGGTGGCGGCCGGCGCCTCCGGCTCGGTCACCGTCACGGCGACTTCCGCGAACCCTTTCACCGCGGTCAACCCGGCGTCGAACACCGCCTCCGTCAACTGGACGGGCAACGGCGGCGCGGCGGTGACGGCCACGGCCCAGGTCGGCGTGACGGGGCAGTCGTGCAGCGTCTACTACTTCCGTCAGAACACGGTCGACGTCGGCGGCGGCCAGGGGCAGCGGCAGGTCGCGACCCAGTCCACCAGCGCCCCCGCCGGGGCCGGCTCGACCAAACTGGTGGCGGTGCCGGCCAGCAGCGGCGGGTTCGTCACGGCGCTGGAGCTCTACACCGACCCGGCGTCGGCGTCGGCGGTCGACTTCAACGGCGCCATCACCTCCTACATCTACGTGGACCGGGCCAACGGGCCGGGCCTGGTGGTGCGGACGGAGGTGTTCGATTTCGACACGGTGACGGGCACGCTGACCGCCATCGGCACCGCCTCGTCGATCACGATGAACGGCAGCACCAAGGGCCTGGTGCGGGACAACACCAGCACCCCGCCCTCCTTCAACGCCACCGGCACGCTGCAGAAAGGGCACCGGCTTTTGTTCCGCTACAGCGTGCAGTCGGCGAACACGCAGACCTACAACGTCTATTTCCAGTACGACGGCAGCGCGGTGCCGAACCCGATCAGCGGCGGCACCACCAACGCGCAATCGAACGGCCAGTTCTGCGTCACCCCGCCGGCCAACCTCACGCTGGCCAAGGCCGTGAGCGCGTCCACCGTCCCGGGCGGGGTGCAGACGGCCATCCAGTACACCCTGTCCTTCTCCAACACCGGGCAGACCAAGGCGACGGGCGCCGCCATCGTCGACACGCTCCCTGCGGGGGTCTCCTTCGTCAGCGCGACGCTCAACGGCGGCGCGATCGTCCCGGCGCAGGCGGGCCAGCAGTTGACGTTCACCGGCGTGCGCTCGTCGACCGACGCCGTCGCCGGGGAGGTGTCGGGCGGCGCGTCGGGCGTGCTGGTGATCGACGCCCTGGTGGACGCTTCGGCCACCGGCAGCCTCACCAACAGCGCCCAGGTCAGCAGCGTGCAGACCTCGCCCACCGCTTCGAGCGCCACGACCTTCGTCGCCGGCGGCGGAGGCGGCGGGACGCCTGACCTGGCGGTCTCCCTGTCGGCCGACGCGACGGCGGCGGTCCCCGGGCAGACCGTCACCTACACCGTCACCGTGGTCAACACCGGGACCGCCGCGGCCAGCAACGTGGCCGTCGGCACCGCCCTGCCGGTCCAGAGCTACTACACCTACGGCAGCTGCAGCGGCGGCTGCGGCCATGCGGCGGGCACGCTCAGCTGGTCCATCCCATCTCTGGCGGTGGGTGCCTCCGCGGCCTACACCTTCACGATGGTGGCGGGCAGCGCCGGCCTCCCCACCGGCGCCACGGTGCTGGCGGACCAGGCATCCGCCTCGGCCACCGGGATCGGGCCGTTCAACAGCAATGTCGTGAACGTCACCCTCAACGGCAACCCCATCCTCGCGTTGACCAAGGGGGCGGTGTCGCCGGCCACCCCGGCGCCGGGCGACACGATCACCTACAACCTCACCGTCTCCAACACCGGCAACTCGACCGCCACCGGCGTGGCGGTGTCGGACCCGATCCCCTCCAGGACGGCCTTCGCCGGCGGGGTGACCGCCAGCATGGGCACCGGCGCGTTCGACCCGGTCGGCAACCGCGTGGTGTTCCAGGTGGGCAACCTCGGCCCCGGGGCGTCGGCGACGCTGTCCTTCAACGTCAAGGTGGGCGCCTTGCCGGTGGGCAGCACGCCGATCCTGAACACCGCCTCGGCCAGCGCGGCCAACGCGCCGCAGCGCAGCGCGTCGGCCAGCGTGACGGCGGCCGCGAGCGCGACGCTGACCCTGAGCAAGCAGGCCCCGGCGCAGGTCGCCTTCCCGGCGGCCACGCTGACGCAGGCGGTGACGGCCGGCACCGAGCTGCGGGTCGCGGACAGCTCGCAGGTGGCGGTCGGCCAGTACGTCGGCGTCGGCGGCTCCGTGGCGATCGTGACGGGCGTCTCCCCGACGACCATCAGCCTGGCTTCGCCGGTGACCGCCGCATCGGGCTCGCCGGTGGTCGCCGCCATCGCCTACACCCTGACTTACCAGAACACCGGCACCGCGACCGCGGCGACCGTGCAGCTCACCGACACCCTGCCCGCCGGCCTGGCCTTCGTGGCGGCGAGCGACGGCGGCACGGCCGCCGCCGGGACCGTCACCTGGAACCTGCCCCCACTGGAGCCGGGCGCCGGGGGATCGGTGCTGCTGCAGGCGCTGCCCACCGCGGCGGGCACGTTGACCAACAACGCCTCGATCACCTGCGCCACCTGCGCGCCGGCGAACGCCTCGGCCGCCACCTCGGCCGGCGGCCTGGTGGTCGGCAAGCGGACGACGACGCCGACGGTGTCGCCCGGCGGCACGGCGACCTACGTCATCGAAGTGCGCAACACCTCCGCCTCGGCCATCGCGCCGGTCACCGTGGCGGACGTGCTGGCGCCGGGGTTCACCTACGCCGCCACGGTCGCCGTCCTCAACGACGGCGTGCCCGTGTCGCCGGCCAGCGCCCCCACCGCCGGGGATTCGGTGCTGTCCTGGGGCAACTTCTCTTTGCAACCGGGCAAATCGCTGACCGTCGAATTCACCGCGCAGGTGTCGGCCTCCGCGGGCGCCGCCGCCTACCAGAACGAGGCGGGTGCGACACCGG
The DNA here is from genome assembly GCA_966211815.1 of uncultured Burkholderiales bacterium. Taxonomy (GTDB): domain Bacteria; phylum Pseudomonadota; class Gammaproteobacteria; order Burkholderiales; family Burkholderiaceae_C; genus JANPCX01. The sequence goes on from CBIHOD010000024.1 coordinate 33,241, forward strand.
CCAACCGGACGGTGGCCTACGACTTCCTCGGGTCGACGGCGGAAGACGTGACGGTGCTGGCCGCGGGCACGGGCTTGATCGGTGGCGTGGTGTTCCACGACGTCGACAACGACGGCGTCTTCAACGCCGCCGTCGACACCCCGCTGGCGGGCGCGTTGGTCCGGGTGTTCGACGCGGCGAACGTCCTCAGGTACGAGGCGTCCACCGACGCCGCGGGCCGGTTCACCCGGGTGGTGGCGGCCGGCGCCTGGACCGTGGAGGCCGTCGCCGCCACCCTGCCCGCCGGCCTGCACCTCGGCGCGACCTTTTCCAATCCCTGGCCGGTGAACGTTTCCTCGGGCGGCGCCGTCTACAGGAACACCGGTTTCACCAACGCCGCGGCGCTCCCCGACCTGGCCATCGCCAAGTCCCATGCGGGCAATTTCGCCCAAGGCCAGGCCGGCGCGGCCTACAGCCTGGTCGTGAGCAACGTGGGCGCCGGGCCGACCTCCGCGCTGGTGACGGTGGCCGACACCCTCCCGGCCGGCCTGACCGCGACCTCGATCGCCGGCACGGGCTGGACCTGCAACCTGGGTTCGCTCAGTTGCACGCGCGGCGACGCGTTGCCGGCCGGGCAGTCCTACCCCGCCATCGCCTTGACGGTTTCGGTCGCGGCCAACGCCGCCGCGCAGGTGACCAACAACGCCACGGTGGGCGGCGGCGGGGAAACCAACCTCGCCAACAACACCGCGGCGGACGTGACGACCATCGCGGCCTCCGCCCCGGATCTGGCCGTCGCCAAGTCCCACGCCGGCAATTTCTCGCGGGGGCAGACCGGGGCCGGTTACGTCATCGCGGTGAGCAATGCCGGCAACGCGCCGTCCTCCGGCGTCGTGACGGTGGTGGACACGCTCCCCGCCGACCTGACGGCCACCGCCATCGGCGGGACGGGTTGGTCCTGCACCTTGGCGTCGCTCACCTGCACGCGCGGCGACGCCCTGGCCGCCGGGCAGTCCTACCCGCCCATCGCCGTCACCGTGGATGTCTCGGCCAACGCCGCCGCCTTGGTGACCAACACCGCCAGCGTCAGCGGGGGCGGCGACGCCAATCCGGCGAACAACACCGCCAACGACCCCACCGCCGTCGACGCGCCGGCGAGCATCGCCCCGGTGCCGGCGCTAGGCGGGCCTGGCTTGCTGCTGCTGGGGGCGTTGATGCTGGTCGCCGCGGCCCACGCGGCAAGCCGCGGGCGTGCGCCCGCGAGGCCGGGGACGCGCGGCACCGGGCTTTGAAGGCGGTTCGGCCGCAAAGCGGCTGAACCGATGGGGCCGCGCGGCACGGCGCCCGGCGCGCGGACCGGGCACGCTGTTTGCCGACTGCCAGGGATCGCACCTGGAGAACCCATGAACCCGCGCCTGCGCCGCCACACCCCTCTACGGCTCATCTACCTCTTGAGGAGCCGCCCGTGAACAACAACCGCCCGCCCAAAGTCCTGGCCTTCGTGATGGCCGGGGGCGAAGGCACGCGCCTGCACCCGCTCACCGCGGAACGCTGCAAGCCCGCCGTGCCGTTCAACGGCAAGCACCGCATCGTCGACTTCGTTCTCAGCAACCTGATCAACTCGGAGATCTACGGCGTCTACTTGCTCGTCCAATACAAATCGCAGGCCTTGATCGAGCACGTCCGCCAGTCGTGGACGATGGCCCGCTTCATCCCCGGCCATTTCGTCACCGTGGTGCCGCCGCAGATGCGCAACGGGCCGGAGTGGTTCCAGGGCACGGCCGACGCGGTGTCGCAGAACCTGCACCTGATCGAATCGAACCGCCCGGATTTCGTGGCCGTCTTCGGCGCCGACCACATTTACCGCATGGATGTCCGCCAGATGCTGGCGGAGCACGTCAAACAGGGCGCGGACGTCAGCGTCGCCACGCTGCCGGTGGCGCGCGAGCAATGCCACCAGTTCGGCATCGTCGAGACCGACAACGAGCTGCGCATCCAGGACTTCAAGGAAAAGCCCCGGTCGACCCCGGGCATGCCCTCCCGCCCGACGCACGCGCTGGCGTCGATGGGCAACTACATCTTTTCGACCGACGTGCTGCTGGCCGAACTCAAGCGCGCCCGGGAGAACGGCGAGAGCGACTTCGGCAAGCACATCCTGCCGCGCATGGTCAAGACGCACAAGCTGCTGGCCTACGACTTCGCCACCAATGAAGTGCCGGGGACGATGCCTTACGAAGAGCCCTCTTACTGGCGCGACGTGGGCACGATCGACGCTTATTTCGATGCCCACTTCGACACGCTCGGCGCCAAGCCGCGCTTTCGCATCACCAACCCCGACTGGCCGATCTACGCCAGCACCGACCCGGCCGAATCGGCGCAGATCGAATCCGGCGTGATCCGCAAGTCGGTGGTCGGCTCGGGTTGCATCGTGGACAACGCCCGGCTCGACCACACCATGCTGCGCCGGGCGGTGCACGTCGAGGAAGACGTGCAGCTGGAACACTGCATCGTGATGGAGCGCAACGTGATCGGCCGCGGCGCCAAGGTGCGCCGCGCCATCGTCGACATCGACAACCACATCCCGCCCGGCGAGCTGATCGGCCACGACCTCGAGAAAGACCGCGCGCGCTTCCCCGTCAGCGACAGCGGCATCGTCGTCGTGCCGCGCGGCCACTTCCCACCCCTCGCCGAGCGCCCTTGATGACGCAACCTTCATTGAAAGCGGGCGTGCCGCACCCACTGGGCGCCACCTGGACCGGGCAGGGCACCAACTTCGCGCTGAAATCCGGCGGCGCCGAGAAAGTCGAGCTGTGCCTCTTCGACGAGGCGGGCCGTCAGACGGCGTGCATCCCCTTCCACCACCGCAGCGGGGACACCTGGCACGGCTTCTTGCCGGGCCACGGCCCCGGCACGCGTTACGGTTTCCGGGTGCATGGGCCCTACGAGCCGGCGCGGGGCCTGCGCTTCAACCCCGCCAAGCTGCTGCTCGACCCCTATGCCCGCAAGATCGTCGGCGAGGTGGCCTGGTCGAACGCGCTTTACGGCTACGAGATCGGCGCCTTGGACGACGACCCGGCCGCCCCGCCGAAGGACGACGCCATCAACACCGAGGACAGCGCCCCCGGCATGCCGAAATGCGAAGTCGTCGACCCCGCCTTCGACTGGGGGGACGACCGGCCGCCCCAGGTGCCCTGGGCCGAGACGGTGTTCTACGAACTGCACGTCAAGGGTTTCACTCAACGCCACCCCGGCGTGCCCGATGAACAGCGCGGCACCTATGCCGGGCTGGCGTCCGACGCGGCCATCGCCCATTTCAAGCGGCTGGGCGTGACCTCGGTCGAACTCCTGCCGGTGCACGCCTTCATCCACGACCAGCGCCTCGTCGAAGCCGGCCTGCGCAACTACTGGGGCTACAACAGCATCGGCTTCTTCGCGCCGGAGATGGGCTACAGCGCCAGCGGCACCGTCGATGAGTTCAAGCACATGGTGAAGCGGCTGCACGCCGCGGGGCTGGAGGTCATCCTCGACGTGGTCTACAACCACACCGCCGAGGGCAACCACCTCGGGCCGACGCTGTGCTTCAAAGGCATCGACAACGCCGGCTATTACCGCCTGGGCGCCGAGGACCCGCGCTTCTACGCCGACTACACCGGCACCGGCAACTCGCTGGACAGCCACGGGCCGTTGGCGCTGAAGCTCATCATGGACAGCCTGCGCCACTGGGTGACCGAGATGCGCGTCGACGGCTTCCGCTTCGACCTGGCGTCGACGCTCGGCCGCGCGCAAGACGCGTTCGACTGGCGCAACGGCTTTCTCGCCGCGGTCGGACAGGACCCGGTGCTGTCGCGGGTCAAGCTCGTCGCCGAGCCCTGGGACACGGGCGACGGCGGCTACCAGGTCGGCGGCTTCCCGCCCGGCTGGGCGGAATGGAACGGCAAATACCGGGACGGCGTGCGCGCGTTCTGGCGCGGCGACGAAGGCGCGCTGGCCGAATTCGCCCAACGCCTGTGCGGCTCAGCTGACCTCTACCAGCACAGCGGCCGAGGCCCGCTGGACAGCGTCAACATCGTGACCGTGCACGACGGCTTCACGCTGCGCGACCTCGTCAGCTACGACGACAAGCACAACGAAGCCAACGGCGAGGACAACCGCGACGGCGAATCCAACAACACCAGCTGGAACTGCGGCGCCGAGGGCGAGACCGACGACGCCGGGATCAACGCGCTGCGGGAGCGCCAGCAGCGCAACCTGCTGGCGACGCTGTTCGTGTCGCAGGGCACGCCGCTGCTGCTGGCGGGCGACGAGCTTGGCCGCACCCAGCAAGGCAACAACAACGGCTATTGCCAGGACAACGAGATCAGCTGGATCGACTGGGCCCGGCCCCAGGCCGAAAGCCTGCTGCCGTTCGTGGAGCGCCTCATCGCGCTGAGGCGCGAACTGCCGGCGCTGAGGCGTCCGGTCTTTTTTACCGGCGCGGCCCAGGAAGACGGCAAAAAAGACATCGCCTGGTTCAACGCGGCCGGCCTGGAGATGCAGGACGAGGAATGGCTGCAGCCGCAGGCCCGCAGCGCGGGCGTCGTGATGTGCGGCCGGCAGACCGGCGCGGTCGACGACGAGGGGAAGGCTGTCGACGCCGATTCGGTGTTGATCCTGTTCAACGCCCACGACGAGGAAATCCCCTTCACGCTGCCCGAACACCGCGGCGGCGGCTGGCACCTGCGGCTGGACACCGCGAAGCAAGACGCGTTCGCCGGCGGCGCATTCAAGGCCGGGCAGCCCTATCCGCTGGCCGGCAGGTCGCTGGCCTTGCTGATCCAACCGGCGGGCCGGTCATGACGCCGGCCAAGACGTCCTGCGCACGCCGACCCGGGGGGTGCTCCTTTTGACGGCGAAGGTTTTGACGGCGAAGGTTTCGACGGCGAAGAAAAAGCCGCCGGCGGCCCGGCCGGCGTCCCCGCAGCAACCCTTGAAGGTCCTCTTCGCCACGCCGGAGTGCGCGCCTTGGGTCAAGACCGGCGGGCTGGGCGACGTGAGCGGCGCCTTGCCGGCGGCGCTCAACGGGTTGGGCCACGACACCCGGGTGCTGCTGCCGGCCTATCCCGCCCTGCGCCCCCTGCTGCCCACGGCGACCGCGGCCGTCGACCTGCCGGCGCGCGGCCCCTGGCCGGCGGCCCGGCTCGCGCTCGTGCAAACGCCCGGCTTCCCCCTTTTCCTGCTCGACTGCCCCGGCCTTTACGACCGCACCGGCGGTCCTTACGGCGACCCGTCCGGGAAAGACTTCCAGGACAACGCGCCGCGGTTCGGCTTCCTGAGCCATGTGGCCGCCCGGTTGTCGTCGGGCGACAGCCCGTGGCCCGACTGGCGCGCCGACGTGCTGCACGGCAACGACTGGCCCTGCGGCCTGGCGCCGGCCTTCCTGAGCCGCATGCCGGGCCCCCGGGCGGCCACGGTGTTCACCATCCACAACCTCGCCTTCCAGGGGATGTTCCCGGCCGGCCTGGCCGGCGCGCTGGACCTGGACCCGTCCTGGCTGACGCTGGACGGCCTGCTGCACTGGGACCAGCTTTCGCTGCTGAAGGCCGGGCTGCAGTTCTCCGGCGGCATCACCGCCGTGAGCCCGACCTACGCGCAGGAGATCCAGCAGCCCGAGCTGGGCTTCGGCATGGACGGCGTGCTGCGCGCCCGCTCCAGCCGCCTCTGGGGCATCCTGAACGGCATCGACACCGCGGTCTGGAATCCCGCCAGCGACGCCTCGATCGCGCAGCCCTACACCGCCGCGACCCTGCGCCGCAAGGCGGACAACAAAGCCGACCTGCAGCAGCGCCTGGGCCTGCAGCGCGACGACGGCGCCCTCTTGTTCGGGCTGGTCAGCCGCCTGACCGGCCAGAAGGGCATCGACCTCGTCGCCGACAACCTGCCGTGGCTGCTGGCGCGCGGCGCGCAGCTGGCGGTGCTGGGCAGCGGCGACCCGGGCCTGGAAGACCGGTTGACGCGGGCCGCGCGCGAACACCCTTCCCAGGTCGCGGTGCGCATCGGCTTCGACGAAACGCTGGCGCACCAGATCGAAGCCGGCGCCGACGCTTTCCTGATGCCGTCGCGTTTCGAGCCCTGCGGGCTCAACCAGATGTACAGCCAGGCCTATGGCACGCCGCCCATCGTGCGCGCCACCGGTGGCCTGGCCGATTCGGTGGTCGACGCGGACGAGGCGCCCGACCGGGGCACCGGTTTCGTCTTCTCGGACGCGACGCCCAACGGCCTGCTCCAGGCCATGCAGCGCGCCTGGCACGCCTACCGGCACAAGCCCTCCTGGTCGGCGTTGCAGCGGCGCTGCATGTCGCGGGACTTCGGCTGGGAATCCAGCGCCCGGCGGTATGCGGACGTCTATTCGAAGCTGGGCACGGGCCCGGCCTTTTCACCCAAGGAGAAACCATGAGCATCTTCAGCAACATCCTGAACAAGATCTTCTCGTCCGGCCATGCGGCCACACCGGCGCCAAGCACCACCGCGACGACCGCCCCGGCGACCGCTCCGGCGACAGCACCCAGCCCCGCCGCGGCCGCCGCGCCGGCGGCGGAACCGGCGAAAGTGGCGCCTTCCGGCACCGAGCAGCTGGACGTGGAGCGCGTGTTGAACGGGCTGGCCGAGAAGAACCCCCAGAAACTGAACTGGCGCACCTCGATCGTCGACCTGCTCAAGCTGCTGGACCTGGACAGCAGCCTGGCCGCCCGCAAAGCGCTGGCGACCGAACTTCACTTCACGGGCGACCAGAACGATTCGGCCACGATGAACACCTGGCTGCACCAGGAGGTGTTGAAGAAGCTGGCGGCCAACGGCGGCAAAGTACCGGCGGATTTGAAGAGCTGAGCCCCCGGCGCGCGTGCGCGGGCTTGCCCGCGCGTCAGCGCGTCAGCGCGTTTTGCGGGCCAGGGCGTGCGTCGCGGCCAGGCCGGCGGCGAAACAGGCGTAGGTGATCCACAGGCTGCGGGTCGACAAGCGCTTCTCGAAACCCGGCGTGAAACGTTCGGGCGTGAGTTTCAGGTCGACCACCGCCGCCAGCGCGGTGACGGCGGCCGCATCGGCGACGGCGCCCGCGACGCCGTCGTCCCCGCGCTCGCGCCGCGCGGACCTGCGCCAGTCGTACAAGCCTGCCCAGAGCATCGACGCCCCGACGTGCACCAGCGTGCCCGTGGCGGTGTGTTTCCAGGAGGGTCTGTCTTCCCGCAAGGCGCGCCGGGGCCAGAGCCAATGGCTGACGGCGTTGACCGGCGCGGCCGCGGCGTTGTTTTCCTTGCGGCCGCGCCAGAGCAGGGCCAGCCAGGACAGGCCGGAGGCGCCGAGGCCGTGGACGAAGGTGCGTGCGATCGAAATGGGTGGCATGGTGGCTTCTCCTCTCTACTGAAATTTCCTAAATGCATGACACCGGTGCCCCTAGGACGCCCCCTCACCCCAACCCTCTCCCCCGTGTCCGGGGGTGAGGGGGCTCAAACTCCCTCTCCCGCTTGCGGGAGAGGGTTGGGGTGAGGGTCGTGGCGTGTCACCAAATAGGAAAAACTCAACAGGTGACGGGCATGCCGGGACATGGACGAGGCGTCGGCACGGGCCGCCGGAACGCCGCTTGCTTCTTCGGGAGCAAACCACGTTCCCCTACCGCCCACCACCATGGAATACCTCACCGTCAAATGGCTGCATGTGGTGTCGTCCACCATCCTCTTCGGCACCGGCATCGGCTCGGCCTACTACATGCTGCTGGCCAGCCTGGGCCGCAAGCCGGAGGTGGCGGCTTCGGTCGTGCGCCAGGTCGTGCGGGCGGACTGGCTGTTCACCACCACCACGATCGTCATCCAGCCCCTCACCGGCTGGTACATGGCCAGGCTGGCCCACCTCCCGTTGAGCACGCCGTGGATCGCCTGGTCCTTCGCGCTGTATTTCCTGGCGGGCGCCTGCTGGCTGCCGGTGGTGTGGATCCAGATCCGAATGCGGCGGTTGGCCGAGTCCGCGGTGCAGTCCGGCAAGCCGCTTCCTGCGCCCTACTTCCGGCTGCTGCGCGTCTGGGTGGCGCTGGGCATCCCGGCGTTCGCGGCCTTGCTGGTGGTCTTTTATCTGATGGTGGCCAAGCCGGTTTGAGCGCGGCCGCGCCCCCGGGTGGGGGCGCGGCGGAGCGGTCAAGCAGCGGTCAAACCAGCGGGGGGTCGGTCTCCCGCTCCGGGTGGCGGTGCCGGGCGATGGCCTGCGCGAACTGCTCCAGCGCCGGGGCCACGGAAGCCGAATCGCCGAACACGAGCCCCGGGTCAGCCGCGCCCGACGGCAGCGCGTCGGGCACCCCGGCCTTGGCGAGCAGCGCGCGCGAGGCTTCGAACGCCAGGATGGCTTTGCCGTGCCGGTATTGGTCCTTGATGAACTCCATGGTGTGACCGTCCCGGTCCAGGGCGGCCACGCCGTCGGCGCCGTCGGGCAGCACCAGCGCGTCGAAAAGGAAGCCGGGCTCGTTCTCGAGCGAGGCGTCGGCGTCGATGGCCGCGCCGTCGGCCGTCCTCACCGGCCCGATGCGCGGCGCGACGAAGCGCGGCACCGCGCCCTGGGCGAACAAGCCCGCGTGCACCTCCAGCAAGCCGCGGCCCGCCACGCCGTGGGCGGCCAGGATGGCCACCTTGCGGCCCTGGATGCCACCGTCGCCCGGCCGCGCGAAAAGCGACAGCGACGGGGATTCCGTGACCTCGGGCTTGGCGGGCTTGGCCAGGGCCAGCGGCATGGCGGGCGGCAGCTCCTGCATGCCCAGGCCCGAAGCGACGGCGGTCGCCAAGTCCTCGGACACGTTGCGCAGCGACGAGACCATGCGTTCGCGGATGGCCGGCACCGTCACCTTGGACAGCTCGAAACGGAAAGCGGCCGCGATGTGGGCCTGCTCCACCGGCGTCTGGCTGTCGTAGAAGAGCGTGGCCTGGGTGTAGTGGTCGGCGAACTTCTCGGGCTTGGCCCGCACCTTCTCCTGTTCCTTCTTGCCGGCCAGGCCGGCCGCGACCGAGACGAAGCCATGGTCGGCCCCGGCCTGGAACGGGCAGCCGCCCGCCAGGGAGTTGGGCTCGTAGGCGACCCGGCCGCGCGGGATCGCCTGGCGGTGCAGGCCGTCGCGCTGGTTGTTGTGCACCTGCGCCAGCGGCGCGTTGATGGGGATCTCGTGGAAGTTGGGGCCGCCCAGCCGCGTGATCTGCGTGTCCACATAGCTGTGGATGCGGCCGGCCAGCAGCGGGTCGTTGGAGAAATCGATGCCGGGGATGACGTGGGCCGTGCAGAACGCCACCTGCTCCGTCTCGGCGAAGAAGTTGTCGGGGTTGCGGTTCAGCACCATGCGGCCCAGGGGGCGGATGGGCACCAGCTCTTCGGGCACGATCTTCGTGGCGTCGAGGATGTCGAAGCTGAACTTCTCCGCCTGCTCGTCGGTGAACACCTGCACGCCGAGCTCGTACTCGGGGTAGGCGCCGGCCTCGATGCGCTCCCACAAGTCGCGGCGGTGGTAGTCGGGGTCGGCGCCGGAGATCTTCACCGCCTCGTCCCACACCAGCGAGTGCGTGCCCGCCTTGGGCGTCCAGTGGAATTTGACGAACACCGACTCGCCCTGGTCGTTGACCATGCGGAAGCTGTGCACGCCGAAGCCCTGCATCGTCGCGTAGCTGCGCGGGATGGCGCGGTCCGACATCACCCACAGCAGCATGTGGGTCGACTCCGGCATCAGCGAGACGAAATCCCAGAAGGTGTCGTGGGCGCTCGCCGCCTGCGGCATCTGGTGGTGGGGCTCGGGCTTGACGGCGTGCACGAGGTCGGGGAACTTCATCGCGTCCTGGATGAAGAACACCGGGATGTTGTTGCCGACCAGGTCCCAGTTGCCTTCGTCGGTGTAGAACTTGACGGCGAAGCCGCGCACGTCGCGCGCCGTGTCCTTCGAGCCGCGCTCGCCCTGCACCGTCGAGAAGCGCACGAACACCGGCGTGACCTTGCCTTTCTCCTTGAACGGCGCCGCCTTGGTCAGGCCGGTGGCCGCCTCGTAGCACTCGAAGAAACCGTGCGCCGCCGAACCGCGGGCGTGCACGATGCGCTCGGGGATGCGCTCATGGTCGAAGTGGGTGAGCTTCTCGCGCAGGATGAAGTCTTCCAGCAGCACCGGCCCGCGCACGCCCAGCTTGAGCGAGTTCTGGTTGTCCGCCACCTTCACGCCCTGGTTGGTGGTCAGCGCCTGCCCGGTCGAGTCGACCCGCACCCGGTCGAGCGAGGTGTTGGTGGCGTTGACGCCCTCCAGGGCGACCGCACCCGTTTTTGCCGAAGCGTTTTCCTCCGACAGGGTGCTGCCGGTGGGCAGGCGCGACTCCGGCGGCGTCGTCGCCCCGGGCTGAGGCGACAAGCCATTGGCGAAACCGTGCTCGGCGGCCTTGGTCTGGTTGAACGGCATGGCGGCGGCCAGGTCACCGACCTGGACCGCCTTGGCCACCGCAGCATCGGTCGCCCAGGCGCCCGGGTCGATGTGGGACGGCGCGCTGTCGGTATTGCGCGCCGCGGCCTGGGCGGGGCTGTCGGCGGGCGGCGTGGCAGGTGGCTTGGGGCTCTTGGGCATGGGATTCCTTGATGGCATGCGGGGTTGACGGCAACGGCGCCGGTCGCCCGGGCCGCCAAGCGGCCGGGCTGGGTCGCGGGGCAAGCGGCATGCCCGGTGGAGTTGCGGCCGGCCTGGAGGCGGCCGGGCGGGCGCTGTCCGGTCAAGGCAATAGGGGCTGTTGACACCAAGTTTTGAATTGGTGGTCGATGTGTTGAACTGGACCGGTTCGCAAGACTTCGCTTTGATGTCGAAGTTTTGACTTGGGGATTAGACGGTGGACGGCTGCTTTGCAGCGGGTGCAGTCCCTCACCCACACGACCAACTCACGCTAACTGGCATCGAGCGGTCGCTCAGCTTGAGCTTCTCGAAAAGCGCGAAGTTCAGCTATGCGAGGTAAAGCAGCAGCACGGTAGAGACACGCCTCGCATCCATCCGGTGACCGCTTCTCCCTGGCCCGAACTGGCACTACCGACCCTGAGTAGACCTTCGAATCGTTGATCGCGCTGCCGGAAGGCGGTCGTTCGGGTCAAAACCTGTAGCGGTAGAGCGTCAGCCAACTATCAATAAGCCGCACCTGTCACTAGTCAGCCACTCGCTGGAAAGCTGCAAAATCCGCACGTCGCAGGATAGTGACGCGGAACGAGGGAATGGGGGATGGCTGAAGAAGAGATCAATAAGCTGATCGGAGTAGTCCAAAAATTTAAGCCGGGCGCCAAACTGAAGCACTACATAGGCTACGCGCAGTTTCCTAGCTTCAAGAGCCTTGAGCCGAGTACGAGGATCGACTTTAACTTTCCTCTAACAGCTTTGGTCGGACCGAACGGGGCCGGGAAAAGCTCGGTCTTGCATGCTTTGTGGGGGATGCCCTATGGTCAATCGACCTCCAAATTTTGGTTTGAGACCGAACTTGATCCAATCGTTGGCACTCAGCGATATTTCTACTCGTACTGGCATGAGCCCTTCGGCGGCTTTGTAGAAAGTCGCAAAGCACGAGTTGGCACAAAAAAGGCAGATTATTGGGAGCCGGCTCGCCTGAGTATTCCGGACGGAATGAAGCCATTGCCGGCTGGGGAGTTTGTCGGTAAGGCCAAAGACAGATGGAATCCAGTTCGTCGCGACGTTGTGTACATCAATTTGAAGACATCTTTTGGGTCTTTCGATAGATTTTTCTATTTCGATGATGACGTTAAGACAGATGCGCGCAGGGAGGTAATGCTGCAGGAGGCGCGAAGGCTTCGGTCGATCGTTGAACAGGATAAGCAAAGCTACATTCTTGGAGGTCGCGAACGAATCTTTGTCAATCGAGAATTGACACAGGACGAGGTCGCTGCCGTTTCGGCGATTTTGGGCCGAACCTACGATTCGGCCAGATATATAGAGCATGCGCTTTATCCGGGCCGCAGAGGCAAGGACATTAGCGTAATATTTAGGCGCGGATCCTCATATTCAGAAGCATTTGCCGGTAGCGGTGAGTTGACCGCTGTTAATGCAGTTGTCCAGATCCTAGGCGCTCCTGAATATTCCCTAATTCTCTTGGATGAGCCGGAAACTTCTTTGCACCCGGGAGCTCAGCGGGCTTTATTAAAGTTTCTGCTGGAGCAAATCAAGCTGAAGGGCCACCAAGTGGTAATTTCAACCCATTCGATAGATTTTCTCGAAGGCTTACCGCACTCAGCTATAAAGGTTTTTGAAAGCAACGGTGCTGGGCAGACAAGAGTTTTGCCGTCTAGTTCACCCAACTCTGCTCTAGTCAGACTCGGAAAACCGCCGATTAACAAGAAGCGTGTACTCGTAGAAGACCAAATGGCAGCGCTATTGATCGAGCGAGCTATCGACTCACTTGATCCAGGTGACGTTCAATCGCTTGAGATAAAGGTCGCGCCTGGCGGGGCAGACGCGATCCTGCGCTACCTAGGGCCTGCTGCGATGACGTCCGGCGACGATGTCTACGTGTTCCTTGATGGTGACCAACGCAAAGTTGATAACTTCACTGACCCGAACACCGTCGCTCCGGCGGCGCACGCCCAGCTCGGTGCATTGCTGAAAGGGGAGACGGGTGTTGACCCAATGTTTCACATTCCCGGCGGGCAGGGCGTGGCCGCGCATGAGGCGGCCAAAGTGCAGGCACACCTCAACTATCTGACGTGGCTGCGGGCTCGAGTTGCCTATTTGCCAGGCCTTGTTCCAGAGGTGACTTTCCTCAAAGCCTCGAACCCGATGGGCGCGTACGATAACTTGACGGCCGCAGAGGCCAAGGAAGCCCTCAGGGCGATGCTTGCGAGAAATGTCGAGGTGACCTCCAGCGAGCTGGTAACGCTTGCCAAAGTGGCCGCTGCGAGCATTCCTCATGGCCATGAGAATCTCGTCGCAATTCGCGAGCGTATTGGCCTCTGGCTTCATGGAGCGCCTGCCTGATGATGCCTCTCGCCGCGGCGACAATCGGCAATATGACTGACAGCAACAGCCACCATCCGATGAACGAGGCCGTGCCCCCGACGGCAGTAGATCTGTTCAGCGGCTGCGGCGGCTTGAGCCTTGGACTTTTGCGGGCAGGATTTTCGGTGCTGGCAGCCGTCGAGATAGATACCAAGGCGCAGGAGACCTACCGGCTCAACCATAGGGACGTAGTGCTCTACACAAATGACATCCGAGCACTTGATGCCTCCCAAGTCCTTGATGACGTCGGGCTGGCGCCGGGGGAGCTTGATCTGCTCGCGGGCTGCCCGCCTTGCCAAGGATTTTCTCGGCTTCGGACGAAGAATCAGCAACCTTCGGTGGACGACGAACGAAACAATCTAGTTGGCGACTTCATGCGCTTTGTGAGGGTCATGCTGCCGAAGACGGTCATGCTCGAGAACGTCCCAGCGCTGGAGAAAGACGGGCGGTTTTTGGCGATGCAGGAGGAACTCACGGGCCTCGGCTACCGCCTAGTAGTCCATGTCCTCAACGCCGCTGAGTATTCGGTTCCACAGCGGCGTAAACGTCTAATCATGCTTGCGTCTCGGATACACGATCCAGCAGTCGCCGAAGTTTCTCCGGATCGAATCACGGTGAGGGATGTGCTGGCGTCTCTTGAAGCACCGTCACGTAGCAAGGACAGGCTTCACTCCTTGCCGGAACGTCGGTCGCAAGCGGTGAAGGATCTGATAAAGCTGATCCCAAAGAACGGTGGTAGTCGGCGGGATCTGAGCGCTGAGCATCAACTCGCGTGTCATCGTCGGACCGATGGGTTCTATGACGTGTATGGGCGTATGGCGTGGGACGAGGTAGCGCCGACGATCACCAGTGGATGCCACAACCCTTCCAAGGGCCGGTTCTTGCATCCATCTCGGAATCGAACCATCACTCTAAGAGAAGCAGCGATGCTGCAGGGATTTCCGCGTGACTACCAGTTCGACGTGCGGCATGGCAAGGAGTCGATAGCTCTGATGATTGGCAATGCTTTGCCACCACCGTTCATTGAAGCTCATGCATCGTCGCTTTTGAACGGGCTTCGAAGGGCGAAGCATGGGATGCTGCGTGTTCTCCCGGGCGGCGTGCCGGCTGAATCGCGGGCGTTGGTGCGAGTAGCTGGCGAGTGATAACACGCACTTTGTCGATACTCTCGCGGTACACGCATGAAGAGCATGCGGAAAAACAGCCGTTCGTGAGCGGCAGTTTCTGGCCGAAACCGGAAGTAGCTTCTCCTCTGGTTAGGAGTTCATCGCGCCTCAAGGAGACATCGAAACGGGTGGCCGGCCTGACTTGCGGCGACCCGCAGGCGTTCAGCCTTCTCCGCTGCGACATCCACAGGGAAACGGCCAGCAATTGCGCGGCCTTCGTGATGTACCTGGAGCATGACCCGAATCGCTGATTCGAGGGGCAGCTCCAGGTGCTCTTGCAGCACCCCAACGACGAATTCCATCGGGGTGAAATCGTCATTCTCAAGCACGATGGCGATTGACGCCGCGTCATCCACTTGCAGTTGGAGCATCGTGACAGGATCAATGCCCGTAGTGCCATGGGCGATAACACTGGTCACGGCCAAGCGCGTCACGCCGTGTCGTTGGAGTTCGTTTACGGCAGGGCCCGCTGGCTCCTCCAGGAGCGACGCTAGGAGGTCAGCGCCATCTATGGCGGGCCGGTCGATCAACTTCTTCAGAAAAAAGGGTATCCATGAAGCGCTCCTCGGCGCGTTGGGCCGTTGCCCAGGCGATCGCCTGAGGGTCATGACGCGAGCTATTGCACGCTGGAGCACACGCTGAAACTCAGGTGACGCCATAGGCTCGACTGAATCGGTGCCAGGTGCGACGGAAGTTGAATCGCGCACGATCTGCGAAACATTCGCTCGCATGACTTCTATGTCGACCGCGCACCCGCGCAGCACGTCTGCAGCGCGCGGGTTGTCGAGCAGCGCAAGCAGCAACTGCTCCAGCGATATCGCCTCGTAGCGCAGCTTGCGCGCAGCGACGAAGGCCATGTGAAGGCTGACCTCCAGGTCGAGCGCGATCAGACCACTTGTTTTCTGGGTGTGGGCCCTGAACCGGAGGAAGAAGGGGAGGTAGAGGACGAGGCCGACTGTCAGCGCGCCGATGATGAATCCGATGGCGTCCATTACTTGCCGGTCCTCTGGTGAATGTCGTTTGGTTCAGTGGGGCAGCTGGTACTAGCTTATCTTCATGCCGGAAGGCTACCCCAAAGCGGTCGTTGCTCGATGCCTGCTTATGGCCGGGACTGCCAGTTGGCCGTTGTTCCAGGAAGCTGACGCTGGAGCGGAAGTGATCCGCTGCCGCTGCCGCTCCAGCGCATGCCTGCGCACCGACACGGCAGTCCGGCGGTCGGTATCCGGCCACCCCCGGACAGCCGAGCTCACTTTAGATTTCGGTTTGCTCCGAAATTTCCAGGGCGTCATCCACCTCAATGCCAAGATAGCGCACGGTCGACTCGAGTTTGGAGTGGCCCAAAAGCAGTTGCACGGCGCGAAGGTTTTTCGTCCGCCGGTAGATCAGCGTTGCCTTGGTTCGACGCATCGAGTGCGTGCCGTAATCAGATGGGTCAAGGCCAAGCTCCTTGACCCATCCCTCAAGGATTCGGGCGTACTGACGCGTCCCCAAATGCGGCGAGTCATGAATGCGACTCGGGAACAGGAAGTCCTCAGATCTCAACCCCGCAGTCTTGATCCACTTTTGCACGGCTTCACGGGCAGCTGATGTGATCTCGAACTGAACTGGCCGCTGAGTTTTGTGCTGCATGACGACGGCCCGCGAGGTCACCTGGTCGCCGTGGCAGACGTCTCGGACCTTCAGCGCCACAAGGTCACATCCCCGGAGCTTGCTGTCGATACCGAGATTGAAGAGCGCCAGCTCTCGAATTCGGTTCTCCATCTGAAATCGGACTCGAAGTGCCCAGATGTCCTTGAGCTTGAACGGAGCCTTTTGCCCGACGATCTTGCCCTTGTTCCACGGCTCGCGATGAGTTGCATTGGCTACAGTTCCCATGATGGTCTCCCATCGAGTTGAGGGACCACGAAGCATGCGCCGAACCGTTCCGTAGTGCATCGATTCCCTCAACTACCTCGCCGACAGGAATGAGGCGCCGGCCGGCAGCTTCCTGGCGTGTTGGCAAACTGGCGGTCCCGGCCAGGAGCAGTCCTCCGCCAAGAGCCGTTTTCAGGTAGGCTGATTGAGCATTCCAGGGAGAGCAAGGATGGTTCGAACGGTCGGCGAAGACGCCCCCGAACAGAAGGTCATTGACGACATTGCAAAGTACGGATGGCACTGCGTCAACATCTTGGCCGAAGGCGACGAAGGGCCGTTCTCGTTCACGGTAGGCCTATTCCAGAGCTATGGGCATCCGGAGTTCATCATCTTCGGCCTCCGCTCGGAGACGGCCCATCAACTGCTGAACATCGCTGTCGAGGCCATTCAAGCCGGTCGTCCCATCGACTTGTCTAGGCCCACGGATGAGCTGCTGGAAGGCTATCCGTGCTGCTTCGTCGAGGTCCCGGCCTCTAAGTACCACGAGCACCTCGGCTTCGCCCGGTGGTACTACCAAGGGAACGGATTCCCGGCCTACCAAATCGTGTTCCCGTCCCGCGATGGCCACTTCCCCTGGCATCCGGACGCGACGGAGTCTTTCAGATTGTTCCAGCCTGTGCTCGGTCATCCTCCGCAGGGCGCATAGGTTGAGGCGCGATTCGGCCAGGAGCGGACGGTCGCGTCCGTCAGCTTTCAGGTAGTCTGGTGAAGCAATCTCTGAGTCCGGCCAACCATGGAAGTCTGGAACCGTGGTTGCACCGACCCGTCAACTATCAACGATGACCGTCTTCTCGCGCGCTTGACAGAGACCGTTTGGTTCGCGTGGTTGGCAACGAAGCAAATCGGCCAGCGGTTCCGGTTGTCGGAAGTGGCTTCCCCCGGTTTCCCCGGACGCCTTTCTTAGCCCATTAGACCTTTCTCAAACTGGACCGGGCTGACGAAGTCCAGAGTCGAGTGCCGGCGCTGCTGGTTGTAGAAGCGCTCGACGTAATCGAAGACATCCGCTCGAACCTCAT
>CBIHOD010000025.1:0-48737 GCA_966211815.1 uncultured Burkholderiales bacterium
CGCGCCTGCGAACGCACCGGCGCCGCCGGCCGCTGCTCCGGCGCGATGTAGCTGTACAGGCCGATGCGCATGCGCCAGGGGTTGCCGCCGGCGGCGCCGGCGTCGCGGTCGACCAGGGCCTGCAGCTTGCCGCGCAGCGCGGCGCACACCGTCTCCCAGACGTCGCCCGCCAGGTCGGCGCCCTCCCGCGCCCCGTCCTGCGTCAGGCCGTCGGCGAAGATGGCGCGCTCCAGGAAGGGCCCGGGATCGGACAGCAGGTTGACCAGCACCGCCGAGAGGTGGTCGCCGACGTTGTGGCCCGCGACCTGCATCAGCTCGCGCTGCTCCTTGGACGGGGTGAAGAAACGTTTGCGCAGCGCCACGGAGTCGCCGTCCTCCTCCACCGCGCCCACCCGCACCAGCTCGTCGAGCAGGGCGCGGGGGTGCGTGTCCTTCGACACCAGGGCGGCCAGCCCGGCGAAGCTGGGCTCGCCCGGCGGCGCGTTGCGCGGCAGGCGCAGCGGGTTGCCGCGGCCGTCGAGGAAAGCCGGGTCGGTGGCCCAGCGCAGGCGGGCCTGGCTGGCGGCGGAGGCCTTGCGCGGCGCTTCCAGCGGCGCCTGCTCCAGCAGCCGGTCGACCTCGCGCCGGCGGATGCCGGTGGCCACGCTCAGCGTGCTAACGGTGGGCACCTTGCCCTGCGCGGCGCTGGCGCGGGCGCTGGCCTGCACGAAGGCGGACTTGAGCAGCTCTTCCGCCTGCGCGTAGCGGATCTGCCGAGACAGCAGCAACCCGGCCAGCGGCTCCAGGATGGCCATCGCGGCCTCCAGGGCCGCCTGCTCCAGCGGTGATGTCTCGTCGTCGGCCACGGCGTTTTCAAAAGTGCACTCCGCACATTCTAAGCGACCGTTCGTCCGGGACGGGTACCGCCGCCCGCCGGCCCGCTTGCGCGGGCGGGCGCGCCGTGACAAACTACAAATGTGCGAAAAGCACATTTATTGATCGCGCAGCCGCCGTCCGGCGGCGCGGGTCTGCACACAGGCGCCGGCGCGGCGGTCCGCCCGCGGGCATTCAAGGGAGACACCACATGGGAATTCATCGACAACACGGAACCGGGCGGCGGGGGGCGGGCCTTCTCGCGGCGTTCGTCCTGGTCCTGCAGGCCGCGTGCGGCGGAGGCGGGGGCGGCGGCGCGGGCGAGCCCAACGCCCAGGCCGTTCCGCGAGTCCAGCCGCTGGCCGCCGGCACCGCGCCTGCGCCGGCGCTGGAACTGCAGGCCGCCTCCGCCGTCGCGCGCGCCGGCGGCCAGGGCGAATCCGGCCAGGCGGCCATGGCCGAAAAATCGGCGGTGCGCTTCCTCGCCCAGGCGTCGTTCGGCGCCACGGACGAAGAGGTGAAAAGCGTGCAGTCGCTGTGGCGCCGCGGCTGGCTGCAACGGCAATTCGACATGCCCGCGGGCCAGAGCCACTGGGACCGCGTCAAGGCGGCCCAGGCCGCCTGGGTCGACGAAGTGCCGGGCCGGGACCCCGACAAGGCGCCCACCGCCCTGGCCGACGCGGCGTTCTGGCAGGCCTACGTCACGGCACCCGACCAATTGCGCAAGCGCGTGGGCTACAGCCTGTCGCAGATCATGGTGACCTCCATGGAGGGCTTCTCGTCGGGCCAGGCCGGCAACGCGCTGCTGGCCGCCGGCTACCTGGACACGCTGGAGAGGAACGCCTTCGGCAACTTCCGCGGCCTGCTCAAGGAGGTGACGCTCAACCCCGCGATGGGCTACTACCTGTCGATGAAAGGCAGCCAGAAGGCCGACGCCGGGACGGGCCGCGTGCCGGACGAGAACTACGCCCGCGAGGTGATGCAGCTGTTCACCATCGGCCTGGTGGAGCTGGACTCGGGCGGCCGCCCGAAACAAGGCGCGGAGCCGGGCAGCACGATCCCCACCTACACCCAGGAGACCGTCACCCAGCTCGCCCGCGTGTTCACCGGCTGGAACTGGGACACCGCCGCGGCCGGCGACGACCGCTTGCGCAACCCGATGGTGCTGAACGCCAAACGCAGCTCGCCGGAGGACGTCACCCTCTTCGGCCAGACCTACAGCCTCAAAGAGGGCGGCCACACCCCGGCCACGCGCCTGGACTGGGCGCTGGACCTGCTCTTCAACCACCCGAACATCGGCCCCTTCATCGGCAAGCAGCTGATCCAGCGGATGGTGACGAGCAACCCCAGCCCGGAGTACGTCGCCCGGGTGGCGGCCAAGTTCGCCGACAACGGCGAAGGCGTGCGCGGGGACATGAAAGCCGTGATCGACCAGGTGCTGCGCGACCCCGAGGCGCTGATGGCCGAGGCCGCGCCGCCCTCGCCGGGATGGGGCAAGCTGCGCGAACCGGTGCTGCGCTTCACCCAGATGGCCCGCCACCTGCGCATGCAGGCCACCACGCCCTATTGGCCCATCAACAACCTGAGCGACCCCGCCGCCGCCCTGGGCCAAAGCCCGATGCGCTCGCCTTCGGTGTTCAACTTCTACCGCCCCGGCTACGTGCCGCCCAAGACGCGCTTCGCGCTGTCGGGCGCGGCGGCGCCGGAGTTCCAGATCACCACCGACGTGTCGGTGCCGGGTTATGTGGACTTCGTCCACGGCTTCCTGGCCAAGCCGCCCGCGGGCACCGTGCTCGACTACAGCCGCGACACCGCGCTGGCCGGCGACGCGGCGCAACTGGTGCGCCGGTTGAACCTGATGCTGGCCCACGGCGCGATGACCGCCGCGACCGCCGACCGCATCGCCGCCGCCGTGGGCGCCCTGCCCTTGGGCGATGCCAAGGCGCTGCAGACCCGCGCCCAGACCGCGCTGCTGCTGACGCTGGCGGCGCCCGAGACCCTCACTTTGAAATGAACGGACAGGGAGAAAACACATGACCCACCACCACGGGAACGGCGCCTCGCGCCGCGAATTCCTGCGCCGCGCCTCGGCCCTGGCTTGCGCCGGCACGGCCGCGCCCTGGGCGCTCAACCTGGCGGCGATGGCCTCGGCCTCGGCCCAGTCGGCCGCCGACGACTACCGCGCCCTGGTCTGCGTCTTCCTCTACGGCGGCAACGACAACCACAACACCGTGGCCCCGCTCGACGCGGCCAGCCACGGCGAATATGCCGCGGTGCGCGGCCAGGCCGGCGCCGACATCGCCCTCGGCCGTGACCTGCTGGCCGCCACCGAACTGCGCCCCGACAACCCCTGGACCGACGGCCGCCGCATGGCCTTGCACCCCAGGCTCGGCGAGCTGAAGGGGTTGTTCGACGAAAAGCGCCTGGCCGTGGGCATGAACCTCGGCCCGCTGCTGCGCAGCGGCACCACCCGGCAGGACTTCGACCTCGGCCGGGACTTGCCGCCCAAGCTGTTCTCCCACAACGACCAGCAGTCGGTGTGGCAGTCGGGCGGCGCCGAAGGCTTCACCTCCGGCTGGGGCGGCCGCATCGGCGACTTGCTGATGGCGCGCAACGGCGGCGGCGGCGCCGGCTTCACCTGCATCTCGGCCTCGGGCAACGCGGTCTACCTCTCGGGCCGGGACATCGTGCAGTACCAGGTGTCGGCCAACGGCCCGGTCAGCGTCGTCAGCCCGGTGTTCGGCAGCAGCGGTTCGGCCGCCGCGCTGCGCGAGGTGATGCAGCAGCCCGGCGCGGGCGGCGACTTCGAGGCCGAGCACGCGGCGCTGGCCACGCACGCCATCGCCTCCCAGCAGGCGGTCAGCGGCGCGCTGGCCGGCAGCGGCGCCGACCTGTGCCTCGTCAAAGGCAACGCCCTGTCGTCGCAGCTGAACATCGTGGCCCGCTTGATCGCCGGCCGCGCGCTGCTGGCCCCCAGGCGCCAGGTTTTCTTCGTCTCGCTCGGCGGCTTCGACACCCACGACACCCTGCTGGCGCGGCACGACGCCCTGATGGGCACGCTCGGCGCGGCGCTGGCCAAGTTCTACCGCGCCATCGAAACCCTCGACGTGGCCCCGCAGGTGACGGCCTTCACCGCCTCGGACTTCGGCCGCACCCTGGTCAGCAACGGCGACGGCTCCGACCACGGCTGGGGCGGGCACCACTTCGTGCTGGGCGGCGCGGTCAAGGGCCGGTCGTGGTTCGGCCAGCTGCCGGTGTTCGACCGGTTCGCGCCGGGCGGCATCCGCGCCGAGCAGCAGGTGGGCAACGGCAGGCTGCTGCCCTTCCACGGCGTCGACGAATACGGCGCCACGCTGGCGAAATGGATGGGCGTGTCCAGCGGCGACATGCGCACCGTCTTCCCGCGCATCGGGTCGTTCGACACGCCGGACCTGGGCTTCCTGGGCGCTTGAGGATTCGCCCCGGCTCAGGCTTTTTCGTCGAGCCACAGGCCCAGAAGCTGCTGCTGGGTCTGGATCACCTTGAGGTTGGCCTTGAAAGCGTAGGCGGCTACCGTCTGGTCGACCATGTCTTGCGTCAGCGACGCCATCGGCGCCTCCTCGGGCGAGGCAGCGCTGCCGATCGACACGGTGACGCCGCCTTCGGCCAGGCTGCTCTGCGCCACTTCCTGGCGGGTGAAGCCGGGCGTCTGGGCATTGGCGACGTTGTGCGCGGACACGCCCATCCGCGCCGATGCGGCGTTCAAACCCGACAGGCCGATGGAAAGGGCGGAGTTCATCGCGGTCGCGCGCCCGGCGGCGCGGGAAAGTCCTTCACCCCTGCGGCTTCGGCAGCGCCGCGGGGAACTTGAGCCCGCGCCGGGAAAAAATCGCGCCGGCGCTGTTATTGTCGGATTTGCCGCGAACTGTGCCTGTACACCCCGGCGCCCGGCGGACAAGATGGAGCCGCCATGAACGAACCCAGCCTGAGCACCCTGTCGTCCACCGCGCCGGCCGCCGGCCCGATCTACCAGCGGCTGGCCCAGCACTACCGCCGCGCCATCGAGGCCGGCGTGCTCGCCGCCGGCGACCGCATGCCGTCGGTGCGCGAGCTGACCAAGCTGCACCGGGTGAGCCTGACCACCACCTTGCAGGTGTGCCGCCAGCTGGAGAGCGAAGGCTGGCTGGAGGCCCGCCCCCGTTCCGGCTACTTCGTGCGCCAGCCGCGCCGCACCGCGCTGCAGCGCGTCACCGAGCCCCAGGCCCTGGCCTTGCCCGACCCGGCGCAGTTCGTGGGCATCCACCACCGCATCTCCGACTTCACCGCGCAGTGCGAGCGCCAGCCGAAGGCCCTGAACCTGGCCTCGGCCTACGGCACGCCGGACTGCTACCCCGCCACGGCGCTGCGCACCGCCGCGGCCCGCGCGCTGCGCCATCGCCCGGACTGCCTGGTCGAACCCGTGCCGCCGCTGGGCGACGCCACCTTCCGCGGCGTGCTGGCCAAGCAGGCGCTGTCCATCGGGCTGGTGCCGGCCATGTCGGACATCGTCGTCACCCACGGCTGCATCGAAGCCCTGAACCTGGCGCTGCGCGCCGTCACCCAGCCCGGCGACACCGTCGCGGTGGAGTCGCCCGCCTATTTCGGGCTGCTGCAGATCCTGGAAAGCCTGGGCCTGCGGGCGCTGGAACTGCCCACCAGCCCGCACACCGGCTTGTCGGTGGCCGCGCTGGAGGCGGCCTTCCTGAACCACCGCGGCGACAGCGCCGTCAAGGCCGTGGTGGTCGTGCCCAACTTCCAGAACCCGCTGGGCAGCGTCATGCCCGACGCCGAGAAGGCCAGGCTGGTGGCGCTGTGCACCGCCCACGACGTGCCGCTGATCGAGGACGACACCTACGGCGCCCTCACCCACGACGACACGCCGCTGAAAGCCGCCAAGGCCTGGGACGCCCACGGCCCCGGCCAGGGCCAGGTCATCTATTGCGCGTCGCTGAGCAAGACGCTGGCCCCGGGCATGCGGCTGGGCTGGATGATCGGCGGCCGCTGGCACGAGCGCATCAAGATGCTCAAGCACGCGCAGAGCCGGCCCAATGAAGTGCTGATGCAGGCGGCGGTGGCCGACTTCATGGCGTCCAGCGCCTATGAGCGCCACCTTTCCAAGCTGCGGCGGCGCATGCACCGCCAGCGCGAGCAGATGGCCGAGGCGGTGGCCCAGCACTTCCCCGAAGGCACCCGGCTGAGCCCGCCGCAAGGCGCGATGATGCTCTGGATCGAACTGCCGCGGCGTCGCAGCAGCTGGGCGTTGTTCGAGGCCGCGCTCGGCCGGGGCGTGCGCATCGCGCCGGGCAGCCTGTTCTCCAACACCTCGCGCTACGACCATTTCCTGCGGCTGAGCTGCGGCGCCGCCGTCACGCCGGAAGTCCTGCGCGCGGTGGCGACCCTCGGGAAGCTGGCCGGCGGGTTGCCGCCCGGCGACTGACGGGACCCTTCCAACCGCCCTATCCGCCGACGCGACTGGCCGACGCCACCGCGCAGGCCCAACCTCGCCCGGAAACCACGGAGATCCGCCCATGAGCCCCACCGTCCAGTCCATCACTCCCGACGACTTCTTCCCGCCGATCGGCCCGTACAGCCACATGACGGTGGCGGGCCCCTTCATCACCATCTCGGGCACGCCGGGCGTTGACCCGGCCACCGGCGAGATGGCCGGGCCCGACGTCGCCAGCCAGGCGCGGCAGATCCTGGAGAACTTCCGCACCCTGCTGGCCAGCCAGGGGGCCGGCTTCGGGCACGTGCTGCACATCCACATCTTCATGAAGGACGTGGCCGGCTTCGCGGCGATGAACCAGGCCTACGCCGAAGCCATCGGCCCGCACCGGCCGGCGCGCACCGTGATCGGCGTGGCCGACCTGCCCAAGGCCGGCGCGCTGCTGACGATGAACCTGCAGGCGATCGCGCCCGCCGCGCTGGCGGCCCAACCCGGCTGAGGCGGCGATGCGGCCCCCGCCAGCCCTCTCACCGCCCACTCGCTTGCCCAGGCTCTTGCCCACTTATGCCGACGTCGCCGCCGCGGCCGAGCGGCTGGAGGGCCAGGCCCACCGCACGCCGGTGCAGCGCAGCGCCGCGGCCGATGCGCTGCTGGGGGCCGAGGTGTTCTTCAAATGCGAGAACCTGCAGCGCACCGGCGCTTTCAAGTTCCGCGGCGCCTACAACGCGGTGTCGCGGCTGTCGCCCGCGCAGTCCCGCCGCGGCGTGGTCGCCTTTTCCTCCGGCAACCACGCCCAGGCGCTGGCCCTGGCGGCCAGGCTGCACGGCGTCGCGGCGACGCTGGTGGTCCCGCGCGACGCGCCGCAAGCCAAGATCGACGCCACCCGCGGCCACGGCGCCGAGGTGGTGCTGTTCGACCGCTACCTGGACGACCGCGACGCCCTGGTCAAGCGGCTGGTGGACGAGCGCGGCCTCACGCTGCTGCCGCCTTTCGACCACGCCGACGTCATCGCCGGCCAGGGCACGGTGGCGCTGGAGCTGCTGTCGGTCGTCGGCCCGCTGGACGCGCTTTTCGTCTGCCTCGGCGGCGGCGGTTTGCTCGGCGGCTGCGCGCTGGTGCTGGCCGAGCGGGCGCCGACGTGCCGGCTCTACGGCGTGGAGCCGGAGGCCGGCAATGACGGCCAACAGTCGTTGCGGCTGGGCCGGCGCGTGCGCATCCCCACGCCGCGCACCCTGGCCGACGGCGCGCAGAGCGTGCAGTTGGGGGAGCTGACCTTCCCGATCATCCAGCGCGGCGTGGAAGACATCCTCACCGTTGACGACGACGCGCTGGTGCAGGCGATGCGCTTCATGGCACGCGAGCTCAAGCTCGTCGTCGAACCCACCGGCTGCCTGGCCTGGGCCGGCGCGCTGAAGGCGGCGCCCAGCCTGCGCGGGCAGCGGGTGGGCGTGATCCTCACCGGCGGCAACGTCGACCTGGCGCGGTATGCAGCGCTGGTGGGCGGCGAGATGGAGGGGCGTGATTCGCCGCCACCCTCACCTCAACCCCCTCCCGCAAGCGGGAGGGGGAGCTTTCACCCGTCGTTCGACTCCTCCGCCAACTGCACTTGACTTCCCCCTCTCCCTCCGGGGGAGGGCTGGGGTGAGGCCGCGCGCATCACTCCAGCCAGTTCGCCCCTCGACCTTGAAGGAACCCGCACCATGAGCACCCCACTCCCAACGATTCCCGGCACCACCCCCGACACCCGCTTCGCCGCCTGGGCCGCGCAGCTCGGCCACAGCTTCGACGGCGAACTCGTCATCGGCGGCGCCTACACCTCCACCATCCGCCACGGTGACCAGGTCTTCGTCAGCGGCCAGGTGCCGCGCGTGGGCACGCAGGTGATGGTGGTGGGCGAAGTCGGCCGCGACGTCTCGCTCGAGCAGGCCCAGGTCGGCGCGCGCATCTGCGCGATGCGCGCGCTGGCCCTGCTCAGGGGCACTCTGGGCAGCCTGTCGCGGGTGACGCAGGCGCTGCGGATGACGGTGTACACGCGCAGCAGTGCCTCGTTCACCCAGCAAAGCGAAGTGGCCGACGCCGCCTCCCAGGTGCTGCACGACGTGCTCGGCGCGGCCGGCAAGCACACCCGCACCTCGGTGGGCGTGGCGCAGCTGCCCAAGGGGGCGGCGGTGGAGGTCGACCTGCTGGTGGGCGTGGCGCCGGATTGAGGCGGCGCGGCCATCCGGCGCGCGGTGGAATACTGCGCGCCATGACAGCCCCGACCACCGACACGCCCGCCGCCCCGCCGCCGCCGACTTTCGCCGAAGCGCTGCGCTACTGGCTCAAGCTCGGCTTCATCAGCTTCGGCGGGCCGGCCGGCCAGATCGCCTTGATGCACGAGGAGCTGGTCGAGCGGCGGCGCTGGATCTCCGAGCGCCGCTTCCTGCACGCGCTCAACTACTGCATGCTGCTGCCCGGCCCCGAGGCGCAGCAATTGGCCACCTACCTCGGCTGGCTGATGCACCGCGGCTGGGGCGGCATCGCGGCCGGCGCGCTTTTCGTGCTGCCGTCGCTGTTCATCCTGGTCGGGCTGTCCTGGCTCTACATGGCCCATGGCGAAGCGCCGGCGGTGGCGGGCGTGCTCTACGGGATCAAGCCGGCGGTGACGGCCATCGTGCTGGCGGCCGCGGTGCGCATCGGCGGGCGCACCTTGAAAAGCGCGTGGACCTGGTGCATCGCCGCCGCGGCCTTCTGCGCCGTGTTCGCGCTGGGCCTGCCCTTCCCGCTGGTGGTGCTGCTGGCGGGCGTGGCGGGCCACGTCGGCGGCCGACTGGCCCCCGCCCAGTTCGCGCCGGGTGGCGGCCACGGCGGCGCGGGGAAGGCCACGCGGCCAGCCCATGCACCCGCCCTGATCGACGACGACACGCCCCCGCCGCCGCATGCGCGCTTCCAGCGCCGTCGCTTCCTGCGCGTGCTGGCCGCCTGCCTCGGCCTGTGGCTGGCCGGGATGTCGGCACTGGCCCTGGCCTTCGGCTGGCACGGCCTGCTCACGCAGATGGGCTGGTTCTTCACCAAGGCGGCCTTGATGACCTTCGGCGGCGCCTACGCGGTGCTGCCCTATGTCTTCCAGAACGCGGTCGAGCACCACCAATGGCTCAGCGCGGCCCAGATGATGGACGGCCTGGCGCTGGGCGAAACCACGCCGGGGCCGCTGATCATGGTCGTCGCCTTCGTCGGCTTCGTCGGCGGCTGGGCGAAGGAGGTGGCCGGGCTGGGCGGCCCCTTGCTGTCGGGCGCGGCCGCGGCCGGCGTGGCCACCTTCTTCACTTTCCTGCCGTCCTTCTGCTTCATCCTGCTGGGCGGGCCTTTCATCGAGTCGACCCACGGCCAACTGCGATTCACCGCGCCGCTGGCCGGCATCACCGCCGCGGTGGTCGGCGTCATCGCCAACCTGGCGCTGTTCTTCGCCTGGCATGTGCTGTGGCCGCACGGCGCGGCCGGCGGTTTCGACGCCGCCGCCGCCGCCATCGGCGCGGCGGCGGCGGTGGCGCTGCTGCGTTTCAAGGCGGGGGTGATCCCGGTGATCCTCGCGTGCGGCTTGCTGGGCCTGGCCTGGCGGTTCGCCGGTTGAAGCCGGGGCCGCGCAAGCCGGGCCCCGCCCTCAAAGGTCGAACTTCAACTCCGCATGCAGGCTGCGCTGCGGGTAGGGGTGGAAGTTCCAGTACTTCTCATTGTTGAGGTTGTCGATGCCAAAGGCGGCCGACCACTGCCTGTCGAGCTTGTAGACGACGCGCAAGTCGGCGGTGAGGTATTTGCTGACGCCTTGGTAGGCGTGGCCGTTGACGTCGGCGTTGTTCAGCGTGCGGTACTGCCGTCCGGCGTAGCGCACGCCCAGCGACGCGCTCCACTGCTCGTCGAAGCGGTAGCCCGCCAGCAGCGTGGCGCGCCAGCGGGCGATGTTGGGCTGGCGCTTGCCGACCGTGTCGCCCGGCACCGCGACGAAGCCGGCGTTCTCCTTGATCACCGAGTCGGCGTAGGTCACGCTGGCGCCGAGGTCCAGGCCCTTGGCGGCGGGCAGCCCCCGGCCGTTGAAGGCCAGCTCCACGCCGCGCGTCTCGATGCGGCCGACGTTCTGCACGCGAGAGATGTTGCGGTTGGCGGCAGGGTCGAAGGCGGTTTGCGAATACAGCGAGTCGCGCGTGTCCTCGGCGAAGAGCGTGGCGCGCAGCAGCGCGTCGTCGCCGAAGTCCTTCTCGGCGCTGAACTCGCCGGTCCATGAGCGCTCGGGTTTGAGCAGCGGGTCGTTGATATAGGCCGAGTTGGCGGTGGAGGTGGCGCCGTACAGCTCGCCCACCGTGGGGAAGCGCACCGCGCGGCCGAGCGAAGCCTTGAGCACCAGGTCGCCGCGCGCCTGGAACGACAGCGCCGCCTTGGGCGACAGGAACTCCTCGCGCCGGCCGGCGTGGGCGAGCGCGCTGCTGGCCGAGAACGCGGTCAGGCCGTCGTCGGCCCGCCATTGCTCGGCGCGCAGGCCGAGCACCGCTTTCCAGCGGGGCGCGAACGCCCAGGCGTCCTGGGCGAAGGCGCTGAGCAACCCGGTGCGGCCGCGCACCTCGCTGGCCAGCACGCCCGAAGACGCGCCGTCGCCGATCCAGCTGCCGGCGAGCTGGGTGGTGCGGTAGCGCAGCTTGTAGCTGTCGTGCTGCAGGCCGAAGTCGACGATGTGCGCGCCACCCTCGCCCGCGGGTCGCCAGGTGCCCTTGGCGGCGAGGTTGACCCATCCGGTGCCGTCGCCGTCGGCCAGCGTGCCCGCGCCGCCCTGGGCCGCCTGCGGCAGGGGGTTGGAAGCCGCGTTCTGGCGTTTCTGGTCCTTCTGGTAGTCGTAGAGGCTGGCGCTGAGTTCGCCGTCCCAGGCCCCGCGGGTGTGGCTCTTGAGCGAGAAGGCGTGCATCACGTGCACCAGGCTTTCGTCGGTGAGCGGGAAGTCGCCGCCGCCCAGGGCCTGCGCGCCGGTGAAGGCGGTGCCGCCGATGTTGACGGGCCCGCTGTAAACCGGCTGGCCGGACGCGTCCGTGAGGTAGGACGCCGGCCGGCCCTGCGCGCTGTTGCGCCACACACCGAGGGCGTAGTGGGCCTTCAGCGCGGGCGCGAGGTCATAGGCGAACTTGGCCTTGAGCTGGTCCTGCCGGGTGGTGTATGCGGTGCCGGTGCCCAGGATGTACCAGGGACTGCCGGCGCTGTTGACGCCGCCGACCGCGCCATCGACCGGCGTGCCGGCGCCGCTACCCGCGGTGCCGGCGCTTGCCGCCCGGGTGGCGAAGGTCAGCGGCTGGCCGCGGCTGTCGGCGTGGTTGAGGCTGAGCAACCAGGCCAGGCCGCCGGCCGTCTTGTCGCCCAGCGAGGCGCTGGCCTCCCAGGCGCGGTAGGTGGCGTGGGTGTCGTAGAGGTCGAAATCCTGCTGGGTGTAGCCCAGCTTGGCGTGGGCTTCGAACTTCCTGGGCATGCGGGTGGTGAAGACCACCACGGCGCCGACCGAGTTGCCGGGGTAGGCGGCCGAAAAGGGGCCGTACATCACGTCCACCCGCTCGATCTCCTCCGGGCCGACCATGCCCCAGCGCGGCGGGAAGCTCAGGCCGCCGACGCCGTTGCCCAGGTAGTTGGACAGCAGCGTGCCGTCGGCGTAGACCGCCGAGCGCGCGCTGTTGCCGGTGCCCGAGGCGCGGCTGGACAGGATGGCGTGGTTGTAGTCGCCGATGTAGCGCTTGCGCACCAAGAGGCTGGGGAAGTACTTGAGCGCGTCTTCGCTGTCGCTGGCGTTGACGGCCTGGTCGATCTGCGCCTTCGTGACGCCCTCCGTCGTGGTCGGTATCTGCGTGGGCAGCGAGGTGGGCCGGCTGCCGGTGATGGTGACGACGCCGAGCGATTTGACGGGGGCGGCGGTGTCGCCGTCGGGCTGGGGGGCGGTGGCGGTCGTCTGCGCCTGCAGGGCCGGGCTGGACGACATCAGGGGGAAGGCCGTGGCGATCGCCAGGGCCAGGCGGTGGTTCTTCTTTCCGCGCATGGGGAACTCTCCGGGGCTCGTTGGGTGGTTGCGGCGGCGCTCGGCGACATCGCCGGTGCGGCCGGCCCGTGCGGCCGCGCGTCGCGCGCGGGTGCGCGCGCGCCGGCGGCGGCCGGGCATCGGTCAAACGGTCAGTCGATCAAACGAGCGGGAGGGGAGGCCCACGGGGCTGGGCCGACAGCAGCGCCGGGCGCCGGGCCGCCGGCGCGGGCGCCGAATGCGGCGCGTCGAAGCGCAGCGGCGCCCCCCGGAACGCAGGGAGGTCGGGCGCGGTGGCCAGGCCCGCCGCGAACAGCGACGCGTAGAGGCAGTGTTTGAAAGCCGGGTGGCTGCTGGAAGCCTTGGCCCCGGACGGTGCCGCACCGGCGTCGTCTACCTGCACCCAGGTCGACCCGAGCACCGTGCAGACCTCGACCCAGCGGGCCGAGCCGCCGCGCATCGCCTGCGACACCGCCGGCGCCAGGCCCGCCACCAGGACGGCCAGCATGGCCATCCAGGAGACGAAGCGGCGGTGGGCGGGTTGCAGTCGCATCGGGCTATTTTCCACGGCGGCGGCGATATGCTTCGAAGCTCCGCCGATTTTCGATCGGAACCCGCCTTGAACCTGCGCACCCTGCTCCTCCGTGTCACCCTGGGCTGGCTCGCCGCCGGCAGCGCCTTCTGCGCCCGCGCCGACGACGTGCTGGCCGCGGTCGCCGCCAACTTCGCCGGCCCCGCCGCCCAGATCGCCCAGGCCTTCAAGGCCCAGACCGGCCACGACGTGAAGCTGTCGATCGGCGCGACCGGCAAGCTCTACAGCCAGATCGCGGCGGGCGCGCCGTTCGAGGTGCTGCTGTCGGCCGACGACGAGACGCCGCGCCGACTCCAAGCCGAAGGCCATGCGTTGGCCGGCAGCGCCTTCACCTACGCCATCGGCCAACTGGCGCTGTGGAGCCCGCGGCCCGGCCTGGTCGACGACCAGGGCGCGGTGCTGGCCCACCCGGATAAGTTCGACAAGCTGGCCATCGCCAACCCCAGGCTCGCGCCCTACGGCCGGGCGGCCAACGAGGTGTTGAAGGCGCGCGGCCTCACCGACGCGGTGGCGCCCAAGCTCGTCACCGGCGAGAACATCGCCCAGGCCTTCCAGTTCGTCTCCACCGGCAACGCCGAGATCGGCTTCGTCGCGCTGTCGCAGGTGCGGGCGCCGGGCAAACCGGCGACCGGCTCCCTCTGGCGCGTGCCGGCTTCCCTTTACACGCCGATCCAGCAAGACGCCGTGCTGCTCAAGGCGGGCGTCGGCAAGAAAGCGGCGGCCGATTTCCTCGCCTACCTGAAGGGCCCGCCTGCCCAGGCGGTGATCCAGGCCCACGGCTATGGCCTGCCGCAGCCTTGACGTCCCTAGTGTGGTGCCCCGCAGACCACTGACAATGGAATCGTGTCTTGCAAACCGGGCCGCGTTGCTAATCCTCGCGACACCCCTGGTATCGCCGCGGTTGGCGCCTTGCCCTGGCTTGCAATCCATCGATTCCACTTTTGTCGGTGATCTGCGGGACACCACACCAAGCACCGACGACGGACACCCCGCCGCATGAGCGACGCCGACTGGTCGACCATCCGCCTGACCGCCGAGTTGGCGGCGCTCAGCACCGCGCTGCTGTTGCTGGCCGGCACGCCGCTGGCCTGGTGGCTGTCGCGCACGCGCACGCGCCTGAAGCCGCTGATCGCCTCGGTGGTGGCGATGCCGCTGGTGCTGCCGCCCACGGTGATCGGCTTCTACCTGCTGCTGCTGATGGGGCCCCAGGGCCCGGTCGGCCAGTTCACGCAATGGCTCGGCCTGGGCCGGCTGCCCTTCACCTTCGCCGGGCTGGTGGTGGCCTCGGTGGTGTACTCGCTGCCCTTCGTGGTGCAGCCTGTGCAGCAGGCGTTCGAGGCCATCCCGGAAAGGCTGCTGGAAGCCGCCGCCACGGTGCGCGCCGGGCCCTGGGACCGCTTCTTCACCGTGGCCCTGCCGCTGGCCCGCCCCGGCCTGTTCACCGCCGCGGTGCTGGGCTTCGCGCACACCGTCGGCGAGTTCGGCGTGGTGCTGATGATCGGCGGCAACATCCCGGGCCAGACGCGGGTGCTGTCGGTCGCGCTCTATGAGCACGTGGAAGCCACCGACTTCGCCGGCGCACACCGCCTGGCCGCCGGGCTGGTGGTGTTCTCGCTGCTGGTGTTGACGCTGCTGTTCGCGGTGAACCGCCGGGCGGCGGCGGGCCGCGAAGCGCCGGCGCCATGAGCCTGGACGCGCGGCTGCGCCTGGACCGGCCGGGCTTCGGCCTGGACGTCGACCTGCGGCTGCCGCCCAGCGGCATCACCGCGCTCTTCGGCCCGTCGGGCTGCGGCAAAACCACGGTGTTGCGCGCGCTGGCCGGCCTGGAGCGGGCGCACGGCCGTGTCGCCCTGGGGCCGCAGGTCTGGCAAGACGACGCGCTCGGCCTCTGGCTGCCGACGCACCGCCGGCCCCTGGGTTATGTGATCCAGGAGGCCGCGCTCTTCCCCCACCTCACGGTGCGCGGCAACATCGACTACGCGCTGCGCCGCAGCGGCAACCGGGGCGCGGCATCGGCGGCGCAAGACTTCCCGCTGGGCGCCCTGGTGGACTTGCTCGGCCTGTCGCCCCTGATGGCGCGCCGCCCCGGCCAGCTGTCCGGCGGCGAGCGCCAGCGCGTGGCGATCGCCCGGGCGCTGGCCACCGCGCCGGGGCTGCTGTTGATGGACGAGCCGCTGGCCGCGCTGGACGCCGCGCGCAAGGCGGAGATCCTGCCCTACCTGGAACGGCTGCACCGCATGCTGAAGCTGCCGATCGTCTATGTGACCCACGCGCTCGACGAAGCCGCGCGGCTGGCCGACCACCTGGTGCTGATGCAAGCCGGGCGCGTGCTGGCGGCCGGGCCGCTGGCCGACCTGCTGTCGCGGCCCGACCTGCCCCTCGGCCCGGACGACGAGGCCGGCGTGGTGATCGAAGCCACCGTGCTCGAACGCGACGCCGACTACGGCCTGAGCCGGCTCGGTTTCGAAGGCGGGCAGCTTTGGGCCGCCACCGGCCGCGCAACGACGGGCGAGCCGGTGCGCTTGCGCGTGCTGGCCCGGGACGTCAGCGTGAGCCGCCAGCCGCCGCGGGAAACCAGCGTGCTCAACCAGCTGCAGGCGGTGCTGCGCGACATCCAGCCGGGCCAGGGCCCGCAAGCCGCCACCGCGCTGCTGCGCCTGCAGCTGCCGGGCAGCCCGGTGCAGCTGCTGGCCCGCGTCACCCGGCGCAGCGTCGAACAGCTCTCATTGCGGCCGGGCGACGCGCTGTTCGCCCAGGTCAAGGGCGTGGCGTTGATGTAGCGACGGCGCTTTCCGCCGTTCGGACCGAGGTCTGAGGTTCGGCCCGGGAGTGACCCGGGCCCTTCGACAAGCTCAGGGTGAACGGATGGACGAGGCGCGCGCCGGCTTCGACGGGCTCAGCCCGAACGGAGAAATGGGCGCCGCCTCAACGAAAAACAGCGTCTGCCCCTTCTCCCCCCGTTCACCCTGAGCTTGGCGAAGGGCCCGCAACGCTCTGGCTCGCCGAAGCCCGCTGTCCGCCCTGCGGCTCCGGGACGGCGCAAGCCAGAGCCAGTCGGCCCGAGCCGCCAGGGGCCTCACGCAGCCGACAAACGCGCCAGGTGTTCGGCTTCCTGCGCCCGCGCCTGCACGACCGACGGGCGGGCGTTGATGCGCGCGGTGTAGGCGGCGATCTCGGGCGTCTCGGGCACGAGCTTGAACATCGTGGTCCAGGCCAGCGCGGTGCCCCAGAGCATGTCGGCCGCGCTGAAGGCGTCGCCGAGGATGTAGGGGCCCTGGGCCAGGCGGCCGCTCAGGGTGTTGAAGACGGCGTCCCAGTCGCCGTAGGGCGAGGTGCTGCGCGGCGCGGGCTCGCGCTTCATCGCGCGGTCGGTGACCGCGGGCTCGAAGCAGCCGCCGTAGAAGGAGAGCCAGCGCAGGTAGTCGCCGCGCAGCCGATCGCCGATGCGCGGCGCCAGGCCGGCTTCGGGGTAGAGGTCGGCGAGGTACTGGTAGACGGCCGGCTGCTCGGACACCAGAACGCCGTCGTGCAGCAGCGCGGGCACCTTGCCCATCGGGTTGACGGCGAGGTATTCGGGCTTCTCCTGGTCCTTGGCCTGCAGGCTCAGCACATGCAGTTCGTGGTCGGCCTTCAATTCGTTCATCAGCGCCAGCACGCCGAAGGCGCGGGACTGGGGGGCGTAGAAGAAGGTGAGGCGGCGGGAGGGCGTGGCGGCGGTGTTCATGGCTTGCGGTCTCCTGGGGTGCCGGCGCGCGCGCCGGGTTGCGGGCAAGGGACCGCATTCTCGCGCCGGCGCGGAAACCCGCCCCGAGTCGGGCGAAAATCGCGTCAACCGACCAAGGAGCCCCATGTCCAACGCGCCCCACGTGCCCCCCTACATCGCGCCCGCGCGCTTCACCGACGCCGCCCAGGCGCTGGCCCAGGTGCAGGCGATCTACCAGTCGAGCGTCGAACACCTGCGCGGCGCCCTGCAGCGTTTCGTCGCCGGCGACGTCTTCAACCACCACGTGCGCGCCTGCTACCCCTTCGTGCGCGTGCACACCGACACCGTGGTGCGCGCCGATTCGCGCCTGAGCTACGGTTTCGTCGCCGGCCCCGGCACCTTCGAGACCACCCTCACCCGGCCCGACCTCTTCGGCAACTACTACCTGGAGCAATTCAAGCTGCTGCTGCGCAACCACCAGGTGGCGCTGGAGGTGGGCACGAGCAGCCAGCCGATCCCGGTGCACTTCTCGCTGGGCGAGCACGACCACCTCGAAGGCTCGCTCGACGCGGCCCGCCGCCTGGTGATGCGCGACCAGTTCGACCTGCCCGACCTGGGCTCGATGGACGACGGCATCGCCAACGGCACGTTCGAGCCCCGACCCGGCGAAGCCCAGGCGCTGGCGCTGTTCACCGCGGCGCGGGTCGACTACTCGCTGCACAGGTTGCGCCACTACACCGGCACCGCGCCGGAGCACTTCCAGAACTTCGTGCTCTTCACCAACTACCAGTTCTACATCGACGAATTCGTGCGCCTGGGCCACGAATGCATGGCGCGGGAAGGCGGGAGCGACGACTACGTCGCCTTCGTCGAGCCCGGCAACGTCATCACCCGCCGCAACGGCCTGCCGCCCAAGCCGGGCGACGAGACCGGCGCGCCGCCGCCTCGCCTGCCGCAGATGCCGGCCTACCACCTGGTGCGCGAGGACGGTTCGGGCATCACCATGGTGAACATCGGCGTGGGCCCGTCCAACGCCAAGACCATCACCGACCACATCGCGGTGCTGCGGCCGCACGCCTGGATCATGCTCGGCCATTGCGCCGGCCTGCGCAACTCGCAGGCCCTGGGCGACTACGTGCTGGCCCACGGCTACGTGCGCGAAGACCACGTGCTGGACGAAGAGCTGCCGCTGTGGGTGCCGATACCGCCGCTGGCAGAAGTGCAGGTGGCGCTGGAAAGCGCGGTGGCCGAGGTGACCCAGCTCCAGGGCTACGAGCTCAAGCGCATCATGCGCACCGGCACCGTCGCCAGCACCGACAACCGCAACTGGGAGCTGTTGCCTTTCCACGGCGCCGAGAGCTCGCCGGCGCGCCGCTTCAGCCAGAGCCGGGCGGTCGCGCTCGACATGGAAAGCGCCACGATCGCGGCCAACGGTTTCCGCTTCCGCGTGCCCTACGGCACGTTGCTGTGCGTCAGCGACAAACCGCTGCACGGCGAGATCAAGCTGCCCGGCATGGCCAACCACTTCTACCGCGAGCGCGTCGACCAGCACCTGCGCATCGGCATCCGGGCGATCGAGTTGCTGCGGGCGTCCGGCTCCAGCCAGCTTCACAGCCGCAAGCTGCGCAGCTTCGCGGAAGTCGCGTTCCAGTGACCGCCGCCCGCGCCGGTCCGGGCGGCGCGCTCAGGCCGCCACGGCCCGCGCGACGGCATCGAACACCATGACCCGGTTGCGCCCGGCTTCCTTGGCGGCGTAGAGCGCCGTGTCGGCCTGCTGCAGCAGCCGCTGCTGGTCGGCCGGCGCGCCGGGCGCCGCCTCCGCCAGGCCGATGCTCACGGTGAGCCGGCCCACTTTGTGGATCAGCAGCGAGCCGATGGCCAAGCGCAGCTTTTCCGCGACCATCGCGCCTTGCAGCGAGCCGGTCTCTGGCAACAGCGCGAGGAATTCCTCGCCGCCGAAGCGCGCGACGAAGTCGGTGCCCCGGCAGGTCGCGGCCAGGCATTGCGCCACCGCCCGCAGGGCGTCGTCGCCGGTGGCGTGGCCGTGCTCGTCGTTGATGCGCTTGAAATGGTCGATGTCCAGCAGCAGCAGCGACACCGGCTGGCCGCTGCGCTGGTGGCGCGAGAGTTCGGCCATGAGCCGCTCGTCGGCCATGCGGCGGTTGGGCAGGCCGGTCAGGCCGTCCTGGCGCGCCAGCCGTTCCAGCGCCGCATTGGCCCGGGCCAGGGCCTCGGTCCGCTCGGCCACGCGGGCCTCCAGGCTGGCGTTGGCCTGCTCGACGGCGCTGCGGCTGCGGATCAGGCTGTTCGTCATGCTTTGAAGGGCGCTGGACAACCGCTTCAGTTCGCCGCCGCCGACAGCGCTGGGAAGATGCGCGTCGAGGTCGCCGGCCTCGATGCGCTGGGCGGCCACCGCGATCTCGTGCAGGGGGCGCGTCAAGCGGCCGGTCAACAGCCAGGCCAGCGCCGTGATCGCCAGCGCCGCCAGCGCGCCCATGCCGACGATGGTGCGGCGCGCGTCGTCGACCGCGCGCATCGCCAGCGCTTCGGGCTGGCGCGTCACCACCAGCCAGCCCATGTCGGTGGCGGTGGAACGCGAGAGCAGTGGCGCGGCCGCGGTGAAATAGCGCTGGCCGTCGGGCCAGGTCACCACCCCCGGCTTCGAAGGGTGCGGAGGCACCGCGGATTCGGGCATCGGCACGCCGGGTGGGCTGTACAGCGTGCGGCCGCCGCGGTCCAGGATGAACACCTGGATGCCCCGGTGGTCCAGTCGGCGGCCCTTGAGCGACTCGACGACTTCGCCGGCCCAGTCCCAACTGCCATGCGCGCCCAGGACACCCATCGGGCGCCCATCGACCTGGGCCCGCACGGGCACAGCGAAATCGACGAAACGCATCGGCCCGCCATCGTTGGAAGGCGGCAGGAACTTGGCCAACAGCTTGGCGGGGTGCACGTCGCCCACATGGGACGATTGCGAGGCCTTCTGGAACCAGGGCCGCTGGGAAACGTCCATGCCGACCAGCAATTCGGGTTTGGCCACCATCACCTTGCCCTGGGTGTCCGTCAACCCCACCCAGGCGAAAACCGGCCCGATGCGCTGCAGCCTGTCCAGGGCATCGGCCTTGGCGCGCAACTCCTGCTCGCCGTTGCCGGTGGCCGCCATCGTGACAGCCAGCATCTCGATGGCCTGCAGCCGCTCCTTCAGACCTTCCGCGAGGACACTGGCCACATTCGACGACAGGCCTTCCAGCATGTCGCCCTGGTCCGCCGCGATGCGCTCCGCCACGATCGAACTCACCAGCATCGACGACAGCAGGCTCATCGCCAACACGACCAGGCTGAACAACAGCGTGATGCGGGATCTGAAATTGGAAAGCGCGAACACGACAAGAGCCCGGCGGTGAGATAAAGGCTCTATCGGCGACACCCTTCAGCGCTGAAGGCGGAAAACGCCACTATTCACGCTTGGCATCCCTTGAATTCGGTTTTTTTAGTGTGGCGGATGACGCCGCCTCATCAATTTTTCCAAAGCATGTTTTTTGGAATGCGAGGCCTCATGGGGTGGGCACATGGCCTTTGCCGATGAAGCGCACTTCGCCGTACCAAGCTTTCGCATGGCTGCGTGTATTGTCGCTATCGGTCATGAAAGCCACGCCGATCAGCGGGCCAGGGTCTTCGCCGAACGCGCGGCGGTAGTCGTCGACGATCTGGCGGCGGTGCGACCGCCAGACATTGAGCTGGGACGGCCCGGAGTCCACGACCACTTTGCGGATGCGGTCCGACGTGGCCCCGGGGATGACCGTTTCCAACGCGGCGCGGTTTTCCCAGACATACATCAGGGTGGCGTAGGGCGTCTGCTCGCCGGTCAAGGATTCGGCCAGGTCGAACATCAGCCGGTTCTTCTGCGACAACTTGCTGCGGTCGCCGTCGAAAGCCAGGACCAGGCGC
Organism: uncultured Burkholderiales bacterium; assembly: GCA_966211815.1. Classification (GTDB taxonomy): domain Bacteria; phylum Pseudomonadota; class Gammaproteobacteria; order Burkholderiales; family Burkholderiaceae_C; genus JANPCX01. The sequence continues at coordinate 20,579 of CBIHOD010000025.1, forward strand.
ACCGGGGAATCCGCGGTGGCGCGCTGGGTCAGGTCCGCGCTGGAAATCAGTTCGGGCACGCGCCAGCTGAATTCCACCGAGTTCAATTCGCCCGGTTCGATCCGCAACTTGCGGCGGAACAGGCTGACCGCCGCGTCGGAATCCGCCTGGACCACCCAGCGGCCGTCGACCATGAGCGGCTGATAACGGGTGGCACGCTTGCCGGGCAATGACCGGCCCGTCCAGTTTTCGAAAGCCGGCGACACCGGCGCGGCAAGCGGTTTTTCACCCCGATTGCCGGCGTCACCGGCCGGGCCGGGCGCTTCGGAAGTCCCGGCGCACCCCCACAACCCCTGCACCACCACGAGCGCCAGCACCCTTGCGCCCCCTGCAGACCCGAACCATCCCATTCAAACGTCCCTTGAACTTCATGCATGCCAAGCACCCGGCCGGCCGCCCCATGGCCGGCCCGCTTGGATTTTCCGATCGACCCGGCTCGGCTTGCAGACGGGAGGGCCCGCCGCTTCCTCCGCATCCGCGACCGCGGCACAGGCGCGCCGGCAGGAAAAAGCCGAGGCCTTCCATCTTCGCCCACAAAAGACAAAACCCCGCCGAAGCAGGGTTTTGCGGCTGTGAAGAAAGACTCAGAAACGATGGCGCAGGCCCAACGCCAGGCTGGTCGAATCCTTGCCCGCGCTGGCGGTCACGCCGCCCAGGAAGCCGGCCTGACCCGGCGCCGATTGGCCCAGCCCCGAGTTGTTGAACCGTGTCACCACGGTGTTGATGTCGGTGCGCTTGGACAACGCGTAGGTGTAGGCCACACCGTAGGACGCGGTGTCGGCGTCGCCTGGGCGCTTGTCGTTGTATTGCGTGTAGGCCACCGAAATCGTGTTCGCTCCGATGACGTGCCGGTAACCCACATGGATCAGGTCGCCATCCATCTTGAAGGCATTGATGAAGGCGTTCTGGATGGGCAGGCCCACGGAGCCGGGCAGACTGGCGGCGATGGTCGACAAGCCCGTCGGATTGCTGTCTTTCACCTTGCCGTACATCACGTTGAGCGCACCGGCGCCGATGTTGACCGAACCGCCCACGACCGTGCTGGTGAGGGACTTCGAACCCAGTTCGTTGTTCTTTGTGTTGTGGCCCAGGCCGACGGAAAAGCTCGAGGCCTTGTACATGCCCAGCACACCCCAGAATCGACCCCGGGAGCTGGAGCCGGGAACTTCCCCCAGGCTGTACATCGCTGCGGCGGAGAGCCCGTCCTTCTGCAGGCGATATGCCAAAGAATTCGACAGGCGGATGTCGATCGTGGGGGGCAAAGAGCCGACCTGTCCGGCCGCCAGGCTCGACTCGGTCCTCATGATGTCGAAATGGGCGCTGAGTTCATAGGCCGGCGTGTACATCCGGCCGGCCAGGAAACCACCCACCGGGGTGACCAGCCCCACATAGGCCTGGCGATCGAACAAAGCATTGTTCAAGTTGACGCCCGCGGCGGAGGTCCCGATGTTGTTGGCCACCGCGGTCACGAATGGCTGGAACGTAGCGGGCAGGCCCATCAGCGTGGCCACGCTCGCCCGGTCGGGCAATTGGGTGCCCGACAGGGGCCTCGTGCTGTTGCCGCCGTTGTCGATCTCGACACGGCTCTCCAGAGTGAACAGCGCCCGGTAGCCTCCACCCAGATCTTCATTGCCCCGAAGGCCCCAGCGAGTGCCTTCCATGATGCCGCTCGCCACATAGTTGACGGAGCCACCCCGCAAGCCGCTGACGCGCATCACACCCGCATCGGCGATCCCATAAACCTCGACGGTCGGGGAAGAAGTTTGCGACATCGCAGCAGACGAGGCGACCAGCGCCACAGCGCCCATGGCCAGCATTTTCTTCATCGGGTTGTCTCCATGTGAACGATCGTTCTATTTTGCGGTGACTGCACCAAAAACATCCATCCTTTGTTGCAGATCATCCACGCTCAGTTTCCCTTAACTGCACCGCAACATGGCCCGGGTCGCAGGCCAAGCCGCAATGAAAAAGGCGCCCGAAGGCGCCTTTGCTTTGATCAGATCAAAAACGATCGATCAGAAGCGGTGACGGACACCGATTTGGAACTGGTTGGAGTTCTTGTTGGCAACCGGGCCATTGAAGCCCAGAGCGGTGTTGGTGTCGTTGTCAACGTGGGTGTAGAACGTGTACAGCGCGGTGCGCTTGGACAGGTCATAAACCAGCTGAACGGTGGCCAGGTTGGCATCGTCGTCAACACCGGAAGCGAAGGTCGTGTCCTTGGACTGAGCCAGGCCGATCGCCAGGTTCACGGGACCCAGGGGCGCTTCGAAAGTCACGCCGTAGAGCTTGCGATCCTTGGCGGCGTTGATGTCGGTCTGCTCATAAGCCAGCTTGGCGGTGAAGCCACCGAAGGTCAGGCCACCGTACACCAAGTAAGCTTGTTGATCCTGGTTGCCGACGGTCGCCAGCGCGGTGTCTTCCATCTTGAAGTAGGCGAGACCACCTTGGAACGGGCCACCCTTGTACAGGGCGTTGATGCCGTATTGGCGGCCAGACTTCTCGTTCGGCTTGTTTTGCTCGGCGCCGTCGAACTGGAAGGAATACTGGGCATTGATGGTCAGGCCAGCGATGTTCGGCGACAGGTAGTTGATGGCGTTGTCGCTGCGATAACGGGCGTTACCGACGGAGCCGGCGACTGCGAACAGGTCAGCGCCCTTGGTGCCCAGAGGGCCGAGTTCGTCGGTCAGTGCGCCGATCGGGGTGTATTGGCGGCCCAGGCGGACTTCACCGAAGACACCGCCCACACCCACCCAGGCTTGGCGACCGAACAGGCGGGAACCGGTAGCGGGACCAGTGGCGGTGCTGGTGCCGGTTTGAGCCGTGGTGCCGGTGTCAATGTTGTAACCGTTTTCCAGCGCGAAGTTGGCCTTGAAGCCGCCGCCCAGATCCTCAGAGCCACGCAGACCGAAACGCGAGCCATTCAAACCGCCCGAACCGAGCGACCACAGACGCTCGCCGCCGCCCTTGGCCGCGGTGATGTTGGCATCGGCGACGCCATACAGGGTCACGGAAGACTGGGCCGAAGCAGCACCAGCGAAAGCACCCAGCACGGCCAGGGCAAGAAGAGATTTTTTCATTGCAACGATCTCCTAGGTTAGGACAAGAGGTCCCGATGAAGACGCAAAAATGCTCCATCGGGCCGAACCCCCGTTTCGGAAGTTGCCCGTATTCCACCAGACCGTTTCTTGATTGAGAAGCTTCGCGCCTCAAAAAAGATCAATACGTTGCAGCTGTGCAACGGAAAATAATGCCGCGCGAATGGCTCATCCACGCAGGGCAGTCGGAGAAAAACTGCTTCTGCGCATGAGTCATGCCATGACACAGTGCATGGATGCCGGCTATATCGTTTTTCCCTGCAATTCCCTCGTCAATCCAAATTAATTAAAATGTATTTATTGGATGAAATTATTTGTTCTTTTGATCATGCACTACGCACTTTGGGCGTGTCGCAACCTGCATCAAACACTCACCCCGCAAATGCAAAAGTTGTGAAGGAAACCGCGCTGAACAGCGCTGAAAGGCAACTTTCGGGCGCTTTGATGCGGGTGAACCATGTCGGGGAAGTGTGCGCGCAGGCGCTCTACAACGGCCAGGCATTGGCGACTAGAAATCCGGCGCTCAAAAAAATGCTGAATGCCGCCAGCCAAGAAGAAACCGAACATTTGGCGTGGACGGCCCAGCGGATTTCGGAACTCGGCACCCACCAGAGCCGGTTGAACTTGCTCTGGTATGCAGGCGCTTTTTGCCTGGGTTGGGCGGCCGGAAAGCTGGGGGACGGGATTAGCCTGGGCTTCACGGTAGAAACCGAGCGCCAAGTCGAACAGCACTTGAAGAACCATCTTTCGCAACTCCCTCAAAACGACCAGGTGTCCCGGGCCATCGTCGAACAAATGAGCATCGACGAGGCGCGCCACGCTGAGTCGGCGGAGAAGGCTGGCGCCGTTCCTCTTCCGCATCTCGCCAAGCTTGGGATGAAGGCAGCGGCAAAAGTCATGACCACTGTCGCTCACCGTTTGTAACCAGAGACTCGCTCCCCGCTCTTAAGCGAAATGTATTGCACTTTCGCTTTTTCACGAAACAATCCACTAAGCGATCTTTTTTGCGTTGTCTTTTTGCGTCATTTGTGACTTGAATTTCTTATTCTTGGCGGAACAAGTCGCCACGCATGACAGGATTATTTACCATTGAGTGCCGTGTCGAGCCGTTGATTCTTCCAACTCGAAAAAAGCGCGCGACACGCTGAACGATCCCGCATAAACCTTCATAAAGGACAACCGATGAAACGCTCTCTCTTGTTGCTGGCCCTGGCCTCCATGGGTGCCTCCACCGCCATGGCGCAAAGCTCCGTCACGCTGTACGGCCGCGTTAACACCACGGTGGAACGGCAGAAAGATGTTTCTTTCGACGGCTCCAACACCGTCCTGCAGAACAACAGCTCCCGCTGGGGCTTGAAGGGCAGCGAAGACCTGGGCGGCGGCCTGAAGGCCAACTTCCTGCTGGAGTCCGGTTTCGCTTCCGACACCGGCGCCCAGACCGGCGGCGGCATCTTCGCCCGTGAGTCCTGGGTCGGCCTGTCCGGCGGCTTCGGCGCCCTGAAGCTCGGCAACTTCACCCCGGCCACCGCGCTGTACTACGCGACGTCCGATTACATCGGCATGCACAACCACGAAACCGGCACGTCTTCCGACGCCTTCTACATCGGCGCCGGCAATGTGCGCAACGCCATCTCTTACGCCACCCCGTCCCTGGGTGGCTTGGTCCTCGAGGCGCAAGTCGGCCTGAAGGAAACCAAGGCTCCCGGCACGAAGGACACCTATGTCCTGGTCGCCAACTACGACGCCGGCCCCCTGCACTTGGGTGGCGGCTATTCGCAAGGCCCGACCAGCTTCGCCGGCGTCACCGCCCAAGAAGGCAAGGAATGGGGCATCCGCGGCCTGTACGAGATGGGCCCTGTCGTGATCGGCGCGACCTACATCGCCAACGAAGGCGAAGTCCCCGGCACCAAGGTCAAGCGCGACGCGGCTCGCGTTTCGGCGATGTACGTCCTGGGCAGCTCCGAGTTCCACGTCAACGTCGGCGCGGCTGGCAAGTTCAAGGTCGGCGGCACCAAGATCGAAGACTCCGACGCGATCCAGTACACCCTGGGCTACAACTACAACCTGAGCAAGCGCACCAAGATCTACGGCTTCTACTCCGCCGTGCGCAACAAGGACAACGCCGCCTACAACACGTACGCGGACGGCAAGGACCCCAGCTTCCTGGCCGCCGGCATCCGCCACAACTTCTGATCGGCGCGAATCGATCCGACCGATCGATTCCCCCAGCGAAACGCCCTGCCAAAAGCAGGGCGTTTTTTATTTCCGACCGCCGGCGCGCGAGGCGTGGCGCCACCGGCTGTCATTCAGCGGCGATGTCGTAGCTGGTCGTGATCTCGGCGGTCTTGGCCAGCATGATGCTGGCGGAACAGTATTTTTCGTGCGACATCGCGATCGCGCGGGCCACGGCGGCTTCGGGCAGGTCGCGGCCCGTGACGGTGAAATGCATGTGGATCTTGGTGAAGACCTTGGGGTCGGTGGAGGCACGTTCGGCGGTGACTTTGACCCGGCAACCCTCCACGTCATGCCGCCCGCGCTTGAGGATCAGCACGACGTCGTAGGCCGTGCAGCCGCCGGTGCCCGCCAACACCGTCTCCATCGGGCGCGGCGCCAGGTTGCGGCCGCCGCCGTCAGGCGCGCCGTCCATGGCGATGAGATGGCCGCTGCCGGTCTCTGCGATGAAGGCCATGCCGGACTGCGGTTGCCAGTTGATCGTGCATTCCATGTTCAAAAATCCAGTCAATGAGTGTGTTCCGTGGCGCGCCGCCCACGCGGCGCGTTCGAATCGCCTGTCGAATGTGAATTGTGCAACGGGGGGATCGATGGTCGTGGGCCGTGGCACAGGTTGAAGCGCGCTTAGCAGCGCCGGCCATATTGCAGTGCAGCATTGATGGCGCTACACTGCATCGCATGGGGATGGATGTGGTCGGTCGATCCCCGCCGTTTGTCTCCTCCACCTCCTCTTGGTGGATTCAGCCCAAGGCAGCAATGCCTTGGGCTTTTTTCTTGGGCGGGCACGGATCGGCCTGCAAGCCGGCGCAACCCGCTCACGTATCATTCCGCGCCCCGTAAAAACAACTCCAGACAGGAACACCACCATGGCAGGCCCGTCCGCCAAGAAACTCGCCGCGGCGCCCGCGGCCCAAGGCGCCGCCGGCGCGGCTCGGCGCGCCGGCAAGAAGAAAGCCGGCGTCGACTTGTCGGTCTACCTGCAGAAGATCCTGACCGCCAAGGTGTACGACGTGGCCATCGAGACGGCGCTCGACCTGGCCCCCAGCCTGTCCAAACGCTTGGCCAACCAGGTGTTGCTCAAGCGCGAGGACACGCAGGCGGTGTTCAGTTTCAAGCTGCGCGGGGCGTACAACAAGATGGCCCACCTCGGCGAAAAGCAGCTCAGGAAGGGCGTGATCTGCGCCTCGGCGGGCAACCACGCCCAGGGCGTGGCGCTCAGCGCCAGGCACCTGGGCTGCACCGCCATGGTGGTGATGCCGGTGACCACGCCGCAGCTCAAGATCGACGCGGTGCGAGCGCTGGGCGGGCAGGTCGTGCTGCACGGAGAAAGTTACTCGGACGCCTACCAGCACGCCTTGCAGCTCGAGCGCAAGCACGGCCTGACCTTCGTCCACCCCTTCGACGATCCGGAAGTGATCGCCGGCCAGGGCACGATCGCGATGGAGATCCTGCGGCAGCACCAGGGGCCGATCCACGCGGTGTTCGTGGCCATCGGCGGGGGCGGCCTCATCTCGGGGGTCGCGGCCTACATCAAGGCGGTGCGGCCCGACATCAAGGTGATCGGCGTGCAAACCACCGACTCGGACGCGATGCTGCGTTCCGTGCAGGCCGGCAAGCGGGTGCAGATGACCGATGTGGGGCTGTTCTCCGACGGCACCGCGGTCAAGATGGTCGGCGAGGAGACTTTCCGCCTGACGCGCGCCCTGGTGGACGATTTCGTCCGGGTGGACACCGACGCGGTGTGCGCCGCCATGAAGGACGTCTTCCAGGACACGCGCAGCATCCTGGAGCCCGCCGGCGCGCTGGGCGTGGCCGCGATCAAGCAATACGTCGAAGCCCACAAGCTGCAGGGCCAGACGCTGGTGGCCATCACCTGCGGCGCCAACATGAATTTCGACCGGCTGCGCTTCGTGGCGGAACGCGCCGAGGTCGGCGAGGAACGCGAAGCGCTGTTCGCGGTGACGATCCCCGAGGCGCGCGGCAGCTTCAAGCGCCTTTGCGGGCTGATCGGCGGGCGCTCGGTGACGGAGTTCAACTACCGCGTCTCGCAAGGCAGCCAGGCGCACGTGTTCGTCGGGCTGACCACGGCCAACCGCGGCGAGTCCAAGAAGATCGCCGACAACTTCAAGCGCCACGGCTTCGACGCCATCGACCTCACCCACGACGACCTCGCGAAAGAGCACATCCGCCACATGGTGGGCGGTGCCAGCGACCTCGCCGAGGACGAGCGGCTGTACCGCTTCGTCTTCCCGGAGCGCCCGGGCGCGCTGATGCGTTTCCTGTCGAGCATGCATCCGAGCTGGAACATCAGCTTGTTCCACTACCGCAACCAAGGCGCGGACTACGGCCGAATCCTGGTGGGCCTGCAGGTGCCCCGGCAGGACAAGAAAGCGTTGCGCGAATTCCTCGACGGGCTGGACTATTCGTATCAAGATGAAACCGAGAATCCGGTGTACCGCCTCTTCCTGCGCCGCACGCCTTGACGCTTTGAGAAAACACCGGTGACACCTGGGCGCGCGGCCCGGCTTCTCAGCGCGGGCGCGCCGCCACACAATGCGCGTTTTCCAAAAAGGAATGGGAAGCCCTCCAGGGAAGAGGACGGGGGCTCCCCCATGCACGCGCACCATGTCTGCCAACCGCTCCTTGATCAACCCCACCGCCAATCCGCAACTCGACAAGGCATTGCGGGACAAGCTGCGCAGGCGGGCCGACGCGGCGGGATCGCTCGGCGAACTCGTGCCGCTGGCGGTGCGCGTCGGGTTGATCCAGAACAGCCTGAAGCCGCGTTTCCGTTCGCCGCAGATGGTGGTGTTCGCGGGAGACCACGGCCTGGTCGTCGACAGCGTCGTCGAGCCGGGCCAGCCCACCACCCTGCAGCGCGTCAACCGCCTGCTGGCTTCGCAGCTGCCGCTGTCGGTCTTCGCAGGCATCAACGGGATCGAGCTGTCGGTCGTCGACTCCGGGATGGCCGAGCCCACCAGCACCCATGCCCGGCTGCTGGCCCGCAAGATCGCCCACGGCACCCGCAATTCGCGGGTGGCACCGGGCATGTCGATCGAACAGGTGCACGCCGCCATCCGCGCGGGCATGGAGATCGGCGATTCTTTGCCCGGCAACGTGGTGGCCTGCGCCGGCATCGGCGAAGGCTCGCAGGAGGTCTCGGCCGCGCTGCTATCCAGCCTCACCGGCACGCCGGTGGCCGAGCTGCTGATGTCCAACGCCAACACTGCGCCCAACTTCCTCGCGCACCAAGTCTCGGTGCTGCAGGCGGCGCAGCACCGGCACCGCGAGCTCGATGACCCGGTCGAGCTGCTGGCCGCGCTCGGTGGCTTCGAGCTGGCGATGATGGTGGGCACGCTGCTGGTCGGCGCCAGCCGGCGCCATTTGATCCTGGTCGACGGCCTGCCCGCGCTGGCGGCATTGATGGTGGCGTCGCGCATCGCGCCCGCGCTGACCGATTACTGCGTCTTCTGCCGCAGCCACAGCCACCGCGGCCTGGACCGCGGGCTGCAGCTCTTCCACGCCTCGGCGTTGCTGGAGCTGGGCATCGACAGCGTGGACGGCACCGGCGCGGCGCTGGCCTGGCCGCTGGTGCGCAGCGCCGCGGCGCTGTTGACCGAGGTCGCCGAAGGCGAGGAAGCCGGCCCGACCCTGCCGGCGGAGTTGAGCCAGCTCGCACCCGCCCCCCAGCCCACGGCCGCCACCGGCGGTGGCTGGGCCCGCGCCATCAAGGAAGGCTTCAGCCTGAGATAGGCCGACCGTACGCCGCGAAACCGCACGGGCTTCGCATCGACCCAGCACGGAGAGAACCTGGCCGCGCTTTGCGCCCGGGGCCCGTCAGCGCGCTTGCTGGACCGGGATTCCGCTGCCGGGCAGGGTAACGCCCGGCGGGGCGGGGATGCCGCCCGGTGGCGTGGGCGCCGGCGGCATCGCCCGCACCGGCACGATGCCGTCCGCGGGCGCCGCCGCCGGGGTGCCGGTGGCGGGGGGTGGCAAAGCCGGCAATTCCAGGGTCAGCACCGGCGGGCCGCCGGCCGGGCCGATGGACGCCGAACGCAGGCTCACCGCCAGCAGCAGCCACTGGCCGTCGACGACCGAACCCAGCGCGAAAGGTTTCGGCGGCTTGCCGTCGACCGAGATCAACGCCAGCCCGGCGGTGCCCGGCCTGGCCGGCGCGTCGCCGGGCGAAGCGCCGCGCGGCGCCATGACGCCAGACAGCACGAAGCGGCTGCTCAGTTCCGGCGAAGCCGCGGCCGGAGCGGCCGCGACCGGCGTGCTACCCAGCACCCGCGACAACTCGGCGCGCGTGTTCAAGGCCTGCGGATTGGCCAGCGTCGCCTTGGGCGCCGACGGGCTGCCGGCATTCAAGCGCAGCAGCCAGAACACGGAAGCGGCGGCCACCAGGGCCCAGATGATGAATGCGGCGGCACGTGAGAGCATGGTGCTTTGATTATGATCCAGCGGTTTCTCCAGGGACCCTTCGGCGACCGCGGCGGAACCTTCGACCCCACCCTTCCTCTTCCATCGCAAAGCCATGCCCAGATTCCCCGCACCGTCCCTCCGAGCCCTCGCCCCGACTCGCGCCGCGCGCGGCTTCACCCTGATCGAGTTGATGGTGGTCCTGGTCATCATCGGCGTGTTGGCCGCCCTGATCGTTCCGAACGTGCTGGACCGCGCCGACGACGCCCGCGTCACCGCGGCGCGCACCGACGTCAACAACTTGATGCAGGCGCTCAAGCTCTACAAGCTCGACAACCAGCGCTACCCCACCAGCGAACAAGGGCTGCAGGCCCTGGTCACCAAGCCCGCCGCCGGCGCATCGCCCAATTGGCGGCCTTACCTGGAGAAGCTGCCCAACGACCCCTGGGGGCGCCCCTACCAGTTCGCCAACCCGGGCGTGAAGGGCGAGATCGACGTCTACAGCCTGGGCGCGGACGGCGCCGTGGGCGGCGAGGGCAAGGACGCCGAGATCGGGTCCTGGCAATAAGGAAGGAACAGCGAGATGGACCGGCCAGCGGCAACGCGGCGCGGGCGTTTGCGGGCCATGACAAAGGTTCCGCAGACTGATGACGCCGGCGCCGCGCGGCGCCCGCCCGCCGCCGAAGGTTGCCGCGGCTTCACCTTGATCGAGCTGCTGCTGGTCGTGGCGCTGATCGCCATCGCCTCGGGCGTGGCCAGCTTCGCCCTGCGCGACCCCGAGGCCTCGCAGCTGGACCGCGAGGCGGTGCGGCTGGTCTCCCTGCTCGAAATGGCCCGCTCCGTGGCGCGCGGCACCGGCCTGGCGGTGCATTGGCTGCCCGGCAAGGTCGCCACCGATGCGGCGCCGGGGGTGAACGACCCCAACGCGCCCTCGAACGACTTCCGCTTCGTCGGCCTGCCGAACACGGTGCAGATGCCGACCCGCTGGCTGGCCGAAGGCACGAGCGCCGAGGTCGTCGGCGCGCGCAGCGTCAGCCTCGGGCCCGAACCGCTGATCGGCGCGCAGCGCATCGTCCTGCGCCTGGGCCAGCGCCGGCTGCTGCTGGCCACCGACGGCCTGGCGCCTTTCGCCGTCGCCGAAGAAGACGCCCCGGGCGGCGGCCGGCAGCCTTGACGAAAACAAAAGCCGAGACCGACGTGAAGCCGTCCCGCCTCCGAACGCACGCCGCCGCCGCGCGGGGTTTCACCTTGATCGAGGTGCTGGTGGCGCTGGCCATCGTCGCCGTGACGCTGGGCGCCGGCATCAAGGCCGCCGGCTCGCTCACGCAGAACGCGCAGCGCGCCGGCCAGGTGAGCGTGGCGCAGTGGTGCGCCGAGAACGAACTCGCGGCGATCAAGCTGTCGCGGGAATTCCCGAGCGTCGGCGACGCCGACTTCGCCTGCGAGCAGCTCGGGCAGACCTTGCGCGGCAAGCGCCTGGTGCGGGCCACGCCCAATCCGAATTTCCGGCGCGTGGACGCACAGGTGCTCGACGACGCCGGCGCGCCGCTGCTCACGCTGAGCACCGTGGTGCCGAGGTTCTGATGATGGTCGAGCGCTTGAAACCGAACCGCCCCCAGGCCGGCTTCACGCTGGTGGAGGTGCTGGTCGCGCTGCTGGTGATGGCCACCGTCGCCGGCATGGCCTGGCAAGGGGTGGACGGCATGGTGCGCGCCCGCGACGCCACGCAGCGCACGCTCGGCCAGACGCTGCAGCTCGGCACCGTGCTCGCCCAATGGGACGTGGACCTCGGCGCGGTGCAGGACACCGGCGTCGTGCCCTCGGCCCTGGCCTTCGACGGCGGCTCGCTGCGGCTGACGCGGCGCACCGACGCCGGCGTGCAGCTGGTGGTGTGGTCGCTGCGCCCGCAGGAAGGCGGCGCCGGCCAGCGCTGGATGCGCTGGGCCAGCCCGGTCGTCACCCGCGGCAGCGAGCTGCAGGACCACTGGTTGCGCAGCCACCAGTTCCAGGGCGCCGAGCCGGGCCAGCTGCAGGTGCTCGGCGGCGTGTCGCAGTGGCAGCTTTATTTCTACCGGGGCAACGGCTGGGCCAATGCCCAGTCCAGCGCCGACGTGGCACCGACGGCCAATGTGGCTCAGCAAAAGCAGCTGCTGCCCACCGGCGTGCGGCTGGTGCTCACCTTCGCGCCAGGCAGCGGCCGCGAAGGCTCCCTCACGCGCGACATTGTCCTGGGGCCTCAGCAGCAATGACGATGCGAACCCGCCGCGGGATCCCACGGCAACGCGGCGCCGCGCTGCTGATGGCGATGATCATCCTCACCCTGGTGGCCACGCTGGCGGCGGGCATGGTGTGGCAGCAGTCCACCTCGGTGGCGATCGAAACCGCCGAGCGAGCGCGGGCGCAGTCGACCTGGATCCTGAACGGCGCGCTCGACTGGTCCCGCATCATCCTGCGCGAGGACGCCCGCAACGGCGGCGCCGACCACCTCGGCGAACCCTGGGCGACGCCCCTGGCCGAGGCGCGGCTGTCGACCTTCCTCGCCGCCGACAAGGACAACACCGGCGACGGCGACCTGGAAGCCTTCCTGTCCGGCAGCATCGAGGACGCGCAGTCGCGCTACAACCTCCGGCGGCTGGTGTCGACGAACGCCGCCGACAACGCCTCCATCCAGGCGGAGGAACTGAAAACCCTGCAGAAGCTCTTCGAGCTGATCGAACTGCCGGCCGAGCTGGCGGGCACCATCGCCACCGGCCTGCGCGCCGCCTGGAACCCCGCGGGCGCCACCGCCGCCGACAACGCGCCGCTGGCGCCGCAGACCCTGGCCCAGTTGCGCTGGCTGGGCGTCGACGAAGCCTCGATCCAGCGCATGCAGCCCTATGTGACGGTGCTGCCCATGCCGACGCCGGTCAACCTCAACACCGCGCCGCGCGAAGTGATCGCCGCGGTGGTGCCCGGCCTGGACCTGGGCAGCGCGGACCGCCTCGTGCAGCGGCGGGTGAGCAACCCTTTCAACGACGTCGCCGAGGCGAAGGCATTGCTGCCGCCGAACACGGACTTCGGCGAGCGCGTGGGCGTCAAGAGCGACTATTTCGAAGTGCGCGGCCGGCTGCGGCTGGGCGACCAGGTGCAAGAGGAGGTGGCACTCATGCAACGCCTGCAGGCCGCCATCGTCCCGATCTGGCGCACCCGGAGCCAATCCTTGAAGAGCCCTTGACGCCGGTGGCGGGGCCCCCGGCCTGCCGGCACGGGCCCCGCAAACGCCACAAAGGCCGCGCAAGGCATGAAAATCCCCGGCCCGACGACCCGCGGAGCAGACATGGAAAACGTCCCGCAAAACCAGACACCCGCCCCACCAGGGCATACCGACGGCGAAACCCCGGCGCCCGCGGTCTTCGTCCATCCGCGCCCCGGCGTCGTCCGCTCGGCGTTCGTGGCCGCGGTCGCGCTGTTGGCGGGCGCCGTTTGGCTGGCGTTGTCCGGGCAGCCCCGGTTGGCCGCCTGGCTGAACGACGCCGCCGCGTCGCCCGACGAACAGGCGCACCGCATCGCGCTGGCCGCAGCCTTCCTGGTGGCCGGCGTCATCCTGGCCTGCCTGGCCGTCGCGGCATGGCTGGGCGCGATGGCCTGGCGCATCCGGCGCGCCGGCAGCTTCCCGCCCCCGGGCTACCCGGTGCTGGCCAGGACCCGGCAGGTGCAAGGCCGCGACGCCCGCTTGCAGGCGGTCAAACACGCGGCCGGCGGCGTGGCGGCCCTGCTGCTCGGCGCGGGCGTGCTCGGCGGCTTGTTCTTCTACTTCCCGATGACGCAGGTGCTGGCGCTGCTCAAGACCCCGTAAGGACGCCTCAGGACCGCGAGCCGAACATCATCTGCCGCGCCAGCGCCGACTTCACCGGCCGCAGCGCCTGCAGCGCCGCCAGCCCCAGGCCGCGCGCGGCGCCCGCCCCGGGCAGCGCCCAGGTGAAGCTGCGGGCGAGGAAGTCGGTGGCGGCGATCAAGGCCCAGCGGTCGGGGCCGCGCTGCCATTCCAGCCGGCGCAGCACCGCGGGCACGTCGGCGCTGCGGCGCAAGGCGTGCACCAGCTCGAAGGCGTCGCGCAGGCCGAGGTTCAAGCCTTGGCCGGCGACCGGGTGCATGGTCTGCGCCGCGTTGCCGATGCGCACCGTGCGGCCTTCGGTGAGGGTTCGCTCGGCGTTCAGGCCGAGGGCGAAGGACTTGAGCGGCGACAAGCCGGTGAGCCCGCCCACCCGCGGGTGGAAGACGGTGTTCAGCACCGCCAGGCGCTGGGCGTCGTTCAGCGCCGCCACCGGGTCGTCGTCGCCGGGCACGCACCACACCAGCGCGGCCCTGGCGCCCCCGCCTTCATCGGGCCGCAGCGGCAGCAATGCCGCGGGCCCGTGGCGCGTGAAGCGCTCGTAGGCCACGCCGCCGTGCGGCTGCGCCAGGCGCACCGTGCCGACCCAGGCGTTCTGCCGGTAGTCGTGCGTGAATCCCTTGCGCACCTGGCCGGCGAAGACGCCGCCCTCGGCCACCACGGCCAGGTCGAAGGATTCGGCGATGCCGGCGTCCAGTTCCACCGCGCCGTCGAGGTTCTTCAGGGCGGACACCGGCGTCGAGAACCGGCTCGCCAGGCGGCCGGGCTCGGCGGCGCAGGCGGACTCCCAGGCCTGCTGCAGCGGCGCGGTGATCGCGCCATAGCTCAGCACCGCGCCCAGCATCGGCACGCCTTCGTCGGCGGCGCGCAGGTGGACTTCCGGCTCGCCCAGCCAATGCGCGAGCGGCCCGATGAAAGTCGGCTGCTGCTGAGACACATGCACCGCGGCGATCGGTTGGGCCGCGCCCTCGCGCCAGGCGCCCAGGCGCTGCAGCAGCTGCACGCTGCCCCAGGACAGCGCCAGTGTGCGCGGGTCGGCGGCCACGTCTTTGTCTGCCGGCCGGGCGTCGAACACCGTCACTCGGGCATGGGGCAGTTGGCGCGCGGCGGCCAGCGCCAGCGCGAGGCCCACGGGGCCGGCGCCGACGACGGCCAGGTTCAGGGGATGGGACGGGGTCATGGTGGGGCGGGGCTCCCGGATTTTGCGGACACGCGGCAGGCCGCGCCGGCCGTGGATTCGGTCACCTCCGCGCGGCGCGTGGCGCCGCCGCGGGGGGATGGGTTGTCCTATTATTCGCTGCCCCGCACCGGATACGCTTCCTTGCACTTCACCATTCAATCAATCCGCGGGCCCCAGGAGAGGAGACCACGACCATGGCGCTGATGGATTTCATCAAGAAACAGTTCATCGACATCCTCGAGTGGCAGGAGGACGGCGACGGCACCCTGGCCTGGCGCTACCCGATGGCGGGCAATGAGATCCAGTACGGCGGCTCGCTGACGGTGCGCGAGAGCCAGATGGCGCTGTTCATCAACGAAGGCAAGGTGGCCGACGTCTTCGGCCCCGGCCGCTACACCCTCACCACCAGCACGCTGCCGGTGCTGACCTACCTGCAGAACTGGGACAAGCTCTTCCAGAGCCCGTTCAAAAGCGACGTGGTGTTCTTCAGCACCCGCCAGCAGATCGACCAGCGCTGGGGCACCACCCAGCCCGTGACCATCCGAGACAAGGATTTCGGCGCGGTGCGCCTGCGCGCCTTCGGCAACTTCAGCTACCGCGTGGCCGACCCGAAGAAGTTCTTCGCCGAGATCTCCGGCACGCGCGAGCGCTACACCGTCGAAGACCTGGACGGCCAGCTGCGTGCGCTGATGCTGCAGCACATCTCCGACGCCGTCGCCGGCAGCGGCGTGGCCTTCCTCGACCTGGCGGCCAACCAGGTGGCGTTCGCGCAGCAGCTGCGCAACGCGACCGCGCCGTCGTTCGAGAAGATCGGCCTGCTGCTTGAGGGCGTCACGGTGCAGAACCTGTCGCTGCCCGAGGAACTGCAGAAGGTCCTCGACCAGAAGATCGGCATGGGCATGGTCGGCAACGACATGGGCAAGTTCATGCAATACCAGACGGCGCAATCGATGCCCAAGCTGGCCGAAGGCGCCGCCGGCGGCGGCGTGGCAGGCGACGCAATGGGCCTGGGCGCCGGCGTGGCGCTGGGCCAGGTGATGGCCAACCAGCTGGCGCAAGGCCTGCAGGGCGCGGGCGCTGCGGCACCGGCTGCGGCGCCGGTCGTCGGCGTGCGGCCCGAGGACGTGATGGCCACGCTGGAGAAGCTGGCCGACCTGAAAGCCAAGGGCATCCTCACCGCCGAAGAGTTCGACGCGAAGAAGGCGGAGCTGCTCAAGAAGCTGGTGTGACGGCGGGCGGCCGTCCAGCCGCCTTCACCCCGCCCCACCTCGCAACCCCGCGACGCGGCCCTCGCGCACCGTGAACAACGGCAAGGCGCGGACCGCCCGCGTGGCCTCCCAGACCGGCCGACGAATCCCGCGCTGAACCTTGGCCAACGAACCCACCCCTCCGCCGCAACGCGCCTACCGCGCCGCCTGCCCCAACTGCGGCGCGCCAGTCGATTTCCGCTCGGCCGCGTCCGCCTTCGCGGTCTGCGGCTTCTGCCGAAGCGCCCTGGTCCGCGACGGCGACAGCCTGCGCAAGACCGGCGAGAGCGCCGAGCTTTTCGACGACCACTCGCCGCTGCAGCTGGGTGCGGGCGGCCGCCACCAGGGCGCGGCGTTCAGCCTGGTAGGGCGGCTGCAATACCAGTACAAGGACGGCACCTGGAACGAGTGGCACGCGCTGTTCGACGGCGGCCGCTCCGGCTGGCTGGCCGAGGACAACGGCCGCTATGTGATGGCGTTCGACGCGCCGCTGGGCGCCGGCGAGGCGCCGCCGGCCGAGTCGCTGCGGCCCGGCCAGCAGGGGGCCATCGGCGGCCAACGCTGGTCGGTGGCTTCGGTGGCGGCGGCACGTCTGGTCGCCGCCCAGGGCGAGTTGCCGTTCGAGCCCGACACCCGCGGCGGCTTCATCGTGGCCGACCTGCGCAACACCGCCGGCGAGGTCGGCACGCTCGAATACCGCAAAGCCGGCGCCGCGCCGGCCTGGTCCATCGGCCGCTCCGTGTCGCTGGACGAGCTGTCGATGCGCGGACTGGCGGGCGCAGCCGCCGAAAAGACGCTCAAAGCGCGGGGCGTCGAATGCCCGAGCTGCGGCGCGGCGCTGGAGCCCAGGCTGTCGACCACCCAGTCCATCGTCTGCCACCAGTGCAAGGCGGTCGTCGACGTGTCGCAGGGCGTGGGCGCCGAGCTGTCCCACTACCGCCAGGCCAACGGCGGCGAGCCGTTGATCCCGCTGGGCAGCACCGGGCTGCTGCGGCTGGGCACCGGCGCGGGCGACAAGGCGCTGCCGTGGCAGGTGGTGGGCTATGCCGAGCGCTGCGAGGTCGACGGCGGGGACGGAGAGGAGCAGTCCTTCTGGCGCGAATACCTGCTCTACCACCGCGAGGTGGGCTTCTCGTTCCTCGTCGACGCGCAGGACGGCTGGAGCTGGGCCACGCCGATCACCGGCGTGCCCGAGCGTGCGGGCGACGGCGTCAAGCTCGGCGGCGCGGCCTACAGGAAGCTCTACGACTACACCGGCGAAACCACCTACGTGCTGGGCGAGTTCTATTGGCGGCTCAAGCGCGGGGAGCGCACCGCCAACAGCGATTACGTCGGCACCGGCGCGGCCGGCGGCCGGCGCCTGAACCGCGAGCAGACCGGCGACGAAGTCACCTGGTCGGCCGGCGGCACTTTGACCGCCGACCAGGTGATGCAGGCTTTCAAGCTGGCGCCCGAGAAACGCGCCAGCCTGCAGCGCGACGCGCTGCCCACGTCGCTGGGCGGCTCGGGCGCGCTGCGTCAGGTGGTCATCTGGGCCATCGTCATCGTCGTGCTGGTCATCCTCTTCCGCTGCGACGGCGACGACTGCGACCAGGTGCGCGCCACCTACGGCGAGTCCTCCAGCGAATACCGCAGCTGCCGCAGCAGCGCCAACAGCCACCGCAGCAGCGGCGGGTCCTTCGGCGGCTACAGCTCGGGCGGCGGGCACAAGTGAGCGCGGCCGCCGCCCTCAACATCCATCCAACACAGACAACTCCCAAGGAGAAGCGACATGATGGGAATCGATTGGTTGAAACCCGAGGTGTTTTTCGGTTCGATGCTGTTCGCGCTGATCGGCGTGCTCGTGTTCTGGGTGAGCTTCGTCATCGTCGACAAGCTCACGCCCTACGACCTGTGGAAAGAGATCATCGAGGAGAAGAACGTCGCGCTGGCCATCGTCGTCGGCGCGATGTGCATCGCGATCGGGCTGATCGTCTCGGCGGCGGTGCATGGCTGACGCCCCGCCCCGCTGGCTACCCGGCTTTCGGCTGGCGCTGTTGCTGCTGAGCCTGGCCGGCGGCTCGTTGTTCGCGGCGGCTTTCGCCGCGACCTACCTGGCGCCCGGGCTGGTCGAGCGCGGCGCCCGGGAAATCATCCGCATCGAAGTCCAGCGCCGGGTGGGCGAGAAGCTGGACGATTTGTCGGCTTCGCGCACGGTCATCCTCGCCCAGAAGGCACTCGGCAAGACTGACGCCGAGATCGCGGCCGCGCGCCGGGACATCCAGGCCCAGGTGCCTCGGAAGGTGGCCGACGTCATCGCCGACATGGCCCGCGCCGACTGCCCATGCCGCCAGCGCCTGCGCGAGGCCTTGAAGCGCGGCGCCGACGAGCGGCTGTCCTCGCTGTCGCAGCTGCGCGAGCGGCTGTCGGCCTTCGTCGAGTCGGCCTATGCCGGCGTCGCGCACAAGTTGTTGAGAGAAGCGCGCATCTTCACCGGCGCCAACGCGGCGGTCTTCTTCCTGCTGGCCGGCGTGACGCACCGCCGGCGGGCCGCCGCGCCGCAGCTGGCGCTGCCGGCGCTGGTGCTCGTCGGCGCGGCCGCCTGCACCGGCTACCTCTACCTTTTCAAGCAGGACTGGTTGCACACCATGCTGTTCGACCAGTACCTCGGCTGGGCTTATGCCGGCTACCTGCTGCTGGCCGTCGCCTTACTGTCGGACGTGGCCCTGAACCGGGCGCGGGTGTGCACGCGGCTGGTCAATGGCGCGCTGCAAGTGGTCGGCTCCGCATCCATCGTGGTGGCGCCGTGTTGACGGCCCTGGGCGGGCACCGGGGGATTTGCCGATGAAAGCGCCCGGCGCGTCCGCCGAGGGGGCGGGCGCCCCGCCCGCGGGCGCATCGGCGACCATCCGCCCCACCGAAGTCGCCCTGCTCGCATCGGTCTTCGTCGTCGCCGGCTGCGGGCTGCTTTACGAGCTGGCCGCCGGCGCGCTGGCGAGCATGCTGCTGGGCGATTCGATCCTTCAGTTCTCCACCATCATCGGCGCCTACCTGTTCGCGATGGGCGTGGGCTCCTACCTGTCGCGCTTCTTTGAGCGGCAGCTGGTGGCGCATTTCCTGCGCATCGAGCTGCTGGTGGGCGTGGCCGGCGGCCTGATGCCGGCCCTGCTGTTCGCGCTGCACGGCGCGGCGCCGCAGGGCTTCCGGCTGGTGCTTTACGGCATGGTGCTGCTGATCGGCACGCTGGTGGGGCTGGAGATCCCGCTGGTGATGCGCATCCTGAAGCGGCATTTCCAGTCGCGCTACGCGCTGAAGGACCTGGTGTCGCAGGTGCTCACCTTCGACTACCTCGGCGCGCTGGCGGTGTCGGTGGCCTTCCCGCTGCTGCTCATGCCCCACCTCGGCCTGATCCGCACGGGCGTGATGTTCGGCCTGTTGAACGTGGCGGTGGCGGCCTGGGCGCTGTGGCTGTTCCGCGCCGAGCTGCGCGGCGCGGCCGCCCACGCGCTGGCCTGCGGCCTGTGCGCGGCGCTGCTGGCCGGCGCGTTCGCCGGCGCCGGGCGCATCAACAGCTGGGCGGAGGACCGCTTCTACGCCGACAAGATCATCCTGTCGGAAAGCAGCGACTACCAGCGCGTCGTCGTCACCTCGGGCCGCGCAGGCGTTCGGCTCTTCCTCAACGGCAATCTGCAGTTCCATTCGCGCGACGAATACCGCTACCACGAGGCCCTGGTGCACCCGGCCATGGCCGCGCACGGCGCGCCCAGGCGCGTGCTGGTGCTCGGCGGCGGCGACGGCATGGCGGTGCGCGAGGTGCTCAAGCACCCGGCCGTGGAACAGGTGACGCTGGTCGAGCTGGACCCCCACATCACCCGCCTCTTCTCGCAGCACCCGCTGCTGCGGCAGCTCAACGCCGACGCGCTGCATTCGCCCAAGCTGCGCATCGTCAACCAGGACGCCTTCGCCTGGCTGGAGAACCACCGGGGTGAAAGCTTCGACGTGGTCGTGGTCGACTTCCCCGACCCGAGCAACTTCTCGATCGGCAAGCTCTACACCACCAGCTTCTACCAGTTGCTGGACCAGCACCTGTCGGCCGGCGGCTACGCCGTGGTGCAGACCACGTCGCCGCTGATCGCGCGCAAGAGTTTCTGGACGGTGGCGGCCACGATCGAGGCCGCGGGCCTGACGGCGGCGCCCTACCACGCCCACGTGCCGAGCTTCGGCGAATGGGGCTTCATCCTCGCCAGCCGCCGGCCCTACCGCGCGCCCACCGCCCTGCCCGCGGGCCTGAGGTTCCTGAGCCTGGACGGCCTGCCCGCGTTGTTCAACTTCCCGCCAGACATGGCGCGCGTCGAGATGCCGCCGAACCGCCTGTCCAACCAGGTGCTGGTGCAGACCTTCGAAGCGGAATGGGGCAAGGTGGGGCAGTGAGCAGCGGCAGGCCGACAACATCCGCCAGGCACGCCCGTGCAAGCGGAAGAGAAACCACCGGCAAGGACGAGCCTTGAATCGCCGCGAATGGCTCGGCCTGACCGTGGGCAGCGGCGTCTTGCTGGGCGGCTGCCAGCGGGAAACCATCCACTACGACGGCGGCTGGGTCGGCGCGGACGCAGGCCGCGGCCACCGCCTGCGCGACGGCCTGGCGGCGTCCAAGTCCGGCAACCTGCCGGCGCCCGCGGCCTCGCGGCGCGCCTCGGTGCTTGTCGTCGGCGCAGGCATCGCCGGCCTGGCGTGCGCGCGCGCTTTGACGCGCGGCGGCATCGACGACGTGCACGTGCTCGACCTGGAAGACGCGCCCGGCGGCAACAGCCGCGGGCACGCCATGGGCGGCATGGCCTGCCCGCTCGGCGCCCACTACCTGCCGGTTCCGGACGCCGATTTCAACCCCGACCTCGTCGAATGGCTGGCCGAGCTGGGGCTGTGCGAACAGCGCCACGGCCGATGGGTCTACGACGAGCGCCACCTCTGCCACAGCCCCCAGGAGCGGCTGTTCATGCCGGCGCACGGCGAAGGGGCCGAACACGGCCGGCCCGGACTGGCCGGCGGCTGGGTCGACGGGCTGCTGCCACCGATCGACAGCCTGCCCGGCCCGCAGCGGGCGCCCACCCTGGCGCAATACAGGCGCTTCGCCGGCCTGGTGCAGGCCTTGCCGCGCGGCGCCTTCGCGATCCCGACCGCCCGTTCGCGCTTCAACGCCGAATCCCGCGCGCTCGACGCCACCACCTTCGCCGCCTGGCTGGACGGCCACGGCCTGGACGCGCCGGCGCTGCGCTGGTACCTCGACTATTGCTGCCGCGACGACTACGGCGCCGGCATCCGGCACGTGTCGGCCTGGGCCGGCCTGCATTACTTCGCCAGCCGGCACGGCTTCCGCGCGCCGCACGACGGCGGCCTGGGCGGGTCATCGCCCGCCGACGAATCCCCAGGGGTACTCACCTGGCCGCAAGGCAACGCCTGGCTGGCCGGGCGGCTGGCCGCGCCGCTGTCGTCCGGTTCACCGTCCGGCCGGCGGCTGCACACCGCGCGCGTCGTGTTGCAGGTGGAGGAAGAAAAGCACGAAGTCGCGGTGACGGCCTGGGACGACGGCGCGCGGCGGCTGGAGCGCTGGACCGCCACGCGCGTGGTGCTGGCGGTGCCGCTGTTCATCGCGCAACGCCTGCTGCGCGGCGCGGCGCCGGCCGCCTTGCAGGCCGCCACCGCCGCGATGCGCCATGCCCCCTGGCTGGTGGCCAACCTGCAGCTCGGCCAGGCTTTGAAGGACCACCCGGGCGCGCCGCCTTCCTGGGACAGCGTCGTTTACGGCAGCCCGGTGCTCGGCTACGTGGACGCGATGCACCAGTCCACCCGGCCCCATGCCGGGCCCACGGTGTTAACGGCCTACTGGCCCCTGGGCAGCGGCGACGCGGCGGCGCTGGCCGACCAACGCCGCTCCTTGTTGGCGGGCAGCTGGCGGCACTGGGCGCGGCAAGTGGTCGACGAATTGGCCCTGCCCCACCCCGACCTGCCCGCCAAGACCGTGAAGGTGGACCTGATGCGCTACGGCCACGCGATGTCCATCCCGGTGCCCGGCCTGCGCGGCCTGGACGCGCTGTCGGCGCTGGCCGGCGCAAAGAGCGGCCGGGTGCGTTTCGCGCACAGCGACCTGTCGGCCTACTCGGTGCTGGAAGAGGCGTTTTTCCACGGGCACCGGGTGGGGGCGGGGCTGCGGTGAGTGCCGCATACTCCGCCCGGTGAACACGGAACCCTTCAGGAGTCCCCCATGAAAAAACGCACTTTCATCATCGCCGCGGCAGCCCTCGCCGCGGCATCCGCCCAGGCCCAGGTCGGCGTGTCGGTGTCCGTGGTCAAGCCCGGCGTCTACGGCCGCATCGACATCGGCACCTTCGGGCCGCCGCCGGTGGTGCTGGCCCAGCCGGTCATCATCGCGCCGCAACCCGTGGTGGTGGCGCCGGCCTACGTCTACGTGCCGCCGGGCCACCGGAAGAAGTGGTCGAAGCATTGCCACCTCTACGGCGCCTGCGGCGTGCCCGTGTACTTCGTGCGGGAGAGCTGGGTGCAGGAACGCTACGAGCACGATCACGGGCACGGGAAAAAAGGCCATGGGAACGGCCATGGCCACGACAAAGGCCATGGCAGGGGCCACGGCAAGGGCAAGCACGGCGACTGAGGCCCGCCTGCGGGCCGCTGTCGCGTAGTAGCCCGGCGGCCCGGGCGTCAAACGCGCATCAGCGCTTCGATCTCGGAAGCCTCCACCGGCACGCCGCGCGAGATCAGCTCGCAGCCCTCGGGCGTGACCACCGCGTCGTCCTCGATGCGGATGCCGATGTGCCAATAGCGCTCCGGCACGTCCGGTGCGGGGCGCACGTAGATGCCGGGCTCGATCGTCAGCACCATGCCGGGCTGCAGGAGGCGCGACGGCGGCGCCACTTCCTTGCCGTCGGCGCTGGGCGGCGCGAACGGCTCGCCGCGCTGCACGTAGTCGCCCACGTCGTGCACATCGCGGCCGAGCCAGTGGCCGGTGCCGTGCATGTAGAACTGGCGGTAGGCGCCGGAAGCGACCACGTCGTCCAGGCCGCCGAGCTTGCCGCCGTCCAGCAGGCCGAGGTCGAGCATGCCCTGGGCCAGCACGCGGACCGCGGCATGGTGCGCGTCCTTCTGCCGCGCGCCCGGCCGGGTGGCCTGGACCGCCGCCGCCTGCGCCGCGTGCACCAGGTCGTACAGCTCGCGCTGCGCGGGGGTGAAACGCCCGTCGGCGGGGAAGGTGCGGGTGACGTCGCTGGCGTAGCCCTCGACTTCGCAGCCCGCGTCGATCAGGCAAAGCTCGCCGGCGCGCAAGGGCGCGTCGCCCGCCGCGTAATGCAGCACGCAGCTGTTGGCGCCGGCGGCGACGATCGAGGGGTAAGCCGGCCCGCTGGCGCCCTGGCGGCGGAATTCATGCAGCAGCTCGGCTTCGAGTTCGTACTCGCGGACGTCCTGAGCGCCGTCGCGGAAGCGCCCGGCGCAATAACGCATCGCGCGCGCGTGCGCCGCCGCGGTGATGGCGGCGGCGCGGCGCATGAGCCGCAGCTCGCCGTCGTCCTTGAAGAGGCGCATCTCGGCCAGGAGGGGGGACAGGTCGCGCTGCACCGCCGGGCCCAGCACGCCGGAGCGCGCCTTGGCGCGCAGCCCCGCCAGCCAGCCGTCGAGCTGGGCGTGCACGCCGCCGGGCGTGTCCCATGGCAGCCACACTGCGGGCTGGTCGGCCAGGAGCCCGGGCACCAGGGCGTCGAGTTCCTCGGACGAGAACGCCTCGTCCACACCCAGGGCCTGGACCGCGGCGGCAGGGCCGAGGCGGTAGCCGTCCCACAGCTCGCGTTCGAGGTCCTTGGGCAGGCAGAACAGCGTGCTGCGGCCGTCGGCCCGAAGCACCAGGCAGCTGCCCGGCTCGGCGAAGCCGGTGAGGTAGTGGAAATGGCTGTCGAAGCGGTAGGGGTGGTCGACGTCGCCATTGCGCAGCCGCTCGGCCGCCGTGGGGATCAGCGCGACACCGCCGCCGGCGGCTTGCATCTGCTGCGCCAGCGCGGCGCGGCGGCGGGAGAAAGCGGAAAGGCTCATGAAGTTCACTATAGATGGGGCGGCGCCCGCCGTGTTGCGCATCTTGACGGGCATGGCGCCCGGGCCGGCTAAGGCGCGGCTTGCAGGTTCAAGGCCGCCAGTTGCTGGGGCGTGCCGACGTTTTCCCAAGGGCCGCGGTACAGCTCCGCGCTGATGCGCCGCTGCCGCATGCCGGCGAACAACAGGGGGCCGAGCGGCGCCACCGTGCCCACCGGCACAGTGGCGCAGAGGCCAGCCCGGCACAAGGCGATGTTGGCGTAGGTGTGGCGCTGGCCGTCGGGGCCGGCTTCGTCGGCCAGGCCCAGGCCGTCCTCGGACAAGCCGAAATCGCCGGCCGGGTGGTAAGGCGGGTTGGGCACCAGCCAAAGGTGGGCCAGGTGCTGCGGCAATTGTTCAAAACGATGAAATGCCGATGGACTGAATTCGAAGGCCGGGGCATGGATGTCGCCCGAGACCAGCCAGAAGGCGTCGTCCGGTCCATCCACCAGCCAGGGCAGCGCCTTGGCGATCCCGCCCGCGGTTTCCAGCGCGCCGCCGTGGTCGCGGCCTTCCATGGAATAACGGATGGCGAGGTTCCAGCGCGCGCCGTCGCCCAGGGCGGCGGGGATCTGCTCCTCCAGCCAGGCGGTGTTGACCACCACTTCGGAGACACCGGCCCGCGCCAGCGCCTCCAGGTGCCAGGCGATCAGCGGCTTGCCGCGCACTTCGAGCAGCGGCTTGGGGGTGCGGTCGGTCAGGGGGCGCATGCGCTGGCCGCGGCCGGCGGCGAGGATGAGGGCTTTCATCGTCATGTCGGTTCGTTGTCGGGTTGTTGTTCCTTGCCGAGCGCCTTGCCGCGCTGCAGGGCGTGGCGCTCCACCCGGCGCGGCGCGAACGCGTCGACCAGCTCCCGCAGGACCCGGTGGGCGCGGCGGCTGTTGTCGGCGCCGAGGTTGCACACGTAGACATCCAGGGTGACCGCCTGGATTTCCGGCCAGGTGTGCACCGCCAGGTGCGACTCGGCCAGCAGCACCACGCCGGTCACGCCGCCTTGCGGCGCCTGGCCCTGCGTCGCATCGGCCGGCCGCGGGCCGAAGCAGTGGAACAGCTCGCCCACCGCCTGGAGCCCGGCGCGGCCGACCACGCCCAGGCACAGCGCGCGCAGCGCCTGCGGGTCGGTCATCGCGGGTCCGGCCGGCGCGCAGTCGCGCAGGTCGGCGGTCAAGTGCAAGCCATCCATGGCGGGATTATCCGGGCCGGTGCCGTCGCGGCGGGCGCCGGCCCCGGCTGAAAGTCCGGCGTAACCCTCCCCGCCGTAAAATGCTGGGTTCCCCCCGCTACCAGCCCCAACCCTGCACGGATCCTCCATGGCCGAGACCCTCCCCCCCTCTTCTTCAGTGTCCCCGGCCCTGATGGCCTCGGCGATCCGCGCGCTGGCGATGGACGCCGTCCAGCAAGCCAACTCCGGCCACCCCGGCGCCCCGATGGGCATGGCCGACATCGCCGTGGCCCTCTGGAGCCGCCACCTCAAGCACAACCCCGCCAACCCGAAGTGGGTGGACCGCGACCGCTTCGTGCTGTCCAACGGCCACGGGTCCATGCTCATCTACGCGCTGCTGCACCTCACCGGCTACGACCTGCCGATGAGCGAGCTGCGCAACTTCCGCCAGCTGCACAGCAAGACGCCGGGCCATCCCGAAGTGGGCATCACGCCGGGCGTGGAAACCACCACCGGCCCCCTCGGCCAGGGCATCACCAACGCCGTCGGCCTGGCGCTGGCCGAGAAGCTGCTGGCGCAGGAGTTCAACCGCGAGCAGCAAGGCACCCGCCACACCATCGTCGACCACTTCACCTACGTGTTCCTCGGCGACGGTTGCCTGATGGAGGGCATCAGCCACGAGGCCTGCGCGCTGGCCGGCGCCTGGAAGCTGGGCAAGCTGATCGCCCTGTACGACGACAACGGCATCAGCATCGACGGCCAAGTGGCGCCCTGGTTCATCGACGACACGCCCAAGCGCTTCGAGGCCTACGGCTGGAACGTGATCCGCAACATCGACGGCCACGACGTCGACGCCGTGGACGCCGCCATCGCCAAGGCGAAGCTGTCGTCTGAAAAGCCCACGCTCATCGTCTGCAAGACCGCCATCGGCAAGGGTTCGCCCAACCGCGCCGGCACCGCCAAGGCCCACGGCGAGGCCCTCGGCGCCGAAGAAATCAAGCTCACCCGCGAAGCCCTGGGCTGGACGCATGAGCCCTTCGTCATCCCCGAAGCCGCCTACGAAGCCTGGGACTGCCGCCACGCCGGGCTGGCCGCCGAATCGAAGTGGGTCGACGATTTCGAGGCTTATTCCAAGGCCTTCCCCGAGCTGGCGGTCGAGTTCATCCGCCGCGTCGAGGAAGTCAGGCTGCCGAAGAATTTCGCGCAGGTCGCGGTCGACGCCGCGGTGTCCGCCCACACCAAGGCCGAGACCGTGGCCAGCCGCAAGGCCAGCCAGATCGCCCTGGAAGCCTTCACCAAGGCCCTGCCCGAGCTGCTCGGCGGTTCGGCCGACCTGACCGGCTCCAACCTCACCAACACCAGCAGCACCCCGGCGCTGCGCTTCGACGCGCAAGGCGCGCCCAACGGCGGCCGACACATCAACTACGGCGTGCGCGAGTTCGGCATGGCCGCCATCATGAACGGCGTGGCGCTGCACGGCGGCTACATCCCCTACGGCGGCACCTTCCTGACCTTCAGCGACTACAGCCGCAACGCCATCCGCATGGCCGCGCTGATGAAGCTGCGCGTCATCCACGTCTTCACCCACGACAGCATCGGGCTGGGCGAAGACGGCCCCACCCACCAGTCGATCGAGCACGCCGCCAGCCTGCGCCTGATCCCCAACCTCGACGTCTGGCGCCCCGCCGACACCGCCGAGACCGCGGTGGCCTGGGCCAAGGCGATCGAGACGAAGGACCGCCCGAGCGCGCTGCTGCTGAGCCGCCAGAACCTGGCCTATGCGCCCAAGGGCGGCCTGGACGACATCGCCCGCGGCGCCTATGTGCTGGCCGAGCCGGGCGAAGTGGGCCTCAAGAAGAAGGCCCAGGCGGTCATCATCGCCACCGGCTCGGAGGTGCAGCTGGCGCTGCACGCCCAGGCGCTGCTGGCCCAGGAAAAGATCGCCGTGCGCGTCGTCTCGATGCCCAGCAACACCGTCTTCGACCGCCAGGACGCCGCCTACAAGAAGAGCGTGCTTCCCGCCGGGCTGCCGCGCGTGGCGGTCGAGATGGGCGTCAGCGACGGCTGGTGGAAATACGGCGCCGCCGCGGTGGTGGGCATCGACACCTACGGCGAATCGGCGCCGGCGCCGGTGCTGTTCAAGCATTTCGGCTTCACGCCCGAGAACGTGGCCGCCACCGTCAAGGCGGTGTTGTCCGGCAAACGCTGACCTTCGCCAACCCAGTTTTTTTCACTTCAGGAGAGATCTCATGACCATCAAGATCGGCATCAACGGCTTCGGCCGCATCGGGCGCATGGTGTTCCGCGCCGCCGTCCAGAACTTCAAGGACATCGAAGTCGTCGGCATCAACGACCTGCTGGAGCCCGACTACCTGGCCTACATGCTGAAATACGACAGCGTGCACGGCCGCTTCAAGGGCGACGTCGCCGTCGACGGCAACACCCTGATCGTCAATGGCAAGAAGATCCGCCTGACCGCGGTGAAGGACCCGGCCGAGCTGAAGTGGGGCGAGGTCGGCGCCGACGTGGTCGTCGAGTCCACGGGCCTGTTCCTCACCAAGGAAACCGCCGAGAAGCACCTGGCCGCCGGCGCCAAGAAGGTGATCATGTCGGCGCCCAGCAAGGACGACACGCCGATGTTCGTCTACGGCGTCAACGACAAGACCTACGCCGGCCAGGCCGTCATCTCCAACGCCTCGTGCACCACCAACTGCCTGGCCCCGGTGGCCAAGGTGCTGAACGACACCTTCGGCATCAAGCGCGGCCTGATGACCACGGTGCACGCCGCCACGGCGACGCAGAAGA
>CBIHOD010000026.1:0-48497 GCA_966211815.1 uncultured Burkholderiales bacterium
GTCCGGCGATTGCTTCGACCCACAGCGCCGCTTGACTTGAACCATAGAACCTCAGCCCGAACGGCGGGAAAGAGCTTCGACAGGCCTGTCCTGAGCCCGTCGAAGGCCTCAGCCCGAACGAAGAGGGGCGCCCAGTCCGGACCGGAAAAGCACGCGGCGTCGACGCACTCGGCCCCCCAGCGAGTGCCCACTCGCCCCACCCCGGCAAGGTCAGAGGAACTGCTCGTTCCCCGTCACCCCCAGTTTCTTCACCCCCGCCCGCTGCGCGGCCGCCAGCACCCCGGCCACGGCTTCATAAGCCACGTCCTTGTGCGGCTTGAGGTGCACTTCGGGCTGGTCGGCGGCGGCGGCCACCTGGTCCAGGCGGGACTGGAGTTTCGGGCCGGGCGGCACGGCTTCGCCGTTCCAGAACACCGTGCCCGAAGCGTCGACGTCGATGCGCACGACTTCGGGCTCTTTCGCCTGCGCGGGCGGCGGCGTGCCGGTGGGCAGGTTCAGGTTCACCGCGTGCAGCTGCACGGGGATGGTGATGATGAGCATGATCAGCAGCACCAGCATCACGTCGATCAACGGCGTGGTGTTGATATCGGCCATCACTTCGCTGGGGTCGGGGCCGTTGCCCGGACCGACGTTCATTGCCATGGGAGTCCTTCCTTGGGATGGCGGGGATCAGCGTCCGGCCGCCGGTTCGGTCACGAAACCCACCTTGGCGATGGCCGCGCGCTGGCAGGCCAGCAGCACCCGGCCCACGCTTTCATAACGGGCCTTGACGTCGCCGCGGATCTGCACCGAAGGCTGGGGCTGCTGGGCGGAAGCGGCTTTCAAGCGCTGCAGCAGCGGCTCGTGGCCGTCCAGGGGCTGGCCGTTCCAATAGAGCGCGCCGGCGCTGTCCACCGAGATTTCGATGTTCTCCGGCGCGGTCTGGCGCGGGGCGTTGCGTTCTTTCGGCAGCTCCAGCGGCACGGTCTGGCGGACGACGGGGATGGTGATCAGGAAGATGATCAGCAGCACCAGCATCACGTCCACCAGCGGCGTGGTGTTGATCTCGGAGGTCACGGCGCTCTCGCCGCCGTGGCCGTTCCCGGCGCGCAGGCTCAGGCCCATGGCGCGGCGCCCCACGGGTTCGCGGCGGGGCTCGCGCCGGCTGTCATGCCGTCGCTCCCGCGTTCTGCGGTGCCTTGCTGCCGACGCCGCCGGCATGCACTTCCCGCAGCGCCGCGCCGCGCCCCGCGGGCAGGGAGGGCGCCACCAGCTTGGCGCCGAGCAGCAAGCGGTGCAGGTCGCTGCCGAAGCGGCGCGCGGCGTCGAGCGCGACCTTGTTGCGCCGGACCAGCCAGTTGTAGCCCAGCACCGCGGGCACCGCCACGGCCAGGCCGATGGCCGTCATGATGAGCGCCTCGCCCACCGGGCCGGCCACTTTGTCGATCGAAGCCTGGCCGGCCACGCCGATCGCGGTCAGCGCGTGGTAGATGCCCCAGACGGTGCCGAACAGGCCGATGAAGGGCGCGGTGGCGCCGACGGTGGCCAGGAACGCCAGGCCTTCCTGCTGCCGTGCCTGCACGTCGTCGACGGCCTGCTGCAGGCTGGCGTTGATCCATTCGTTGCGGTCGATGCTTTCGGAGACGGCGCCGAAGTACTGCTGGTCCGCCGCCAGCGCGGTGTCGGCGATGTAGCGGAAGGTGCCGCCGGCCTTCAGGGCCCGGGCCCCGGCCAGCAGGCTGTCGGCCTGCAGCACGGTGGCGCGGGCCGCCTTGGCTTCGCGCGCCAGGCGGGCGCTTTGGAACAGCTTGGTCGCCAGCACATACCAGCTGCCAAGGCTGAAGGCCAGCAGGATCAGCAGCGTGCCTTTGGCCACCGCGTCGCCCTGCGCCCACAGCGCGTCGAGTCCGTAGGGGTTGGAGGACGCAGGCGCGGCCGCCGCGGCGGCGTCCCCCGCGGCCTGTGCCAGCGCGGGCAGGGACAGCAGGGCGACGGCGGCCACCGCGGCCGCGAAAGCGATGCGCGGCAAGCGCCATGGTCTTTGGGGGGGGTTGATGACGAGCATGGGGTTGGGCTCCTGAAAAGAAAGGGATGAGTCCGCCCAGTCCCGTGCTGGACGGGACTGTTCGCGGGGGGGTGGGGGCAGGGGCGGACGCGGCGGGGTCGCCGCCGACTACTGCGCCGCCCGGAATTCGAAGTTCTGGACCGCGACGATCTCCTGCGCGCCGCCGGTGTCGCAGCCGTACTGCGCCATCGCCGCCTTGACCGCGGCATCGAACAAGCCGCGCGGGCTGGAGCTGAGGATCTGCACGTCGACCACCTTGCCGCCGCGGATGGTGGCCCGTGCCTTGACCGCGCCGCCGATGCCTTCCTGCTCGGCCCGGCGGGGCATCACCGGGTTGACCATGCTGTGGCAAGCCACGCCGATCGCGACGGGCTGGGGCGCGGCCACCGGCGGTGCCACGGCGGCGGTCACGGGCGGCGGCTCGGGCTTGAATTCCAACGGCGCTGGCGGCGGCTGGTGCGTCACGGCGGCGATGGTGGGCGCGGGCGGCTGCGCGGCCACCTGCACTTCCGGGGGCGGCACGAAGGGCGGGGGCGTCGGCGTCACCGCTTTGACCACGGG
The DNA here is from genome assembly GCA_966211815.1 of uncultured Burkholderiales bacterium. Classification (GTDB taxonomy): domain Bacteria; phylum Pseudomonadota; class Gammaproteobacteria; order Burkholderiales; family Burkholderiaceae_C; genus JANPCX01. The sequence goes on from CBIHOD010000026.1 coordinate 2,606, forward strand.
CTTCTCCACCACTTTTTCAATCGGCTTTTGCTCGGGCGGCGGGGGCGGCTCGGCCGCTTCGATCAACCGCGCCTCGATCGGCGCGCGCACGCTGTCGACCACTTTCTGCGCCAGGCCCGACACCAGGGCGTAGCCCACCACCAGGTGCACCAGCACCACGGCGCCCAGGCCGAACGCGTGGCTGCCGCCGCCGGGTTGCGTGGGCAGGACCGCTTCGAAGGATTCCGCGGTGGCGTTTCGACGCGGCGCTTCGCGGCGGGGCGACTCGGCACCCGCTCTGAAAGGTGAGGGGAGGGCGATCGCGGAAGAGTTCATTGGGCAAGGCCTCTCGCAATGGGTGGGGATGAAGGGGGAGCGCGGCGCGCCGTGGGCGCGGCGATCGCATGCAGACTAGGGGCGCGGCGCGGGACTGGCCACTGATTCGTCCGCATATCGATATGTCGCTCGCGGCCTTCGCCGCGGTGCCTCAAGCGTTGCGTTCCAACAGGCCGGCATGTGCAGCTTTCATGCCAGTGAAGGCCGCTCCCCGTGACCGCCGGGGCCGTTGGCGCGCACGGCCGCGGCGCCGCTGTTGCCAAGCCAGCAGATCGTGCGTCCGCCTGCTGGGCGGCCAACAGCGGGGCGCTGCGGCCGCCGGCGTAACCTTGCCGATTCTTTCCGCGTGACCGGCAGGCCAGGCCCGGCCGCGGCGTCCGGCGCCGTCGCTGGCATCAACCGTGCAGGGTTCCGCTAACAACAACCCAGGAGCAACCCGTGACGACGCAACCCACTTTGACCGCGCAGGATTTCCAACCCGAAGTGCTGGCCTTGTTCGACCGCTATGTGCACGGCGACTTGAGCCGGCGCGGGTTCATCGAGGCGGCGGCGCGCCACGCCGGCTCGGTCGCGGCGGCCTCCGGCCTGCTGGCCGCCTTGAGCCCGCGCTTCGCCCAGGCCCTGCAGGCCGCGCCGTCCGACGACCGCATCCAGGCCAGCTCGGCGTCCTTCGATTCGCCGGCGGGCAACGGCGCCGTGAAAGGCCTATTGGTGCGGCCGGCGAAGCCGCTGGGGCGTTTGCCGGCCGTGCTCGTGGTGCATGAGAACCGCGGCCTGAACCCGCACATCGAGGACATCGCCCGGCGCCTGGCTCTCGAAGGCTTCCTGGCTTTCGCGCCCGATGCGCTGGCGCCGCTGGGCGGCTATCCGGGCGACGAGGACAAGGCGCGCGAACTTTTCGCCAAGCTTGACCAGGAAAAAACGCGCGCCGATTTCCTGGCGGCGGCGCGCGCGCTGGCCGTGCTGCCCGAGGCCAATGGCCGCGTCGGCGTTGTCGGCTTTTGCTACGGCGGCGCGATCGCGAACTTCCTGGCCACGCAATGGGCCGACCTGGCCGCCGCGGTGCCGTTCTACGGCACGCAGCCGCCGCCGCAGGACGTGCCGAAGATCAAGGCGCCCTTGCTGATCCACCACGCCGGTGTCGACGACCGCGTCAACGCCGGCTGGCCGGCCTACGAGGCCGCGTTGAAAGCCGCCGGCATCCGCTACGAGGCCCACACCTACCCGGGCGCGCAGCATGGCTTCAACAACGACACGACGCCGCGCTTCGATGCCGCGGCGGCGGGGTTGGCATGGGGGCGCACGCTGGCCTTCCTGAAAACGCACTTGAGCCGGGGCGCCGAATGACGAGGTCGCGTCAATGACGTAGGCCGCCGGTCGCCACCAGCGTCAGTAGTGGGGCGGCAACTCGTCGCGCAGGCTGCGGACCTGGATGGTGTCGGCGCTGGGCATCAACTGCCTCAGGACCGCCAGCTCGCGCGACAGCGCGTCCAGCTGCGCCTGCTGCCGGGTCACGATGTCGTTCAGCTGGTCCACCAGGTCTTCGGCGAAGGAGGCTTTGATTTCCAGTTCGGTCAGGCGGTGCACGACATTCGCTTCACTACTATCCAAATTGTTCATTTCGCTGTGGTATCTGGAGAAAGACCGGATATTTATCGAGATTTGTGCCTGCCGATGCCCCGCGGCGCTCAATTTCGAAAAGGCACGGTCGACAACAGTGAGGTGACGATTCCATGACCCTTGCGGACGAGGCCTTGATCGACGCCTCGTCTTTGCAATCGAACGCTCGCTGCGCAGGCCATGAGCTCAAACGAAGCTGTCAATGAACATTATCTGAACCGTGTCGTCGAGTTGGCGGAAACCACCGAAGTGGAAGCCAGCGAAGACATCCTCGCCGGCAACGGCATGAAGCTGCTGGCCAAGGGCGCCCGCATCGACGCGCGGGTGAAAGAGCGGCTGCTGGAACACAAACTCACCAAGCCGCTGGAGACCATGATGCGGGTGGTGGGCGGGGTCGACGCCAGGCAGGTCGACACGGTGGCCGGCGCCTTGTTCGACAAGCATCCGCTGCTGCTCAGGATGTGCGCCAATTTCTCGGCCAGCCAGTTGCGCGCGGCGCTGCGCGACCTGCGCCTGACCGCGCAGCTGGAGTCGCTGCTGAGCGTCTATGGCAACCAGGCGCCGCACAAGCTGGCGCACGCGGTCGGGGTGTCTTTGCTGGGCGGCGCCATGGTGGAGGGCCTGCCGCGCGCCGAGGGCGGCGCGGTGGCCGCCTTGATGACCGCCGGACTGATGCATGACGTCGGCGAGCTCTACATCGACCCCGTCTTCCTCCAGGCCGGCCTGAGGTTGTCGCCCCAGCAATGGAAGCATGTGGCGACCCACCCGATCGTCGGCGCCCGGGTCCTGAGGCAACTGCCGGGCGCCGGGCCGAAAGTGGCCGACGCCGTGCTGCAGCACCACGAGCGGCTGGACGGCTTCGGCTACCCGATCGGCCTGCGGGCCGACCGCCTGCACATCAACGGCCAAGTGCTGGCGATGGCCGAGATGCTGATGGGGCTGATCGAGTCCGGCGCCAACCACGCCGAGCGGGCCATGGTCGCGGTCAAGCTGATCCCCGGCGAATTCAACCGGCATTTGATCGACCACATCGTGTCGGCGGCGCGTGACTGCGAGCCGGCGCTGGTCGACGCGCAGGCGGAGTTCCAGGGCCTTGAGCGCGCCAGGGAGCTGAACGGCCAGCTCGGCACCGTGATCGCCGCGGTCGAGAGATTCGCCGGCATCCCGGCGTCGATCGTGCAGGAGCTGAAATCGTGCAGCCCGGAGCTGCAGGCGCTGCTGCACGATGCCGCCGAACGCTGCAGCCGCATCGGGCTGGCCTTTTCCAGCACCGGGCTGGATTCCCACGCGCCCGAGGAATTCCTCGCCAAGCTCGAGCACATGGACGCCGGCGTGCAACTCGAAGTGGGCATCGTGCTGCGCGAAGTGCGGTGGCGGGTGGGCGAACTCGGCCGCGAAGTCATGCTGCGTGCCGAGCGCTTCCCGCGGGCGGAGGCCGACTGCGTGCGCAGGCACATCGACGCCTGCGACGACGCCGCCAGGCCGGCCGCGCCGGCGCCCCTGGCCGAACCCGCCGCCGCCGGTTGAAGGCGTGAGGCGGGACCGCCGCGACGCGAATTTGCAATTGCGGTTTGATTCGTTGGCGGCCGCGGCGGCCGTTCCTAGAGTGCGGGCTTGTCCATCCCATGAGGCCCCACCCATGAGCACCATCTCCGCCATCAATGTGCGCAACCAGTTCCGCGGGAAAGTCAAAGAGATCATCGAAGGCCCGGTGGTCTCCGAGGTCGACGTCGAGACCGCCGGCGGCCTGGTCGTCACTTCGGTGATCACCACGCGTTCCGTCAGGGAGCTGCGCCTGGCCGTCGGCAAAGAGGTCATCGCCCTGGTCAAGTCGACCGAAGTCTCCATCGCGACGCTTTGACCGGCAGGCGCGCCATGTTCACCGCGAACAAGAACAAGGGAGCCGCGCCCACGCCGCGGCTGCTGGTCGTGCCCGGTTTGAACGACAGCGGCCCGGTGCACTGGCAAACCTGGCTGCAGTCGCTGCACCGCGACGCGGTGCGGGTGGAGCAGGACGACTGGCTCACCCCGGACCTGGACCGGTGGGCGCGGCAGGCGCAACTCGCGATGCGGCGCGCGCCTTCGGCCACCTGGCTGGTGGCCGCCCACAGCTTCGGCTGCCTGGCGCTTTCTCGGTTGCTGGCGCTGTGGCCCGAAGCCCCGGTCGCCGGTGCCTTGCTGGTGGCGCCCGCCGATCCCGTCAAGTTCGGGGTGGAAGCCTTGCTGCCGCAGCGCCGGCTGCCCTGCGCGACCACCGTGGTGGCCAGCGACACCGACCCGTGGATGTCTGCGGGCCGGGCCCGGTTGTGGGCAGACCGCTGGGGCAGCCATTGGATCAACCTGGGCGACGCCGGCCACATCAACGCCGAGTCGGGTTTCGGCCCCTGGCCATTCGCGCAGCGGTGGGTCGTCGGTTCGGTCCAGCGCTGCCAGCGCGCGTTGCGGGTGGAACGCGCGGACATCGCGGAGTGGTCCTTCGCGGTTTGAAGCCGCTTCTTTATTCGGTTAAAGAATAAACAAGCGCAAATTGATTTGTTTTCGAGGGGATCGGGCTTGCTTAGCATCCCGTTACTTATTCATCAAACCCCTCACTCCAGGATCGATCTCATGACTTCTCCGCGTTTTGCCCGCTCCACCCTGGCGGCCCTGGCTTTGGGCGCCGCCGCCTTGGGCGCCTCGTTCGGCGCGCTGGCCAAGGACATCACGCTGCTGAACGTGTCCTACGACCCGACGCGCGAGCTGTATGTGGATTTCAACAAGGCCTTCGCCAAGCACTGGCAGGCCAAGACCGGCGACAACGTGACGATCAAGCAGTCGCACGGCGGCTCGGGCAAGCAGGCGCGGTCGGTGATCGACGGCCTGGAGGCCGACGTCGTCACCCTCGCGCTGGCCTACGACATCGACGAGATCCACACCGTCGGCAAGCTGATCCCGGCCGACTGGCAGAAACGCCTGAAGCACAACAGCGCGCCCTACACCTCGACCATCGTCTTCCTGGTGCGCAAGGGCAACCCCAAGGGCATCAAGGACTGGGACGACCTGGCCAAGCCCGGCGTGTCGGTCGTCACGCCCAACCCCAAGACCTCGGGCGGCGCGCGCTGGAACTACCTGGCGGCCTGGGGCTACGGCCTGAAGAAATTCGGCAGCGACGCCAAGGCGCAGGAATTCGTCGGCAAGATCCTCGCCAACGTGCCGGTGCTCGACTCGGGCGCCCGCGGTGCGACCACCACCTTCGCGGAACGCGGCATCGGCGACGTGCTGCTGGCCTGGGAGAACGAAGCCGTGCTGGCCATCAAGGAGCTGGGCCCGGACAAGTTCGAGATCGTCGCGCCGTCGCTGTCGATCCTGGCCGAGCCGCCGGTGGCCGTGGTCGACAAGGTGGTCGACAAGCGCGGCACGCGCGCCGTCGCCCAGGCCTACCTCGAATACTTGTATTCGCCGGAAGGCCAGGACATCGCCGGCCAGAACTACTACCGCCCGATCGACCCCGCGGCCGCGGCCAAGTACGCCAAGCAGTTCCCCAAGGTCAACCTGTTCACGATCGAGGACGTGTTCGGCGGCTGGGCGAAGGCGCAGAAGACGCACTTCGCCGACGGCGGCACCTTCGACCAGGTCTACACCCGCAAGTGAGCGCGGCGCCGCGTCGCGGCCCTGGACGAAAGCGGCCTTGCGGGCCGCTTTTTTTTGGTCGTTCGCGGCAAGCCGTCGAACCTCCAGCATCATTCAAGGGGACGGCAGGAGCCGGGGGACGGAGGAAGCCAGCAGGGCCAGCCCGCAAGCCGTGAGCAAGGCCAGCACGACCTGTCGGAATCGCGCCTCGCTCAGCCCGGCGTAGAGCCGGGCGCCGATGAAGGACGGTATCAGCATGGCGGGCGCGACGAGGAGGAAGAAGGGCAGGGCGTCATCGGTGACGAGTCCGGTCGCCAGGTAGGTGCCCATGGTCGCCGCGAGCATGGCGAGGTTGAAGTTCTGGATGACCGACCGCTGGGCGTCCTTCTCGAACCCGCGGAGGGTGCACCACAAGGTGGGCAGGGTCCCGGAGAATCCGCCGATGCCGCTGAGGACGCCGCCGGCCATGCCCGCCGCGGCATCGCCCAACGGGCCCGCGGCCGTGATCCTGGGCAGCTTCCGGGCGAACAACATGCAGGGGCACCAGACGACCAGGAAAGCCCCGAGGGCGGCCTTGAAAACATCCACGTCGAGTCGCGGCAGGAGCCAGACGCCCGCGGGGATTCCGGCCAGGCCGCCGAGGACGAAGGGCGCGAGCAGCCTGGCATTGAAGCCCCGCCTCACGGTGACCGCCGCGAGGACCTGGCCCGTCAATGCGCCGAACACCGTGAGGCAGGCGGCCAGCCGGGGTTCGAGGACCCAGGCCCAGAAAGACATGGCCACGAGGCCGAAGGCGAAGCCGGAGACGCCCTGGACGAAGCCCGCGACGGCTGCGCCCACGACAGTCAGAAGGTAGACCTGGTCCATGCTGGGCCCCATTCGATGGTTTGGCAAAAGCGTCCGGAGGTCGTCATTTTGTCGACAGGCCATAAGTGGATAATCGTTTTTACAGATACGGCGATAAGTTTCTACTTATGGAAAACTTGGCATCGAAGCCGCTCGCGGGCACCTTGGCGCACCAGCTGGCGACCCGGTTGAAGATGAAGCACCTGCTCTTGCTCCAGGCCATCGACGAGCGGCGCTCGCTCACCCGCGTGGCGCAGGCGCTGTCCACCAGCCAGCCCGCGGTGACCCAGTCCTTGGCCGAGCTGGAGGGCTTGTTCGGCGGCCCGCTTTTCGACAGGACGCCGCAAGGCATGCGGCCGACCGCCCTGGGCGACCTGGTGCTGTCGCGGTGCCGGACCATGCTGGCCGACCTGCGGCATTGGGCGCGCGACATCGAGGCGGTGGGGCAGGGCAGGGCGGCCCACCTCCACGTCGGCGTCATCCCGTTCTTGCCGGGCCGGCTGCTGGCAGAAGCGATCGGCGGCACGCGGCTGGACGGCAGGACCGTCACGGTGACGCTCCACGAAGACACGAGCGACCGCCTCCTGGAGCGGCTGCGCCGGCATGAACTCGATTGCGTGGTGGGCCGGGCTTCGGCCGTCTTGGACATGGCGGGCCTGGTCCACGACGTGCTCTATCCGCAGGTCCCCCGCCTCATCGCCCACAGGCGGCTGGCCAGGAGGCTGGAGGGCAGGACCCTGGTGTGGCCCGAGTTGGCGGGTCTGGACTGGATCCTCGGGCCCAGGGACACCCCGATGCGGGAACAGGTCACCGACCTTTTCCTGCGGGCGGGCGCGAAGCCACCGCCGCCTTTCGTCGAGAGCCTGTCGTCCAAGGTCATCGGCGAGCTGGTCGCGGCGAACGACAGGGCGGTTTCCATCGTCCCGGACGACGTGGCCCGCGAGCTGGTCCGCGTCGCCGGCGTGGCGGTCGTGAACCACCCATTCGACTGGACGCTGCCGCCGATCACCTTGTTCCGGCGGGAGTCCGGCGCGCAATTCCCGGAGGCCCAGCGGTTCACCGAAGCGCTGAGGCGTGTGAGCGCCGGGATGTCGGCCGGCTGAGCCCGGCCGGCGCGCCGGGGCTTCCCCCACAATGGCGCGGATGAGCACTCCCACCCTGCTGCTGGTCGACGGTTCCAGCTACCTTTACCGAGCTTTCCACGCCTTGCCCGACCTGCGCGGCCCGGGCCAGGTGCCCACCGGCGCCATCCACGGCATGGTCGCGATGATGCGCCGCATCCGCGAACAGATGGGCGCCGAGCACGCCGCCTGCGTGTTCGATGCCAAGGGCGACACCTTCCGCAACGAGTGGTACGCCGCGTACAAGGCCCACCGGCCGCCGATGCCCGAAGACCTGGCGCTGCAGATCGAGCCGATCCACGAAGTGGTGCGGCTGCTCGGCTGGCCCATCCTGACGGTGCCCGGCGTCGAGGCCGACGACGTCATCGGCACGCTGGCGCGCATCGGCGCCCAGGCCGGCCACCAGGTCGTCATCTCCACCGGCGACAAGGACCTGGCGCAGCTGGTCAATCCGCAAGTCACCCTCATCAACACCATGAGCAACGAGCGCCTCGACGAAGCCGGCGTGCTGGCCAAGTTCGGCGTGCGGCCGAACCTGATCGTCGACTACCTCACGCTGGTGGGCGACGCGGTGGACAACATCCCCGGCGTCGAGAAGGTGGGCCCCAAGACGGCGGCCAAGTGGATCAACGAGCACGGCTCGCTGCAGGGCGTGATCGACGCCGCCGCAGGCATCAAGGGCGTGGCCGGCGAGAACCTGCGCAAAGCGCTGGACTGGCTGCCTCAGGGGCGCCGGTTGATCACCGTCGTCACCGACTGCGACTTGGCGGGCCACGTGCAAGGCTGGCCCGGCCTGGACGCGCTGGCCCTGCAGCCCGAGGACAAAGCCGGGCTGCTGGCCTTCTATGAGCGCTTCGGCTTCAAGACCTGGAAGCGCGAGCTGGAGGCCGACCTGGGCTCGGCGCAAGCCCAGCCCGCGGCCGGCGGCGGGCGCAAGAAGAAACCCAGCCCCAACGGCGACTTGTTCGACGATGCCGGCGGCGCGGCGGAAGCGACGCAGCCCGCTCCCCGCAAGGCGGACAACATCGACCGCCGCTACGACACCGTGCTGACGGCCGAGATGCTGCAGGACTGGGTCGGCAAGGTCACCGCGGCTTCGCGCGAAGGCCGCATCGTCGCGCTGGACACCGAGACCGACTCGCTCGACCCGATGAAGGCGCAGGTGGTGGGCATCTCGCTGAGCGTCGAGCCCGGCGTCGCGGCCTACATCCCCGTGCGCCACGATTACGCCGGCGCGCCCGCGCAGCTGCCGCTGGAGCAGGTGCTGGCCGCGCTGAAGCCCTGGCTGGAGGACGAGTCCGCGCCCAAGCTCGGCCAGAACATCAAGTACGACACCCACGTGCTGATGAACGCCGGCGTGCAGGCGCGCGGCTTCGTGCACGACACCCTGCTGCAAAGCTACGTGCTGGAGGCGCACAAGCCCCACAACCTGGAAAGCCTGGCGCTGCGCCACCTCGACCGCCAGGGCCTGAGCTACGAAGACCTCTGCGGCAAGGGCGCGGGCCAGATCCCGTTCTCGCAGGTGGACATCGCCAAGGCGGCCGAGTATTCCTGCGAAGACAGCGACATGACGCTGCACGTGCACCAGGTGCTGTGGCCGCAGGTCCAGGCCGAGCCGGGCCTGCGCGAGGTGTACGAGCGCATCGAGATGCCGACCACCCACATCCTGCGGCGCATCGAGCGCAACGGCGTGTTGATCGACCCCGCCAGGCTCGCCGCCCAGAGCCAGCGGCTCGGCGAGCGCATGCTGCAGCTCGAGCAGGAAGCCTACGAGGCCGCGGGGCAGCCTTTCAACATGGGCTCGCCCAAGCAGATCGGCGAGATCCTCTTCACCAAGCTCGGCCTGCCCGTCAAGAAAAAGACCGCCACCGGCGCGCCGTCGACCGACGAAGAGGTGCTGGCCGAGCTGGCCGCCGACTATCCGCTGCCGGCCAAGCTGCTGGAGCACCGAGGCCTGTCCAAGCTCAAGGGCACCTACACCGACAAGCTGCCGCTGATGATCAACCCGGCCACCGGCCGCGTGCACACCAACTACGCCCAGGCGGTGGCGGTGACGGGGCGGCTGTCGAGCAACGAGCCGAACCTGCAGAACATCCCGATCCGGACCGCCGAAGGGCGGCGTGTGCGCGAGGCCTTCGTCGCGCCGCCCGGCCATGCGGTGCTCAGCGCCGACTACTCGCAGATCGAGCTGCGCATCATGGCCCACATCAGCGGCGACGAGAACCTGCTCCGGGCCTTCGCCGAAGGCATGGACGTGCACCGCGCGACCGCGGCCGAGATCTTCGGCGCGCCGCCGGCCGAGGTCTCCAGCGAGCAGCGGCGCTACGCCAAGGTGATCAACTTCGGCCTGATCTACGGCATGAGCGCCTTCGGCCTGGCCAGCAACCTGGGCATCGAGCGCGGCGCCGCGGCTTCCTACATCGAGCGCTATTTCGCGCGCTATCCGCTGGTCAAGAAATACATGGACGACACCCGCGCGCAAGCCAAGGAGCGGGGTTACGTGGAGACGGTGTTCGGCCGCCGCCTCTGGCTGCCCGAGATCAACAGCCCCAACGGCCCGCGGCGGGCGGCCGCCGAGCGCGCCGCGATCAACGCCCCGATGCAGGGCACGGCGGCCGACCTGATCAAGCTGGCGATGGTCGCGGTGCAGGCCGCGCTGGACGCCTCCCCGCGCGGCATCCGCATGGTGATGCAGGTCCACGACGAACTCGTGTTCGAGGTGCCCGAGGCCGAGGTCGAATGGGCGCGCGCCGAGATCCCCCGCATCATGGCCGGCGTCGCCGACTTGAAGGTTCCGCTGCTGGCGGAAGTGGGCGTGGGCCCGGACTGGGACAAGGCCCATTGAAAGCTTCCCAGGGGTGCCGAATCGGCTCGGCGCCGTGCGGTTTCAGCCGGCTCGGGGCGGGCCGGTGAATCCGTGTCTACCCTACGTGTAAACCACAAAGATGTGACAAGACGCGCTGCCTAGAATCCTGCAATCCAAAACGTTGCAAGGAGACTCCGCCGTGAAATTGAAGCGCAAACCCCGAGCCGAAGGGAGCCCCGCCTTGAAGATCAAGAGCGAGCGGGACTTCTGGTCCGGCGTCATGTTCCTGGTGATCGGGATCGGTTTCGCGGTCGGTGCGACCAACTACAGCATGGGCGTCGCGGCCCGCCCCGGACCGGGTTATTTCCCGCTCATCCTGAGCAGCATCATGGCGATCCTCGGGGCGATCGTCCTGTTCAAGTCGCTGACGATCGAGACCGACGACGGCGACCCCATCGGGGCCATCGCCTGGCGCCCGCTCCTGGTCGTCGTGGCGGCGATCTCCGTGTTCGGCCTGGCGCTGCCGCGACTGGGCATGATCATCACCATCCCCATCCTCATCGTCATCGTCAGCCTGGCGGGCAGCGAGTTCCGCTGGAAGGGCGTGCTTCTCACCTCGATCGTGTTGACGGTCGGCTCCTGGGCGATCTTCATCGCCGGGCTGAACCTGGTCATCCCGCTGTGGCCGTCCTTCCTGGCCGCCCACACTTGAAGCACCTCCAAACCTAGGTCATCACTTCCATGGACTTAATCCACAACCTTTCCATCGGGTTCGGCGTGGCCTTCACGCTGGGCAACCTGATGTACGCGTTCTTCGGCGCTTTGCTCGGCACCCTGATCGGCGTGCTGCCGGGCCTGGGCCCGGTGGCGACCATCGCCATGCTGCTGCCTTCCATGTACTCCCTGGACGCCGCGCCGGCCCTGATCATGCTGGCCGGCATCTATTACGGCGCGCAATACGGCGGTTCGACCACCGCCATCCTGATCAACGTGCCCGGGGAGTCCAGCTCGGTCGTCACGGCCATCGACGGTTACCAGATGGCGCGCAACGGCCGGGCCGGCGCGGCCTTGTCGGCCGCCGGCCTGGGCTCCTTCTTCGCGGGTTGCGTCGGCACCATCATCATCGCGGCCTTCGCGCCGCCGCTGACCGAGCTGGCCTTCAAGTTCGGCCCGGCGGAGTACTTCTCGCTGATGACCCTCGGCCTGATCGGCGCGGTGGTGCTGGCCTCGGGTTCGCTGCTCAAGGCGATCGCGATGATCATCCTGGGCCTGCTGCTGGCGCAGATCAACACCGACGTGATCTCGGGCGTGGCGCGCTACAGCTTCGACGTGCCCGAACTCACCGACGGCATCAACTTCGTCGTCATCGCGATGGGCGTGTTCGGCTTCGGCGAGATCGTCGCCAACCTCGGCCAGCCCGAGGAGAACCGCGAGGTGTTCACCAAGGACGTGAAGGGCCTGTGGCCGACCAAGCAGGACTTCAAGGACGCCTGGCCCGCGGTGCTTCGCGGCACCACGCTGGGCTCGCTGCTCGGCGTGCTGCCCGGCGGCGGCGCCTTGCTGGCCTCGTTCGCCGCCTACACCCTGGAGAAGAAGTCCAAAGCCCGCCCGGGCGAGGTGCCCTTCGGCAAGGGCAACATCCGCGGCGTGGCCGGCCCCGAGTCCGCCAACAACGCCGGCGCGCAGACCTCCTTCATCCCGATGCTGACGCTGGGCATCCCGCCCAACGCGGTGATGGCGCTGATGGTGGGCGCGATGACCATCAAGGGCATCCAGCCCGGCCCGCAGGTGATGACCAGCAACCCCGAGCTGTTCTGGGGCCTGATCGCCTCGATGTGGATCGGCAACCTGATGCTGGTGATCCTGAACCTGCCGCTGATCGGCATCTGGATCAAGCTGCTGACCGTGCCCTACCGCTTCCTGTTCCCGGCCATCGTGGTGTTCTGCTGCATCGGCAGCTTCACGCTGAACAACAACGCCTTCGACGTCTACATGACGGCCATCTTCTGCGTGGTGGGCTACATCTTCTACAAGCTGGGCTGCGAACCCGCACCGCTGCTGCTGGGCTTCATCCTGGGCCCGATGATGGAAGAGAACCTGCGCCGGGCGCTGCTGCTGTCCCGCGGCGACTGGAGCACCTTCGTCACCCGCCCGCTGTCCGCCGGCCTGCTCGGCGCCGCGGTGCTGATGATCATCATCGTCATGTTGCCGTCGATCAAGAACAAGCGGGAAGAGGCGTTCAAGGACGCGGACTGACATCCTCGGCGCGCCGGGGCGCGCGCGACGCGGCGCCTCGACGGCCCCACCGACAAACCGCCTGCGGGCGGTTTGTTTTTTGTCATTGCTCTTTTGCGCCATTGCGTAGGCCGGGGCTTTGCCAAGGGCGCAGAATCGGTTCCCGGCATTGAAAAAGCCCCGCGTGGGCCGCGCCCCATGAATCCTTCCCCCACCGCCACGCCCCCTCCCTTCGATTGGCAGCGCGGCTACCCCAGCCAGCGCCTGCCGGTGTTCGGCCGCAACGTGGTCTCCACCTCCCACCCGCTGGGCGCGCAGGCCGGGCTGCGCATGCTGCTCAAGGGCGGCAACGCGGTGGACGCCGCGGTGGCCGCGGCGGCCGCGATGGCCATCGTCGAGCCGGTCAGCAACGGCCTGGGCTCCGACGCCTTCTGCATCCTGTGGGACGGCGAGCGGCTGCACGGCTTGAACGCCAGCGGCACCGCGCCGCGTGACTGGACGCCGGCCTACTTCCACGGCAAATACGGCCCCGGCGCCTTGAGCCCGCCCGAGCGCGGCTGGGACACCGTGACCGTGCCGGGCGCCGTCGCCGGCTGGGTGGCGCTGAGCGAGCGCTTCGGCCGGCTGCCTTTCGCCGACCTGATGGAGCCGGCGATCGAACTCGCCGAGCGCGGCTACGCGGTGCCCCCGGTCGTGCAGATGAAATGGGCCGCCGCCGAGCCGCTGCTGCGCGGCCAGCCCGGCTTCCGGGAGGCCTTCCTGCCCTGGGGCCGCGCGCCCGCGGTCGGCGAGCTGTTCCGCTTCCCGCAGGCGGGGCGCTCGCTGCGGCTGATCGCGCAGAGCCGCGGCGCGGCCTTCTACGGCGGCGAGATCGCCGAAGCCGCCGTCCGCCACGCGCGCGAGCACGGCGGCGCCATCCGGCTCGAAGATTTCTCGGGCTACCGCCCTGAATGGGTGGCGCCGATCGCCCGGCGCTACCGCGGCCACCTGGTGCACGAGATGCCGCCCAACGGGCAGGGCATCGCCGCCTTGGTGGCGCTGGGCATCCTCGAACATTTGGACCTGCGCGGCCTGCCGGTGGACGGCGCCGAATCCGCCCACCTGCAGATCGAAGCGATGAAGCTGGCTTTCGCCGACACCTACCGCTGCGTCGCCGACCCGGCCAGCATGGAGGTCACGCCGGCCCAGATGCTGGACGACGCCTACCTGGCCTCCCGCGCCCAGCTCATCGACCGCGCCCGTGCGCAGGACTTCCAGTCCGGCCAGCCCGCCAAGGGCGGCACCATCTACCTGTCGGCGGCCGACGAGTCCGGCATGATGGTCAGCTTCATCCAGAGCAACTACATGGGCTTCGGCTCGGGCGTGGTGGTGCCGGGCTACGGCGTGTCGATGCAGAACCGCGGCCACGCCTTCAGCCTGGAGGCCGCGAGCGCCAACGCGGTGGCGCCGGGCAAGCGCCCGTTCCACACCATCATCCCCGGCTTCCTCACGACCGGCGAAGGCCGGCCGGTGATGAGCTTCGGCGTGATGGGCGCCAACATGCAGCCCCAGGGCCATGTGCAGACGCTGGTGCGCATGCTCGACCACGGCCACAACCCCCAGGCCGCCTGCGACGCGCCGCGCTGGCGTTTCAACGCGGGCCTGGAGATCAACGTGGAGCAGGGCATGGACCCGCGGACCGTGCAAGGCCTGGCCAGCCTCGGCCACCGCATGGCCGTCATCCAGGACAGCTACCAGGACTTCGGCGCGGGCCAGTTCATCTGGCGACTGGGCGACCCGGCCGCCGAAGGCTATGTGGCCGCCAGCGATTCGCGGCGCGACGGCCAGGCGGTGGCGTTCTGATGGCCGCCGCGGGGGGAGGGGACGACACCGCCAAGCCGAACGCCTCGCCGGCCGTCGGGCTGGCCCTCGCGGTGGCCGGGTCGATCGCCTTCTCGGGCAAGGCCATCATCGTCAAGCTGGCCTACCGGCACGGCGTCGACGCGGTCACGCTGATCATGTACCGCATGCTGTTCGCGCTGCCGCTGTTCCTGGCGCTGGCGTGGTGGGCGGGCCGCGGCCGGCCGCCTCTGACCCGGCGCGACTGGGCGGTGGTCGCCGGCCTGGGTTTCAGCGGCTATTACCTGGCGAGCTTCCTCGACTTCGCGGGGCTGCAATACATCAGCGCCAGCCTGGAGCGGCTCATCCTCTACCTCAACCCGACGCTCGTGCTGGCGATCGGCGCGTTCTTGTTCAAGAAGAAAGTTTCCGCGCGCGCTTTGGCGGCGATGGCCGTGAGCTACGCCGGCGTGCTGCTGGTGTTCGGCCACGAAGTCTTCTTCGCGCCGCAGGCCGCGTCGCACGCCGCCGCGCAGGGCGCGGGCGCCACCGCCTGGGGCGCGCTGCTGGTGTTCGCCAGCGCGGTCAGCTACGCGGTCTACCTTTCATTCAGCGGGCAGGAGGTGCAGCGCCTGGGCGCGCTGCGCCTGACCGGCCTGGCCACCTCGGTGGCCTGCTTGCTGTGCATCCTGCAGTTCCTGTTGCTGCGGCCGCTTTCGGCGATGGCGGTGGCGCCGGAGGTGGTCGCCTTGTCGGTGGCCAACGCGTTGCTCTGCACTTTCGCGCCGGTGCTGATGGTGATGATGGCCATCGAGCGCATCGGCGCCGCGATGGCGGCGCAGACCGGCATGGTCGGCCCTTTGTCCACCATCTTGATGGGCGTGGTGTTTCTCGGCGAGCCCTTCACGGTGTGGGTGGCCACTGGCACGGGGCTGGTGCTGCTGGGGATCTGGCTGCTCGCCAGGCGTTGAGAGGCGGTTTGCCCGGCCGGGGCATTAGGCGGGGCTGCGAATCAGAAGTCCGTGGAAAACCCTGTGTGATGGGTGGATCGGCGCGATCGCGCTGCGCTGGGGAGGCAGGCCCTGCTCCGTTCGTGTCCCCCGGGGGGCCGCCCCCCCCCCCCACCACTCCCCACCCGGCGCCGGCCCCCCCCCCCCCCCGCAGCGCTACGGAACCTTGGGTGGCGTGCCGCCTCCTCGCGCACCACCATGGGTTTCGAGCGCGGGACGGGGGCGGGGGGCGGAGAGAAGACAGGGGGCTGCGGGGCGAAGCCCCGCGGAGGACATGAACGGAGCCCCCGGCCCCTGGCCCTCGCGATGCCACCTCTTGACGTGAAATCCTGCATTGGTGGCGGATCATCTTCAACGAGCTTGCGGCTCAACCCGCGGAAGGCACGCTTCAACCCGCGTGACCGAACGCCAGCAAAAGGTTGTTGGCCGGCATGTCGAACCGCCGCAGCAGCGCCAGGCCGGCCGAGCGCGCTTCTTGTTCGACGTCTTCCAGCCGGCGGATGCCCCAGGCCGGGTCGCTGGCGCGCAGGCCCTGGTCGAAGGCCAGGTTGCCCGGCGCGGTGGGCACGCCGTCTTCCAGGTAGGGCCCGTAAAGCACCAGCAGGCCGCCGGGCGCGAGGTGGCGCGCGGCGCCCCGCATCAAGGCGGCGCAGGTGGGCCAGGGCGAGATGTGCAGCATGTTGGCGCAATAGACCGCGTCGAAAGCCGCTTCGTCGAAAGCCGGGCCTTCGGCGGGCCAGGCCGGCGCCAGCACGTCCAGGCGCAAGGCGGGATGTTGGTTGCGCAGCCCCGCACGGGCGGCCCGCGCATCGATGCAGGCCAGGCTGTCGGCGCCGGTCGCGTCGGTGGGCTGCCAGGTCCAGCCCGGCAGGCCGGCGGCGAACCAGGCGGCGTGTTGGCCGGTGCCGGCCGCGATCTCCAGCGCGATGCCGCACGGGGGCAGCAATTCGAACAGCCGCTCCAGGATGGGCTGCTTGTTGCGGTCGGCGGCCGCGCTGAAGGGCAGCGCGTCGACCGCGGCGGGCCCGGCCTGTCCAGCGGGCGGCACCGACCTCAAGACCGTCAAGCCTCCGTTGCGGCCGGCGACTGTCCGCCCGGGCCGGCCTCGGGCACGCGCAGGTTCTGCTGCATCGTCTCTTGCACATTGCGCCGCCGCCAGAGCCAGGTCTTGACGGCCTGCGGCAGGATTTTCAGGCAGTGGCAGTAGTAGATGAACTTGAAACCCATCATGCGCGGGCCCACCGGCGTGTCGCGGAAGAGGTCGCCCGCCAGGATGGACAGCAGCGCCTCCTGCATGCGCCACACGTTGCGCGGGTGCATGAAGATGTTGCGGATGGCGGGCGAGGTGATGCGGTAGATGAACCACGAGAACATCGCCGGACCGCGCTTCATGTGCCGCTCCAGCACGCGGAAGGCTTTCTCGGCCTGGCGCTTCTCGCCCTTGAGCCAGTGGTCCACCGCCTCGGCGCCGCCGAAGGCACTGTTCATCGCCAGCAGCACGCCGGAGGAGAACATCGGGTCGACGAAGGCGTAGGCGTCCCCGATCATCACGAAGCGCTCCCCGCGGCACAGCTTGGAGTCGTAGGAGTAATTGCCGGTGGACGTGGCCGGCGCCATCAGCTTGGCGTTCTTCAGCCGGGCGGCCAGCTTGGGCGCCCGGGCGATGGTCTGCATCAGGAAGTCGGTCAGGTCGGCGCCCTGGCGCGTCTTGAAGTAAGCGGGGCTGGCCACCGCGCCGACGCTGGTGGTGCCGTCCAGCAGCGGGATGTACCAGAACCAGCCGTGGTCGAACCAGAACAGCGTGATGCTGCCCTCCAGCCGGCCCGGCGTGCGCTCGGCGCCTTCGAAGTGGCCGTACAGCGCGGCGGTGGCGTGCTTGGGGTTGCGGCGCTTGACGTCGAGCTGGTTGGACAACAGCGTGTCGCGCCCGCTGGCGTCGATGACGAAGCGCGGCCGCCAGGTGGTCTGGCTGCCGTCGTCGCCCTTGACCTTGACGACCGCGCGGCCGTCGGCGTCGCCTTCGGTCTGCACGTGGGTGGCGCGCTGGCCTTCGAAAGTGCGGGCGCCGCGCTTGGCGGCGTTGCGGAAGAGCAGCTCGTCCAGTTCGGAGCGGCGCACGTGCACGGCATAGGGGAAGGATTTGTCCATCGCTTCGCCGAAGTAGAAGCGGCTGGTGTGGTCGTGCCAGGGCGAGACGAACTCGGCGCCGTGCTTGGTGATGCCGATGGCCTCCACCTCGGTGCGCAGGTCGAGCCGGTCGAACAGCGGCATGTTCATCGGCAGCAGCGATTCGCCGATGTGGAAGCGCGGGTGGCGCGCCTTCTCGAGCAGCACGACGTCGTGGCCCTTGGCGGCCAGCAGCGCGGCGGCGGTGGAGCCGGCGGGGCCGCCGCCGATGACCACGACGTCGGGCTCATGGCCCGAGAAACGCTTCTCGGGCGCGGTGGTGGGCGCGGTGGTAGGCGCGGTGGTGGGATTCCCTGATGTGTTCATTGTTGTCGATGGTTGAGGTGCGGCGTCGAAGCCTCTTCGGTGGGCGCCGCGGGTCTGGCGGATGGTTTGTCTTGTCGGCGCGTCGGCCGGGGTGTTGATCGGCGAAAGCCCGGGTGTCGGTGGGTTCATGGCGTGGCTGGCTGCCGTGTCGCGCGCCGGGCCGCCTTCGCGCGGCGGCGTTCGCGCCTCGTTTCGGTCTCAACAGGCCCTGAGAGGGTCGTCTTTGTCGCCTCCCGCCGCCGGATCGGCCTTCCGCGGCGCGCCGTGGGCGCCCATGAACAGGCTCATCAACGGCCCCGTCATCGCCGTCGTCACCAGCGCCATCACGAGGAGCATGGTGAACAGTTCCGGGCCGATCAAGCCGGCGTCCAGGCCGATCTTGATCACGATCAGCTCCATCAGGCCGCGCGCGTTCATCAGCGACCCGGCGGCCAGGCTTTCGCGCCAGCCGCAGCCGGCCATGCGGGCGCCCGCCGCGCCGCCGGCGATCTTGCCGGCCGCCGCGACGAAGAGGATCAGCAGCAAGGCGCCTGCGCCGGCGCCGGAGAACGCGCTCGCGGTGGTGCCCAGGCCGGCCAGCGCGAAGAACAGCGGCATCAGCACCACGATCGAGATCGGCTCGATGCGGCCGGCCAGCGAATTCAGCAGCCTGTCGTCGCGCGGCAGGCAGGCCCCGAAAAGAAAGGCGCCGAACACCGCGTGCAAGTGCAGCCATTCGGTGAGCAGCGAACACGCCAGCAGGCCGATCATCAAGGCCGACATGACGGTGGCCGACGGGTCGCCGTCGGGCGCCCGGGTGCGCAGCAGCCAGGCGTAGGCCGGCTTCAGCACGAGGAACATGAAAGCCGCCAGCGCGGCCGCGCCCGCCGATATCTTGATGAAGGCGCCGTAGCCTTCGCCGGCGCCGGCCAGCGCCACCACCAAGGCGAGCAGCACCCAGGCGAACAGGTCGACCACGGCGGCCGCGCTCAGCGCCAACTGGCCGACGTGGGTGTGCGACATGCCGCGGTCCTTCAGGATGCGCGCCATGACCGGGAAGGCCGTGATCGACAGCGCCGCCGCGATGAACAGCGCGAAGGGCCAGAAGCCCACGCCGGCCGGGGCCAGCGACGGGTGCAGGACCGGCGCCACCATCAGGCCCAGCGCGATCGGGGCGGCCATGCTCGTCAAGCCCACCGCGCCGGCCGCCTTGACCTGCGCGCGCACGCCCTGCCGGGCCCTGAGCTCGAGCCCGATGATGAACATGAACAGCACCAGGCCGACGGTGGCCAGTGAAGACAGGCCCTGCAGCGAGGCCTTGGAGAACAGCCGCGCGTGGGCTTCGGGGAAGAAACTGCCCATCACCGCCGGGCCCAGCATCAAGCCGGCCGCCATCTCGCCGACGACACCCGGCTGCCCGAAATGGCGGAGCACCCAGCCACAGGCGCGCGCCGTGGCCAGGATCACGATGAGCTGCGACAGCAGCAACGTGGTGGCGGACATGGGAAGAAAAACCTTGAGCGGAGAAAGGTCGGCATTATCGCTTCGCCGGGGGGTGCCGCCCCGGGGCCTGGCGCCAGGATCCGTGCGGATTGCCGTACGGCGCCGGCCATGTCGGACCGTCGGCGCGAACGCGGCGGGGGGAAAGAGGGTCGGCGAATGCCGGGTTGGGTCTTGTCGAAAGCCTTCTGGGCCGCACTCGGTGCGGCGGCGGTCCTACCCCGCACCGTCGAACCGGTACCCCACCCCGTAGATGGAGCGTATGCAGTCTTCCCCCGCCTGCGCCTGCTGGAGTTTGCGGCGCAGGTTCTTGATGTGGCTGTCCACCGCGCGGTCGGTGACGGCGCGCTGGTCGGCGTGCAGGCGGTCGAGCAGGGCATCCCGCGAGAAAACCCGGCCGGGGGCGCTGGCCAGGGTCTTGAGCAGGCGGAATTCGATCGGGGTCAGGTCCAGCGGTTGGCCTTTGTACGCGGCCCGGTAGCCGTCCTCGTCGATCTCCAGGGCCGGGGGGCGTTGCCCGGCGCGCGCGGCATTGCGGCGCAGGACGGCCTTGACGCGGGCGACGATCTCGCGCGGGCTGAAGGGCGTCTTGCAGATGTAGTCGTCGGCGCCGAGGTCCAGGCCCGCCAGGCGGTCGGCTTCCTCGACGCGGGCGGTCAGCATCACGATCGGCACGTCGCTGAAGGCGCGCAGGTCGCGGCAGAGCGACATGCCGTCGCGGCCCGGCAGCATCAGGTCCAGCAGCACCAGGTCGTGGCGTTCGGCCTTGAAGGCGTCGACCACCCCGCGACCGTCGGCCAGCCAGTGCGGATGGTGGCCGGCCGCGCGCAGGTAGTCGCACACCAGGGCGGCCATCTTGGGCTCGTCCTCCACCACCAGGATGCGCGCGGCCGGGGCCTCGGGCATCACGCTGGGGCCCGGCCCGCCGCCGCGCGGGTCGTCGAGCGGCGCCACCGCCATCACGCCCTCCCCGGGAACATCACGCCGGGCAGCTCGATCGCCAGCCACACGCCGCCCAGCGGGGAGGCCTTGGCCTGGATGCCGCCGTCGTGGGCTTGGACGATGCGCTGGCAGATCGCCAGCCCCAGTCCGGCGCCGCCGCTGCCGCGGTTGCGCGAGCCTTCGGCGCGGAAGAATCGGTCGAAGAGCCGGGCCAGGTGCTCCGGTTCCACGCCGGGCGCCGAGTCCATGAAATCGATGAGCAGCCGGGCGCTCCTCCCGTCGTCCTCCCGCCGCGCCGACACGCGCAGCACGCCCCCGGGGTCGGTGTAGCGGCAGCTGTTCTCGAACAGGTTGTTGAAGAGTTGCTGCAGCCGCCGCTCGTCGGCGAAGGCCAGCAGCGGCCCGTCATCGGGCAATGCCAGCTGCAGGCGCAGGCCGCGGGCGGACAGCCGCTCGGCGAAGGCGCCGGCGGTCAGGCGCAGCGGCTCCAGGACGTCGACGTCGGACTTGCGGTAGGCCAACGCGCCGACGTCGGCCAGCGACAGCTCGTACAGGTCGCTGACGAGCTTGTTCAAGGTCGCCACTTCGGCCTGCAGCGAGCGCAGCGACGGGCCGTCCAGCGTGCGCACGCCGTCCTCGATCGCCTCCAGTTCGCCGTGCAGCACGCCCAGCGGCGTGCGCAGTTCATGCGACAGGTCGGCCATCAGCTCGCGGCGCATCTCCTCGTTGCGCTGCAGGGTGTGGGCCAGGCGGTTGAAGTCGGCGGCGAGCTGGCCGACCTCGTCGCGCGAGGCCACCTCGACCCGGATCCCGTATTCGCCGGCGGCCAGGCGGTGGGTGGCGGCGGCGACCTTCTTCACCGGCGTTAGCAGCGTGCGCGACACCCAGATCGCCAACCCGGCGGCCAGCAGCACCGCGGCGATGCCCACGGCCCAGGTGCTGCGCTGCTGGCCCTGGCTGAACTTGCGCTCGGCGTCGGAGCTGGCGCTCTGGAACGGCGCCAGCGCCAGCCAGCCGACCGTGCGGCCGTCGACACGCACCTCGCGCTCGATCACCCCGGGCGCGGCGACGCCCTCGTAGCCGGCGACGCGCCGCCGGTCGGCATCGAGCAGGGCGAAGCGCCGTGTCGCGCCGGTGAGGTCGGACACCGTCGGCGGCGGCCTGTCCGGCCCGTCGTCGTTGAAGCTGGCCGGGCGCAGCAGACGCCACCAGAGTTCCGGCTTTCCGCGCAGGAAGTCCCAGCTGCCGTGGGCGCGCCAGCCGGCCTCGACGCTGGGCAGGCTGGCTTCCAGCCTTTGCACGGCCTGGTCGTTCAGGTAGCCCAGGAAGCCGCGGTTGAGATTCAGGTGGGCGGCCACGCCCATCGCCAAGGCCACGGCCATGGCGGTGGCGAGCACGGCGGCGAAGAGTTTGGCGGTGATGCTGAATCTCATCTCGTCACGGCTTCTCGGGCGGCGCGCCCGCTGGGCCGCGCCGGCGTACCGGGGGGAAGCAGGATTAGCGCCCATTGCCCGGGCCTTGGCAAGCGCGCCGGCCTTGGGCCCGCGGCGAAGTCGGTCTTCAAGTTTCCTCCACATTTTTTCTGCAGGATGCCCCGAACACTTCCGCAGCCCCTCCATGACAGCTACATCCCGCACTTTGGCGCCGGCGGCCCGGCATGCACGGCTCCCGGGCTGGGCCTTGGCCTGCTGCTGCGCCTTGCTGGCGGCCTGCGGCAAGGGCGACGGCAAGTCGGCGGCCGCGCCTGCCGCCCCGCCGGAGGTGGGTGTCTACCGGGTCGAGCCGCAGCGCCAGGCCGTCACCACCGAGCTGCCGGGCCGCACCCGGGCGCGGTTGATCGCGCAGATCCGGCCGCAGGTGGGCGGCATCGTGCAAAGCCGGCTGTTCGAGGAGGGCGCCCTGGTCAAGGCCGGGCAGGTGTTGTACCAGCTCGACCCGGCGGGTTTCGAAGCCAGCTTCGCCAGCGCGCAGGCTTCGCTGGCCAAAGCCGAGGCGACGCTGGGCGCCAGCCGCCTGACCGCGCGGCGCAGCGCCGATCTGGTCAAGATCGATGCCATCAGCCGCCAGCAGGACGACGACGCCCAGGCCTCGCTCAAGCAGGCCGAGGCCGACGTCGCGGTCGCGCGCGCCGCGTCGCAGTCGGCGCGCATCAACCTCGACCGCACCCGCATCACCGCGCCCATCTCCGGCCGGGTCGACATTTCTGCCGTGACGCCCGGCGCCCTCGTCACCGCCAACCAGGCCGAAGCGATGACCACGGTCCAGCAGCTGGACCCGCTGGTCGTCGACGTGGTGCAGTCCAGCAGCGAGCTGTTGCGCCTGAAGCGCGACCTGGCCGCGGGGACGCTCAAGCGCGGCGGCGAAGGCGAAGCGCCGATCCGCCTGCGCTTGGAAGACGGCAGCGCCTACCCCCACGCCGGCCGGCTGCAGTTCAGCGGTGTCACCGTCAACCCCGGCACGGGCGCGGTCACGTTGCGCGCGCTGGTGCCCAACCCGGACGGCTTGCTGCTGCCGGGCATGTACGTGCGCGCGGTGCTCGAATCGGGCGTGGCCGAGCAGGCGCTGCTGGTGCCCCAGCAGGGCATCACCCGCACGCCGTCGGGCGACGCGTCGGCCTTGGTGGTGGGCGAGGGCGACAAGGTGGAGCGCCGCAAGGTCGTCGTCGACCGCGCGATCGGCAACCGCTGGCAGGTGACGTCGGGCCTGGAGGCGGGTGACCGCGTCATCGTCGACGGCCTGCAGCGCGCCAAGCCCGGCGCGGCGGTGCGGCCGGTGCCTTGGGTGGCGGCGGGGCCCGCCGCCGCGGCCTCCGCCGGCCCGCGCTGACCGGAGCCGACCGACGTGGCCAGCTTCTTCATCGACCGCCCCATCTTCGCCTGGGTCATCGCCATCGTGGTGATGCTCGCCGGCGCCCTGTCCATCCACCAGCTGCCGCTGGAGCAGTACCCCGACATCGCGCCCACCCGGGTGTCGATCAATGCCACCTACACCGGCGCCTCGGCCAAGACCATCGAAGACTCGGTCACCCAGGTCATCGAGCAGCGCCTGAAGGGACTGGACCGCCTGGTGTCGATGGAATCGACCAGCAATTCCTCCGGCTCGGCCAGCGTGCGCCTGGGCTTCGAGGCCGGCACCGACCCCGACGTCGCGCAGATGCAGGTGCAGAACAAGCTGCAGCAGGCGATGTCGCAGCTGCCGCAATCGGTCCAGGCCCAGGGCGTGCAGGTCACCAAGGCCGGCACGGACCTGTTGATGGGCATTTCCCTGGTTTCCGACGACCCCGGCGTCACCGCCACCGACCTGGGCGACTACATCGCCAGCAGCCTGCAGGACGTGATCAGCCGGGTCGACGGCGTCGGCGACGTGGGCATCCAGGGCAGCGGCTACGCGATGCGGCTGTGGCTGGACCCCGGCAAGCTCGCCCAGCACGCCCTCATGCCTTCCGACGTGCGGGCGGCGCTGCAGGCCCAGAACACCGAAGTGTCGGCGGGCCAGATCGGCGCGCTGCCCGCGCCTGCCGGGCAGCAGCTCACCGCGACCATCACCGCGCGCAGCAAGCTGCAGACGGTGGAGCAGTTCCGCGACGTGGTGGTCAAGTCGGGCGCCGACGGCTCCGTGGTGCGGGTGGGCGACGTCGCCCGCGTCGAACTCGGCAGCGAAAACTACAACACCCGCTCGCGCCTGGCCGGCAAGACCTCGGCCAACCTGCAGGTCTTCCTGGCCACCGGCGCCAACGCCATCGGCACCGCCGACGCGGTGCGCAAGAAGCTCGACGAGCTGCAGCCCTTCTTCCCGCACGGAATGAGGGCGGTGGTGAGTTTCGACACCACGCCCTTCGTCAAGGTGTCGATCGAGGGCGTGGTGCACACGCTGCTGGAGGCCATGGCGCTGGTCGTGCTGATCATGTACCTCTTCATGCAGAACCTGCGCGCCACGCTGATCCCGGCCATCGCGGTGCCGGTGGTCTTGCTGGGCACCTTCGGCGTGCTGGCGGCCTTCGGCTATTCGATCAACACGCTGACGATGTTCGGCCTGGTGCTGGCCATCGGCCTGCTGGTGGACGACGCCATCGTCGTGGTCGAGAACGTCGAGCGCATCATGGGCGAAGAAGGCCTGTCGCCGCTGGAGGCCACGCGCAAATCGATGCGCGAGATCACCGGCGCGCTGGTGGGCATCGCGCTGGTGCTGTCGGCGGTGTTCGTCCCGATGGCGTTCTTCGGCGGATCCACCGGCGTGATCTACCGGCAGTTCTCGATCACTGTCGTCTCGTCGATGGTGCTGTCGGTGCTGGTGGCCATGACGCTCACGCCGGCGCTGTGCGCCACGCTGCTCAAGCCCGTGCCCCAGGGCGGGCACAGCGTGCCCGGCGGCTGGCTGGCCAAGCCGCTGGGCCGCTTCTTCGGCGGCTTCAACCGCGCGTTCGACCGCGGCGCCGACCGCTACCAGTCCGGCGTCGGCCGGCTGCTCAAGCGCGGTGGCCGCGCCATGGCGATGTATGCCGTGCTGGTCGCCGCGGTGGCGCTGCTCTACAAGAACCTGCCGACCTCCTTCCTGCCGGAGGAGGACCAGGGCACGCTGCAGGTCCAGGTGCGCATGCCGGCCGGCGCCACCAGCGAAAGGCTGCAGCGCGTGATGGCCAGCGTGGAAAGCTACCTCGCCAAGGAGAAGGACATCCTCTTCTACACCCTGGTGACCGGCCAGGGCGGCGACCAGGGCAGCGGCCAGGGTTTCATCCGGCTGAAGGACTGGTCGCTGCGCGGTGGCAAGGGCCAGGGCGCCGCCGAGATGGCGCGCCGCATCACCGACGACCTGCAGAAGCAAGTGCGCGACGCGCAGATCTTCATCCTGCTGCCGCCGGCGGTGCGCGGCCTGGGCGCCAACGCCGGCTTCTCGGTGCAGCTGCAGGACCTCGGCGGCCTGGGCGCCAAGGCCCTGGCCGAGGCGCGCGACAAATTCCTCGACCTGGCCAACCGCCGGCCCGAGCTGTCCCGCGTGCGCAACAACAACCTCGTCGACACGCCGCAGTTCAACATCCGCATCGACGACCGCCGCGCCGGCGCCCTGGGCGTGCCCACCGCGTCCATCAACGACACGCTGTCCGCCGCCATGGGCGGCAGCTACGTCAACGATTTCATCGACCGCGGCCGGGTGAAGAAGGTCTACATGCAGGGCGACGCGCCCTTCCGCATGGACCCCGACAGCATCAAGGCCTGGCACGTGCGCAACGCGCAGGGCGAGATGGTGGCGTTCTCGGCCTTCTCCAGCACCGGGTGGACCTTCGGCCCGCCCCAGCTCACCCGCTACAACGGCATGGCCTCGTACGAGCTGATCGGCGACCCGGCGCCCGGCGTCAGCTCGGGGCAGGCGATGAAGGCGATCGAAGAGACCATGGCCCAGCTGCCCCAGGGCATCGGCTACGAGTGGTCCGGCCGCTCCTACCAGGAGCGGCTGTCGGGCGCGCAGGCGCCGATGCTCTACGCGGTCTCCATCCTTTTCGTCTTCCTATGCCTGGCGGCGCTGTACGAGAGCTGGTCCGTGCCGTTCTCGGTGATGCTCGTGGTGCCGCTGGGCATCCTCGGCGCGCTGCTGGCCAGCACGCTTGCCGGGCAGACGAACGATGTCTATTTCCAGGTGGGCCTGCTGACCACCGTCGGGCTGTCGGCGAAGAACGCCATCCTGATCGTCGAGTTCGCCAAATCGCTGCAGGAGCAGGGCATGGGCCTGGTCGACGCGACGCTCAAGGCGGTGCGACAGCGGCTGCGCCCCATCCTGATGACGTCGCTGGCCTTCATGTTCGGCGTGCTGCCGCTGGCGCTGAGCACCGGCGCGGGCTCGGGCAGCCGGCGCTCCATCGGCGTGGGCGTGCTCGGCGGCATGGCCACCGCCACGGTGCTGGGCGTCGTTTTCGTGCCGCTCTTCTACGTGCTGATCCGAGGCTTCTTCGAGAGTCGGCGGGCGCGGCGCGACGGCGTGCCGGCGCTGGCCGCGGCGGGGGATCGGCCGTGACGGCCCGGCCCTTCCTGAAAGCCGGCCGCGCTGCGGCCGCGCTCGGACGGGCGGCAGCGATGCCGCTGTTGCTGGCCATGGTGGGCTGCGTGAACCTGGCGCCCGAGCATGTGCGGCCCGAAGCCCCGGTGCCGGCCGCCTGGCCGCGGGTGGCGGATGCCGTCCCGCCTTCTTCCGCTTCATCTTCTCCCGTTCGGGATGGGCCCGTCACCGCCTCCGTTCGGGCTGAGCCTGTCGAAGCCCCGTCGGCGGGGCGCGTGGGCATTTCGACAAGCTCAGTGCGAACGGACAAAGGCTCGGTGCAACCAGCATCCTCAGTTCGGGCTGAGCCTGTCGAAGCCTCTTCGGCGGACCAAGCGGGCACTTCGACAAGCTCAGTGCGAACGGACAAAGGGTCGGTGCAACCACCATCCTCCGTTCGGGCTGAGCCTGTCGAAGCCCCGTCGGCGGGGCGCGTGGGCATTTCGACAAGCTCAGTGCGAACGGACAAAAGGTCGGTGCAACCACCATCTTCCGTTCGGGCTGAGCCTGTCGAAGCCCCTTCGGCGGACCACGCAGGCACTTCGACAAGCTCAGTGCGAACGGAAGAGAGTGCGGCGCGGACAAGCGAGGGCTCCGCCGGCACGGCGCCCGCGGACCTCGAATGGCAACGCTTCATCACCGACGACCGCCTGCGTCGCGTCATCCAGGCCAGCCTGGAAAACAACCGCGACCTGCGCGCGGCCGCTTCGCGCATCGAACAGGCCCGGGCGCTGTACCGCATCGAGCAATCCGCCTTGCTGCCCGAGGTCGCCGGCACCGCCTCGGCCACCCGCTCGCGCACGCCGTCCAGCGGCGGTGGAGCCACCGCCAGCCAGTACCGCGTGGAACTCGGCATCAGCGGTTTCGAGCTGGATTTCTTCGGCCGCGTGCGCAACCTCGGCGAAGCCGCGCTGCAGAACTTCTTCGAAGTGCGCGAGAACCAGCGCAGCATCCGCATCAGCCTGGTGGCCGAAGTCGCCGGCGCCTGGCTGGCGCTGGCGGCCGACGGCGAGCGGCTGCGGTTGGCGCGCGGCACGCTGCAGAGCCAGCGCGCCTCCTACGAACTGACGCGCCGCACCCGCGAACTCGGCGGCGCATCGGGCCTGGCGCTGGCGCAGGCGCAGACGACGGTGGACGCGGCGCGGGTCGAAGTCGCCCGCTACACCAGCCTGGTGGCGCAGGACCGCAACGCGCTGGAGCTGCTCGTGGGCGCCTCGGTGGCCGACGACTGGCTGCCGGATTCGGCCGCGGCCACCGGCGCGGCCTCCGAGCCCATGGCCATCGAACCGCCTGCGGCGTCGGCCGCCACCTTGCTGGTCGACGTGCCCTCCGGCCTGCCGTCCGAGGTGCTGCTGCGCCGGCCCGACGTCGTCGCCGCCGAGCACCGGCTCCGTGCGGCCGAGGCCGACATCGGCGCGGCGCGGGCGGCCTTCTTCCCGCGCATCAGCCTGACCGCCGCGGCGGGCACGCAGAGCGGCAGCCTGTCCAGCCTGTTCTCCGGCGGCAGCCGCGCCTGGCGCTTCATGCCGCAGCTCGACCTGCCGATCTTCGACGCCGGCGCGCGCCGGGCCAACCTCGGCGCCAGCCGGGCCCAGCGCGACATCGAGGTCGCAACCTACGAGAAGACGGTGCAAGCTGCATTCCGCGAGGTCGCCGACGCGCTGGCCTTGCGGGCGACATTGGCCGAGCAGCTGGACGCGCAGCGGTCGGTGGTGCAGGCCACGCAGCGCGCTTTCCAGCTGTCGGAAGCGCTCTTCAAGAATGGCGCCAGCAGCTACCTCGACGTGCTGGACGCGCAACGCGCGTGGTACGCCGCGCGGCAGTCGGCGATCAGCCTGCGCCTGTCGGAGCAGCTCAACCGCGTGACCCTCTACAAGGCCCTGGGCGGCGGCTGAGCAGCCCGGCCGGTTCGGTCAGCGGGTGCGGTAGGGCGGCGGCGCGGACTGGTCGGTGCGCACCGCCGCCGTCGCCTGCAAGACATGGGGCAGCCCCTTGGCCAGCGCTTCCAGGCCCGCCACCGCGGTTTCGCCCCGCGCGCAGCCTTCGATGTAGACGACCCGCCCTTGCACGGTGACCCACAGCGTCGTGCCGGTGACGAGCGCCCCGCGTCCCGGCCAACCGGCCAGCGCGCCGCGCAGCGCCTCGGCGATGTCGGCGTCATAGGCGTAGAAATTCGGCCGGTCGCATTCGCCGTTGAGCCAGCAGGTCGTCCCTTTCTCGGCGCGGTGGTGCGCCTGGACCCGGCGTTCGGCCTCGGTGACGAAAGGCCCCATCGGAAGCGGGCAGTCGGGCAGGGCGGACGAGAGCTGGAAGAAGGGATCGTCGAAGCCGTTGCTCAACCCGGACTGGGCAGGGCAGGCAGCCGTCCACAAAGCGGCCAAGGCCGCCCAGGCGAGCCGGCTCCCGGCTTCATTCCTCACGCCACCGTCCGGTCGTCGGCGTGCGGCCACAGCACCGCCTGCGCCACGATCACGGTCTGACCGTTGAACGTGGCCGCCGGCGAACCGTGCAGCCGGTAGCCCATGGCGATCGCCTCGCTCACGCGGCGGCAGAACCTTTCGTCGTCCGGACCGGTGAGCAGGCGGTAAGCGGGCAGGTCGTCGGGGGGTTGGGTCGGCATGGCCGTGGTCTCCTTGGCGAAAGGGGCTGTCATGGGCGAGGCGGAGTTGGGGATTCTCGCGTGGCCTGCCATTCGAAACGCTGCTCGTCGACTTCCTTGCCCCACTGCGCGCCGCGTCGCTGCAATGCGAGGCGGAAACCGTATTTTTCGTACAAATGCCGCGCGGCGTGCAGGCCGTCGAACGTCCAGAGGTGCGCGCGGGCGTAGCCGCGGTCACTGCAGAAACCCATCGCGGCCGCCATCAACGCATGACCCGCGCCGGTGCCGCGGACCGATTCGGAGACGATGAACCATCGAAGGTGGGCGCCGTCGGCGCCGTGGGCGTGCAGGCCGTCGATCGCGATCGAGCCGTTCACCGAGCCGTCCGGCCCGAGGGCCAGCCAGAGGCCGTCGCGCCCGGCTTCGAATCGTTCGCAGAACGCCGCCAGCTCGCGGGCCACCTTGGCCTCGAACGGCAGGCCGAAGCCCGCCAGCTCGTGGTAGCAGTCGGCATGCAACGCCGTGATGCGGCCGATGCAGCCGGGTAGGTGGCCGGAGTGGATGAGTGTGCTTCCCATGGTCGGGCGGTTGACGCTGCGAGGCGGCTCAATGCCCGGGTGTCGGCCCGGGCAACTGGGCGCGGAAGAACGCGGCGGCGGCCTGGTTGAGTTGATCGTGCACCGTTTGCCGGTCCACACCGGCCGGGTCGGTGCACAGCGCCGGTGCGATCGACCTCATCGCCGGGTTGCAAGGCGCCAGGAAGACGAAGTGGCCGGCGCCGGGCACGGCCACGTGCCGGGTGAGGCGGCCGTGCAGGGCCTTCTCCACCAGCGAGGCGTTGCCGGCCGCGGGCAGCACGGTGTCGGCCGCCGCGGAGCGAAGCTCGACAGGCACCGCGACACCGGCCAGGCTGTCGGCGTCGAAGAAGGCGCCCACCGGGCTCATCGCGAAGGCGGCCCGGACGCGCGTGTCGGCCCGCGCCACCAGCGGCGGCGACGAAAGCACGACACGGCCGCCCCCTTCGCACAGCGGGCTGCCGGCCGCCTTGGCGCAGTATGTTTTCAGCAATTCGAACTTGGGCCGGGCCCCAGCCAGAACCAGGGCGGTGTAGCCGCCGGCGGAGAAGCCGGCCACGCCGATCCGGGCCGGGTCGACGGCCGTCGCGAAGCCGGTGTCGCGCAACAGGAAGTCCAACAGCGCGCTCACTTGGAGGCCGCGGCCGGCCAGCACCCGGTCGGTGCCCAGCCCGCTCTTGTCTCGCACGTTGTCGCCCGGGTGCTCGACCGCCGCCACGACGAAGCCCTGGCGCGCCAGCGCTGTGGCGGTGTCGTGGTGGCTGAACATGCTGCCGCCGTTGCCATGGGACAGCAGCACGATGGGGTGTCGCCCGGCCTGCCAGGGCGCGTCTTTGTCCGCCGCGATCTCCAGCGGGCCCATCCGCGTGACGGAAGAGGGCGCCATGCTCGGGTAGAACACCGCGGCTTTCATAGGGCCGCCGGCAACGGGGTCTTTCAACTCGACGAGCCGCAGTCCTGCGCCCGCGCTTTGCGCGTCGGCCAGGCTGGCGGCGAACAGGCCGATGACCAGCGCCCATGTTTTCATGAACCGGCTCCAACGGCCCCCCGCCGCGAGCAAAGCGACGGTCACGGCGTTCTTCATGTCTTCTCTTCCATTTTTCCTTCCGGCAGGGGCACAAGCGGCCGCCCTTCAGTCCGGCCGCACCGGGATGGACGCCTCGTGGCCGACCACGGTGTGCCATGGGATCACCCGCCAAGCCGTGACCAGGCCGTTCAGCACATAGGGGTCGGCCTTGGCGAACGCTGCCGGGATGTCGGCGTTGTCGGTGGAGAACAGCAGCATCGCGCCCTCCGGCGGGTCGCCACAAGCGCCGCCGAGCACCAGCTCGCCGCGTTCCACCGCCTGCCAGGCCAGGGCCAGGTGGGCCTGGCGGAACTGCGCGCGGCGCGTGGGGTAGTCGGGGGTGACGGTGTAGAGCAGCAGATGGTGCATGGATGACGCCTTTCGTCTGGGAGGGGTCTTCAGCGGGTTGGGCCGAACCGGGCTTCGGAACGGGCCCTGGCGCGCCGGGCTTCGGTTTCCCTGTCCTTGGGCGGGGCGGAAGTCACCATCGACTGGATGAGCCGTCGCGCCGATTCCGCGACTTCCTGGACTGCCCGCTCGAAGGCCGCCTCGTTCGCCTGGGACGGCACGCTGAAGCCGCTGAGCTTGCGCACGAACTGCAGCGATGCGTCGCGGATTTCCAGCTCGGTGGCCGGCGGCTCGAAATTGAAAAGGGTCTTGATGTTCCTGCACATGGCCTTCGTCCCTTGGATGGAGGCGGACCGGGCTCGGCACCTTCACGCGTAGGGCGAGCCGTCCTTGTGGGTGAAGACCCAGGCGCCGCCGGCGAAACGCGCCTGGATGTCGTCGTCGGGGTAGGCCACCTCGTCGCCCGGTGCGCGGTCGCCGATTTCGAGGTAGAGCGCCTCTTCGCCGGTTTCATTGGACAGCCGGTGGGCGTCGCCCGTCCCCGCCTTGAAGCCGGCGCACATGCCGGGCGAGAGTTGCGTCGCGCCCGCGTCGGTGTGCAAAGTGGGGCGGCCTTGGAGGATGTAGATGAATTCGTCCTGCGTGCTGTGGGCGTGCCGCAGCGCCGACACCGCGCCGGGTGCCAGCCGAGTCAGGTTGACGCCGAAACGGGTGAGGCCGAACCATTCGCCGAGCTGGCGTTTCTCGCGGCCGGCCATCATGGAGGCGAAGGGTTCCGGGTAGAGGGACGGCTTGGTGCGGGCGGGGATTTCGGCCGCGACGGCGGCGATCGGCGGTGTCGGGTTCGGCATGGCGGTTGGCGGTGGGAAGCGGGCCGGGGCGGCCGTCCGGTCAGTATGCCAAGGACGCGGCGGCGCAAGCCGACGACAGGATGGACTCGGCGGTGCGCAGGGGATTCCACCCGAGCCGACCGCCGCCGCTTCAACCGGTTTCGCCGTCCCTCGCGGCCTGCCCCTGCTCGACCAGGGCCGCCAGCTTGTCGAGCGACATCCGCCAGCCCGCTTCGTTGTCGCGCGGCGCCACGCCGGGCGGCACGTCCTCGTGCAAGGCGCGGACCTCCGTGCCACCGGGCGCGTCGGCCAGCTCGAAGGTCACTTTCATCTCGCCCTGCATCGATTCGTCGCCGGTTTCGAACGACATCACCTGCACGATCCTCTCGCCGGGCACCAACTCGACGAAGCGGCCGTGGTGGGTGTCGGTGCGGGCGCTGGTCTTGCCGACGCCGCGGGCGGTCTCATAGGTGAGGGAGATCCGGAAGGCGCCGCCTTCCCGCACGTCGAAGAGATGCACGGCGCCGCTCATGCCGTCGGGCACCATCCACCGCAAAACGGACTGGCGATCGACCAAGGCCCGGTAGACGCTGGCGCGGGGCGCCTTGATCCGGCGCGCCACCCGGGTGACGCTGGTTGAGACTGTCGAGCTGTCCATGGCGAACCTTTCGGAAGTGATGTCCGGCAAACGGTCCCGGGGCGGGCAGCCGTTTTGCCGGACGGTCGGGGTTGGACCTGGCGAACATCCGCGCTGAGCACCGGACAGCAGCAATGCGCATGCCTGACCAGGGCGTTTTTCTCCGACGGCTATGCCGCGGGCTGCCGGCGCGCCTGGGTTGCAGGTTGGGCATGGGCCCTGCGGGGCGCTTGGCCGGGCGGTTCGACCGCCGCTTGGATCCCGGAGAGGTAGGCGCTTTTCTCGAAGACCAGCCGTCCGATGGGACGCAGGCCAGCCCAGACGGCGCTGGCGCCCGATGCGTGCACGCCTGAATCGTCTTCGAACGAGATGTCCCGCCATTCGACGGAACCGTCCCGTTCGACGAGTTGGCATGAGAAGACGCCGCAGTAGTCGGAGCCGCAATGGCACCCGTACAACACCAGGCGGCCTGTCCCGAACTGGTTGGAGGGGGCCGACTCCCCCGAGAGCTGCCCCATGTCAAGGTTGCATTCGCTTGAGCCCAGGCCCCTGTCCACGCCGAGGAGGGTCGAAAGTGGAACGCCGTTGATCGCGAATTCCGGGACCTGGCGGTCCGCCGGATTGCCGTCGATCTCGTAGGCCAGGGGCCGATGGACGACGCTCAGCACGTCGAAAGTTCGCGGCATGGGTTCGGCGCCTCTATCGGACGGGCCCGGCCGGCTTTGATTTCTCAGCCCAATCGCTTTCACGGACCCCAAACAGCTCTTCGGCGCTTTCGAGGGCTTCCGCTTTTGTCTTGAACCAATGGTCGGCGGTGAAGAAGCCCCCGGGCGACACGGCCAGGTTGTAGCCGGCTTTCCGGGTGCCCTGGATTTCCAGGCGCACTTCGCACTCGGTGCCTGCCGCGGCCCTACCGCCGCGCCCCTCGACGGGGCCGAGCGTCCAGCCGCCCTTGGTCGGGAAGACCGTGGTGCTCGCCTTGGCTGACAGAGATTCCATGTTGGACGGTCGAGGGCTTCCCGGTCCGCGCGTCATGACGGTGCCCGCGGCCCGACGGCCGCCGTTGCGCCATCAGGCCGTCCCGCGCTGGCCAGGTGGTTGTCTTTGACGCGCACATAGTGCTCGGCCGAATAGCGCAGGTACGCGATCTCCTCGTCGTTCAGCGCGCGCACCCTGACAGCGGGCCGGCCGACGTAGAGGTACCCGCTTTCCAGAACCCGGCCCGGCGGCACCAGGCTGCCGGCGCCGACCATGACGCGGGGCTGCAGGACGGCGTCGTCCATCAGGATGCAGCCCATGCCGATGAGGCATTCGTCCCCGATGCGGCAGCCGTGCAGGATGGCCGCGTGGCCGACGGTCACGTGGTTGCCGACGACCAGCGGCGAGCCGTCGGGCTTGGCGGGGTTCTTGTGCGCGACGTGGCCCATCGCGAAGTCCTGGATGTTGCTGCACTCGCCGATGACGATGCGGTTCACGTCGCCCCGCAGGACGGCGTTGCACCACACCGAGCTGTCGCGCCCGATGCGCACGTCGCCGATCACCTGGGCGGTTTCATGCAGCAGCACGTTTTCGGCCAGCACGGGATAGGTGTCGAGGTAAGGGGAAAGGGGCATGGCGGCGGTCCTGGTGGCGCGCAAGGGGCGGTTCAATGGTTCATGGCGCCGGGCATCACGCGGCGCCCTTGCGCTTCAGCACCACATGCGAGGCTTTCCCCGAGCCGACGAACCGCGTGCATTCGTAGCCCGCCGCACGCAGGTCCACCCCCTCGAAGAGCCGCTCGCCCGAGCCGAGGAGGACGGGGGAAATCGCGAGGTGCAGCTCGTCGACCAGGCCGGCGCGCAGGTATTGCCGGATGGTGCCGGCCCCGCCGCCGATGCGCACGTCTTTGCCGCCGGCGGCCTGGCGCGCCCTGTCGAGGGCCTCGTGGATGCCACCGGTGACGAAATGGAAGGTCGTGCCGCCTTCCATCTCCAAGGGGCCGCGGGCATGGTGGGTCAGCACGAAGACGGGGACGCGGTATGGCGGGGTGTCCCCCCACCAGCCTTTCCAGTCTTCGTTCGGCCAAGGGCCGCGGACCGGGCCGAACATGTTCCTCCCGAGGATCCACGCCCCGATGTTTTCAAAACCGCGGGCGGCGAAATCGTCGTCGACACCGGTCGCGCCGCCATCCTTGCCGAACAGCTTGTGCTGGAGCGTGCGTGTGGGGAACAGCCATTGGTGCAGGTCGGTCCCGCCGATTCCCAGCGGATTGGCCAAGTCCTGGCCCGGGCCTGCCCCGTAACCGTCCAGAGAGATGGTGAAACTTTCGACGCGGACTCTCGTCATGTCGCCTCCCGTGCTTGTGGCTGGCCGGCCTGCCGCCACTGCAGGCCGTGCCCCGGCTCCCGCGGCCCGAAGACGAAGTGCAGCACGCGGCGCCGCCCCCCGCCGCTGGATTTCGACGACGCGTGCAGCAACAGCGGCCGCATCGCCAGCGCCTCACCGCGGCGCGCGGTGCAGACGACCGCGGGGCAGGCGGCGCGCAAGGCGGCTGACGCGTCGTCCGAAAGCAACCCTTTGCCATGGGAGCCGGGCACGACTTTCAACGGGCCATCCTCCTCGGTGCAGTCGTCCAGGTGCAACCGCACCGCCACCAGCTCTTGCAGCAGCGGCAACGGCGCATGCACGAAGACACCGCCTTCTTTTTCCGACCATCCCGACAGGCCCGGCGCGTCGACGCGGGCTCGCACGGGGATGCTGAGGTCCTGGTGCAAAGGCACCAGCCAGTTGCAGCCGGTGGACTTCTCGAAATAAGTGCATTGAACCGCGACGTGTCCCGCCGGGACCAACGCCGCCAGGGCGGGGTGGGCGCGCAGGCGGTCGGCCAGCCCGGCGCACCAGGGTTCGTCCAGCAGGCACCGGGTGCCGGCGGACGCGGGGTCCGGCCGGACCCGGGCGGCCACCTCGGCGCATTCTTCCTCGGGAAGGACGCCGGACACCAGCGCGAAGCCGGCGGCGTCGAAAGAAGCGCGCGGCGCACGGCCCCCGGCGGCCAGTGGGGGTGGGCCGAGGCCCGTGTCGACGGCGGACCCGTCAGACGCCGATCTCATCCAGGTCCCGGTAGACGTCGCGCAACCACATCTTGACGCGCTGCCGGTCCATCAGGCCCAGGCCGTCGCTGTCGTGGGTCTTGGCTTTCCAGAAGCTGCTGCTGGCGGCGTCCACTTTCTGGATCACGCCCTCATGCAGCTTCTTCAGCGACATCACCCTGGCGCCCATCGAGACCGCGCGGGCCTGCTCGCCGGATTGTTCTAGCACGCTGAAGTCGTTGCCCCGCACGTGGTTGCGCACCAGGATGTAGTTCAGGCTGGTGCCGAAGCGGTCGAGCAGCTTGCGCAGCAGGTCGACGGAATCCTTGCCGGCGTCCATCACGTGCCAGTAATGGATCTTCACCGCCATCTCGTCGGCCAGGTTGAGCACGCCGGATTCGTCCATCCAGCGCACCAGCGGGTCGTGCGTCTGGGCGGCCAGGTCGACGAGGATGCGGCGCTGCGGCTGCTCGACGGCGGCTTCCATGATGGCGTCCAGCGCTTCGAAGCTGTCCACCAGCACAGGCGAGGCGTAGCCCGCGTAGAACCGCATCAGCGCGCCGTGGGAGCGGTCGGTGTCGAAGCCGAGGAAGGGCAGCTCCTTGTCGATGAGGTACTGCGCCAGCACGCGGGCCATCAGCGACTTGCCGACACCGCCTTTTTCGCCGCCGATGAAGTGGATTTGTGACATGGTGGTTCCGTCCAGGCTGGTTGCTGCTGAAGGTGGGGTGGGGGCGCTTGCGGGGCCGCCGCCCGGGGGCGTTCAGCCCCGGCCAATATAGGGCATGTTGGTGGCCATCAGGGTCATGAACTGCACGTTGGCGGACAGCGGCAGGCCGGCCATGTGCACCACCGCCTGCGCGGCGTGGGCGACGTCCATCCGCGGCTCGGCGGCGACCTGGCCGTTGGCTTGAAGGATGCCTGCGGCCATCGGACCGGTCATGTCGGTCTCGGCGTTGCCCAGGTCGATCTGGCCGCAGGCGATGCCGAAGGCCCGGCCGTCGAGCGAGGTGGCCTTGGTCAGGCCGGTGATGGCGTGCTTGGTGGCGGTGTAGGGCGCGCTGAACGGGCGCGGCGCGTGGGCGGCGATCGAACCGTTGTTGATGATGCGGCCGCCGCGCGGCGATTGCTTCTTCATCAACCGCATGGCGTGCTGGGTGCACAGGAAGGCGCCGGTGAGGTTGACATCGACCACCGCCTTCCACTGGTCGAAGCTCAGCTCTTCCATCGGCACCGCCGGTGCCCCGAGGCCGGCGTTGTTGAACAGCAGGTCGAGGCGGCCGAAGCGCGATTCCACCTGGGCGAACAGCGCGGCCACGGAATCCGGGTCAGCCACGTCGGTGGCGACCGTCAGGGTGTCGGGCCCGGAGCCGAGCGCCGCGGTTTCCTGCAGCGCGGCCAGGCGACGGCCCGCCAGAACGACCTGGTAACCGGCGTCGAGCAGGGCCAGCGCGCAGGCGCGGCCGATGCCGCTGCCGGCGCCGGTGACGAGTGCGACTTTCTTCGTTTGCACCATGGCCTGGAGTCCTTCAAACCGTCGAAGGGCCGGGGGGCGTGCCACCCGGTTGCGCCGCCCCGGCCGTTTCGCCTTCGTCGAAGCAGTCGGCGTAGGTGTAATAAAGCGAGGCGTAGAAAGCGGTGGAGAACATCAGCACCGCCGGCGCCGTCGCATAGGCGGGCGGCAGGCCGAGGATGCCGAGCACCACTTGGCTGAAAAGGGTGAAGAACATCATCAGCGCCATCCAGGCGAGGCCGTACACCAGGAAGGCGCCCTTGTTGCGCCAGCAGGCCAGCCAGCTGAAGAACAGCGATCGCACCGCGCCCTGGCCGCCCCAGTGGGCCAGCGCCGGGGCATGCCAGAAAACGGCCGAGACCAGGCCCATCAAGGCCGTGGGCACCACCAGGCTCGCGAGCAGGCCGGGTGTCTGCAGCAGGGCCTGGGCCTCGGCCGGCGTGAGTTTCGGGTGGGTCATCACGGTGAACAGCTTCTGGTAGACCCCGCCGTAGAGCAGGTGGGCCAGGCCGCTGGCGGCGGCCAGGCTGGCCAGGTAGGCGAAACCGAGCTGGACCAGCGCCCTGCGCGACGGCGAAGCGGTGCGCAGGAGCGCCAGGCTGGCGAACGGGGTCAGGGGCTCGCCGCGCACCGCCTGCCGCGTCGTCGCCATGAAGGACAGCGTGATCAGCGGCAGCGACCAGATGGCGACGAGGTTGCCGACCCAGGGCACGAGGTAGGCCAACAGCCAGGACGACAACATGAAGCCGGTGAACAGCGCGGTGAATTGCAGCGGGTTCTTGAGGAGGGCGGACAGGCCCTGGCGCACCCATGCGGCGCCTTGCCGCGCCGGGACTCGCCTGAGTTTCATGCCGGCGCCCCGCCGGCTGGTTCGCCTCGCACGAAATGCCAGGGCGACTCGACGCGGCACCTGAGCACCCGCTCGAAATGGCTGGGGTCGTGGGGCTTGAGCACGCTGGCCTGGCGCGGCAGGTGGTAGTCCCACAGCCGCGAGATCCAGAAGCGCAGCGCGCCGGCGCGCAGCAGCGCCGGCAGCAGCCGGGCCTCGTTGGCGCAGATCGGCCGCTCGGCGTCGTAGGCGGCGACGAAGGCTTGCGCGCGCTCCTCGACCAGCCGGCCGGTTTCCAGGTCGATGCACCAGTCGTTCAGGCAGACCGCGATGTCGAAGAGGTCGGTGTCGACGCCGGCGAAGTAGAAGTCGAAGAAGCCGCTCAGGCGGTCGCCGTCGAACATCACGTTGTCGCGGAACAGGTCGGCGTGGATCGGACCCTTGGGCAGCTGCTGGTAAGCGGGGGAAGCGGCCAGCTGCTGCTGGAAATGCAGCTCCGACTCGATCAGCGCCTTTTGGGGCGGGGTCAGGAAGGGCAGCACGACCGGCACGGTCTCGGTCCACCAGTCCAGGCCGCGCAGGTTGGGCTGCCTGAGCGGGTAGTCGCGGCCGGCCAGGTGCATGCGGCCGAGCGCCGCGCCGACCTGGGCGCAGTGGCCGGCGGTCGGCGCCAGGTGGTGGCCGCCGGCCAGGCGGTCGACCACCGCGGCGGGCTTGCCTTGCAGGCGGTGCAGGATTTCGCCCCCGGCGTCGGCCCGCGGCTCGGGAACGGCCACGCCTTTGCGCGCCAGGTGCTTCATCAGGTGCAGGTAGAAGGGCAACTGCTCGAAGTTCAGGCGTTCGAAGACGGTCAGGACGTAGCGGCCTTGGGTCGTGTCGGCGAAGTAATTCGTGTTTTCGATGCCGGCGGCGATGCCCTTGAAGTCGGTCAAACGCCCCAGGTTCAGTCGGGCCAGCAGCTCGGCGGCTTCTTCAAAAGAGACTTCGGTGAATACGGCCATGGCAAGGCGTCGGTCGGACGCGGGCAGATGATGTGGGAAGTGTCGTCGGCGTTCGGGACGGCGCGGCCAGGGGCGGGACGTCAGAAGGACATGACCTGCCACACGCGCTGGCCCGCGGCGCCGCGGCCTTCGCCCGGCGCGCGGCCGCCCTCGCCCGGGAGGATCTCGTAGGCCTTGGAGACGCCGACCTTGGGTTGGACCGTGATGCGCTGGACCTGCCCCCGCACCCGCAGCTCGCTGATGCGCGAGCCTTCGTCCTCCACCACGGTGCGCTGCACCACCGGCTCGGCGGGGTCCGCGGCGGCTGGGCCGGGCAGTGGCTGCGCGACCGGGACGCCGGCCGGCCGGCTTTGCGACCAGGCCGCGCCGCTGGCGAGCGCCGAGCACAACAAAAGCAAGGGGAAGGACGGTTTCATGCGAAGGGATTCTAGGCCCTGTCATCAATTGAATCGCCCCTGCGTGAGCCCCGCCCACAGGGGCCATCTAGGCGCAAAGCGCAGCTGGGGTGAACCCCGGCGAGCATTCGCAACGGCGGGTGCCGCTGTGGGCGGGGCTCACCCTTCGGGCCGGCACGGCGATTCGGCGCTTTGCGCATATCGACGGTCGCTTTCCTTCGTTTCCCGCATGCGGACGGCTGCGTAGTCTCCGGGTTCCGCTGTCCATAGACGGCAATCCGATGAACCCCGATCCCTTCGATCCAGGAGACGCCATGTCCAACGCCAACGCAGAAGTCGCCATCCACCCGATCCTGGAGAACGCCCGGGTTTTGGCCCAGGAAGCAGGCCTGCCTTACGCGGGCAGCGTGCCGCCGGCCGACGCCTGGGCCCTGGTGCAGGGCGGTCACGCCGTGCTGGTGGACGTGCGTTCTGCGGAGGAACGCAAATTCGTGGGCCATGTGCCGGGCACCGCCCATGTGGCCTGGGCCACGGGCACCAGCCTCACCCGCAACCCGCGTTTCGTGCGCGAGCTGGAAGCCAGGCTGGGCGGCAAGGACGAGCCGGTGCTGCTGCTGTGCCGCAGCGGCAAACGCTCGGCGCTGGCCGCTGAGGCGGCGGCCAAGGCCGGCTTGACCCAAGTCTTCAACGTGCTCGAAGGCTTCGAGGGCGAACTCGATGCCGACCAGCGCCGCGGCACCGCCGACGGCTGGCGCTTCCGC
Source organism: uncultured Burkholderiales bacterium (assembly GCA_966211815.1). GTDB lineage: Bacteria > Pseudomonadota > Gammaproteobacteria > Burkholderiales > Burkholderiaceae_C > JANPCX01. The sequence goes on from CBIHOD010000026.1 coordinate 42,549, forward strand.
GGCCTGCCCTGGGTGCAGGATTGAAACCCGGGGCCTTGGACATGAACGAATTCGACCCCCACCGCAGCGGCGCCGGCCAGCCCTGGGGCGCCGGCCTGTCCTTGGACCTGAGCCAGGTCGTGGGCGACCTGCGCGCCATCCGCGAGCGCTGGCGCCATGCGCAGCAGCGGCCGCGCGAAGTGGGCGGCCGCGAGCTGCCTTCCGCCGAAGCGCTGGCGGGCATTGTCAAGGAGCTGCAGGGCGCGCTTTTTCCGATGCGCCTGGGCCCGCCCGACCTCCGCCAGGAAGGCGAGGACTACTACGTCGGCCACACCCTGGACACGGTGCTGAACCTGCTGTGCGCCCAGGTGCGGCTGGAATTGCGCTATCAGCTGCGCCACCGGGGCGCCGGCGACGGCCCCGCGCAGCCGGCGCAATCGCCGTGGACCGACGCCGACCGGCGTGCCGCCGAGGTGGTGCGCGAGTTCGCCAACGCCCTGCCGGGCATCCGGCTGAAGCTGGACAGCGACGTGCTGGCCGCCTACCACGGCGACCCCGCGGCGCGCAGTGTCGACGAAGTGCTGCTGTGCTACCCCGGCATCCACGCCATGGTTCACCACCGGCTGGCGCATGCGCTGCACGGCTTGGGCGTGCCGCTGCTGGCGCGCCTGGTGGCCGAGCTGGCGCACGGGGCCACCGGCATCGACATCCACCCCGGCGCGCGCATCGGCCCGGGCTTCTTCATCGACCACGGCACCGGCGTCGTCATCGGCGAAACGGCGGTGATCGGCAGCCAGGTGCGCATCTACCAGGCGGTGACACTGGGCGCCAAGCGCTTCGAGACCGATGCCCAGGGCCACCTGCAAAAGGGCGGGGACCGCCACCCCGTGGTGGAGGACGAAGTGGTCATCTATGCCGGCGCGACCATCCTGGGCCGCGTCACGATCGGCCGAGGCTCGGTCATCGGCGGCAACGTCTGGCTCACCCACAGCGTGCCGCCGGGCAGCTGCGTGACCCAGGCGCAGACGCAGGAAGGCGACGGCGGCCATGCGCCGGCGCGGTTGGCAAGCCCCCCGTCGGCCTCGCCGCGCCGCGGCGGTGTGGCGCGCAGCCTGGCGGCGGGTTGAGGCCATGGCCGTTCCAACTGAAATCGAAAACGGCGGCGGCCACGGCCTGGGCGCCCGTTTCGGCGGTGTCGTGCGCCAGCTGCGCGAGTCGCGCGGCTGGTCGCAGGAGCAACTGGCGGGCCGGGCCGAGCTGAACCGTTCCTACATGGGCGAGATCGAGCGCGCCCAGGCCATGGCCTCGCTGGCGACGGCGCTCAAACTGGCGCAGGCCTTCGGCGTGCCGCTTTCGACGTTGATCCAGCGCTGCGAGCAAGCGGACGGCGCGGTGGCTTGAATTCCTCTTGCGCACGTCCCATCCCCGGCGGCTGTGGTGGCTATAGGCGGTTGATCGATCCAACGCGGATGGCCACACTGCGCGCACTTTTTTCGGCGGGCTGCTTTTCGTTACCCGGCTTTTCTTGTGCCGGCGCCCGCCCTAGGCCCACGTTCCCTTCATCAATCCTGGAGTTCACGCGTTCACATGGCTGACACCGCAACCACCCAACAGGCCCTGGGCGACAACGCCGCCCGCCAGCTTGCCAACGCCACCAAGACGGCGCCGATCCTGTCGACGATCAGCCCGCGCTGGCTGACCCACCTGTTGCAGTGGCTGCCGGTGGAAGCCGGCATCTACCGCCTGAACACGGTGAAGAACCCCCAGGACGTGCTGGTGCAGTGCGCCAAGCGCGACGAATCCGAGCTGCGTAGCACCTTCGTCGACTACGACGAAAAGCCGCGCGAATACTTCCTGAACGCCGTGAGCACCATCCTGGACGTGCACACCCGCGTGTCCGACCTCTACAGCAGCCCGCACGACCAGATCAAGGAACAGCTGCGCCTGACGATCGAGACGATCAAGGAGAAGCAGGAAAGCGAGCTGATCAACAACCCCGACTACGGCTTGCTGGCCAGCGTCGCGCCCGAGCAGATCGTCTACCCGCTCACCGGCGCGCCCACACCCGACGACATGGACGAGCTGCTGACCAAGGTGTGGAAGGAGCCGGCCTTCTTCCTGACCCATCCGCTGGGCATCGCCGCATTCGGCCGCGAATGCACCCGGCGCGGCGTGCCGCCGCCCACCGTCAGCCTGTACGGCTCGCAGTTCATCACCTGGCGCGGCATCCCGCTGATCCCGTCCGACAAAGTGCCCGTCACCGACGGCAAGACCAAGTTCCTGCTGCTGCGCGTCGGCGAAAAGCGCCAGGGCGTGGTCGGCCTCTTCCAGCCAGGGCTGCCAGGGGAACAAAGCCCGGGCCTGTCGGTGCGCTTCATGGGCATCAACCGCAATGCGATCGCCTCCTACCTGATCTCGCTGTATTGCTCGCTGGCGGTGCAGACGCCCGACGCGCTGGCGGTGCTCGAAGACGTGGAAGTCGGCAAGTTCCACGACTACCCCGACACCTACAAGTGAGCGCAGCCCATGTCGATGCCTGATGACGCGGCCGCCCCTGGTGCCGCCTTGCCGGCCGGACTGCCCGACCCGGCGCAATTGACCCGGCTGGCGAATGATTTCTTCGCAGCGCTGCCCGGGGCCCGCCCGCCGCAAGCCGGCTTGCCCGGCGGCGCTTCGGCGGAGCCCGCCCGCGTGCCGGCGGCGGGCGGCGTCCCGGTTCCGGGCAACCCGCTGCCCGCCGGCCTGTCCCTGCCGCCAGGCGCCGCCGGGCCGTCGACGCCGGCCGCCGTGCCTTTCGGCGCGGTGCCGCCCGGCGCGAACCTGGTGCCGGCCTCGCCGCAATCGCCGGCCAATGCCGTGGCTTCGGCGCCTTCGCTGCTGCCGCACGCGCCGGCGCCCAATGGCGTACCGGACCATGCCGTGACCGCAGCGCCGGCACTGGACGGCCGTATCGGCGGCCAGGTACTGGGCGTGCCGCAGGCCGCGGGCGGCGCCGCGCCGCGCGCTGCCGCCGCGACCCCCACCGCGGCGCCGTTTTACTTCCTCGAACACCGCCATCCTTCGGCCTCGGGCGACCTGGACGGCGTGGCCGCGCAAGCCGCCTCCGCGCCGGGCCGCGGCCAGGACCGTGTCCAGGCGCGCCCATTCAGCCTCCCTGGCGAAGGGGACTTGAAGGCGCTGCTGGGCGGCATCGGCGCAGCCATTGAACCGGCGCCGGCCCCCGTGGCCGCCGCGTGCGGCCCGGCTTTTTATTTTCTGAACCCCGCCGCGCATGCGCCGCTGCCCTTGTCGTCCGGCCACCCGCCATTCGACGTGAACGCGGTGCGCCGCGATTTCCCCATCCTGCAAGAGCGGGTCAACGGCCGCCAGATCGTCTGGTTCGACAACGCCGCCACCACGCAAAAACCGCAGGCGGTGATCGACCGGCTGGCGCATTTCTACGCCCACGAGAACTCGAACATCCACCGCGCCGCGCATGAATTGGCGGCGCGTTCGACCGACGCTTACGAGAAGGCGCGCGAGACGGTGCGCCGCTTCATCGGCGCCGGCTCGACCGAGGAGATCGTCTTCGTGCGCGGCACCACAGAAGCCATCAACCTGGTGGCCAAGTCCTGGGGCGCCAGGCACATCGGGCCGGGCGACGAGATCATCGTCTCGCACCTGGAGCACCACGCCAACATCGTGCCCTGGCAGCAATTGGCCGCCGAGAAGGGCGCCAAAATCCGCGTCATCCCGGTGGACGACGACGGCCAGGTGCTGCTCGATGAGTATCAGCGCCTACTGAGCGACCGCACCAAGCTCGTCGCCGTGACGCAGGTCTCCAACGCGCTGGGCACGGTGGTGCCGGTCAAGGCCATCGTCGACCTGGCCCACCGCGCGGGCGCCCTGGCCCTGGTGGACGGCGCCCAGTCGGTCTCGCACATGCGGGTGGACGTGCGGGCGCTGGACGCCGACTTCTTCGTCTTCTCCGGCCACAAGGTCTTCGGCCCCACCGGCATCGGCGTGCTTTACGGCAAGCGCCGCGTGCTGGAAGACATGCCGCCCTGGCAAGGCGGCGGCAACATGATCGCCGACGTGACCTTCGAGCGCACCACTTACCACGCGCCGCCGACGCGTTTCGAGGCCGGCACCGGCAACATCGCCGACGCCGTCGGCCTGGGCGCCGCGCTGGAATACGTGGAGCGCATCGGCATCGAAGCCATCGGCCGCTACGAGCACGCGCTGCTGGACTACGCCACGCACCTGGTCAAGCCCATCCCCGGCCTGCGCCTGGTGGGCACCGCGCGCGACAAGGCCAGCGTGCTGTCGTTCGTGCTGGACGGCCACACCACCGCGGAAGTGGGCCATGCCTTGAACGAAGAAGGCATCGCGGTGCGGACCGGGCACCACTGCGCCCAGCCCATCCTGCGCCGTTTCGGCCTAGAGGCGACCGTGCGGCCGTCGCTGGCCTTCTACAACACCTGCGAAGAGGTGGACAGGATGGTGGCGGTGGTGCGGCGGCTGGCCGGGGGACGCCGTTCGCGGTGAGGCTTTTGCCCGTTCGGACGAGCGCCGATCCCGTTCGGATCGGGCGCCATTCCGTTCAGGCTGAGCGCCATCCCGTTCAGGCTGGGCTTGTGGAAGCCCGTGGTGCGAAATCTGCGGCGCCCCGACAACCACAGCGGCAAGGGCCCTTCGACGGGCTCAGGGTGAACTTCCATCTCCGTTCGCCCTGAGCCCTTCGACAAGCTCAGGACAGGCCTGTCGAAGGGCCCACGTCACTTCAGTTCGTCGGGGCCGGGGCGGTTCGCCATAGGGGCTTCGACAGGCTCAGCCCGAACAACGGAAAGAGGAGTTGACGAAAACCATCGAATCTCAGGGCGAACGGGTGAAGAGCCTGCCCTGGGGCCTTCGACAAGCTTGCGACAAGCCTGTCGACGGATCTGCGCCGAGGCCCGCCGCTTCAGCGCCCGGCGGCCGCGGCCGGCGAAGACAAGGCCGCCGTCAGTATCGGCGGCACCTGGCCGCGCCAGCTGCGGTCCATTTCTTCGAAGACGGAGTGGCTGACTTCGCAGACGTCGGCGCGCTGGGAAGGGTCCATCTCCGTCATCGGCGCGTCGCGGCCCAGGTGCTGGGCGACGATCTGTTTGTTCTTGACCAGCACCGACAACCGCGAGCGCGCTTCGCCCAGGCCGCTGGCCGACCAGTTGACGACCAGGTTCTCCAGCTGTTCCAGCGCCCTGGACAGCACGTCCAGCGGCAGCTCGTCCATGGCTTGCACGCCGTCGTGCCGCAAAGTGCGCTCGACATAGGCCAGATGGCGCAGCAGGTTCTTCGTCTGCGGGTGCTGGCGCAGCAGGCGGCGCAGGTCTTTGCGCATGGTTTCCTGCTTCTCGGCCGACAGCGGCTTGAGCTTGACCATGCCGGGGAATTCCGGAGCGGCGGGCGCGACGGCCACTTTCTTCAGCACCAGGCGCATCTGCATGCCCTGGCCCTGCACACGGATGCTGCGGCCCAGGCGCTTTTCCAGCCATTCGAGCAATCTGCCGCCGACGCCGCCGACCTGCGGGCGGCGGGCTTTCTGCTGGCTGCCTCGCGCGCGGCGAGGCTGAGCGGGAGAGGCGGGGGAAGGGGCGCGGCGTGATGGCATGTGAGAACCTTCGTCGGCTGGCCGCCCGGCAGGCCGGGCGTCGCAGCGGTCAAGTCATGGGAAGCAGCAAGGTCGGGAGGGTGTCTCGGCTCAGCTCTGGCAGGGCTCGATAGTAAGTTTGAACCCCACCTGCGCAGCCACCGAAGGGTCGGAATCGAGGGTTAACACCGGTGCGGGGTTGTAACGGAGAGCAAGGTCGATGCCTGGTCCTAGGGCCTGTTGACAATTAAATTGCCCCTGCGTGAGCCCCGCGCACAGCCGCGATCCAGACGCAAAGCGCAGCTGGGGGGTGAACCCCGGCGAGCATTTGCAACGACGAGTGCGGCTGTGGGCGGGGCTCA
>CBIHOD010000027.1:0-45950 GCA_966211815.1 uncultured Burkholderiales bacterium
GCCGGCGAGTTACGCCGCGCCGCAAGGCATCGCCCCCGCGGCGTTGCAGGTGGACGACGACCGCGACAACCTGGCCGGCGCGTCGCGCACCATCCTCGTGATCGAGGACGACACCCGGTTCGCCACCATCCTGCGCGACCTGGTGCGCGAGAAGGGTTTCCACTGCGTCGTCACCCACCGGGCGGCGGACGGCATCGACGCCGCGGCCAAGCTCAGGCCGAGCGCGATCCTGCTGGACATGAACCTGCCCGACTCCTCCGGCCTGGTGGTGCTCGACAGGCTCAAGGGCGACCCCGACACCCGCCACATCCCGGTGCACGTGGTCTCGGTGGCCGACTACAGCGTGGCCGCGATGGAGCGCGGGGCGGTGGGCTACGCGCTCAAGCCGGTGCCGCGCGAGCAGCTGCTGGCCGCGCTGGAGACGCTGGAGGCCAAGTTCACCCCCGGCCCGCGCCGCGTGCTGGTGGTGGAGGACGACGACAGGCAGATGCAGAGCATCAAGCAGCTGCTGTCGGCCGACGGCGTCGAGATCGTCGGCGTGGCCAGCGCCGAGGAGGCCCTCGCCCAGCTGCAGGCCCACCGCTTCGACTGCATGGTGATGGACCTGAACCTGCCCGACGTCAGCGGCTACCAGCTGCTGGAGGACATGGCCCGGCGCGCGGACCCCGCCGCGCCGCCGGTCATCGTCTACACCGGCCGCTCGCTGTCCCGGGACGAGGAGCAGAGGCTGCGCCGGCACTCGCACTCCATCATCATCAAGGACGCCCGCTCGCCCGAGCGGCTGCTGGGGGAGGTGACGCTGTTCCTGCACCAGGTGGAGGCCAAGCTGCCGGCCGACCAACAGCGCATGCTCAGCACCGCCCGGGCCCGCGAGGCCCTGCTGGAGGGCCGCAGGATCCTGGTGGTCGAGGACGACGTGCGCAACATCTTCGCGCTGTCCAGCGTGCTGGAGCCCCAGGGCGCGCAGGTCGCGATCGCGCGCAACGGCCTGGAGGCGCTGCGCGCGCTGGATCGCGCCGGGCGCAAGGAGGACCCGGCCGTGGACCTCGTGCTGATGGACATCATGATGCCGGAGATGGACGGGTTCACCGCGATCCGCGAGATCCGCAAGGACCCGCAGTGGCGCAAGCTGCCGATCATCGCGCTGACGGCCAAGGCGATGCGCGACGACCAGGAGCAATGCCTGGCCGCCGGCGCCAACGACTACATCGCCAAGCCGCTGGACGTGGAGAAGCTGCTCTCGCTCGTGCGCGTCTGGATGCCCAGGTGAGGAGGAGCGACGGATGTCCCACAGCCCGGCGGCGGCCGACCGCGACGACATCGAGATGCAGCTGCTGCTGCAGGCCATCTACCTGCAGTTCCACTACGACTTCCGCAGCTACGCCGGCGCCTCGCTCAAGCGGCGCGTCATGGCGGCGAAGGAGCGCTTCGGCTGCGCGACCGTCTCGCAGCTGCAGGACAAGGTGCTGCACGACCCGACCGTCTTCCCGGCGCTGCTGGACCTGCTGACGATCCAGGTCAGCGACATGTTCCGCGACCCGCCCTACTTCCTCGCCCTGCGCGAGCTGGTGCTGCCGGTGCTGCGCACTTATCCCTCGCTGAAGCTTTGGGTGGCGGGCTGCAGCAGCGGCGAAGAGGCCTATTCGCTGGCCATCCTGCTGCGCGAGGAGGGGTTGCTCGACCGGGCCATGATCTACGCCACCGACATCAACCCCAACGCGCTGAGGCTGGCCCAGGAAGGCGTGTTCGACATCGCGAAGCTGGACGGCTTCGCCGCCAACCACCGCGAGGCGGGCGGGACCACGCCGCTGTCGGAGCACTTCACCGCCGCCTACGGCCGCGCGGTGTTCGACCAGTCGCTCAAGGACCACATCATCTTCGCCGACCACAGCCTGGCCACCGACAGCGTCTTCGCCGAGGTCCAGCTCGTCTCCTGCCGCAACGTGCTGATCTACTTCGACCGCGCGCTGCAGGACCGTGCGCTGGGGCTGTTCCGAGAGGCGCTGTGCCGCAAGGGCTTCCTCGGCCTGGGGTCCAAGGAGTCGCTGCGCTTTTCCAGCCATTCCGACGCCTTCGCCGACCTGGACGCGCAGCGCCGGGTCTTCCAGAAGGCGGCCGATTGAGCATGGGCACGGAGACCGACGCAGCCGCACGGGCCGCGATGCCGGACGGCAGGCCCGTCGACGCCGTCGTGATCGGCGCGTCGGCCGGCGGCGTGGAAGCGCTGCTGGAGCTGCTGCCGGCGCTGCGGCCCGGCCTGACGGCGCCGGTGCTGGTGGTGCTCCACCTCCCGCGCAAACGGCCGAGCCTGTTGACGGGCCTGTTCGCGCCGCGCTGCGCGCTGCCGGTGCGGGAGGCCGCCGACAACGAGCCGGTGCGTGGCGGCACCATCTATTTCGCGCCACCCGACTACCACCTGCTGGTGGACCGGGGCCCGCGGCTGGCCCTGTCGGACGACGACCTCGTCCACTTCTCCCGGCCGTCGATCGACGTGCTGTTCGAGTCCGCGGCCGACGTCTACCGCAAGCGGCTGGTGGGCGTCGTGCTGACCGGCGCCAGCGCCGACGGCGCGGCCGGGCTGCGGGCGGTCAGGCGCCGCGGCGGCGTCACCTTCGTGCAGCGGCCGGACACGGCGTACTGCCCGGTGATGCCGGCCTCGGCGGCCCCGCACTGCGAGCCGGGGCACTTGCTTCCCCTGGCCGCCATCGCGCAGCACCTGTCCGCCCTGGCGCCGGCCGCCCCGACGCCCGGCCGCCGGGAAGGCCCGTGATTTTTCAAAGGACCGTGATCTGATGCAGCCCCAAGTCAAATGCCTTCTGGTCGACGACCTCGAGGAGAACCTGCTCGCGCTGTCGGCGCTGCTGGCCCGGCCGGGCGTCGAGCTGCTGAAGGCGCGCTCCGGCGCCGAGGCGCTGGAACTGCTGCTGGCCCACCAGGTGGCGCTGGCGATCCTGGACGTGCAAATGCCCGAGATGGACGGCTTCGAGCTGGCCGAGCTGATGCGCGGCAGTGAACGCACCCGCGAGGTGCCGATCATCTTCATCACCGCCGGCGGCGCCGACAAGGGCCGGCTCTTCAAGGGCTACGAGTCCGGCGCGGTCGACTTCCTGCACAAGCCGATCGAACCGCACATGCTGATGAGCAAGGTCAACGTCTTCTTCCAGCTGCACAGGCAGAAGCTGCAGCTCGCCCAGGAACTTCGCGAGCGCACCGAGACGCTGAGGCTGAACGAGCTGTTCACCGCCATGCTGGCCCATGACCTGCGCAGCCCCCTGAGCGCCATCGTGATGTCGTCCACGCTGCTGGAGCGCAAGGCGGTGGACGACACCAGCCGCAAGACGGCCAGGCGCCTGCTCACCAGCGCGCAGCACATGGGCCGCATGATCAACGACATGCTCGACCTGGCGCGGGCGCGCTTCGGCACCGGCATCCCGCTCAAACGCGGCCCTGCCGACCTCGGGCCGGTGCTTCAGCGCGTCGTCCAGGAGCACCGGGACGGCAACCCCGGGCGCGACATCCGCCTGGCCCAGCACGGGGAGCCCACGGGCGAATGGGACGCCGACCGGCTGGCCCAGGTGGCGGTGAACCTGATCGGCAACGCCCTCGTCCACGGCGACAAGTCTCAGCCGGTGGAAGTGCTGCTCGACGGCATGCAGGCCGACGCGGTGAGGCTGGTCGTCGCCAACGCCGGCCAGATCCCCCCCGAACGGCTGCCGTCGCTGTTCGACCCCTTCAGCGACATCGAGCAGCGCACCGGCCGCGACGCCGGACTGGGGCTGGGCTTGTACATCGTGCGGGAAATCGTGCAGTCGCACGGCGGCTCGGTCGCCGTGGGGACGCAAGCGGACGCCGTCCCCGGCGGCCGCACCGTGTTCACCGTCACGCTGCCGCGGTCACCCTGCGCGCCGCCCTGACGGGGGCGGGCCCAGGGGCGTCACAGGTCGCGCTGGCGCCCGCCCCACAGTGCCGTCAAGCTGGCGATGAAAGCGCCGGCGAGCAACGACACGAACAGCCACAGGGCGGCACGGGACGTCGCCTTGCGCGCCTTGTCAGCCGCCTCTTTGGCGGACTGCTTCGCCTCGTTCCACTGGGCCTGCGCCTGCGCATGGACCTCGGCCACGCGCTTCTCCGCCTCCTGCCGGTCCACGCCCGTGCGCTGCGCCACCAGCTCGGCGCCGTACTTCAGGTCCTGGTCGGGCAGTGAGCCGGTGCGCACGGCGTTGGCGACGATGCGCAGCAGCACGGCGGCGTCGGCCTGTTCGCCGGCCGGCGAATTCGCCGGCGCAGGCAGGCTGGCCGACCCGGCCGGGGCTTGCGCGGGTGCGGAAGCCCCGGCCGCCGGCGCGGCAGCGGCCGGAGCCGACGGGCGGAAGAGCCGGTCGACGGCGTAAGCCAGGCCATCCGGCGATTTCGCGGCGCCGCCGGCCGAGTCGTCGACACCCCGCGCCAAGGCGGTCGCGGCAACCGGACCAACCGCCGCGGCGCCGGCCTGCGCCGCGCCGCCGACCACCGAACTGACCGCGGCCCCCAACAAAGCCGCCGTCGCCAGTGTCGCGACAGCCCAGGCGAGGAAACCGTGCGCCGTGTCGCGGAAGTAGGTCTCGTCCCCGGGCGCGTCCAGCCAACGCCCGCGCAGCCGGCCGGCCAGGTAGCCGCCGAGCCCTGCCGAGGCCACCTGCGTGAACGCCGCCCACACGATGGCCGACACGCCGAAAGTCGTCGCCGCGACGCCGCTGCGCGCCCAGGGCGAGACCGCCGCCAGCCCCAGGCCCGAGCCCAGCAGCAAAAGAATGAGCGACAAGGCGGCCGCGCCGGCCGCGCCGGCGAAGATCGCAGGCCAGGAAACCGCACTGCCGTTGTCCAGCCCCGTCTCGTGCAGGACGACCGGGCCCGGGCTGTTCAGTGCCGCCGATGGATTGACTGTGGACATGGTGTTCGGATGCGAGTGGTGACTCGCCATCACTGGCAAAAGCCGCTCCCGGCGGCGGCGGCGGCCCGTCCCGCGCTGGGAATACCGCTTGCCGTTTTTTGCCGCAAAGGAGCGCAAACCATGACCCACATCGCAGTCCACACCGCGGGAACCGTCGACATCCCGCCCCCCATCCCCGACACCATATCCACGCCGCCCAGTCCCACGCCGATGCCGCCCTCCCCGGAGGTGCCGCCCGAAGTGGAAGAACCCATCGTCCCGGGGGAACACGCGCCGGTCAACGAACCGCCGGCACCCCATCCGCCGAAACACGCCTTTCATTGAGTTACATGGCCGGCCATTGACCGCCTTTTTTATCGGCCGTCGCGCGGCGGCGCGGACGGTGCGGTAGCGCACACAAGGCGGCGCGGGCCGGCCGCCGGAAAGTCGGCACGCCCGGGGAGGGCGGCCCTTTGCGCGGGCTCCGCCGCACTCCGCGGCATCGCCCAGTCACCGCGCGCGCCGGGCCCGGAACGGATTCCCCACCCACCGGTAGTGGTAGTGTGTGAGCCTATGCACGCCATGCCACAGGAAATCCGTTAGATGAAACACGCGCTGATCGTTGACGATGACGTTGATTCGGCTTCGTCCTTGAAAATGCTCATCGCCAGCGAGAACTTCTCGGTGGCGGTGGCCCACACCCTGCGCGACGCGCGCCGGCAGATCGCCCTGCAACAACCCGACATCGTGCTGCTCGACCTGCGCCTGCCCGACGGCAGCGGCATGGACCTGTTCTCCGACCCGCAGCTGGTGGCCGACTCCGAGGTGGTGCTCGTGACGGGCCACGCCAGCCTGGAGACCTCGATCCAGGCCTTGCGCATGGGCGCGGCCGACTACCTCGTCAAACCGGTCAACCTGCGCCAGCTGCAAGGTGTGCTGTCGCGCATCATGAAGCCCGCCGCGCTGAAGGCCGAGGTGGAGACGCTGAACGCCGACCTCAGCGAGAGCGGCCACTTCGGCCACCTCTGGGGCCGCTCCCCGGCGATGCTGCGCGTCTACGAGCAGATCTCCCGCGTGGCCGGCACCGGCGTGACGGTGTTCATCACCGGCGAGAGCGGCACCGGCAAGGAAGTGGTGGCGCAGACGGTGCACGACCTGAGCCGCCGACGCAAGCAACCCTTCCTCGCCGTGAACTGCGGCGCCATCTCGCCCAACCTGATCGAAAGCGAGATCTTCGGCCACGAGAAAGGCAGCTTCACCGGCGCCGAGCGACAGCACCAGGGCTTTTTCGAGCGCGCCAACGGCGGCACGCTCTTCCTCGACGAGATCACCGAAATGCCGCTGGAGCTGCAGGTCAAGCTGCTGCGCGTGCTCGAGACCGGCCGCATCATGCGGGTCGGCTCCACGCAGAGCCAGGAGACCGACGTGCGCGTCATCGCCGCCACCAACCGGCTGCCGCACGTCGCGGTGTCGTCCGGCAAGATGCGCGAAGACCTGCTCTACCGCCTCAACGTCTTCCCCATCGAACTGCCGCCGCTGCGCGAGCGCCTCACCGACGTCGACCTGCTGGCCAACCATTTCCTGCGCGGCATCTGCGAGCAGGAGGGCAAATCCAAGCAGTTCAGCCGGGCGGCGCTGGACCAGCTGGCCAGCTACAACTGGCCGGGCAACGTGCGCGAGCTGCGCAACGCGGTGCAGCGCGCCTACGTGATGGCGCCGGGCGACACCATCGACGAGAAATGGCTGCCGCTGTCGTCCCCCGGCGCCGGCGCCCAGCCGGACGCGTCGAAAGACCCGTCGGCGGCCGGCCAACCCTTGGCCCACGCCCCCGCCGAAGCGCCGGCCGGCGCGGGCGGCGACAGCATCACGCTGCCCATCGGCACCTCGATGGCCCAGGCGGAGAAGGCGTTGATCCTGGCCACGCTGGAGCACTTCAACAACCACAAGGAACGCGCGGCGGCGGTGCTGGGCATCAGCCTGAAGACGCTCTACAACCGGATCAAGGAATACACCGCCTGACCCGTCCCCCAGGGCCCGCTGCGGGCACCGTAGGCCTGGTCCGACAGGGCCTCGCGCAGGTGTCCGGTGGTGCGCGGGCCGCGCCGCGGTCATGATCGTTCCCGAGGTCCGGCGAAACGCCCGCCACCCTTCGCAAGGCGGGCGCGACGGGCCGTCGAGGAGCATGAAATGACCAACCAGCCCATCCTTCCGATCGACGCCGCGTCCGCCTCGGCGACGCACGCCGCCGCGGCGGCGCATGCGGAGTCCGCCCAGCCCGACGGCGGCGCCGGCAGCTGCATCGGCTACGAGTCCTGCCATCCCTTGACCTGGCTGCCGGACACCGACCCCGAACAACGCACGGCCTGACTCGGCCGGCTCGTCACAAGCAACCACGGATTGGCTCGCCGACGATGCGCGGGTGGCCGCGCCGGGGCGGGCCGCGCGATGGAGTGGAGACAAACATGTACAAGCAACTGATGATTCTGGCCGCGGTCGGTTATGCCGTGTGGCACTGGGACAAGAACCGGCGCGACCGCAACGGCCGCGAGGCCGAGAACATGCCCGGCGTCAAGGCCGACCAGGTGACCGACTGGGAAAGCGAAGGCGGCGCCTTGCACGGCAGCGGCCCGCAATTGGGGCCCGAACCCTCCCTGCATTGAATTCCCCGCCTCGAGCACCCCGGCGAACCCCTCCGTGCCCGCCCGCGGGCCGGAACCGCGCCATTTAACGGCGGAAGGAAACATGACCGACCACGATGCCCCGCCACTGGCGGAACCGACGGGCGAAGCCGTCAAGGTGAAGACGACACGCGCTTTCGTCTGCCGATGCGGCCGCCCGGTCTTCTTCCGGAACAGCGAATGCCTGGCCTGCCACACGCCGCTGGGCTATGAGCCGCGGCTGGGCACGCTCTTCCCCATCGAACCGGCCGGCGCGGACGCGGGCGCAGGCCTGTGGCGTCGTATCGGCGCGCCGCCCGGCGCCAGGCTCTACCACCGCTGCGCCAACCTGGAAACCGCGGCGGCCTGCAACTGGCTGGTCCCACGCGGCGAGCCCCACGCCCTGGACCCTCCCCAATGCCGCTGCTGCCGGCTCAACCGCACGCTGCCGGACCTTTCCATCGCGGAGAACGCGGCGCTGTGGCGCATGATCGAACTGGCCAAGCGCCGGCTGGTCTCTTCGCTGATCGGCCTGGGGCTGCCGTTGCGTTCCAGGGTCACCGAAGACCCGGGCCGCGGCCTGGCCTTCGACCTGCTGCACGCGGTGCCGGGCGGCCCGCGGATCATGACCGGGCACGACAACGGCGTCATCACGCTGGACATCGAAGAAGCCGACGACGCCGTCCGCGAACGGCGCCGGCAGCAGTTCGGCGAGCCCTACCGCACGCTGCTGGGGCATTTGCGGCATGAAAGCGGTCATTACTACTGGCAATTGCTGGTCGACGGCGGTCCGTGGCTGGAACCCTTCCGGGCATTGTTCGGCGACGAGCGGACGGACTACGCCGCCGCGTTGAAGCGCCACTATGAGGCCGGGTCGCCGGCGGACTGGGGCACGCGACACGTCAGCGCCTATGCGGCCAGCCACCCGTGGGAAGACTGGGCGGAGACCTGGGCGCACTACATGCACATGGTGGACACCCTCGACACCGCCGGCAGCTTCGGCCTGCGGGCCGACCACCTCGAGCTGAGCTACGAGCGCTACACGCCCGCCACGCTGGACGGCGAACCGCCGGGGCCCGCGGGCCCGCAAGGCACCGCCGACGCTGAATTCCTGGCGCTGCTCAACGGCTGGATGGAATTGACCGGCGTGCTCAACGAACTGTCGCGCAGCATGGGTGTGGCCGACTTCTATCCCTTCGTCCTGTCCGCCGCGGCCGTCCGCAAATTGCATTTCGTGCACCGTGTCGTCGCTGCCGCGGCGGCGGCACGCCAGAAAGCGGCCGCCGACGACGCGGGCACCGACGCCGCCGCCGAGGGGGACCCGGCCTTGGGCGCGGGGACGGCGCGCGAGGACGAATCCGCCGACCCGGTCGGCGACGGCCACAGCGACGCCGACTTCGCCGGGGCCCCGGGAGCCTCGCGGCCCGCCCCCGCCCCGCCCAGCGCGCCGGCACGGCAGCCTGCGGCCGCCCCGGCGTCGCCATGACGCACCCCGTCAGGATTCCGCCGGCGCCTCGTCGTTGACCGGCTGCTCTTCCATCGCCTGGGCGAGCGCGGCCACCAGGGCCGCCGGCGCGCAAGGCTTGCGCAGCACGGTGAAGCCCTTGGCGGCTTCGAGCGAACGCGAGTACCCGGTGATCAGCACGACCGGCAGCTCGGGCCGGCGGCGCCTGAGCGTCCAGGCCAGCGCGATGCCGTCCATCGAACCGGGCATCACGATGTCGGACAACAGCACGTCCACCGATGCGCCGCCTTCCAGCGCCGCGAGCGCCTCGTCGGCGTTGGCCGCGCGCGTGATGCGCATGCCGTAGGAATCGAGCAAGGCCTCGGTGGCGTCGCCGAGGTCCTCGTTGTCCTCCACCAGGAGCACCCGGCAGCCCTGCAGGTTCACCGCGGCGTCCGCCGCGGGCGTCGCCCCCGGGCCGGCCGCGCCGCCCTGGTGGGCGGGCAGCACCAGAGAAACCGTCGTCCCCTCGCCCGGCGTGCTGTGCAGCCGCGCTGTGCCGCCGGCCTGCACGCAGAAGCCGTGCACCTGGCTCAGGCCCAGGCCGGTGCCCTTGCCGCCGTTGCTCTGGTCGACGGACTTGGTGGTGAAGAAGGGCTCGAAGACATGGTCGACCAGGCTGCTTTCCATGCCGCTGCCGGTGTCGCTGACGGTGATCAGCACGTGGGGCCGGGGCTGCAGGCCGGCGGCCTCTTCCGGCAGGGCGTTGCGCGCGCTGAGGGTCACCCGCCCGCCGCCGGGCATGGCGTCGCGCGCGTTGATGGCGATGTTGACGAGCGCCAGTTCGAGCTCGCCGGCGTCGATCTCGATGTCGCGGGTGTCTTCGGCCACGTCGACGGCCACGGCGATGCGCTTGCCCAGCACCACCTCCATCAACTCCTTGACGTCGCCCATGAAGGACTTCAACGCCATGACCTGCGGCCGCACCGGCTGGCGCCCGGCGATGCGCAGCAAGTGCTGCGTCAGCCGGCTGCCCGCCTCCACCGCGCGCAGCGTCGCGGCCAGCGGCGCCTGCAGCGCCTCGGAACCGGCCGCGTGGCGGGCCATCAAATGGGCGCTGTTGCTCACCACGCCGAGCAGGTTGTTGAAGTCGTGCGCCACGCCCCCGGTGAGCCGGCCCAGCGCTTCCACGCGCTGGTTCTGGGAGATGTGCTGCTCGGCCAGCCTCGTCTTCTCGATGGCCTGGGCCACTTCTTCCTCCAGGTGGGCATGCGACCTCGCGATCGTCTGCGCGGCCGCCGACAACCCCTGCAGCACGTCGTCGCATTCGGCCATGCCCGTGGGGTGCACCTCCACCGGTTGGCCGGCCTGAATGCGGGCCGCCGCCCGCTTGAGCGAGAACACCGGCTCGGCGATGCCCCGCGACACCCAGAGCGCGCCGGTGACGGCCAGGCCGAACAACGCCAAACCGCCGGCCAGCACCGGCCACAGCGCCTCGGGCAGCCAACCGGAGAACTGGCCCCGGGGCATGGCCATCAGGTAGGCCCAGCCCTGCGGCGACGTGCTGAAGAACCCGGTGGTCTTCACGCCGTCCAGCGAGACCGAATCGAACAGGCTCTCCTTGGTGACCGCCATGCGCTGGACGATGTCGGGCGTGGCCGAACGCCCCACGTAGCGCGCGCCGCCGGGGTGGCGGGCGACGACCGTGCCCTTGCTGTCCATCACCGTGCCGTACCAGTCGGCGGGCAGCCGCTGCTGGTCGAGCAGGCGCTGCATTTCCTGGGGCAGCATGGTGACCGCCAGGTTGAAGACCGTCTCGCCCCGGCGCCGCACCGGCTGCACCAGCGCGACGGTCAACTCTTCCGCGCCGCCGCCGGCACCGGGTTCGCGCTTGACGGTGCCGATGAACGGCTCTGTCACCCAGGGCAGCCGCATGGCCGGCCGTGTCGCGCTGCCGCGCGTGTCCAGCAGCACCCGGTCGGGTGTGCTCAGGACGACGCCGCCCTCCATGCCGTCCATCGCGCGGCGGGCCTGTTCTTCAAGCTCGGCGAGCATGGCGGGCACGGCCCGGGGTTCCGCGTCGAAGATCGGGGCCGCGGACAGCACGCGCGCGATCGCGGCGCGCTTGGACAGCTCGCGGTCGACGACGATCGACAGCGCCCGGGCGGTTTCGCGCAGCAGCCGCTCGTTCGCGTTGCGCTCGTTGCTGTAGGTCTGGACGATGACCCAGCACGCGATGGCCGTGGCGGGCAGCAGCACCGACAACACGAGCCAGAGAAGACGCGAACGGATGGAGACCGGCAATCGGGGGCGGGGCAACAAATTCATGGGACGGTGAGCTGGGACTTTCGACGCTGCAAAGCCGCAACCTTACAGGGCGTTTCATTCTTTCTTCTCGGTGTTTCCGTGGTGCCGCTGATTCACCGGTAGACGGCGGAGCGCCGGCCCGTGCGCAGGAAGGACGCGGCCGGCGGTTCCCCGCACGGCGGGCTGTAGCCCTGGAGGTAGATGCAAAGCAGCCGCAAGCCCGGCGTGCGCTTGCAGACCGTGCGCAGGCCGATGAGCACCGGCACCGCGATCAAGGCGCCGGAGATGCCCCAGAGCCAACCCCAGAACATGACCGACAGGAACACCGACAGCGTGCTCAGCATCAGCCTGCGCCCCACCAGCCAGGGGTTGAAGACCATGCTGTCCAGCATGTGGATGAGCAGGTAGGCGAACATCGGCGACAGCATGGACGGAAGGTCGCTGAAACTGAGCATGCCCGCGCCCAGGAGCAGCACCGCCACCATCAAAGGACCGATGTAAGGGATGAAGTTGAGCACGCCCGCCAGCACGCCCCATAGCAGGGGGTTGGGCAGGCCCAGCGCGCCCGACGTCAGGCCGGTGGCCGCCGCCACGGCCAGGTTGACCACGGTCAACGCGGCCAGGTAGCGGCCGATGTCCCGCTGCGCGATGCGCAGCCCGCCCAGCACCAAGGCGCGGGTGCGCCGCCTCGGCAGGGTCTCCATGAACCGCGACAGCATCCAGTGCTCCGAGGCGAGCAGGACGTAGAGCAGGATCATCGTCGCGCCGAACGACGCCATGGACAGCAGGGTGCGGCTGAGCAAGGCGCCGGTGAGCGCGACGCCTTCGCTGGCCAGGCGGTCTTTGACCGGGTCGGCCGGCGGCGCCGCGCCGCGCCCGGCCGACCTCGGCGCCGGGCGGGCCGGCGGGCCGAAGCCAGGCACCAGGGAACGCAGCCGGTCGAACTGCTCCAGCAGTTGCGTCACCGTGGTGGGCGCCCGTTCGAGCCACAAGGAAGCCGGCGTCGCCAGGCTGGCCACGATCGGGACCGTGCTGCCCAGCAGGCCGAGGACGAGGATCGCCGCGCCCAGGGCCTCCGGGATGCCGCGCCTGCGCAGCATGCGCACCCAAGGCGACAACACGAAGGTCAGCACCACGGCCATGGCCACCGGCACCAGCAGCGCCTTGGCTTCGCGCAGGAACAGCAGCAGCGCGATGCCGAACAGGCCGCGCACCGCCCAGCTCGACGCGCGGGCGCGCGCCGCCGGCTCAATAGGCGACGGTTCCAAGCGCGGCCTCACCGTCGCGGATTGGGGGGAGGCGGCCCGGGCGTGGCCCGGAGCCGCGCAGGGGCTCGGTCGGGGTCATGCCGGGTTTCGCGCGACGTGTCGCTCCGCTTTCAATCAACGCACCGGCAGCGGCGCGGAAACGGGCGCGACCGGGGACGAGGGCGCGACGGTGCCCGCGGGGCGGCCGGCCAATTCTTCGCGCAAAGTCTGCAGGCTGGCGTCCAGTTCGGCCACCGCGCGCCGGGAACGCTCGGACCCGGCCTTCGCCCGCGCGAGCTGCGCTTCGACATCGGCCTCTTCCGCCAGCCGCATCGCGGCGCGGGTGTCGCCCGACTGGGCCAGGGCCCGGGCGCGGTCCAGCTTGGAACGCGCGCTGTTGAGTTCCACCGCCGCCAGTTCCGAGGCGCCCGAGGCCCGGGCCGCGTCGACGGACGCCGTGGCGGAGGCGATGGCCGGTTCCGCGGGCGGCTTGCTCGCGCAAGCGCCGAGAGTCAAGGCGGCGGCCACGACGATGGCCGACGCGGGCAAGGTTTCGCGCATGGGGTTCCCCAGAAGTTGTTCGGTGCGCCTAACGATGGCAAACCGCATGCCCGGCCCGACAACCCTTTGCCTTCACGCGACGCCGCGGGGCAGCGCCGGGAACGCGCCTTGCTCGCTTTCATCGCCTTCCACCGTCTCATCGTTCGCAAGCGCGCCATGACCACTTCCCCATTGCCATTGCCGATCCAGTCGCCCCACCGCGCCGCCGTCGCCGCGATCGCCGCCGCGCTGGCGCTCGCCCTTCAGGGTTGCGACCGCCGCCCCGCGACGCCGCCCCAACCTTCGACGGCCGACGCTGGATCGCCCGCCCTGTCGGTGCAGTCCGACAGCTGAACACGCCGCAGGCCTATCCACACGGCGCGGCGCCGAACCTATGGTTGTTCCACTGGCCCCACGGGGTCGCCGCTCAAGAAAGGAAACAGCATGAAACGAAACCTGACTTCCACTTCCAGGCTCGCCTTGTCCGTCATGGCCGCCGCCGCGCTGCTGAGCGCTTGCGGCCGCGGGGGAGAGGACAACCGCACCGCCGGACAGAAGGTGGACGCCGCGATCGCCCAGACCGAGCAGAAGGCCGAGGAACTCAAGGCCGAAGCCAAGGAGGCCGGCCGCGACGCCCGGCAGGCCGCCAGCAACACCACCGACGCCATCGCCAACAAATCGCGCGATGTGGCGATCACGACGGAACTCAAGGCCGAGCTGGCGCGCGACGACCGCCTGCGCGCTTCCGACATCAACGTCGACACCTCGGGCGGGCAGGTCATCCTGCGCGGCTCCGCGCCTGACACCGCCGCGCGGGAGCGGGCCACGCAGCTGGCCATGGCCGTCCACGGCGTGGTGAACGTCGATAACCAGCTCAACGTCCAAGCCCAGTGAGTTTGACCGCGGCCCAGCGATGACCGCGGCGCGGCGGCCGGCCTCGCGAAGGCAGGCCGCCGCGATGCGCGACGGGCGAGCACAGAAATCGGAGCGCCACCGCCATGACGACGACGCAGCAACACATCACCCCCCAGGTTTTCGCGGACGACGACGCGCCGCCGGCGGCGGCCTGGCGCGGCGGAAAATCCCGCCGCCTTCCGCCCCGCAAGGAACGCGTCCTGGTGGCGCGCAAGCGTCACGAGCTGCTTGAACGGGAGTCCGAGCGCGCGTTGCAGGAGTTCTTCGACGAAGACGCGCCTTGGGGCGCCGTCCACCGCGCCGCAGGCGGGCACGGCGCCGTGGGGACACCGTCTTTCTGAACGCCGAGGCGACGCCTTCCAGCCGGTGGACAGCCTGTGCCCGCACCCTCCATCAACGTGTTCATCGTCGAGGACAGCCTCCTGATCCTGGAGAGCCTGGCCGCGATGCTGGAGGAGATGGCGCCCGTGTCCGTCGTCGGAAGCGCACAGAGCGAGTCGGGCGCGGTGGAGCAGTTGCAGCGGCTCGGCGCACAGCTCGACCTGGTCATCGTCGACATCTTCCTGCAGTCCGGATCGGGCCTGGGCGTGTTGCGCAAGGTCGCACAGCAGGGACTGAAGGCCAAACGGATCGTGCTGTCCAACTATGCGACGGCTGAAATGTGGCAGCGCTGCCATGCGTTGGGCGCCGATTGCCAGTTCGACAAATCCCGGGACATCGAGAAGCTGGTCGCCTATTGCGCCGCGATGGCGGCAGAGCGTGGCGTGGCCAGCGGCCAGTCGGCGCGGCATTGAGGCACCGAGAGGGCCGGGATGCATGCGCGCCGGGAACGCCGCATGCCGATCGAAAGCGCCGGGCCGGGCAGCGCCAGGCGTCTTCCGTCTCGAGGAGAAACATGGCACACGCACCGCACAACAACCCGCCGTCCCGCCGCTGGCGCGGGCTCTTGCTCTCGACATCGGCATCGGCCTGCCTTGCGCTCGGCATCCCTTGCGCCGCGCCCGCCGCGTCCGCGGCGCCCGCCCCGGTCGCCGTATCGACGAATGCCCTGGGAGGCCCGGCGGCTGCCGCGCTTTCCGCCGACGCGCGGGCGATGCTGAAATGGTTGAAAGCCTCCCGGGACAACGCCGGGTCGCCTTTCATCGTCATCGACAAAAGGGCGGCCCGCCTCTGGATCTTCGACGCCCAGGCCCAGCTGAAAGGCAGCACGCCGATCCTGCTGGGCCTGGCCCGGGGCGACAGGTCGGTGCCCGGCATCGGCGAGCGCCCGCTGAACCAAGTCCTTCCCCATGAGCGCACGACGCCGGCCGGCCGCTTCATCGCGGAGCCAGGCCGCAACACCGCCGGCGAAGACATCTTCTGGGTCGACTACGACGCCGCGGTCTCGATGCACCGCGTGCGCGCCACCAAGGCGAGCGAACGGCGACTGGAACGCCTGGCCACCCCCACGGCCGGGGACAACCGCATCTCCTATGGATGCATCAATGTGCCCGCGGCGTTTTATGACGGCGTGATCCGCCCAGAGTTCGAGGGCCGGCGCGGCGTGATCTACGTGATCCCCGAGACGCTGCCGATGACCGCGCTGTTCGTGCCGCCGGCGGCGGCCAGGCAGGCGACGGCGAGCGCCCACTGAGCGGGCCGGGCACGCGCGGGATCGGGAAAGGGACCGCCGCCCCTTCCCCGACCGCGCACCGTGGTCGGTCAGTTCCGGTCGCGCCGCGCCGGACGGTTGCCGCCGGCGTTGTCGATGATCGCGCCGCCTGAGCCGTTGTTCATCGTGCCGTCGGCGTTCACACCGGCGCTGTTCGTGGAGCCGGTGATCGACGGTGTGCGGCCGCCGGGGTTGGCGTCAGGACGCTGCACGTTGGCACCCGACGGGTTGCCGCGGTCGGCGCTCAGGCCGGGCGTGCCGGTGTCGGTGGCCGACGACGCGTTGTCGCGGCTGTTCATGCGGCTGCCTGTGCCGGAAGAGGACGAACGACCAGCGTCGGCATCCGGGCGCTGCACGCCGGCGCCCGACGGGTTGCCGCGGTCCGCGCTCAGGCCGGGCGTGCCCGCGCTCGTGGTCGACGGCGCGGTGCCGCTTTGCGCATGGGCCAAGCCGCCCAAGGCGGCCGCGCAGGCGGCCACGGCGGCCGCCAACATCTTCATGGATTCACGCATGTGCATCTCCTTTGTGTTGATTGGATGGTGAGGACGGACGAGTCGAAGGCGACGCGTCCGCGGATCGCGACATTCGCCGTGCGCACCGCTCCGGAAAGCCGGGAAGGCGCTGGCAAGCCGTGGCCAAGTACGGGCAAGCCCGGTGCCTGGCGCCCCTCCCGCGCACAGCGCAATCGCGCATGCAGCCCGTCGGAGACGGTGCCAACGGGACCGGGCACGCCGAATGCCCGCAGCGCCAGGGCCTTTTAAAAGTTTCCCAACCGCGCGAAACACTTTGAAAACTCAACATCCTCCCCTGAAGCCGCCGCTAGGGTTGGCCACACCATCGCGACCGCCGGCGCACGCCGCCGTCCACACGCTCGGAAAAAAGGGCGGCACCGCGGGCGCGGCGGCCGCCTGCGCCCCCTGCGGGGCCATCCGGGACACCGATCATGGATGCTGATGCCGTTCAGGTCCTCGTCGTGGACGATTGCTGGGATTCCGCCCAGACACTGGCCGCCTTGCTTCGATTGGACGGGTATGAAGTGCGCACCGCCCACAGCGGAGACGAAGCCCTGGCCCAGATCGAACGCGCCCAGCCCCACTGCATCTTGTTCGATGTGGTCATGCCGGGCATGGACGGCGACGAACTTTGCAGCCGGCTGCGCAGCCAGTACGGCGATGACATCGTGCTGATCGCGGTCACCGGCTTCACCGAAAGCGACCCCCGCGTCGACAAAACCTTCGGCATGGCCGACCACTACCTCAGCAAACCCGTCAACCCGCAGACGCTTTCCAAGCTGCTGCGGCCGCATTGACGGCGGCAGCCGCTGTTACAGCAAGTTCTACAAGGCGGCGCGCCGCGGCCGAGCCAACCTCGTCATTCGTCCAGGCCGGTTGGCGCCGGCGAGTCGGCCGGCGCGGAGGGGCCCCGGCGCCACCGCCGCTGGTAAGCGGCCATCAGCGGCGTGGCGGACACGCCGTGCAGCAGGATGGACAGCCCGATCCCGACCAGCACCGCCCCCGTCAGTTCCTGGGCTAAGGCCGGCGGCAGACCATGGCCGAGGGCGAAAACCAAGTAGAAGAGCGAGCCGACGCCCCGGATGCCGAACCAGGCGACCAGGCGGCGCTGATGGCGGGCCAGCTCGCAGCGCCCTATCACAGCCAGCACCGACAAAGGCCGCACCAGCAGCACCAGCAACAGGCCGAAAACAAGCTGCCGCACGCTCGGCGCGGTGCCGTAGAGCGCCACGCCGACGGCCAGCACCGTCACGGCTTCCACCAGGCGTTCGCAGCGGGCGCCGAAAGCATGCAGCCGGTCGGCCAGGTCCTGGCCACCCTGCCTCGCCGGCCCGCGCAAGGGCCATAGCAGCGTGGCGCCCACCGCGAACACCGCGATGAAGGTGGATGTGTGCGTCGCCCTCGCCAGGCTGAACGTCAGCGCGACCGCCCCGACATAGACCAGCTCGTCGCGCGCCACCGGCTCGCCGCGCAGCACACAGGCCTTCAGCGCATGGCCCAGCCCCCAGCCCAGGGCCATGCCCAGCAATGCCCCGCCGCCGATCGGCCAGGCCAGGTCGTCCCACCACCAAGCCACGCGCTCCGGGCCCACCGGGTGCAGGCCCAGCCAGGCCAGGGCGAGCATCACCAGCGGCAAGGCGGTGCCGTCGTTCAAACCGCCCTCCGCGGTGAGGGACCTGCGGACCACGTCGCGGTCCTTGTCGGACTGGATCTGCACCTCCGAAGCGAGCACGGGGTCGGTGGGCGCGAGGATGGCCGCCAGCAGGAGCGCGGCCGGCCAGCCCAGGCCGAGCACCCACCGGCCCACGCCCGCCGCGGCCACGGTCATGACCAGCATGCCCGGCCCCGCCATCAGGAACGCCACGCGCCAGGCGGGCCCGGACGGCGGCAGCCGCAGCCGCAGCCCCACGGCGAAGAGCGAAGCCAGCACCACCAGCTCGGTGTACAGCGTCAAGGCGGGCGCATGGGCTTCGATGTCGGCGGGCGAAGGCGCGCCCAGCAGCCCACCGGCGGCGATGCCGATGGTCAGGTAGACGACGGACGGCGTGAGCGGCAGGCGCCGCACCAGCCGGTCCGTCATCGCCAGCCCGAGCGACACCACGCCGAGGCAGATCAAGGCCGCGGTCAACAGGAAGGGCGCGGCGGAATGGGCAGCGCTTTGCGCGGCGGTCTCCATGGCGTTCATGCTGGTGCTCATCTGTCAGCAGCCCGGCCCCTCGGCGGGTTCGCACGGCGCGGCCGCGCGGGGATCCGCGCGAAGCTGCGTCTGCCGCTTCTTTCCGCGGCCGAGCAGGGGATGTGCCTGAGATACCCGGCGGCGGCCGGCGCGGCATGGGGCTGGAATGGGCCTTGCCACGGCAAGGACCGCCGCCCGTGCCGCCGGTGCCGCAAGGGCGTTTTTTTCATCCATTGTTGGAGTCAGAGGTTCACCATGAAGTTGATGTCGTTGTCCCAAAACTGTTCCCGTCCCCTGTTGTCCCTGGCCGCCCTGCTGGCCGCCACCGTCGGTTCGGCCCAGGCCCAGAACGCCGTGGCCCCACCGTCCGCCGAAGGGCCGGTCCGCGTCGCGCAATCCTCTTCGGTCGTCAACAACCCCGGCCAGCGCAGCAACAACATCTCCGGCTCGTCCGGCGACTACTCGCTGCTGCCGTACACACGCCGCGGGTATGTCGGCGTGAACCTGGGCCGTCCTGACTTCTCGCTGTCCTGCGGCGGCGGCGGCCTGGCCTGCGACGACCCCAACGTCGCCGGCAAGGTCTACACCGGCGGCATGTTCAACGATTTCCTCGGCCTGGAAGTCGGCTACCTGAACATGGGCGGGGCCGACCGCGCCGGCGGCAAAACGCGGGCGCACGGCGCCAACATCAGCCTGGTCGGCCGGCTGCCGGTGGCCTCGTCGTTCAGCCTCTTCGGCAAGGTCGGCACGACCTACGGCCGCACCAAGGTCTCGACGCAACCCCTGTCCGGCATCGAAGGCGGCAAGGACCGCGGCTGGGGCGCCTCCTACGGGGCCGGGCTCAGCTATGACTTGAACGCCAAGTCCTCCATCGTGCTGGAATGGGAAAGCCACGACTTCCATTTCGCAGGCGAAGGCAGGGAGGCGGTTCGCAACACCAGCCTCGGCTACGTCCACCGCTTCTGAGCGGTGACCCCGCCCCACCACGAGAAAAGCCCCGCGGCGCGGGGCTTTTTTCTTTCCGGGAGCGCGCCGAAAGGAGCCCAACCGACGCGTGCCTTCAGCGCAGGCCGGCGAAGCGGCCTTGCATGTCGGAGAACAGGATCTCCACGCGGCGGTTCTGCTGCCGGCCTTGCGGGGTGGCGTTGTCGGCCACCGGCATGGCTTCGCCGTGTGCGCGCACCTCGGCGCGCTCGGCGGGGATGCCGCGCGCCACCAGTGCCTGCCTGAACGCCTCGGCCCGGCGGCGGGAAAGCTCCAGGTTGGCGGCTTCCGAGCCGACGTCGTCGGTGTAGCCCTCGATCAGCACACGGCGTTCGGGGTACTGGCGCAGGACTTCAGCCAATCGCTCCAGTGTGCGCTGCGCGCCTTCGTTGAGGTTGGCGCTGCCGGTCGAAAAGAGCACGTCGCCCAGGGTGACGACCAGGCCGCGCTGCGTGTTCTTGGCCTGCAGCGATTGCAGGTCCCGTTCCAGCGCCGACGCGCGCTCCGCTTCCTGCCGTGCGATCTCGCGCGCCCTGTCGGCTTCGTTGCGCGCCGTCTCGGCCTGGATGCGGGCCGTCTGCGCGGTGGCCTGGGCCGCCTGCGCTTGGCGCGCCGCGATTTCGGCCTCGCGCGTGCGGGCTTCCAGCCGGATGCGCTCGCGCTCCGCGCCGGCGGACTGCAGCCTCTCCTCATGCCGGGCCTGGGCGCCCAGGGCCAGCGCCGTCTCCGCGCGCTGGGTGGCCAGGTAGGACAGGTGGCGTGTGCGGTCCATGTCGCGCTCGTCGGCCCAGTCGGCCTCGGCGCGCCTCAAGGCCTGCTGCGCCCGGTCGAGTTCGAGCGAACCGCCGCGGGCGACGTAGGGGTCTGCGCGCGCGCGTTCCACCGCCTCGCGCGCCGCGGCCAGGTCGGCGTTGGCGGGCGGCGCGGTCTGGCATGCCGCCAGCGCGGACAACAGCGCCGCGATCGGGATCAAGCGGGGAATGGGACCCATGGTGTGCACTCCTGTCTGGAAAAAGAAAAGCCGGCGCTGGGCCGGCCTCCGATCGGCGATTACTCGCCTTGCTCATAGATGAGCACGTTGTTGCTCACCTCCTTGCCTTGCGCCGCGCTACGGGCCAGCGCGCCGGCCGCGTTCTTCTCGGCCTGGCTGTTGGCGAAGCCGTTGAGCTGGATCTTGCCGTCGATCGTCTCCACGCTGATGCCGCTGGCCTTGAGGCCGCGGTCCTGGGACAGGCGGTCCTGCACCCGGGCGGTGGTCGCCGAATCTTCGGCCGAGGTGTACTGGCCGGCGGAAGAAGAATAAGAAGAGGAAGACGACGAGGAAGACGGTGTCGAGGTGTAGGGCTGGCTGGACGGCATGCCGCTGCCCGTGTCCGTGTCACCGGCGAATGCGTGGCCGCCGAGAGCGGCGCCGCCGATGGCGAGGATGGAAGCGATCACGGTTTTGTTCATGGCAGTTCTCCTTTGCAGTTGGGTTGCGGGTTGGAGCGGCAAGCGGCATACCCGTCGCCGCCGCGTTCTTCATCGCGTCACTTCTTTTCGCCTTCGCGCACCAGCACGTTGTTGCGCACCGACTTCACATCGGGCACGCTGCGGGCCAACGCGCCTGCCTGGTCGCGTTCGGCCTGGTTGGTGGCGAAGCCGGACAGCTGCACGGTGCCGTTGAGCGTCTCGACATTGATGCGGCTGGCGCTCACCGTCTTGTCTTCCGCGAAGCGAGCCTTCACGCGCGCGGTGATGGTGGCGTCATCCACGTATTGGCCCACCGAACTTTGGCCGTCGGACACGGCGCAGGCGGTGAACAGGGTGCTGCCGAGGGCCAGCATGGACGCGAGGATCAGTTTGTTCATGGCGATGTCTCCATCAGAAGTTGCTATGCGGCCAGACCTGGCAATCGATGTGCCCAGCCGACGGGAACACACCTTGCCGCCCCACGGGCGAACCGCCGCCGCATGAGAGCCCCGGCGCCGGCCAGGCCCAGCAGGAGGAACACCATGACGACGATCACCCACACACCGCCCGCCTCGACCCAGGACGCCCTGGAAGTACTGCGGTCGGACCACAGACGCTTGCAAGCCTTGTTTTCGGAATACGCCCGCCTGACCGCCCAAGGAGCGGTCGCCGCGGACCGCGGCGGCCTTCTGTCGCGCATCGGCGCACTGCTGCGCGCACACATCCGGATCGAAGAAGAGGTCTTCTACCCGGCGCTGCCGGACGACGGCAATGCCGAACGCGAAGCGGCGCGCGGCCGCCACGCCAAGCTGCTCGACGCGCTGACCGCGTTGGCCGAAGGCAACCCGGGCGGCGAGGCTTTCGACGCCCGCGTGGCCGAGCTGGGCGAACAGGTGATGGCGCACGCCGCGCATGTGGAGCGGCACCTCTTCCCGCAGGCCGAGGCCTCCTTGAACCTGAAGTCGCTCGGCACGGCATTGGCGTTGCGCCGCGGCGAATTGCTGGGCGACCAGGGGGCGGATTGAACATCTCCCCGACCGGCGCAGAGGTGCCGAATTTCATACGCACGCTGTTGCAGAAAAACAGGCTGAACGCGCGCGGGCACGGCACTAATTACCGCAAAACTGACACCGCCGCCGCACCTCGCGGCCGCCACTGTCGGGCCGGTGCCGCGAGACGCTGACAACAGCGCTCAAAACGCGTTTTTCCGGCGACATCTGCAATCGGCGAACCCGTTTTGTGTCGTCTTGTTTCCGGTGCGCCGAGGCGGCACGGGTGTTGCATTGGAAGGGGATATTCGCCTTGGCGCGTGCAGGCACACCAGCATCCCAAGGCTTCCCCGTCACCCTAGGAGGTCGCCCGTGATTTCAATGGACGTTCGTACAGACCAACGGCAGAGCCAGACGCTTTCGCCCCGCCTGCAGCATGCGGTGCGCCTGCTGCAGATGTCTTCCCTCGACTTCGGCGCCATGGTGCGCGACACGCTCGGCAAGAACCCCTTCCTCGAAGTGGAGGAAAGCGACGAAGCCGACGGCGAGGAAGCGCAGGATTCATCTTTCGATTCGCTGGAAGAGATCGCGGAAAAGGCCCAGTCGGCCGTCGACGACAACGAAGAGCGCGTCGTCGCCGACGCGCAGGATTTCGAAAGCGACCGCGACCTCTGGGCGGCCGACGCCGGCCTGGGCACCGGGCCGCGTTCCAATGAAGACGGCGAGCTGTCGGCGCTGGAGATGATGGCGGTGGACACCACGCTCAGCGCCCACCTGCACGGCCAGCTGAACGTGCGGCCCCTGATGCCCCGCGACCTGGCGCTGGCACGCACCGTGGTCGAATCGCTCGACGACGACGGCTACCTGCGCACCCCGCTGGAAGAGCTGCTGGAAGTGCCGGAACTCGACCCGCCGGCCACGCTGGACGAGATGCAGATCGCGTTGAAGCTGGTGCAGTCGCTGGAGCCGGCCGGCGTGGCCGCGCGTACCGTGGCCGAGTGCCTGCAGCTGCAGCTTCCGTCCATCGAGTGCCCGGACATGCGGGCGCTGGCCCACACCATCGTCGAAAAGCACCTGCCGGCCCTGGCCGCGCGCGACATCAACGGGCTGGTGAAGGCGCTGGGCGAAACGGCGGCGCGCGTCGAAGCCGTCTGCGACCGCATCCGCCGGCTCGACCCGCGGCCGGGTTGGCGCCTCGGGTCTTCGCACATCGCCTACGTCGTGCCCGACGTGCTCGTGAAAAAGGTGCGCGGACAATGGACCGCGCAGCTCAACCCCGCCGTCGTGCCCAAGGTGCGGCTCAACCAGGTCTACGCCGAGCTGTTCCAGCGCCACCGCACGCCCCAGGACGCCGAGATGGGCGCCCACCTCCAGGAAGCGCGCTGGACGCTGCGCAACGTGGAGCAGCGCTTTTCCACCATCCTCGACGTGGCCGAGGCCATCGTGAAGCGGCAGAAGCACTTCCTGGAATTCGGCGCCATGGCCATGAAGCCGCTCGGCCTGCGCGAGATCGCCGAAGAGGTCGGCGTGCACGAGTCCACCGTCTCCCGCGTGACCAACAACAAATACATGGCCACGCCGATGGGCGTCTTCGAATTGAAGTACTTCTTCTCGCGCGCCATGGTCAGCGCCAACGGCCGCGCCTGCTCGGGCACCGCCATCCGCGGCCTGGTCAAGGACATCATCGAATCCGAGAACCCCGAAGCGCCCCTGTCGGACGCCGAGATCACCCGGCAGCTGGCGGAACAAGGCCTGGTCGTGGCGCGGCGCACCGTCACCAAGTACCGCCAGATGCTGCGCATCGAAGCGGTGGACCGCCGGCGGCGCCACGGATCGCCGGCGCAGGAACCGGCCACAGCGGCGCAGGCTTGAGCCTGCCCGCCGCCGTCCCGTGAAGCCGGCCACGCGCCGGCTTTTCCGTTCCAGCGAAGAGGCAGGGCCCGGCGGCAAGGCCAAAAAAAAGGGCCACGTGTGTGGCCCTCTTTCATCCTGCGCGTCGGCCTGCTGCCGCGGCCGACCCGCCTTCACTTGCTCTTGGAGCTGGACCCGGCAGAAGTTCCGGAGGTGCCGGAGGTTTCCGAGGCGCTGGCAATCCCGGAAGTGCCGCTGCCGGACGCGGCGCCGGACTGGCTGCCGCTTCCCGACGCGCCGCTTCCACCGGAGCCGGAGGCGCTGGAACCGGAGGCGCGGTTGCGGTTGGTGTTGCGCCAGTTGGAAAACTCGTCCGAGAACTTCTTGTAGCGATCCTGGCGCCAATTGTTGTAGTCGTCGTCCAGCGCGCGCAGCTGCTCGGTGCGCCACTGGTGGTAATCGGGATCGTGGTGGTGGGTCTGCTGTTGGTCGACCTGCCCCCATTGCCCGCCCTGGCCGGTCGCGAAATGCGAAGGCTGCTGCGAGTGGCCTTGCCTACCGTAGCCCTGGCCCTCGAAGGACGACCGGCCACCGTAGTCGCGGTCGAAACCGTAAGACTCCTGGCCGTAACCGCCATAGCCGCCTTGCAGGCCACGGCCTTGCTGGAAGCCCTGCTGGCCATAGCGATCATGGTCCTGGTAGCCCTGGTAGCCCTGCGAATAGCCTTGGTATCCGGGGTTGTGGCCCTGGTAGCCGGGATAACCGCCGCCATACCCGCCTTGCGAGAACCGGCCTTGGTTCTGGTCGTAACCGCTTTGGTAGCCGCCGCCTTGGCCGCCTTGATAGCCGCCTTGATAGCCGCCTGGGTAGCCACCCCCTTGATGACCACCGCTCTGGTAACCCTGACCGCTCTGGTAACCGCCCTGGTAGCCCTGGCCGCCTTGTTGACCGCCTTGGTAGCCGCCTTGATAGTTTCCTTGGTAGCCGCCTTGGTACCCGCCGCCCTGGCGGCCTTGGCCATACCTGTCTTGCTGGTAGCGGTCCTGGCCGTAGGACGATTGGCCCGAGCCATACCGGTCCTGGCCACCGTAACCGCCCTGGCGTTCCTGCCCGTAACGGTCCTGTTGCGACTCCGAGCCGTAGCCCTGCGACGAGCCCCCGTAATCATTGCCGTAATCACTGCCGACATATCCGCCCTGCTGGGACCGGCCCCCGGCCGATCCGAAATCGCCGCGGGACTGTCCGCCCTGCTGTCCGCCGGGGCTGTTGTAGGCCTCTTGCTGGTTGCCGCTGCCGCCTTGTTGGCGGTTGGGGTTGTTTCCTTGTTGAGAAGACATGGGAATCCTTTCAAAGTGTGGTTGGCCGATCACGAAAGTCAGACTCCCTCGCATCCGGCAAGAAGGTCTGTGCATCGTGCGGGCAAGCCCCATTCCCATGACGGCGGCCACATGCGGCGCACGCATTTGCATGCGCCGTCCGCATATGCCGCGCCAAGCGCCGCTTCGCGGCTGCCCGTCAATCGTCGAGGTGCATGTTCTCGATGCCGTCGATCGACTGGATCTCTTCGGTGACATTCACCAGCACTTTCACCAGCCAGCCGGCCAGCATCACGGCACCGGAAATGATCAGACTGGCGATGGCCCATTCAGACAGCGTCATGGCTGCGCTCCTTCGAAAGTTGAATATCGGATGGAGCCAGTATCGGCAACGCTGTCGCGGGCCGCCATCGGATCGCGCCGCCACGCGGCGTAGTTGCTGTCCGACAAAGCGGGCCGCGGCGGCGCGCGTCAGCCGCCCGGCGTGACTTTGGTGTTGCGCCCCTGCACCGACCGGCCCGCTTCGCCCGGCACCAGGCTTTCCCGGCGCCCGCTGTCCAGCCCGGGCGTGGCGCGCATGTCGGTGTCCACCTGGCCCTCGGCCAAGTCCTGTCCGGCGAGTTGGAGCTTCTTCCGGTCGGGGCGGTGGCCGGCCTGCGCGTCGCCTGACGATTCGTCGCGCTCGTGCGGCATCGGCAGGCGCTTGCCGCGCGATGGGAAATCGCCGTCGCGCGCTGACGGGACCGGCTTTCCGGCTTGCCCGCCGGTTGAGGGTGTGGCGGATTGTTTCTTCATGCGCCCAATCTATGCCCCGCCACCCATGCCCGGTTCCGGACGAACGCCCGAGCCGGCGTAGGAGGATCTCCCGCCCCCATCCAAAGGCCGAAAAGACGATTGGCGAGGCCCGCACCGCGGCCGATAATTCGCCCGCCCCGCAGCGCCATCCGCGACGGGCCCGGGCGGCTTTCCCCTTGTTTCAAAAGAGAACATGCGGCGACCATGCGCAGCGATCCTGAACTTGCCTTCCTCGACCATCCCGGCGACTGCGCGGCCTTGATGCGCGGCAACGGCGCATGGGCCCTGGGCCGGGCGGGCGAGTCGACGCCCGCCGCGCAATGGCCCGAGGCGCTGAAAGTGCTGACCGGCCTGATGCTCGGCGCCAACGAGCCGATGTTCATCGCCTGGGGCCCCGCGCGGCTGATGCTCTACAACGACGCCTACACCCCCATCCTCGGCCAGCGGCACCCCGCGGCCATGGGCCGGCCGATGCAGGAAGTCTGGTCGGACGCCTGGCCCCACCTGGAGCACCTCGTCGACGGCGTGTTCTCGGGCGACAGCGTCCAGCGGGACGACATCGAACTCATGCTCCACCGTGAAGGCCAGCTGCGGGAGGCTCATTTCTCTTTCGGCTACCACCCGGTGCGCGACGGCGCGGGCCGCGTGGCGGGCCTGTTCTGCGTCTGCCGCGAGACCACGTCGAGGCTGCGCGACGACCGCCGCCGCGAAGAAGAGCAGGCGCGCCGCTGGCGGCTTTTCGAGCAGACGCCGGGCTTCATGGCGGTGCTCCGCGGTCCGAGGCACCATGTGGAGTTCGTGAACAAGGCGTTCGAAGTCGCCTTCGGCCGCCGCGACGTCATCGGACGCCCCCTGGCGGAAGTGCTGCCGGAGGCCCAGGCCCAGGGCTTCGTGCACCGCCTGGACGCCGTGTTCTCCAGCCGCCAGCGCTACCAGGGCCACCATGCGCTCTTCATCCTCGACGCGCCGGGCCAGGGGCCGTCGCCGCGCTTCCTCGATTTCATCTTCGAACCCCTGGTCGACGACGACGAAGGCACCGTGACCGGCGTCTTCGTGCAGGGCCAGGACGTCACCACTTCGCAGCTCGCCCACGAGGACGCCCAGGCCAGCCAGCAGCGCTACACCACGCTGCTGGACGCGATGGGCGAAGGCCTGGTCGTGCTCGACAAGTCGTTCCGCGTGGTGCAGATCAACCAGGCGGCGCTGCGGCTGGACGGCCGCGCCGA
Organism: uncultured Burkholderiales bacterium; assembly: GCA_966211815.1. Taxonomy (GTDB): domain Bacteria; phylum Pseudomonadota; class Gammaproteobacteria; order Burkholderiales; family Burkholderiaceae_C; genus JANPCX01. The sequence goes on from CBIHOD010000027.1 coordinate 26,972, forward strand.
GGCCGAGATCGTCGGCCGCACCCATTGGGACGCCTGGCCGGGCGCGGTCGGCACGCCGATCGAGTCCACGCTCAAAGAAGCGATGGCGCGCCGCGAGCCGCGCCAGCTGGAACACCGCTACGTGTGGGACGGCCAGGACCTCTGGCTCGACCTGCGCGCCTACCCCGTGCCGGGCGGGCTGGCCCTGCTGTGCCGCGACATCAGCCGCTACAAGCTCGCCGAGGAAGCCCTGAAGCAGAGCGAACAGCGCTTCCGTGCCGCGGTGGGCGCCGTCGGCGTCATGTGGACGAGCAACGCCCAGGGCGACATGCAGGGCGAGCAGCCGGGCTGGGCGCAGATCACCGGCCAGTCGCCGTCCGAATACGCGGGCCTGGGCTGGCTCAGGGCGCTCCACCCCGACGACGTCGCGGGCACGCTCACCGCCTGGCAGGACGCGGTGGCCGGCAAGCTCGACTTCGTCTTCGAACACCGGGTGCGCGGCCAGGACGGCCAATGGCGGCGCTACGCGGTGCGCGCCGTGCCGGTGCTGGCGGCCGACGGCGGGGTGCGCGAATGGGTGGGCGTGCACATCGACGTGACGCAGGCCCGCAAGACCGCCGAGGCCTTGCAATCGGCCGACCGGCGCAAGGACAAATTCCTGGCCATCCTGGCGCATGAATTGCGCAATCCCCTGGCCCCGATCCGCAGCGCGGCGCACGCGCTGGGCCGTCCCGAGATGACCACCGCCGACCTGGCGTCCTGCCGCGACATCATCACCCGGCAGGTGCGCCACATGGCCCGGCTGCTGGACGACCTTCTCGACGTCTCGCGCATCACGTCGGGCCGCCTGGAACTGCAGATCGAGAGCCGGCCGCTGCGCGACATCCTCGACACCGCCGTCGAGACCGCCCAGCCCTTGCTGGCCGCGAAGAAGCACCAGCTCGTGCTGGACTGGCCCGAACCCGACATCCGCGTCCAGGTCGACTCGCTGCGCTTGTCCCAAGTGCTCAGCAACCTGCTGCTCAACGCCGCCAAGTATTCCGACCACGGCGGCCGCGTGTGGCTGGCGGCCCGCGCGGAGCCGCGGCAGGGCCTGGTCATCGAAGTGCGCGACGAAGGCATCGGCATCGCCGCGGAAGACATCGCCCGCGTGTTCCACATGTTCTCGCAGCTGCGCGGCAGCACCGACCGGTCGCTGGGCGGGCTGGGCATCGGCCTGGCGCTGTCGCGCGGGCTGATCGAGCTGCACGGCGGGCGGCTGGTGGCCTCCAGCCCTGGTCCCGGCGCGGGTTCCACATTCACCGTCATACTGCCGGCTGCGCTCGCTGAAACCCATGCCATGCCGAACCCGGAACAAGACCACTCCCCCCAAGACGACCCGGCCGGCTCGCCGGGCCTGCCCCTTCTGATCGCCGACGACAACGCCGACGCCGCCGAAAGCCTCGGCCTGCTGCTCGGCCTGGAAGGCTACGACGTCCACGTGGCCGCCAACGGCGAGAGCGCCCTGTCGATGGCCGAGGCGCTCAAGCCGCGTGTGGCGGTGCTCGACATCGGCATGCCGGGCATGGATGGCCATGAACTCGCTCGCCAACTTCGGCGCCAGCCCTGGGGCCAGGACATGCTGATCCTGGCCGTCACCGGCTGGGGCCAGCCCGAGGACCAGCGCCGCGCGCTGGCGGCCGGTTTCGACCGCCACTTCACCAAGCCGGTCGACCCGATGGAGCTCATGACCTGCATCGCCGCCTGGCGCACCAGCCAGCCCCCGCGCTGATGGGCTGAACCGGCCGGGCGCCGCGCCCCGTCCACCGGCCTGCACGGAATCCACCATGGCGCGTCTTTGATGTTGCGAAAGCGACAGGCAAAGCGGTGAGAAAAAAAGAAAAAACAGCCGTCCGCCGTGCCGCCTGCAGGGCGAAGAACCCGTCATCCAGTAAGCGTGCTGTAACGGCAATGCGCTTTCGGCCCACCAGAAAGCGCATGTCTAGGGCATTTTTTCTTTTGAGCGGCTTGATTTTTGCGGCACCGCACCATTGGTGGGCGGCCCCTCCCCGAAAACGCGCCGACACATCCGTTACCGGCCGCCGCATCGGACGGGCACATGACTTGCCAGACTGTCGGCAGTGAGGGTCTTCCTCGTCATTCACGCCAACGGATTGGAGAAGTCGCCATGAAAATGGATGAATTGCACGGCCGATACGAATGCCTGCGCAACGAGCTGGACGCCGCCTACGCCTCGCCGGTGTGGGACAGCGAGCGCATCGACCGCATCGCGGAAGAAATGGTGCCTCTGGAAAGGGCACTGTCGGCGTTGCAAGTGGACGAGTCTTCCTTGACCGGCCACCGGCACCACCACCACGGTTCGGCCTGAAGCGCCGGACCGGGACGCGACCCCAGGCCACGACCGCCATGCCGCACGCCATCTGGAAGGGCGCGATCGATTTCGGCCTGGTGCACGTGCCGGTGGCCCTTTACCCGGCTTCGTCGGAAAGCGGCGTCGATTTCGACTGGCTCGACAAACGCAGCATGGACCCGGTGGGCTACAAGCGCATCAACAAGCGCACCGGCGCTGAAATCAAGAAAGAGAACATCGTCAAGGGCGTCAAAGTGGAAGGCGGCGACTACGTCGTGCTCAGCGACGAAGAGATCAAGGCCGCCTATCCGAAGACCACGCAGACGATCGAGATCCAGTCCTTCGTCCACGCGTCGGAGATCCCCTTCGTGATGCTGGACAGGCCCTACTACCTCGAACCCGTCGCCAAGGGCGAAAAGGTGTACGCGCTGCTGCGCGAAGCCATGCTGGCCGAAGGCGTGATCGGCATCGCGCGCGTCGTGCTGCATACCAAGGAGTACCTGTCCGCCCTCATCCCGAGCGGCCCGGCGTTGATGCTCAACACGCTGCGCTGGGCGGCCGACATCCGTCCCTGGACCGACCTCAAGCTGCCGGCCGAGGGAGGCAAATCGCTCAAGGACGCCGAGATGAAGATGGCCCGGCAGCTGATCGGCGACATGACCGAAGCCTGGAAGCCCGACGAGCACGCCGACCAGTTCACCGAGGCCATCCATGCGCTGGTGGCCAAGCGCGTGGAGGCCGGCGCCACCGAGAAGGTGGAGCCGATGGAAGAACCCGGCGCCGACGCGGGCTCCACCAGCAACGTGGTGGACCTCACCGCGCTGCTCAAGCAGAGCCTGGCCCGGCGGGCCGGCGACGGCAAGAGGCCCGGCGGCGCGGCACCGTCCAAGTCGGACGAGGCCCGCACGGCCTCCGTCGCGAAGAAAGCGCCCGCGAAAAAGGCGGCTGCCAGGAAGTCCGCCGCACCTGCGCGCAAGCGGGCTTGAAAGGACATGGACAAGTAAAGAGTCGGCGCCCTGCCCGCACCCACCATGCCAACCGCTCCGCGCAACCACCCCCTCGCGCCCTATTGGGCCAAGCGCGATTTCTCCGTCACCTCGGAGCCCCGCGGCGAGCAAGCCGGAGCGGGCGGGGACCTGTCTTTCGTCGTGCAGAAGCATGCGGCCTCGCGCCTGCACTACGACTTCCGGCTGGAGTTCGGCGGCGTGCTCCTTTCGTGGGCCGTGCCCAAAGGGCCAAGCCTGGACCCGGCCGACAAGCGCCTGGCGGTGCAGGTGGAAGACCATCCGCTGTCATACGGCGGCTTCGAAGGCACGATACCGCCCGGCCAATACGGCGCGGGCCAAGTCATCGTCTGGGACCGCGGGTATTGGGAACCGGTGGGCGACCCGCGGCGCGGCCTGGCCCAAGGCAAGTTGGTGTTCGACCTGCACGGCGAAAAACTGGAAGGCCGGTGGGAGCTGGTCCGGCTCGCCAAAAAAGACGGTGACCGGCAGCAGCCCTGGCTGCTGTTCAAGAAACGCGACGAATTCGCGCGGGCGAAAGCCGAAGTCGACATCGTCAAGGACTTCCCCGACAGCGTGATCGCCAAGCCGGCGGCGGCGAAGAAAGCGGTGGCGAAGAAAGCGGTGGCGACAAAAGCGGCGGCGAAGAAAACGGCCGGCGCGCGCGCGCCCGGGAACGGCGCGCGGCAGGGCACGTCGGACGTCGGCACGCCCACCAGCGGCGGTGCCAAGGCGAAATTGCCGGAGACGCTGTCGCCCCAGCTGGCCACCCTGGTCAGCGGGTTGCCGCCCGCCTCCGCCGGCCCCTGGGTCTTCGAAAGCAAATACGACGGCTACCGGGTCCTGGCCCGCATCGACACGAAAGGCCGGGCCGCGCTGATCACACGCGGCGGCCACGATTGGTCGGCCAAGCTGCCGAAGTTGAAGCAGGCGCTGGAGCAGCTGGGGGTCAAGTCCACCTGGCTGGACGGCGAGATCGTGCTGCACGGCGAGAACGGCCTACCGGACTTCAACGCGCTGCAGAACGCCTTCGAACGCTCGGCGCCGAACCCGCGCATCGTCTACTTCCTCTTCGACCTGCCCTTCTTCGAGGGGCACGACCTGCGCGGCCAACCGCTTTCGGGGCGGCGCGGCCTGCTCAAGGCGATGCTCGACGAACGGGCGCCCGAGGGCGGGCTGTTGCGGTTCAGCGAAAGCCTGGACGCCGACGCTGCCGAGATCCTGGCGGCCGCCTGCAAGATGAATTTAGAAGGCGTGATGGCCAAGCGCGCCGATTCAACCTACACCGGAGGCCGCGGCGAAGACTGGCTCAAGCTCAAATGCCAGCAGCGCCAGGAGTTCGTGGTCTGCGGCTACACCGACCGTAGCGACGGCACCGCGCGAGTCGGCAGCCTGTTGCTCGGCGTGCACGAGGGCCGGGGCGGCGCGCTGCTGCCGGTGGGCGGCGTCGGCACCGGGTGGAGTTCGGCCGAGGCGGCCAAGCTGCTCAAGCTGCTGTCGAAAACCGCCACCGCTTCCCCGCCCTTCCGGCCCGGCGAAGAGAAGAAGCTGCAGGCCGGCCGCTGGACCAAGCGCAAAGCCGAGGCCATCCACTGGGTCGAGCCGCGCCTGGTGGCCGAAGTCGCTTTCGCAGGGTGGACGCCGGACGGGCAGTTGCGCCACGCGTCCTATGTCGCGTTGCGCGCCGACAAGCCGGCCAATGAAGTGGTGCGCGAAACCAGCGCGACACCCGCCGACGTGGCCGCCGCCGCGCCGACCGCCCCGCGCAGGCGCCGTGCACCGGCGCAAGCCGGGGCCGCCGGCCACATCGCCATCACCCACGGCGAACGCGTGGTCGACCCCAGCACCGGCGCCACCAAGCGCGACCTCGTGCGTTATTACGAATCCATCGCCGAATGGATGCTGCCCCACTTGAAGGGCCGCCCTTGCGCGCTGATGCGCGCGCCGCAGGGCATCAAGGGCCACCTCTTCTTCCAGAAGCATGCGGAGAAGACCGAGATCCCCGGCGTCAAACTGCTCGACCCCGCCCTCGACCCCGGCCATGAGGCCCTGCTGGAGATCGCCTCCGCCGAGGCCCTGGTGGGCGCGGCGCAGATGAATGTCTTCGAGTTCCACACCTGGGGCGCGCTGGCGCGCAGCATCGACAAGCCCGACCGCATGGTCTTCGACCTCGACCCGGGCGAAGGCACCGCCTGGCCCCAGGTCCGGGAGGCGGCGGTGCTGGTGCGCGGCTTCCTCGCCGACCTGGGGCTGGCCTCTTGGTTGAAGACCTCCGGCGGGAAAGGCCTGCACGTGGTGGTGCCGCTGGCGCCGCGGCGCGACGCCGCCACCGTCAAAGCGTTCTCCAAAGCCATCGTCGAACACATGTCGCGGGCCATCCCGTCGCGCTTCGTCGCCAAGAGCGGCCCGGCCAACCGCGTCGGCAAGCTCTTCATAGACTACCTGCGCAACGGCCACGGCGCCACCACGGTGGCCGCCTTCTCCGCCCGCGCCCGGCCGGGCCTGGGCGTGTCGATGCCGGTGTCCTGGGACGAGCTGGACGCGCTGGAAAGCTCGGCGCAGTGGACGATCGCGGACGCGCGGGAACGGCTGTCGTTCCAGACCGAGGACCCCTGGGCGGACTACTGGGGTGCCAAGCAGACGCTGACGGGGGCGATGAAAATGCTAGGGTTCAAGGGCGGCGGCCAAGCCGAATGAGAACCACGGCTGCCCGCGCGAAGGGCCTCGTCAGAACTGCCCTGACCCCATTTGAATGACTCAACGTGAGTTACCGGCGAACCGCAGCTCCCCAACGAACTTCCCCGCTCGTTCAGCCGGAGCTTGCCGAAGGGATCAGCCCGAACGGGGCGAGGCCCTGCTATTGCGGCTCCACCATCAACCGGTACCCCACGCCCGTCTCGGTCAGGATGTGCTTCGGCCTGGCGGAGTCGTCTTCCAGCTTCTGCCGCAGGTTGGCCATGTAGACGCGCAGGTAATGGGTGCTCTGCGAATGGCCGGGCCCCCACACTTCGCGCAGCAGGTGGGTGTGGGTGAGCACCCGGCCGGCGTTGGCGGCCAGCACGCCGAGCAGGCGGTATTCGATCGGCGTCAGGTGCACTTCCACGCCACGCCTGCTGACGACGCGCGCGGCCAGGTCGACCGCCACGTCGCCGAAGCGGAACACGGGATCATCCTGCGCCCGTCCCATGCGCAGCCGCCTCAGGCTGACGCGGGTGCGCGCCAGCAGCTCGTTGATGCCGAAGGGCTTGGTGATGAAGTCGTCGGCCCCGGCGTCCAGCGCGGCGACTTTCTCTTCCTCCCGGGTGCGCGCCGACAACACGATGACCGGCACCGCCGACCACACCCGCACCGAACGGATGAACTCCACGCCGTCGCCGTCGGGCAGGCCCAGGTCGGCGATGACCAGGTCGGGCCGGCGCGTGGCAGCCTCCACCAGGCCCTGTTTCAGAGTGGCGGCCTCGTGCACCATCCAGCCTTCCGCTTCGAGCGCGGCGCGCACGAACTGGCGGATCTCCCGTTCGTCCTCGAGCACCAGCGCGACCGGTGTCGGCGCGCTCATGGGGCGGCGCCTTCGCCGCCGCCGTCAACCGGGGGCGGGGTGCCCAACGGCAGGGTGAAGGTGAATTCCGCGCCGTGCGGCGCGGCGCTGCGCACGCCGATTCGGCCGCGGTGGGCGGACACGATGGCCTTGCCGATGGCCAAGCCCAGGCCGACGCCCGGCGTGGACGACTCCGGGTCGCCCCGCGTGAATTTCTCGAAGATCATGTCTTCCTGCCCCTTGGGGACGCCCGGCCCCCGGTCGGTGACGCTGACGCGCAGCTCATTCTCCACCGCCCGTGCGGCCACCTCCACCGGCGAGCCGGCGGGGGTGTATTTGCCGGCGTTTTCCAGGAGGTTGGCCAGCACGCGCTCGATCAGCACCGCGTCGCACTCGACCCATCGCGCCGCGTCGTCGATGCGCACCGCCAGCGGCCGATCGCCCAGCGCGCCGCCGGCCGATTGCACCGCGCCGCCGACCAGTTCCTCGACCGATTGCCACTCCATGCGCAGGCGGACGCCGCCGCTCTGGAAGCGCGCCATGTCGAGCAGGTTGGTCACCATGCCGGCCATGCGCAACGCCTTTTCCTTGATCGTCCCGGCCAGGCGCAGTTGTTCGCCGGCCAGCGGCGGCCGGCTGGCCCGCAGCGTCTCGGCCGCGGCCACCAGCGCCGCCAGCGGCGTGCGCAGGTCGTGCGACAGCGCCGAAAGCAGCGAATTGCGCAGCCGCTCCGATTCCATCTGCACCGTGGCGCCCTGGGCCACTTCGGTGTAGTGCAGGCGCTCCAGCGCCATCGCGGTCAGCGCCGCGAAGGTTTCCAGCTGGCGGCGCTGCTCGGGCAGCATCAGCGCGCCGGCGTCCTGCAGGCGCACCGCCATCACGCCGCGGCAGCGCATCGTGGCCTTCAGCGGCAGGTAGAGCCAAGCGCTGCCCGCCAGCGTGCCGGTGCCCAGGCCGGCAGCTTCGTTGTGGTCGAGCACCCACTGCGCGGCGCCGAGGTCGATCCCGGCATTGTCCGAATGCGGGGCGGCCGGGCGCAGGTTGTCGTCCCGCCCAAGCACATAGACCGCGACCTGGGCCTTGAACGCGCGGGAGACGACCGCTCCGGCCGCCTCGACCGCGTGCTCCACGGTCAAGGTGCCGGACAAGTCGCGCGCCGCCTCGAACAACGCGCGCGAGCGCGCCTCGCGGTGCGTGGCCACGTCGGCCTGGAAACGCAGTCCGGCGGTCAGCTGGCCGGTGACCAGGCCCACCAGCAGCATCACGGCGAAGGTCAGCAGGTACTGCACGTCGGAAACGGCGAATGACAGCCGCGGCGCCACGAAAAAGAAGTCGAACGCCAGCACGCTCAGGACAGCCGCCAGCACCGCCGGGCCGCGGCCCAGCCAGACGCCTGCGCCCACCACCGGCAGCAACAGCACCAGCACGATGTTGGCCAGGTCGAAGAAGGGCGTCAGCCCGTGAGACAGCAGCGCCGTCGAGGCGCAGGCGGCCGCGGCGAGCGCGTAGCGCCGGGCGGCACGGCCGGGCGCGGCCCGCGCCTGGGCGCCGGCCGGCGCGGCTTGCACCCGCGGCGGGCTGCCGTCGCCGATCTCGACGCGGTCGATGTCGGGCGCCAGCGTCGCCAATGCGCCGGCCAGCGCCGGGCGCGGCCACCAGGCCGCCGGGCCCGAGCGGCGGACACGCCCCAGCACGAGCCTGGAAAGGTTGTGGGCCCGGGCATGGTCGACGAGCGCGGCTGCGACGCCGCGGGCCGCCAGCACCGCGGTGCGGGCGCCCAGGTCCTGCGCCAGTTTGACGCTGCGCAGCACCGCCTCGCGGCGGGCGCGGTCCAGCCGCTGCAGCGCCGGCGTCTCCACATAGACGGCGTGCCATTCCACACCCAGCTGGCGCGCCAGCCGGGCCGCGCCCCGCACCACCGCGTCGGCCACGGCTCCCGGCCCCACGCAGCACAGCAGCGCGCCTTCGGTCTCCCAAACCCGCCCGATGGAGCGGTCGTTGCGGTAGGCCTGCACGTCGTCGCCGACGCGATCCGCGGTGCGGCGCAGCGCCAGCTCGCGCAGCGCCATCAGGTTGCCCTTGCGGAAGAAATTGCGCGCGGCGCGCTCGGCCTGGTCCGGCAGGTAGACCTTGCCCGCCGCCAGGCGCCCGATCAACTCGTCGGCCGGCGTGTCGACCAGCACCACCTCGTCGGCCGCGTCGAAAAAGGTGTCGGGCAACGTCTCGCGCACCACCACGCCGGTGATGCCCCCCACCACGTCGTTCAGGCTCTCCAAGTGCTGCACGTTCAGCGTGCTGTAGACATCGATCCCGGCGGCCAGCAACTCTTCCACGTCCTGCCAGCGCTTGGGGTGGCGCGAGCCGGGCGCATTGGAATGCGCGAGTTCGTCCACGAGCACCAGGGCCGGCCGGCGGGCCAGCGCGCCGTCGAGGTCGAACTCCGCCAGGCGTTGGCCGCGGTGCTCCACCGCGGCGGGCGGCAGCAGCGGCAGGCCTTCGAGCAGCGCGGCGGTCCCGCCGCGGCCGTGGGTCTCGACGACGCCGGCCAGCAAGTCCACGCCCTCGTCCCGCAGCTTGCGGGCGGCGATGAGCATCGCGCAGGTCTTGCCCACGCCGGCGGACGCGCCGAAGTAGATGCGCAGCCGGCCGCGCGACTGGCGTCGCTCGTCGCGGTGGAGGCGGGCCAGCAGCGCGTCGGGGTCGGGGCGTGGGGGGGCGACCGTCATGAAGAGGATTTTCTCCGTCGTCCTAAAAAAATCGCAGCCGGTCTGTGCGCCACAACCCCTCACCCCTGCCCTCGCCCCCGTGCCGGGGGGAGGGAGCCCGCTTTGGCACCCTTCCGGCTTTCGGAGAGGGATACCCGCTTGAACCCCGTCTCCCGCTTGCGGGGGAGGGTCGGGCTGAGGGTGGCGCGAGTCATAAAGCTCGGTGCGCGTTGGGAAGACAGCGGCCCCTCAAGGCCCCGCCCCGTCCAGCGCCAGGTTCAACGCCAGCACGTTCACCCGCGGCTCGCCGAGCCAGCCCAGCCACCGGCCCTCCGAATGCCGCTCGACCAATTGCCTCACCTGCGCCTCCGCCAGCCCGCGCGCACGCGCCACGCGCCCAGCCTGGTAGAGCGCCGCGGCGACGCTGATGTGCGGATCCAGCCCGCTCGCCGAAGCGGTGACGAGGTCGACCGGCACCGGAGCCCCGTTGCCGGGGTCGGCGGCGCGCAGCGCCGCGATGCGGCCTTTCACCGCCTCGGAAAGCGCCGGGTTCAGCGGCCCCAGGTTGGAGCCGCCCGAGGCTTCGGCGTTGTAGGGCATCGTGGCCGTCGCGGAAGGCCGGCCCCAGAAGTGCCCGGGGCCGGTGAAGTTCTGGCCGATCAGTGAAGACCCGACGGGCCGGCCGCCGCGGTGGACCAGGCTGCCGGCGGCCTGTTCGCGGAAGGCCGCCTGGCCGATGCCGGTGACGAGCAGCGGGTAGGCGGCGCCGGTGAGGGCGGTGAGCGCGGCGAACAGCACCAGCGCGGGGCGCAATACGCGAGGGGAAGCCTTGGGAGTCATGGCAGGGAGATCCTTTCGCCAGGGATTTCAGACAAGGTTCAAAGCCGACAGCAGCAGGTCGATCGCCTTGATGCCGATGAACGGGACGATCAGCCCGCCCAGGCCGTAGATGAGCACGTTGCGCCGCAGCAGTGCCGCGGCGCCCACGGCGCGATAGGCCACGCCCTTGAGCGCCAGCGGGATCAGGAACACGATGACCAGCGCGTTGAACACCACCGCCGACAGGATGGCCGAGGACGGGCTGGCAAGCCCCATCACGTCCAGCGCGCCCAGCCGCGGGTAGGTGGTGGCGAACATCGCCGGGACGATGGCGAAGTACTTGGCCACGTCGTTGGCGATGGAGAACGTCGTCAGCGCGCCGCGCGTCATCAGCAATTGCTTGCCGGTCTCGACGATCTCCAGCAGCTTGGTCGGGTTGCTGTCCAGGTCGACCATGTTGGCGGCCTCCTTTGCGGCCTGGGTGCCGGTGTTCATCGCCACCGCCACGTCGGCCTGGGCCAGCGCGGGCGCGTCGTTGGTGCCGTCGCCGGTCATCGCCACCAGGCGGCCTTCGGCCTGGTGGTCGCGGATCATCTTCAACTTGGCCTCGGGCGTCGCCTCGGCGAGGAAGTCGTCGACACCCGCCTCGACCGCGATCGCCGCCGCGGTGAGGCGGTTGTCGCCGGTAATCATCACGGTCTTGATGCCCATGCGGCGTAGCTCGGCGAAGCGCTCTTTGATGCCGCCCTTGACGATGTCCTTCAGCTCGACCACGCCGAGGACTTTCGCGCCGTCGCACACGACGAGCGGCGTGCTGCCCTTGCGGGCCACGGCTTCGGCGCCCGCTTGCACGTCCGCGGGGAAATTGCCTCCGAGCGACTCGACGTGCTTGCGGATCGCCTCACCGGCGCCTTTGCGGAGCGAGCGGATTTTCCCGTCCGGGCCTTCGATGTCGACGCCGCTCATCCGCGTCTGCGCGGCGAAGGGGACGATAGTGGTCTTGTGCGCCGTCAGCTCGCGCTCGCGCAGGTTGAACTTCTGCTTGGCCAGCACGGTGATGCTGCGGCCTTCGGGCGTCTCGTCGGCCATCGACGCGAACTGGGCCGCATCGGCCAGCTGCTGCTCGGTGACGCCCTGAGCCGGCACGAAGCTCGACGCCTGCCGGTTGCCCAGCGTGATGGTGCCGGTCTTGTCCAGCAGCAGCACGTCGACGTCGCCGGCGGCCTCGACCGCACGGCCCGAGGTGGCGATCACGTTGGCGGCCATCATGCGGCTCATGCCGGCCACGCCGATGGCCGACAGCAGCGCGCCGATGGTGGTGGGGATCAGGCAGACCAGCAGCGCGATCAAGGCGGTCACCGTGACGGGCGTCCCTGCGGCAGCGGCCTCGACACTGAAGATGGAAAACGGCAGCAGCGTCACCGTGACGACGAGGAAGACGATCGTCAGCGCAACCAGCAGGATGGTCAACGCGACCTCGTTCGGCGTCTTCTGCCGCCTGGCGCCCTCCACCATCGAGATCATCCGGTCGAGGAAGGATTCGCCGGGGTTGACGCCGATGCGCACGACCAGCCAGTCCGACAGCACGCGCGTGCCGCCGGTGACCGAGGAGAAGTCGCCGCCGGACTCGCGGATGACGGGCGCCGACTCGCCGGTGATCGCGCTCTCGTCCACCGAGGCCACGCCCTCGATGACTTCGCCGTCAAGGGGGACGGTGTCGCCCGCTTCGACGAGCACCACCGCGCCCTTGCGCAGCTCCTCGGCCTCCGCCGGGTGCCAGGGGGAGCCGTGCCGCGGCTGCTCCAGCTTTTTGGCGATGCTCCTCTTCTTCAGGCCGCGCAGCGAAGCGGCCTGCGCTTTGCTGCGGCCTTCCGCCACCGCCTCGGCGAAATTGGCGAACAGCACGGTGAACCACAGCCACAGCGCGATCGCCAGGATGAAGCCCGGGGACTCGCCGGCGGGCAGCGCATGGCTTTTGCCGCCGAGGGAACAGGCCCAGAGCAAGGTGGTGAGGACGCTGCCGGCATAGACGACGAACATCACCGGGTTGCGCGCCTGCACGCGCGGGTCGAGCTTGGCGAAAGCGGAGGCGATGGCCGGCTTGAGCACGAACGGGTCGAGGAGTGAAGACATGGGGTGGCTTTTCATGGGTTGTCCTTGCGCCCGCTCAGTTCGGGCGCCACAGCGCCAGGTGTTCCACCACCGGCCCCAGGGCCAGTGCCGGGACGTAGTTCAACAAGCCGACGAGCAGCACCGTGCCCACCAGCAGGGCCACGAACAGCGGGCCGTGCGTGGGCAGCGTGCCGGCGGTGGCGGCCAGGCGCTTCTTCGCCGCGAGCGAGCCGGCGATGGCCAGCACCGGCACGATCACGCCGAAGCGGCCCAGCCACATCGCGACGGCCAGCAGCACGTTGTAGAACGGCGTGTTGGCCGACAGGCCGGCGAAGGCGCTGCCGTTGTTGTTGGCCGCCGAGCTCAAGGCGTAGAGCACTTCGGAGAATCCGTGCGCGCCCGGGTTGGCGATGCCGGCCCTGCCCACGCCGGCCATCACCGCCGCCGCGGTGCCCACCAGCACCAGCACCGGCGTGACGAGGATGGCGATGGCCACCATCTTCATCTCGTAGGTCTCGATCTTCTTGCCCAGGTATTCCGGCGTTCGGCCGATCATCAGCCCGGCGATGAAGACGGCCAGCACCGCGAAGACCAGCATGCCGTACAGGCCCGAACCCACGCCGCCGAACACCACCTCGCCCAGCTGCATCAAGGCCAGCGGCACCCCGCCGCCCAGCGGGGTGAAAGAGTCGTGCATCGCGTTCACCGCGCCGCAGGAGGCCGCCGTCGTGACGGCGGCGAACAGGCCGCTTCCGGCGATGCCGAAGCGCGCCTCCTTGCCTTCCATGTTGCCCCCGGGCTGGGTGGGGCTCGCGGCCTGGTCGGCGCCGAGCCGCGCGAGCAGGGGGTTGCCTTGCTGCTCCTGCGCCGTCACCGTGGCCGCGCCGGCGACGAAAAAGACCGTCATCGCCGCGAGCAGGGCCCAGGCTTGGCGGCTGTCCCCCACCATCCGGCCGAAGGCGAAGACCAGCGCCGCCGGCACCAGGAAGATGGCCAGCATCTGGGCGAAGTTCGACAGCGGCGTCGGATTCTCGTAAGGATGGGCCGAGTTGGCGTTGAAGAAGCCGCCGCCGTTGGTTCCCAGCATCTTGATCGCCTCCTGCGAGGCGACCGGGCCCATCGGCAGCAGCTGCCTGTCGGCCCTGGCGTCGCCCGGTAGCGACGCGCCCCGGGCGTCTTTCAGCGGCTGGCCACCGGCATTCAGCCGGGGCGCCCGGTGGGCGGTGGCCTCCAGCGTCGGGACCTCTTTGTAAGGCGAGAAGTTCTGGACCACGCCCTGGCCGACCAGGAAGACGGCGAACACCGCGGACAGCGGCAGCAGCACATAGGCGGTCACGCGGGTGATGTCGACCCAGAAGTTGCCGAGCGATGCGGCCGACTTCGCCGCGAAACCGCGCACCAGCGCGAACACCACCACGGTGCCAGTGGCCGCCGACAGGAAGTTCTGCACCGTCAGCGCCAGCATCTGGGTGAGATAGCTCATCGTGCCCTCGCCCGCGTACGCCTGCCAGTTGGTGTTGCTGACGAAGCTGACCGCGGTGTTGAACGCCGAGTCCGGCGCCAGGCCGGCCAGGCCCTGCGGGTTCAGCGGCAGCCAGCCCTGCGCGCGCTGGAGCGCATAGGTGGCCAGGAGCCCGATCGCGTTGAAGGTCACCAGCGCCACGGCGTAGGCCTGCCAGCCCATGCCGGCGGACGGCGCGACGCCGGCGATGCGATACAGCCCGCGCTCCAGCGTTTCGAACGGCGCCATCCAGCGCGGCAGGCGCCCCTCGGCGACGGCCGCCAACCAAAGGCCCAGCGGCCACGACAGTGCCAGCAGCACGGCCAGGAAGGCAAAAAACAGCATCCAGGCGGAAGTGCCCATCAGAAGTCCTCCGCGTTGAGCAAGGCATGGACGAGGTAGGCCAGCAGGCCCAACGCGGCCAGGCCCGCCAACCAATACAGACCGCTCATGGCCGGCCCTCCTGCGGCCGGCCGCAGCCGTCGACGAGACCGACCGCGGCGGCGCACAGGGCGGCGCAACAGGCCAGGAAGACGATGTCCATGGAACCCATCCTTCGTGTTGTTCGGATGGGGTCAGCTTAGGCAGCGGCGCGTCAAATCGGTGTAGAGATCCAGGGCCGGTGCATCAAGATTCCATCAAGATGCCGATTCGAAGGCCCTCGCCGAGGAGGGGCTGGGGACGCCTCTTGACCCATCAGACGTTCGCCCTGTCGAAGCGGCCTGGGCAATTCAGTTTGTCGAAGCTTGGACGGTTCGCAAAGAGGCTTCGACAGGCTCAGCCCGAACGGGTTGGCCCGAACGGATCGGCGCGCAAGACTTCAATAAAGGTCTTCCCCCGACGCGTACCCCGGCGCCAGGTTGTCGAACTTGGTGTGCGGCTTGTTGAAGAACAGCTTCACCGTGCCGGTGGGGCCGTTGCGCTGCTTCGCGATGATGACTTCGGCGATGTTGGGCTCCTTGCTGGGTGTGGGCCCGTCGATCTTGTTGTAGTAGTCGTCGCGGTAGATGAACATGATCACGTCCGCGTCCTGCTCGATGGCGCCCGACTCGCGCAAGTCGCTCATCATCGGACGCTTGTCGGTGCGCTGCTCGACGCTGCGGTTGAGCTGCGACAGCGCGATCACCGGGCACTTCAGTTCCTTGGCCAGCGACTTCAAGCCGCGCGAGATCTCGCCGATCACCGTGGCGCGGTTCTCTTCGCTGCCGCCGCCGCTGCCGCTCATCAGCTGCAGGTAGTCGACGACGATCAAGCCGAGCTGCCCGCACTGCCGCGCCTGGCGGCGGGCGCGGGCGCGCACCTCGTTGGGCGACAGCGCGGCCGTCTCGTCGATGAACATGTTGACCTTGCCCAGCCGCTCGACCGCCTCGGACAGGCGGCCCCATTCGTCGTCGGCCAGGCGGCCGGTTCGAAGGTGGCCCTGGTCGATGCGCCCGAGCGAGCCCACCAGCCGCAAGGCAAGCTGGGCCGCGCCCATTTCCATCGAGAACACGACCACCGGCAATTCCTCGTTCACCGCCACGTGCTCGGCGATGTTCAGCGCCAGCGCGGTCTTGCCCATGGACGGGCGCGCCGCCAGGATGACGAGGTCGCCGGGCTGGAAGCCTGCGGTCATGCGGTCCAGGTCGACATAGCCGGTGCGCACGCCGGTCACGTCCTCGGCGCCGTTCTCGTGCAGCTCGGTCACGCGGTCGAGCAGCTGCACCACCAGGCTGTCCATGCTCTGGAAGCCCTGCTTGGTCTTGGAGCCCTCCTCGCCGATGCGGAAGATCTTGCCTTCGGCCTCGTCCAGCACCTGGTCGACCGGCCGGCCCTGCGGGTTGAAGGCGGCGGTGGCGATCTCGTCGCTGGCGGCGATCAGCTTGCGCAGCACCGCGCGCTCGCGCACGATCTCCGAATAACGCCGCAGGTTGGCCGCGCTGGGCACGCTCTGCGCCAGCGCGTTCAGGTAGACGAGGCCGCCGCATTCCTCGGCCTTGCCCAGGCCTTGGAGCTGTTCATAGACGGTGATCACGTCGGCCGGCTTGGCGCCGTTGATCAAGCCGGCGATCGCGGCGTAGATGTCGCGGTGTTCGGCGCGATAGAAGTCGCTGTCGACGAGCAGGTCGCCGGCGCGGTCCCAGGCGCTGTTGTCCAGCAGCAGCCCGCCGAGCACGCTTTGCTCGGCCTCGATCGAGTGCGGCGGCACGCGCAGACGGGCGACTTCGTCGTCGCCGCCGTCACGCGGGATGTCGTTGTGGGATAGGGGGAAACGGGGGGAGGAAAAGCGCGCTGCCATCGAAGGATGATAGGGGCACCACCCACCCGGGGGTGTGGACAAACCTGTGGATATTCAGTGTCTATCCAGGGGAAATCCGACCAAAGCGCTCGTCGGCGTCCGATCACGCGCAAATCTTCCGGTTCGCGGCTCAGCGCCGCCCCACGGCCACCACCCATCCTTCGCGCAGGAAGTCTGGATCGCCCGGCGGCTGGGATGCCGCGGCGCCGTCGACGCGACCCAGGTCGAAGGCCCGCGATGGGTTGATCTGCACCAGCTGCCGCAAGGCCTCGCGCCGCACGGCGTTCTCGCCCCGGCCGGCCGTCTCCGCCAAGGCCGCCTGGTCCGGCAGCTGCGCGCGGTGGCCGTAGGCGATGCCTTCCAGCGTCGCGGTGTCGGCGCGGCGGGCGTCGGCGAAGACAAACCCCACCGAAGGCAGGTCCGGCGCGTGCAGCGGCAGCGACGAGGCGTCTGGCACGTCGACGGCCGGTGCCGCCGCCAAGCCGCGACGGCCACCGGCCGGGCTTTCAGCGCCGCCGCCTCCGGCGGGCGATGGCGGCAGCGCGGCCAATCCGATGCGGCTGGCCAGCACGCCGCCAGCGCCCACCAGGATCAACGGGGCCGGCGGCAGGCCCTTGACGACGACGGCGCCCTGCTTGGGCAAGTCCGCGAAAGAGCGGAACCAGGGGCTCACGTACTGCACGCCGCCCAGGCCGCGCGTCTTGCGGTAGGCGTTGATGTTGTCTTTGTGGAAACCGCGCGCGATCCAACCCTGGCCCAGGCCGCTGCCGATATGCAGCGCCGCTTCGGGATAACGCCGCGACGCCAGCGCGTCGACGCCCGCCAGGATGTCGAACACCGAGTTGGAGGTGAACATCCACTGCCCCATGCGATTGGCGCCGAGCTGCATGCGGCCGTCCAGGAAGCGCGGCTTGGCCATGCCGCCGCCGTGCTCGACGAGCGGCCAGTCGCGCGGGTCCAGGCTCACCAGCATGCGCCGCGCGCCCTGGCTGGGGCCGTAGGCCTTGGGCGGCGACACGGCCTTGCCGATGTCGACGCGCAGCAGCTCTTCGGCGCTGCGGGGCGTCCTGGCGGCGTGGGCGCTGGTGTAGTACGTCTCGGCATAGGCGGTGCGGGCGGCCTCGCCGGACGCCCACCCCGCGATGCCATGCATGCGCGAGACACCGTAGCTCAGCGACTGCAGCAGCGTGGTCGCGAACCCCATCGGGGAATCGATGCGGAAAGTGTTGCCCGCGGCGCCCTTGACCAGCGCGCGGGCGCCGGGGTCGCCGGGGTTGCGGCGCAGCACTTCGGCGGCCAGCCGGTAGTCGCCGCCGGACTTCAAGCCGTATGTCAGCGCCGACGCGCCGCTGTGGCGGGTGACCATGTCGTCCAGCAGGGCGTTTTCGAGCACCTTCCAGTCTCTGGCCGAGGCCTGCGCGGGGTGGCCCGCCTCGCGGATGCGGCGCAGCGCGTCGACCAGCTCGCGGCGTGCCCGGGGTTCGAGAGAGCCGGCGGCGCGCCGCACCGCACCGCCCACCTGGCCGCGGTAGAGGTCGACGCCCGCGGCCTTCAGCGTCGCCAGCGCGGCGGCGTCCTTCGGGTCGGACTTGAGCGCGTCGATCGCTTCGTTGTAGCGCACGCGCCGCGCCATCGGCACGCCGTTGTCGCCGGTGGGCTCGCCCGCCCGGCCGCGCTTGCCGACGAGGATTTTCCGGTAGCGCAGCTCGAGGTTCAGCGGGCCGACTTCGGGCGTGGACACCGCGCCGCGGTCAAGGGTGCTCAGCAGCGCGGTGTTGGCGCGGGTCATGCGGTGCTGGGCGTGGATCTGCAGCGAAGGGATGATGCGGCGGTAGGCGGAAGCCCCCGCGGCCGTCATCGCGGCCGCGGCGACGCCCGGCGTCGACCAGCCCAGCGCATGCGCCGCGCCGAAGGCGGCCGCCGAGGCGCCGGCGTCGATGCCCAAGTGCAGCGCCGCCAGCTTCACCGCGTTCTTTTTCGTCAGCGGCTGCAGCGGCTTGCGGAAGGGCTGGCCGGGGCGTGGAATGAATTCGGAGTGCCGCCGGTTGGCCCAGCTGCGCGCGAACACGCCCCCGGCCGCGTCCACCGCCACCGCGCCGACCAGCGCATCGTGGGGGAAGAACCCGCGCCGCACCTGCGCAGGCAATTGGCGACTGTGGGCCTGCACCGCGTAGACGAACGACTGGCCGCCCTTGGAGGCGGCGGCCATCTTCGCGGCGGACTCCACCGCGTCGGCCTGGCGGGTGTGCACCCGCATGCCGTCGCCGAGCTTCAGCGGGCGGCCGTTCTTCATGGCCGAACGGTCGGTCGACACGACGAACACGCGAGGTACCTTGTCGGGCTGCAGCGCCGGCGGCGCGAAGCGGCGCCAGCCCCGGGCTGTGAAAGATCCGTCGGGCGACGGGCCGAGGATGTCCTGGATCTGCTTGAGCTGCGCCTGCGAGGGCGTGCCGCCGCTCTTGTCCCCGGGACGCAGTGGGATGCCCTGCGGCCGCCCGGCGAAAGCCGGCCGCGCCACCTCGCCTGCGTCGACGCTGCCGCCTTCGAGCAGCCGCGCATTGCTGACATGCAAGGCGTGCGGGTCCTGCACGACTTCGACGTCCGCGGATTGCCGGGCCGGGCCGGCGGCCGCGCCGTGGCCGTGGGTCGCCTGCGTGGCGGCCACCGCCGTCGTCGCCGCCGCCGTGGTCGTG
>CBIHOD010000028.1:0-45906 GCA_966211815.1 uncultured Burkholderiales bacterium
CACGCCTCGCCGGCGCCTACCCTGGCCCCTGCTATCTCCCCGGCGTGGGCACGTCTCAAAGCCCGACAGCCTCCTAGACCACCTGGTGATCGTCGCCGGCAGCCTGGCGCAGGGGGTGGCCTGGTGCGAGGAGACGCTGGGCGTCACGCCCGGGCCGGGCGGCACGCATGCCCGCATGGGCACCCACAACCGGCTTTTCTCGATCGCCGGCCCGGCGACGCCGGGCGCCTACGCCGAGATCATCGCGATCGACCCCGATGCCCCCGCGCCGGCCCACCGCCGCTGGTTCGGCATGGACGAGCCCGGCCTGCGCGCCGCGGTGGCGAGGGCGCCGCGCCTGGTCCACGCCGTGGTGCGCACGACGCGGCTGGACGACCACCTCGCCGCCCTGTGCGCCGCCGCCGGCTTCGATCCCGGCACGCCGATGGCGCTGAGCCGCCCCGGCCAGCAGGGCGAGCTGCGCTGGCGCCTGACGGTGCGCGGGGACGGCATGCTGCCCGTGGGCGGCGCGGTGCCGACGCTGATCGAATGGGAGGGCGCGTCGCCCGGCCTGCGGATGCCCGGTTGCGGCGTGCGGCTGGCGGCGCTGCGTGTGATCGCCGATGACACCGCCCTGTTGGCCGCCGCCTATGCCGCGCTCGGCTGGAACGGCGTGGCGCTGTCGCAGGCGCAGGCGCCGCCGGCCCCGCCCGGCGCGCCCGCGGCCCGCCTGCACGCCACGCTGGAAACGCCGCGCGGCGTGGTCACTTTGTCGAGCGGCTACACCGATTGATCGGATGGGCCGGTGGGTTGGCGAGACCGCGCTGGGCGGGGGGGGGGGCGCCCCACCGCGCGGCGTTGCCCACCCCGGCGGGGGCCCCCCCCCCCCCCCCCTTCTTCCCCGCCGGGCGCCCCCCCCCCCCCCCCCCCCCGCGCTCCGGAACCAGAAGAGAGTGTTTGACTCGGTTGTCTGTCACCACCGGTTCTTCTTCCAACCCATCAACCATCCCAACCGCCATGCTCCTGCCCCTCACCCACGCCGACATCACCAGCGCCCAAGCCTTGGTCTACCGCCAGTTGTCCCCCACGCCGACGATGCGCTGGCCGCTGCTGGACCGGCGGCTGGGCGCCGAGCTGCACGTCAAGCACGAGAACCACGCGCCCACCGGCGCATTCAAGGTGCGCGGCGGCATCGTGTACCTGCATGAGTTGCTGCAGCGCGAGCCGCGGCTGCGCGGCGTCGTCAGCGCCACGCGCGGCAACCATGGCCAGTCGATCGCCCGTGCCGCGGCCCAGCTCGGGTTGAAAGCCACGATCGTGGTGCCGCACGGCAACTCGGTGGAAAAGAACGCGGCGATGCGCGCGTTCGGCGCCACCCTGGTCGAGCACGGCGATGATTTCCAGCAGGCCCGCGAGCATGCGGCGGCGCTGTCGGAAACCCAGGGCCTGCACCTGGTGCCCAGCCTGCACCGCGACCTCGTGCGCGGCGTGGCCACCTATTGGGTCGAGTTCTTCGAAGGCTTCGCCAAGGATGCGGCGCCCGACGTGGTCTTCGTGCCCATCGGACTGGGTTCGGGCATCAGCGGTTGCGTCGCCGCGCGCGCCTACAGCGGGGCCGACTCGACGCGCATCGTCGGCGTGGTGTCGGCGCACGCCACCGCTTACCTCGATTCCTTCCGCCGCGGCGAAGCGGTCGAGTCACCGGTGGCCACCCGGCTGGCCGACGGCATGGCCTGCCGCGTGCCCGAGCCGGCGGCGCTGGAAGTGATCCGCCAGGAAGTGGACGACATCGTCGCCGTCGATGACCAGGAGGTGGGGCAGGCCATGCGATTCCTGTTCTCCGACACCCACAACGCCGCCGAAGGCGCCGGCGCCGCCTCGCTCGCCGCGGCCTGGCAACAGCGCGATCAACTGCGCGGCCGCCGCGTCGGCATCGCCGTGACGGGCGGCAACGTCGACACCGGTGTGTTTTCGCAGGTGCTGGCGGGGCAGCCGCTCGCGCCGTTGGGCGGACGCTGAAGCGGGCCGCGGGCGGTCAGCCCGCCCGGCGCCGCTGCCGCCGCCGCACGACCCGCCAATGGAACCAGGCCCGGCAGGCAGCGCGGGTGACCAGGTAGCCCGACACCGATCCCACCAGCGCGAAAGTGCCCATGCCCACCGCGGTGGGCCAGCCGAAGGACTGCAGCGTGCCCAGCAGGCCCAGGGTCGAATCGCCCGCCGCCGCGGCGCTGTCGGCGGCCGAGCCCACGAAGGCCGAGCCGACACGGTAGGCCAGGTACAACCAGCCGCCGATCGTGAACGGGTTGGTCACCAGCGTCAGGCCCGCGGCCAGCGGGATGTTGCCGCGCCACCAGACGCAGTGCGCCGCGGCGAACAGGATCTGCGCGAAAGGCAGCACGAAAGCCCAGAACAGCCCGATCGCCGCGCCGCGCGCCATCGCCTCCGGCCTCATGCGCCACAGCCCCGGTTCGGCCAGCCGGTGCGCCAACGGGCCCAGCCAGCGTTGGCGCGCCAGCGCCTCGCGGGTAGGCATGTGGGCTTTGAGACGGGCTTTCAGCACCCGCTGGAAACCAGGCCGGGCGGTGCGGTGGGAAGTTTGGGTCATGGGGGGAGGGGCGCGGCCTTGCCGCCGGCAAGGCCCCGTCCGGCGATCGGACACGCCCTAGTGTGGAACACCCCCGATCCGAGGGGCTTCAACCCCTGTGCCCGCAGGGGATAGACCGTCTCGGCCCACCCCCCTCCTACTGCACGAAGCCCATCGCCGCCCGCCGCCCGCCAGTTTCCGGCAGGTCGACCGGCAGGACGTGGTCGCGGTGGGCCAGCTTGGCGTTGCCGAAGGCGGTCATCCAGGCTCGGCGCATGTCGCGCGGCGCCATCTCGCTCATGCGGTCCAGGACCTCGTCCTCGGGCGACGGGTTGAAGCGCGAGCCCCAGTCGTGCTCGGCCCGGATGCCCTTGTAGAGCCGGGCGGCGATGCGGCGCGCCGCTTCGGCGTCCGGGGCCTGCACCTCGTAGACGTTCATGCGGTTGAGGATGGGGTCGGGGATGCCGCGCGCGTCGTTCGCGGTGGCCACCCAGATCACCTGGCTGGCGTCGATCGGCACTTCGGCGAACTCGTCGACGAAGCTGCCCGCGGTGTCGTGCTCCAGCAGGCTGTACAGCGCGCCCAGCGGGTCGTAGGTGTGTTCGCCGCCGGCCTTGTCGATCTCGTCGACCACCATCACCGGGTTGGCGTATTCGCCGTCGACCAGCGTCTCGAACACCTTGCCGGGACGCGCGCCCTTCCACTGGCTGGAGGCGCCGGACAACACCCAGCCGGCGGTCATCGAGCACATCGACACGAACCCCATGCCGGTGCCCAGCAGCGCCGACAAGGCGCGGGCGAAGTGCGTCTTGCCGACGCCGGGCGGGCCCAGCAGCAGCAAGGGCGTGATCTCCAGGGCATCGCGGCTGTCCTCGCACAGCGCGAGCTGGCGCTTGATGTCGTCCAGCACCTGGGCGAAGTTGGGCAGCTCGTCGTAGAGGTGGTCCATCACCGGCAGGCCGGCGGGCTTGACCTGGAAGCGCTCCGGGCCCTTTTCGAGCATGCGCTCGTAGGTGGCGCGCAGGCCCTCGTGTTCTTTTTGCGGCAGCTTCTCCAGCTTGCGGCCGACTTCGTCGAGGCGGTACATGTGCCGCATGCGGGCAATCGGGATGTTGTTGTTGTTCCGCCTGGCCTCGACCGCGACGAGTTCGTGGGATGTGCTCATACGACTACCTCCATCCAGCATCAACATCGAACGAAAACCGGCGGCGGCAAGGAGCGGGGGCGACCTTCCACCGACGATTCCATTCCAGCACAGGGCCGTTGTAGCAAATCGTTAAAAAGCCTGCGCTTTGCACGCCATTCGGAAGCATGCGGCGTGCCAACTTTCACCGTTCCGCGGGCTTCGGCGACCGGGTGTCCAAGGTCGCCGCGGGCACGGTGAGCTTCAGCCGGCGGCGGCCCCGGCCAGTTCCACGCGCTGCGCCAGGGCGAATGGCGCGCCGGGCGAAGGCTCGATGAAAAGGCACAGCGCGTCGCAAGGCAGCGGCGCACGCAGCGCGTCGGTGAAATGGCGCCGCGCCTGGTCGATGAGCTGCCGCGCATCGGGGGCGCCGGTGTCGTCGAAGCGTTCGCTCAGCGTCATGTGGAAGCGCCAGTCGTCCAGCACGTGGGGATAACCCAGGCGCCGCGCCTGTTCGCGCTGCCGGGGCGAAAGCCCCTCGCCGTGGCGCGCGGATTCGGCCGGCGTCGGTTCGGCGCGCCAGGCGTCCAGCGAGAGCTGGCAGGCGTCCGCCAACCGGCGCAGCGGGTGGGCCGCCTCGACGGGGGCGGCGGGGCGCAGCGCGATGAAGCGGTCGAGCCAGTCCACCTGGAGCGCAGGCATTGCGAAGGCGGCGTGGTCCCGCGCGAGGGCGCGCATGCCACGGAGCAGGTCGGCTTCGACCGCCCCTTCGCGCAGCCGCATCGGCGCTTTCAGCGTCGCGTGGAAGCCGTAACGCCAAGGCGCGCCGCGGTGCGGCGGCGGCGCGGTCGCCGGTGGCGGGTGGCGCGGATCGCGGCCCAGCCAGCCGCAGCCGGCTTCCCACAAGGCGTGGCCCGCGGCCGGCGCGAAGTACACCGCGTAACGTGGGGCCGGGCCGGTGGCGAGCATCGGCCGATGATAGGCGCCGCGCCCGGGTGGCCGGCCTTGAATGGCCTTCATGCCGGGCATGAGCGGCAATCGATGGACGCCCGCAGTCAAGCCCGGTAAGGTCGCGCATTCACCCGTGCCCGCCGCCCCGCCGCGGCGCCTCGACAACGCCGACGCCATGATTCCTGCCCCAGCCCCGTTTCGCCCCGCAACGCAAGGCCGCGATGGATGACACCCTGTTGACCAATGCCCGCGTCGTGATGCGGGACGAAGTGCTGCCTCACGCGACGCTGCGCCTGGCCGATGGTCTGATCCGTGACATCGACCCGCGCCCCAGCCGCGCCGCCGGCGCCGTCGACTGCCAGGGCGACTGGCTGCTGCCCGGCCTGGTCGAGCTGCACACCGACAACCTGGAGCGCCATGTCACGCCGCGCCCCAAGGTGTCGTTCCCCATGCCCGGGGCGCTGCAGGCGCACGACGCCGAGATCGCCTCGGCCGGCATCACCACGGTGCTGGACGCCATCGGCGTGGGAGACCCTTACGGCGAAGGTTTCCGCTCGCGCGACCAGGGCGAGTTGCTGCGGGTGCTGGACGACTTCGAGGCCGCCGGCGTGCTGCGCGCCGACCACCTGATCCATGTGCGCTGCGAGTTGCCCGCGCCGAACGCGCGCGAGCTGTTCGAGCCGTTCGCGCGCCATGCGCGCCTGCGGCTGCTTTCGCTGATGGACCACACCCCGGGCCAGCGCCAATGGGCGGACATCGAACACGCCCGCACCTATTACACCGGCAAGAAGGGCTGGAGCGACGCGCGCTTCGACGAAGAAATGCGCGCCGCGCCGCGCCGCCAGGCCGAGCACGCGGCGCCCAACCGCGCCTGGTTCGCCGAACACGCGCGGCGCCACGGCGTGGCCCTGGCCACGCACGACGACACCACCGCCGAGCATGTCGACGAGGCGCTGTCGCTGGGCGCCTCGATGAGCGAATTCCCCACCAGCCTGGCGGCGGCGCGTCGCGCGCGCGAGCTGGGCCTGTGCACCGTGGCCGGCGCGCCCAACGTGGTGCGCGGCGGCTCGCATTCGGGCAACGTCTCGGCGATCGAACTGGCCCGCGAAGGGCTGCTCGACGCGCTGTCGTCCGACTATGTCCCGTCCAGCCTGCTGCAGGCGGCCTGGCGCCTGACGCGCGACGCCGGCTTCTCGCTGCCGCGGGCGGTCGCGGCGGCGACCCGCGGGCCGGCGCGCGCCTGCGGGCTGGGCGACCGCGGCGAGATCGCGATCGGCCTGCGCGCCGACCTGCTGCGCGTGCGCGAGGTGGGCGGCGCACCGGTGGTGCGCGAGGTGAGGGTGCGGGGCCGGCGGGTGGCTTAGGGGCCGTTGACACTGGACGCAAAGCCGCGCCTGGCCGGCTCCCGGGAGTGCGCGTCCCGCGGCAGGATTCGGCCGGCCGCCCCGGGATGCCCCTTCCGCCGCGCCGGTTTTGCATCCGGTCGGGGGTTTGCTGCGTAGAGGCGGGGTGGCGGTCCGAGAGGCGGGCCGTCCTGTCCGGGCGACCGGACCCCACCCGTCCACCCCCTGAGGAGCGCCACATGATGAAAACACTGCCCTTGATCTTGTCCGCAGCCGCTGCCGCCGCCGGCCTGTCCGCCTGTGCCAGCGGCCCGACGATGACCGCCAAAGCCCCGTTCTCCCAGGCTGGCCTGCCCGATGCGGTGAAGGTGCCCGCGGGCCACAAGGTGAGCATGGAGACGGTGGGCGTCGGCCGCATCACCTATGAGTGCCGTGAAAAAGCCGGCGCGATGGGGCAGTACGAATGGGTCTTCGTCGGCCCCGACGCCGTGCTCAACGACCGCGCGGGCCGCCGTGTCGGCAAGTATTACGGCCCGCCGGCCACCTGGGAGAGCGCGGACGGCTCCAAGCTCACCGGCGCGCAGGTGGCGGTGGCGCCGGCGGCCGCCGGGTCGATTCCGCTGCAGCTCGTCAAGGCCAACCCCGCCATGGGCGCCGGCGCGATGAGCGGCGTCGCCTACATCCAGCGCGTGGACACCCGCGGCGGCGTGGCGCCGGCCCTGCCTTGCGGCGCCGACACCAAGGGCAAGAAGGAGATCGTCGACTACCAGGCCGACTACATCTTCTGGACGGCGGGCTGAGCCGCAGCGGCCGCCACCCGCGTCCGGCGCCGGCCCGGCGGCATGCGCCGCCCGGCGCGCTTGCCGCGCCTGGGCGGCGGCCGGGCCGTCAGCCTTCGCTCTTCTTTTTCTTCGCCCGGGGGTGCGCCGCGTCGTAAACCTTGCTCAAGTGGCCGAAGTCGAGCTGGGTGTAGACCTGGGTGGTGCTGATGTGGGCGTGGCCGAGCAGTTCCTGAACGGCCCGCAGGTCGCCGCTGCTTTGCAGCAGGTGGGAGGCGAAGGAATGGCGCAGCATGTGCGGGTGCACATGTGTCGGCACGCCGGCCTGGATGGCGTGGCGCTTCAGGCGCGAGCGCACCTGGCTGGCGGTGAGGCGGCCGCCGCGCCGGCTGACGAAGAGCGCGTCTTCCGCGGGGGCGGCGATCTCCCCTCGGCATTCCAGCCAGGCCCGCAACGCCCGCAGCGCGGGTTGGCCGACCGGCACGCTGCGGCGCTTGCCGCCTTTGCCCAGCACATAAGCGGTGGCGTCGGCTTCGTCGACCCAGCCGGCGGCCCGCGGTCCGGGGCGGCAGTCCAGCCCGAGCAGCTCGCCCACCCGCAGGCCGCAGCCGTAGAGCAGCTCGACGACCGCGTGGTCGCGCGCCAGCAGGACGGGGTCGCCGTCGGCGTCTTCATGCTGTGCCAGCGCGACCGCATGGTCCACCGAAAGCGCCTTGGGCAGCGGCTTGGCCGCTTTGGGCGCGCGCACCCCGTCCACCGGGTTGGCCGGCACGAGGCCGTCGCGGCCGCACCAGCGGTAAAAGCCGCGCCAGGCCGACAGCACGATGGCGATGCTGCGGGGCGCCAGGCCCTGCCGGTGCAGCTCGGCCGCCCAGCGGCGCACGTGCGCGGCCTCCACCTTGGCCAGGTCGAGGCTGTCGTGGGCGTCGGCGAAACGCTGCAGCCGCTGGAAGGCTTCCATGTACATCGCCAGCGTGCGCTCGGCGAGGCGGCGCTCCACGCGCAGGTGGGTGAGGTGGCGGGCGAGCAGGTCCGCCAAGGGCGGTGAGCCGTCGGCCGGCCCGCCGCCTGGGGTTGGGGCGGCGGCCATGCGGGTCGGTCCGTTGAAAGGCGATGTGTTTGCCGCCGGCCCCGCCGTCAAACCGACGGCAGCAGGCGCGCCAGCCCGGCGCTGGCGATCTCGCCGATGCGCACCAGGAACTCGGTGCCCATGTCGGCGGTGTAGCGCGTCGGGTCGGGCGAGCCCAGCACCAGCAGGCCGAAGGCCGCTTCCGAGCTTTCGTGGCGCAGCGGCACCAGGGCCATCGAGCTGACGCTGGCGGCGTCGTCCAGCCAGGAGGCCGCCTCGAAGCCGGTGTTCAACCCGCAGTAGGGCAGCGTGAGCGACGAGGTGAGGATCTTGGTGTCGGCGCTGACGCTCTGGGTGAAGGGCTGGTCGGCGTAGCGCTCGTCGACGCCCCAGACGCGGATGGCCGCCTGCGGGATCAGGAACTGGTGCATCAGCTGCTGCACCACCACCTGGGGCAGGAAGGTGGGCTGGGCGGTGAGCATGATGGCGCGCGTCCAGCGGTGCAGCTTGTCGGCGATGGCGACGTTCTCCTGGCCGTGGCGGATCATCTCGATGATCTTGTGCTCCAGGCCCTTGATCTTCTCGCGCAGCATTTCCATCTGGCGCTCCTGCAGCGACACGGCGCGCTGGCCGTGCGGGCTGGTGAGCTGGATGCTGGACAGCAGCTCGGCCTGGCGCTCGAAGAAGCCCGGCGTGTTGGCCAGGTAGTTGGCGATGTCGGCCTCGGTGATGCCGCCTTGGACACTGCTCGCGCTGCTCATAGGTCGATCTCTCCTTCGAAAACGGTTTGGGCGGGGCCGGTCATCAGCAACGGGTGGCCGGGCCCCCGCCATTCGATCGTCAATTCGCCGCCGCGCGCCTGCACGTCCACGCGCGCGTCGAGCAGGCCCAGCTCGATGCCCGCCGCCACCGCCGCGCAGGCGCCGGTGCCGCAGGCCAGGGTCTCGCCGGCGTCGCGCTCGTAGACGCGCAGCCGCACGCGGCCGCGGTCCACCACCTGCATGAAGCCGGCGTTGACCTTGCGCGGGAAGCGGCGGTGCGATTCCACCTGCGGGCCGATGGCGGCCACCGGCGCGGCGTCCACGTCGGCCACCAGCTGCACCGCGTGCGGGTTGCCCACCGACACCACCGCCACCTCGGCGGCCACGCCATCGGCCAGCTCGATCGCGTAAAGCCTGGACCGGCCCATCTCGCGCGAAGGCGCACCGGCGGCGTCGAACGGCAGGCTCGCCGGGTCGAACACCGGGACGTTCATGTCCACGGTGACGCGGCCGTCGTCCTGCAGCCGCAGCTCGATGAGGTTGTTCACGGTCTCCACGCGCACCGTCTTCTTGTCGGTCAGCCCGCGCTCGTGCACGAAGCGCACGAAGCAGCGCGCGCCGTTGCCGCAGTGCTCGACCTCGTCGCCGGTGGCGCCGTTGGCGATGCGGTAGCGGAAGTCGACGCCGGGCGTGGCGCTGCGCTCGACCATCAGGATCTGGTCGGCGCCGACGCCGAAACGGCGGTCGCCGAGGCGCTTGATCTGGTCGGCGGTCAGGTTCAGCGGCGCCCGGGTGCCGTCGAGCACCACGAAGTCGTTGCCCGCGCCTTGCATCTTGGTGAATCGGATTCGCATCGGGGGATTATCGGTCCGGCGGGTCGCCGTCGCCGCGGAGCATGCCCCAGCACAGGCGCACCAGCTCGTCTTCGAACTCGGGGGCGTCGAGCAGGGGCGACTGTTCCAGGCTGGCGCTGCGCACCGCGCCCATCACCGCCCAGGTCAGGCACAGCATCTGCGCCTGGCTGGGCGCGCGGGCGGCGGGGTGGCGCAGGCCGTCGGCCGACATCAACTGGAGGAAGAAATCGGCCATCTCCCGGTAGGCCCGGGCGATCGCGGCTTCGTCGGCGATGCGCCAGGCCAAGCGCACCAGCGGGCGCTTGACGGCCAAGCCGCCGCGGCCGAACTCGTCCACGGCGTAGGCGATGTGGTCCCTCAGGCAGCAGGCCGGGCTGTCGCCGCGCGCCTGCGCCCGCAGCAGCCGCTGCTGCGCGCCGTGCATCAGGCGTCGCCGCTCGCGTTCCACCAGGCCCTGCAGCAGGCTGGTCTTGTTCGGGAAGTACTGGTAGAGCGTGCCGATCGAATAGCCGGCGCGCTCGGCCACCCGGTTGGTGGTGAAGGCCTGCTCGCCCTCGTCCGTCAAAACCTGAGCCGTGGCGTCGAAGATCGCCTGCACCGTGCGGTGGGCGCGCGGTTGCACCGGCGTTTTCCGGGGAGCGTCGGGTGAGTCGGGCATGGCGCTGAAATGCGAGTTGCCGGCGGTCGGGGGCCGGGGCACGATTGTCGCCAACAAGGAGGATGAAACAGATGGGCGACCCGATCGTGCGCCGGCTCCACATCGACCTGAAAAGCGGTTTCCCGCGCCACTGGTTCGACGGCGACCCCTTCCGCAGCGCGGTGTTCAACGCCACCTCGATGACCTTCCCGCAGGGCGAGCAGTACTTCATCGACAGCGTGCGCGCGGCCCTGCCGCTGCTGCGGGACGAAACCCTGCGCGGCCGGGTGCGGGGCTTCATCGGCCAGGAAGCCACCCACCGGCACTTGCACGCGCGGTACAACCGGGCGCTGGCCGGCCAGGGCTACCGCTATGTGCTGGGGGGTTGGATCGGCTGGCGCATCCGCAGCTCCGAGCGGCTTTCGGTGCAAAGCCGGCTCGCCGTGACCGCCGCCTACGAGCATTGCACCGCCGCCTTCGCGCTGTCCACGCTGCGCGACGACTCCGGGCTGAGCCGGGCCCACCCCACGCCCCGGCTGCTGTGGTCCTGGCACAGCGCCGAAGAGCTGGAGCACCGCAGCGTCGCCTTCGATTGCTACCGCGCGGCCGGCGGCGGCTACCTGCGCCGCACGGTGTGGTTCGTTTACGCGCTGGTGCTCTTCAACATCGACCTGACGGTGCAGACCTTGCACAACCTGTGGCGCGACGGCCGCTTGCGGCGGCCCGGCACCTGGGCCTCGGGCCTGCGTTTCCTGCTCGGGCGGCGCGGCCTGGCCTGGGCGTTCCTCCCGCATGCGGCGGCTTATTTCAAGCCGGGCTTCCACCCGTCGCGGATGAACGACGGCGGACTGGGCGAGGCCTGGCTGCGGAACAACGCCGCACGGTATGAAGCGGTGGCGGCGCACCACGCGCCGTGACCCAACCCTGAAGCGGAGCGGCGGGCCTGGGGGCCTTCAGTAAACGCCGGGTTGGCCGGCCGGCCGCGTCTTGAAACGCTTGTGCACCCAGAGGTACTGGGCCGGGTTCTGCAGCACGAGCCCTTCGACGAAGCCGTTCATCCACAGGGTGTCGCGTTCGGCGTCGTCGGTCGGGAAGCCCCCCAGCGCCGGCATGAAACGCACCCGGTAGCCCTTGCCGGCGGGCAGCATGTCCACCACCACGGGCTGCACCAGCATGTCGAGCGAACGGGCCAGCCGCGATGGCGCCGTGAGCGTGGCGGCGGTGACGCCGAAGAAAGGCACGAAGACGGCGTCGCGCTGGCCGAAGTCCATGTCGGGCATGTTGAAGAAGGCCCAGCCCTCCTTGATGCGCTTGATGACCGGCCGGATCGACGCGCCGCGCGGATAGGCTTCTCCGCCGCCGAAGCGCAGGCGGCGCTCGGTGAGCACCCGGTCCCAGAAGGGGTCGCTTTGGGTCTGGTAGATGTCCACGCCCTTGCGGGTCTGGAAGAGCTGCACCGCCACGCCGGCCAGCTCCAGGCCGACGAAATGCGGCACCAGCCACATCACCGACCGGCCTTCGGTGCGCTCGGCCAGGTGGATGTCGCCCTCGACATGGATCAGGCGCTTGAGCCGTCCGGTGGAGGCGTGCCACAGCACGCCGCGCTCCAGCAGGCTGCGGCCGAGCCAGCCGAAGTGGTCGCGCAGCAGGGCGTCGCGCTCGGCGGGCGTCTTGGCGGGGAAACACAGCGCCAGGTTGGTGGCGGCCACGTGGCGGCGCGACCGCGCGGCCTTGTGGAGCACCCAGCCCAGCCCGCGGCCCAGCAGGGCCAGCAGCGGCAAGGGCAGGAAGTGCAACAGCCACAGCAGGCCGTAGGCGAGGCGGGACAGCAAAGGCGCTTCTACCTTCAATCAGGTTGGGCCGGGCCGGGTTCGGCGGCGCGGCCCGCTTTGTAGCGGTTGTAGCCCCAGAGGTATTGCTGCGGGCATTGGAGGATCAACCGCTCCATTTCGCGGTTGACGGCGGCGGCCGATTCTGCCTGAGGCGCCTGCGGGCCCGGCAGCGCCTCGGTGGGCCGCGACACATGAATCACATAGCCCCGGCCCTTGGGCAGGCGTTCGCACCACAGCAGCAGCAGCACCGCGCCGGGCTGCTGGGCCAGCCGGGCGGCCAGGGTCATCGTGTAGGCGTCCCGGCCGAAGAAGGGCGCCCACACGCCCATGCCCTCGGGCGGCACTTGGTCGGGCAGCAGGCCCGCGGTCTGGCCGTCGCGCACCGCGCGCAGCAACTGGCGCACGCCGGCCAGGGTGGCCGGGGCGCCCACCAGGTGGGGCCGGGTGCGCGCCGAGCCGACCAGCTCGCGCAGCCAGGGTTTGCGCGCCGGCCGGAACAGCACGGTGACCTCCCGCTGGTGGCCGAACCGTTCCGCCACCGCCTGGGCGGCGATCTCGAAGCAGCCCATGTGCGGCGTGAGCACCACCAGGCCCCGTCCACGCTCGTGCGCCTGCGTCAGCAATTCCTCGCCGCGCCAGCCCACCTTGTCCAGGATGGAGGAGCCGGGCGGCCGCAGCCAGAGGTAGGGAAGCTCCATCAGCATGCGGCCCGCCTCGGCGACGGCGCCGCGCGCCTGGGCGGGCGTGATGCCGGCCAGCGCGGCGTTGGCGTCGAAGCGCCGGCGGTAGCTGGGCGAGGCCAGGTAGGTCGCCCAGCCCAGCAGCGCGCCGACGCCGTGCAACAGGCGCAGCGGCCAGCGTGAAAGTGTTTTCAATAAAAACCACATGGGGGGTGGGCGCGCTTCCTATAATCCGCCGGTCGCCGAGTTATGGAACTACTTGCGGGGCGACGCCGACAAGCCGGTCAGCCGGTGGCGGCCGGGCGGTGTCAAAGCTGTTCAACAAATCCTGCTAAAGCGTTCGCCGCTCCTCCTCCCCAGCGTGAAGAAGACAGCAGGCAACGAACGCGGTTGCAACGACGTCTCATCATTCATCTGGAGAAGCAGCGTGTCGAACGATTTCCTCTTTACCTCTGAATCCGTCTCGGAAGGCCACCCCGACAAGGTGGCCGACCAGGT
This sequence comes from uncultured Burkholderiales bacterium, assembly GCA_966211815.1. Lineage (GTDB taxonomy): Bacteria > Pseudomonadota > Gammaproteobacteria > Burkholderiales > Burkholderiaceae_C > JANPCX01. Next base: position 13,091 of record CBIHOD010000028.1, read on the forward strand.
CTCCGACGCGATTCTGGACGCGATTTTCAAGCAAGACCCGCGCTCCCGCGTCGCCGCCGAGACGCTCTGCAACACCGGCCTGGTGGTGCTGGCCGGCGAGATCACGACCAACGCCCACGTCGACTACATCCAGGTGGCGCGCGACACCATCAAGCGCATCGGCTACGACAACACCGACTACGGCATCGATTACAAGGGCTGCGCGGTGCTCGTGGCCTACGACAAGCAGAGCAACGACATCGCCCAGGGCGTCGACCACGCCAGCGACGACTACCTCAACACCGGCGCCGGCGACCAGGGCCTGATGTTCGGCTACGCCTGCGACGAGACGCCGGAACTGATGCCGGCGCCGATCTACTACGCCCACCGCCTGGTCGAGCGCCAGGCCCAGCTGCGCAAGGACGGCCGCCTGCCCTTCCTGCGCCCCGACGCCAAGAGCCAGGTGACGATGCGCTACGTCGACGGCAAGCCGCACAGCATCGACACCGTGGTGCTGTCCAGCCAGCACTCGCCCGAGATGAGCGACGGCAAGAAGATGCTTCCGGCCTTCACCGAGGCGGTGGTCGAGGAGATCATCAAGCCCGTGCTGCCCAAGGAATGGCTGAAGGACACCAAGTTCCTGATCAACCCGACCGGCCGCTTCGTCGTCGGCGGCCCGCAGGGCGACTGCGGCCTCACCGGCCGCAAGATCATCGTCGACACCTACGGCGGCGCCTGCCCGCACGGCGGCGGCGCCTTCAGCGGCAAGGACCCGACGAAGGTCGACCGCTCGGCCGCCTACGCCGCCCGCTACGTCGCCAAGAACATCGTGGCCGCCGGCCTGGCACGCCAGTGCCAGATCCAGGTCGCCTACGCCATCGGCGTGGCCAAGCCGATGAACGTCACCGTCTACACCGAAGGCACCGGCGTCATCCCCGACCACAAGATCGCCGAACTGGTGAACGAGTACTTCGACCTGCGCCCCAAGGGCATCATCCAGATGCTCGACCTGCTGCGGCCTATCTACGAGAAGACGGCCGCCTATGGGCACTTCGGGCGCGACGAGCCGGAGTTCAGCTGGGAGCGCACCGACAAGGCCGCTGCGCTGCGCGCAGCGGCCGGGCTGTAAGCCCGGCAACCGCGAAGCGGTTCAGCCGCCCCTTGCGGCGCAGGCTGACTTTGCGAAGCAAAGTTAAGGGGCCCTAGGCCCCGGCCGAAGCCACACAGCCGCGGCCTTGAAGGCTGCGGCCGGGCTGTAAAGCCTGTCTTTGAGGCTCAGCGCCCGTCGCTGGGGCTGAGCCTGATCACCGTTCACCCTGAGCCTGTCGAAGGGCCCTTATCACTTGAGTTCGTCGAAGCCTTGGTGATTCGCGGAAAGGGCTTCGACAGGCTCAGCCCGAACACCCCCTCTCCGTTCGCCCTGAGCCTGTCGAAGGGCGCTAGCCACTTCCGGTTCATCGAAGCTTTGGTGATCCGCACAAAGGCTTCGACAGGCGCAGCCCGAACGGAAAGGGAGTTGACGCCAACCCTATGAGAACCTCAGCCCGAACGGGAAATGGTTGACTAGAAGCAGCAGAGTGGCTGGAAAACCTTCACGGGCCGGACAGTGCCTTCTGCCGCCAAGCCACCCCCGCCCCCAGCGCCAGCACCGCGCCGCTCACCCCGAACCCGCGCAGCAGCCCGCCCGGCCCGTCCGCCACCCAGCCCACCAGCACCGGGCCCAGGATCTGGCCGACGGCGAAGACGACGGTGTAGGCGGCGATGCCCGGGGTCCACAGGCTTTCCGGCAGGTTATGGCGCACTAGCGCGGTGGTGGAGGCGACCACCGACAGGAAGACGCAGCCGAAGAGCAGCCCCGACGCCAGCACGGCCACCGGATGGAAGCTGACCACCGGCAGCACCGTGGCCAGCGCCACCAGCGCGTTGAGCTGGGCCATGGGCCGGCCGCCGCGGTGGCGTTGCAGCAGGCCGGCCCACAGGGCGCTCGACGCCGTCACGCCCACGCCCAGCAGTGCGAAAAACGCGGTGACCAGGCCGGAGGAAAGCCGCTGCTCGCGCAGCAGCGTGATCACGAAGGTCATGTAGCCGATGTAGCCCAGGCCGAAGCAGAAGTACCCGGCCAGGCTGGGGCCGAAGCGGCGCCACGGGAAGTCGTTTTTCGGCGGCGGCGCGCCCGAGGCGGTGCCGCCGGTCGGTCGGGGTGCGGCCACCGCGGCCAGGAGGTCAGCGCTGGCGCCGGTGGCCAGCAGCTGCGACGTGGCCAGCTGTGCCAGCGCCGCCAGCAAGCCCAGCCCGACCCAGGCCCAGCGCCAGGCATGGCCGGTCGCCCAGTGGGTGACCCAGGGCACCAGCAGCGACGACAGCACGATGCCCAGGCCGGTGCCCCCGTAGTAGATGCCCAGGACCAGGCCGGCGCGGGGGCGTCCCGCCGGACTGCCGGCCCGGTTGGCGAGGCGGGCCGCGAGCACGCCGCCCGCCACGAACATCGCGGCGCTGGCGACGCCGCCCAAGAAACGCACCAGGCCGAGCCAGGCGCCATGCCAGCCGGCGACTTGCGCCGCCCCTGCCTCCGCGGCGATGCCCGCACCCATGTCCGCGGGCACCCACAACCCATGGGCGAGCAGCGCCAGCACGGCCGCGGCGCCGCCTGCGGCCAGCAGGCGCCGCGCTTCGAACCGGGCCAGCCAACGGCGGCACATCAACGCGCCGGCCAGGTAGCCGGCGGCGTTGACGGTGTTCATCGCGCCGGACAGGACATAACTCCACCCCAGGTCGGCGCGCATCGGCGGCAGGATCAGGGCGTAGGAGAACCGCGCCAGGCCGAGCGACACCGCCGAGGTCAGCGCCAGGGCCAGCGCCAGGCGCAGGACAGTGCGGGCCTGGCCGGCCGCCGGCGTGGATGCGCCTTCGTTCATGCGCCGCGGGCCCGCAGGATCGCCGCCGCCACTTCGGCGAAACCGGCGCCGCGTTCGGCCTGCGCGATGTAACGCGGCCACACGCGCAGCTCGCGCTCGAAACGCCGCAGGTTGGCCACGCCCACGCTCAACGGCAGGTGGCCGAACAGCCGTTGGTCGTTGGTGGAGTCGCCGACGAACACCCAGCGGCCGCGTTCGGCGTCCAGGTCGCGGCCGAGCAGGCGGCGCACGATCCAGCGCGCGCCGCTGAGCTTGTCGTGGTCGCCGATCCAGGCGTTGACGTGGATCGAGCTGACGCTGGCCGTCAGGCCCTCGGCGCGCACCACCGCCAGCACCTGTTCGATCTGCGACGGCGACAAATGCGAGAACTCGCCGTGGTCGATGGCGATGTCGGTGACGCGGCCGGCGCTGTCCCGGGCCAGCTGGCTGCCGGGCACCTCGCCCAGTACCCGGGCCGCCGCCTGGCGCAGCCGCACCGCGTTGCGGGCGCGGGTGGCGGGGTCCTGGGCGTATTCCTCCTCGACCGGGCCGCCCGCGCCGGCCCGGAACAGCGCCACCGCGCCGTTCTCGGCCACGATGGCGTCCACCGGCCAGTCGCGCGCGAACGGCCGGCTCCAGCCCATCGGCCGGCCGGTGATGGCCATGACGGGCAGGCCGGCCGCGCGCAGCGCCTGCAGGGCGGCCAGCGCGTCCTGCGTGATCGCGCCGTCGGTCGTGAGGGTGTCGTCGATGTCGGTGAGCACGCCCACCACTGCGCGCAGCGCCTGCGGCGGGCAGGACGTCCAGGGCTGGGGTCGGAACGGTGTCACGTTGTTTCCTGGGTGGGCCGGCGCGGCGGCCGCAGTCTTCGGGACATCCGTGCATTTTGGCCGCACATCCGCGACGCGAGTCCTGCCGGGACCGACCCGGGGCCGGCGCGACTTCCTATCGGTGCGTACAGGCCCTAGAATGCCGGTTCTTTCCGAGGAGCGTTGCAAGGCACGTCCCGTGTCCCAGGCTCGGAAATCCACATTGCAACCGCGCTCACCCGCACGACTGGTCCCGTGGGTGAGTTGTTTCAGCCCCTTGATCCAACCCTTCGGCGACACGGCCCGTGCGGGTTCCTTTCAATGTCGAATCTTCGATAGGAGCCTGATATGAACGCCGTCCTGAAACCACAGCAAGACTTCGCCGTCGCCGACCTGTCCCTGGCCGCCTGGGGCCGCAAGGAGATCAAGGTCGCCGAGACCGAGATGCCCGGCCTGATGGCCATCCGCCAGGAATTCGCCGCCCAGCAGCCGCTCAAGGGCGCGCGCATCACCGGCTCACTGCACATGACCATCCAGACCGCGGTGCTGGTCGAGACGCTGCAGGCGCTGGGCGCTCAGGTGCGCTGGGCCTCGTGCAACATCTTCAGCACCCAGGACCACGCCGCCGCCGCGCTGGTCGAGCAGGGCACGCCGGTGTTCGCGCACAAGGGCGAGACGCTGGCCGAATACTGGGACTTCACCCACCGCATCTTCGAGTTCGGCGCCGCCGGGACCGACGGCGAGGGCCCCAACATGATCCTGGACGACGGCGGCGACGCCACGCTCCTGATGCACCTCGGCCAGCGCGCCGAGAAGGACGCCTCGCTGCTGGCCAACCCGGGCAGCGAGGAGGAGACCTTCCTCTTCGCCGCCATCAAGGCCAAGCTCGCGCAGGACCCCACCTGGTACACCCGCAAGAGCGCGCAGATCATCGGCGTCACCGAGGAGACCACCACCGGCGTGCACCGCCTGAACGAGATGTCGGCCAAGGGCACGCTGCTGTTCCGCGCGATCAACGTGAACGACAGCGTCACCAAGAGCAAGTTCGACAACCTCTACGGCTGCCGCGAGTCGCTGGTCGACTCGATCAAGCGCGCCACCGACGTGATGATCGCCGGCAAGGTCGCCGTCGTCGCCGGCTACGGCGACGTGGGCAAGGGCTCGGCCCAGGCGCTGCGCGCGCTGTCGGCCCAGGTCTGGGTGACCGAGATCGACCCGATCAACGCGCTGCAGGCCGCGATGGAAGGCTACAAGGTGGTGACGATGGAATACGCGGCCGACAAGGCCGACATCTTCGTCTCCGCCACCGGCAACAAGGACGTGATCCGGTACGAGCACATGGCCGCCATGAAGGACGAGGCCATCGTCTGCAACATCGGCCACTTCGACAACGAGATCGACGTGGCCTCGCTCGCCCAGTGCGAGTGGGACGAGATCAAGCCCCAGGTCGACCACGTGAAGTTCCCCGACGGCAAGAAGATCACGCTGCTGGCCAAGGGCCGCCTCGTGAACCTCGGCTGCGCCACCGGCCACCCGAGCTTCGTCATGTCCTCCAGCTTCGCCAACCAGACCATCGCGCAGATCGAGCTGTTCACCAAGAGCGCCCAGTACCAGCCGGGCAAGGTCTACGTTCTGCCCAAGCACCTGGACGAAAAAGTCGCCCGCCTGCACCTGAAGAAGGTCGGCGCGGTGCTCACCGAGCTGACCGACGAGCAGGCGGCCTACATCGGCGTGCCCAAGCAAGGGCCTTACAAGGCGGACACGTACCGCTATTGATGGGCGGATGGCGCGGCTTGCGCCGTCCCACCCTCACCCCAACCCTCTCCCGCCCCGCGGGAGAGGGGGCCGTTCAAGCGCGCCTCGCGGATCCTCTTCGGAGTCAGTCGGGGCTTTGCTCCCTCGCCCCCGGCACGGGGGAGAGGGCAGGGGTGAGGGGGTCAGTGCGCACCGCTCCCGTTCATTTCCGAACCTTCACCCGCATTCCACCTACCCCATGCGCGCCGACCAACTCCTCGTCCAGCAAGGCCTCGCCCCGACCCGCTCCGCCGCGCAGCGGCTGATCGAGGCCGGCGCGGTGCGCTGGCTCGGCCCGCAAGGCTGGCGCGTGCCCAGGAAGTCGGGCGAAGACCTGCCGGCAGCCTGCAAGCTCGAAGTCACCGACGGCGCCGAGCTGCGCTTCGCCTCGCGCGGCGGCTTGAAGCTCGAAGGCGCGTTGAAGCATTGCGGCCTGGCCGCCTCCGGCCTGAACTGCCTCGACGTTGGCCAGAGCACCGGCGGCTTCACCGACGTCCTGCTGCAGCAGGGCGCCCGGCGCGTCGTCGGCCTGGACGTCGGCCGCGGCCAGCTCAGCCCCGCGCTGGCGTGCGACCCGCGTGTCGTCAGCCACGAGGGCCTCAATGCCCGCGACGTTTCCGGCTCCGACTTCGAGTCGCAGGAGCCGCCGGCTTCCTTCGACCTGGTCGTCGCCGATCTCTCCTTCATTTCCCTGACGCTGGTGCTGCCGACCGTCGCCCGCTACCTCGCGCCGCACGGCCAGGCGCTGCTGCTCGTCAAGCCGCAGTTCGAGCTGCAGCCGGCCGACATCGGCAAAGGCGGCCTGGTGAAGGACGAGGCCGCCTACCCGCGGGTGGAGCGGCGCGTGCGCGATGCCTGCGAGGCGCTGTCGCTGCGGGTGCTCGACTACTTCGACAGCCCGATCGAAGGCGGCGACGGCAACCGCGAATTCTTCCTGCGCGCCGGTCCGGCCTGAGCCGGCCGCACCGCGCGACCCCACACCCCCAACGAGCCATCGGACACCATGACCCAAGACACACTTCCGATCAGCCTGGAATTCTTCCCGCCCAAGACGCCCGAGGGCGCCGCCAAGCTCGCCGCCGCGCGCCAGCAGCTCTACGCGCTCAAACCGCAGTTCTGCTCAGTGACCTACGGCGCCGGCGGCAGCACCCAGGACGGCACCTTCCAGACGGTGCAGGCCATCCTGGGCGAAGGCGTCGAAGCGGCGCCGCACTTCAGCTGCATCGGCGCCAGCCGCGAATCGATCCGCGCCCAGCTGCAGCTGTTCCGCGCCAACGGCATCAACCGAATCGTGGCGCTGCGCGGCGACCTGCCCAGCGGCTACGGCTCGCCCACGCTGGGCGAGTTCCGCTACGCCAGCGACCTGGTGGCCTTCATCCGCGCCGAGACCGGCGCGCACTTCCACATCGAAGTGGCCGCCTACCCCGAGATGCACCCCCAGGCCCGCAGCCCGCAGGCCGACCTGCAGGCCTACATCGCCAAGGTGCAGGCGGGCGCGAGCTCGGCGATCACGCAGATGTTCTTCAACACCGACGCGTATTTCCGTTTCGTCGAGGAAGCGCACCGGCAGGGCGCCCGCGTGCCGGTGGTGCCGGGCATCATGCCGATCACCAACGCCAGCGGCATCATCCGCTTCGCCGACGGCTGCGGCGCCGAGATCCCCCGCTGGATGCGCCTGCGCCTGCAGGGCTTCGGCGACGATACGGCCTCCATCCAGGCCTTCGGCCTGGACGTGATCACCGAGCTGTGCGGGAAGCTGCGCGCCGCCGGCGTGCCGGGCCTGCACTTCTACACGATGAACCAGAGCAAGGCGGTGCTGGAGATCGGCGGGCGGCTCGGGTTGGTTTGAGCCGCCTCGGCAGTGCAAGACTGGGTGAGAGAGTCAGCATATTTGTAGGCAAATTTCTATTTGTACTGACATATATGTCATGTCGAAGCGCTCCAACGCCTTGGATTCCATGCCTGCCGCCGTGCTCGCCAAGCTGCGCGCACTGGGCGAGAACCTGGCGATCGCCCGCAAGCGCCGGCGCGAGCCGTTGAAATCCTGGTCCCAGCGCATCGGCGTCTCCGAGCCGACGCTGATGCGCATGGAAAAAGGCGACCCCAGCGTCTCCATGGGCGTCTACGCAACGGCCTTGTGGCTGATCGGTCGCTCACAGGCCCTGGCCGAACTCGCTGCCCCCGAGCATGACTTGCGGGCATTGGAAGCGGATGTGCGCGTGGCCCGGGCCCGTTCGGTCCGCAAGCGCGCTTCGATCTATCGCGGCGACGATGGATCGGCGGGCGGTCCCTCGGAAGGTGGTTCATGAGCCAGGCCGCGGCCTACCAACCAGGCGACCTGCTTTTCCTCTGGTGGCTGGCCGACCCTGCGGCGCCACGGCTGATCGGCGAGTTGCGGATGGCGCGCAAGCTCCAGGGCGTGTCGCTGGCTTACGCGCCGGCTTGGCTCGAATCAGGCTTTCCGCTCAGCGAAGACCTGCCGCTGCAGGCCGGCGAGTTTCTCCCTCCAGACCAAGAGACGGCTGCCGGCGCGGTCGACGACGCACCGCCCGACCGCTGGGGCGAACGCGTCATCAAGTTCCTGGACAAGCCGCCGCGCTCGTCGGTGCTGGACTTCCTCTATTTCGCGGGCCACGGGCGTTTCGGCGCCTTGGGTGTTCCGCCCGGCCCGACCGTTACGAAGCGCCCGGCAAGGGGCCGCTGCCGACGCTGGGCGACGTGCTGGAGATCGAACGGCTGGTCGGCCAGGTGCTGGCCGGCGAGCCGGTGGAAGAAACCAAGCGCCGCCTGATCGCGCCGGGCGCGGCACTGGGCGGCGCGCGGCCGAAGGCGCTGCTGAAATTGGACGGGCGGCCGTGGCTACTGAAGTTCAACGAGCCGGATGAACCCATCGACATGCCGCTCGTCGAGCACGCCACCATGACACTGGCCGCGGCGGCCGGCATCCAGGCGGCCGCCATCCGGCCGATCAAAGTGAAGCAAGGGCATGCGGTGACGGTCCAGCGCTTCGACCGCGCGGGCGGTCGACGCCTGCAGGCCCTTTCGGCCCACGTGGCGCTCAGGGCCGCCGGCGAGGAGATGGGGTACCCCGAGCTGGCCCAGTTGCTTCGCCGGCGCGGCGTCACGTCCCAGGGGCGCCATCTCGCGCAGATGCGGGAGTTGTTCCGCCGCATGGTTTTCAACATCCTGGTCGACAACACCGACGACCACGAAAAGAACCATGTCTTGCTGGCGGCGGACAGCGGCGAGTACGAGCTTTCGCCGGCTTTCGACGTGTTGCCCGCCGTGCATGCGCTGGGCTACCAGCAGATGCGTGTGGGGCGCGACGCCGCGGATTCGACGCTGGAGAACGCACTTTCGGAATGCGCCCAGTTCGGCCTCAAGCGGGCCGAGGCCACGGCGCAAGTCAAAGCGGTCTGCGCGGCAGTGGACGGGTGGAGGCTCATTTCGCACGCGCCGGCGTCGGCGGCCCGGACATCGAATCGCTGTCCGCCCAGATCGACAGGCCGTTCCTGGCGGTGCAGCGGCGGGCCTTCGCCTTAAGGGGCTGACGACTTCCGGCCTCGGCCCCGGGGCGGGCGGCGGCGCTATTCGCCGAGCAGTTCGAAAGGCACAGGATCCGTGTCCTGCCCGTTGATGCGCAGCGACACCGCCTGGCCGCCGGGGTAGTGCCGGCGCGTGGTCACCTCGCGGAAGCGGTGGGTGCGGATGAACAGGAAGTCCGCGCCGGGCTGCAGCTCCACCAAGGCGCCTTTGAACACTTTGGGCGACAGCCGTCCGTTGGCTTTGCGCAGGTGCAGCACGTAGTCCACCGTGAGCTGTTGCGCCTCTTGCGCCGCCGAGCGCAGCAGCATGCGCAGCTCGACCGACCCGCCCATGCGCACCTCGGTGGCCGACAGCTCCAGCGGCGAGGCGTGCAGGCGGGGCGAGTGCCGGCCGAAGGCGGCCAGCGCGGCGGCGTCGCCCTTCTTGATCAGGCCGCGGCAGGCGTGGCGCAGCAAGGCGCGGCGCTGCGGCCCGGCGTCCGACAGCCACTCTTTGGCCAGGCCCGCAACCAGCGCGGGGTGGTCTTTGGCGATGTCGTTGAGGTGATTGGCCACCGAGCGGCGCACGTATTCTTCAGGATCGTCGCGCAGCCGCGCCAGCAGCGGCAGCATCGGCGACGGGTCTTCCACGAGCGCCGGCAGCCGCACCGCCCACGGCAGCCTCGGCCGCGCGCCTTCGGACACCAGCCGCCGCACCTGCGGGTCCGGGTCGTCGACCCAGCTTTCCAAGGTGGCGATCGCCCGGGCCTGGTCGGCCAGCAGGAAATGGCGGATGGCGAATTCGGCGGTGAAGCGCTTGGTCATCTCCTTGAGCAGGCCCATCGAGCGGTCGAAGTCCGCGGTGCCGTGCTGGCCCACCACCATCGCCAGCGGCAGGATGCCCCAGCCGCGGATGCCGTCGTCGTCGGACGGCCGGTGGGTCCAGTGGCCGTCGTCGGGGTGCAGCAGCGCCAGCAACACCCCGGCGCGCCGGGCCGGATCGGCGGGCAGCGCCGCATGCACCTGGTCGGCGATCAGCTGCGCCCGCGCCATGAGTTCCAGGGCGCCGAGCCGGTGGGCGACGGCGTCGGTGAAGGCGGCGCCGTCGAAACCCGGCAGTCGGCGTTCCAGGTGGCGTGCCAGGCAGGCGACCAGTTCGGGGGAGAAGACGTTCTTGAAAGGTTCCATGGCCGGGCGGTCTCGTCGCGCCGAGGTCGGCCGCTACCCCGTCGATTCTCCCAGGTGGCGCCCCACGCTTTGCGCGAAAGTCGCCACGTCGATCGGCTTGGAAATGTAGCCGTCGCAGCCGGCGTCGCGCAGCCGCGCCTCGTCGCCCTTCATCGCATAGGCGGTGAAGGCCACAACCGGGATGCGCCGGGTGGCGCTGTCGGCCTTGAGCCGGCGCGTCAGCTCCAGGCCGCTCATGCCGGGCATCTGGATGTCCATCAGGACCAGGTCGGGCGGCTGGACGGCGAGCAGCTCCAGCGCCTGCGCCGCGTCGACGGCCACGTCGACCTGGAAGCCGCCGGCTTCCAGGACGAAGCGCACCAGCTCGTTGTTGATGAGGTTGTCGTCCACGACGAGCACCCGGGGGCGGGCGGCGCCGGCGCTCACAGCGGGCTCCTGTCGGACATCGCCACCGGCGGCCGCCAGCCCTGCAGCCGCGCCAGCACTTCCTGCAGCTCGCCGCCGCCTTTGTTGAGGACGGCCTTGGCGGACCGCGCCAGCGCGGCGTGCTCTTCGTCGGTGAGCAGCAGGCTGGTCCAGACGAACACCGGCAGGTGCTGCCAATGCGGCATGCGGCTGAGCGCGTCCATCACGGCGAAGCCGTCGAAGCCCGGCATCATCAGGTCGAGGATGAGCACGTCGGGCTGGTGCAGGTCCAACTCGTCCAGGGCGCGCCGGGCGTCGATCAGGCAGATGGCGGCGCCCACGCCGAGGGCCTGTAGCGTGGCGCGCATCAGGTCGAGCGCCACCGGGTCGTCGTCGATCACCATCACGCGGGCCTCGGGGCGGTCCAGCAGATGGCAGCGGTCCATCGCCAGCACCACCTCGTCGCTCTTGAGCGGCTTGCTCAGCACGTCGGCGATGACGAAGGCCGCCGGCGGCTCGCCTTCGCCGAAGGGCATGCTGAGCGTGACCACCGGCGCCTGCCGGCTCGGTCCCCGGCTCTGGCGGATGTGGGACAGCACTTCCAGGCCGCTCTGGTCGGGCAGCACCAGGTCGAGCAGGATGGCGTCGTAGGCGGTGGCCGTCGTCCGGCGCAGGGCCTGTTCGCCGGTCAGCGCGGTGTCCACGTCGAAGCCGGCGAGGGTCAGCGCCTGCACCGTCTCGGCCTGGCCGTGCCCCTGGTCCTCGATCAGCAGCCAGCGGCGGTGGAGCGGTCCGGCGGCGGTGTCCCCGGGGCGCGCGCCGATGGGCCGGTGCGCCGGCATGTCGCGCTGCAGCACCAGGTGGAAGACGCTGCCCTGGCCCGGCGTGCTTTCCACGCCGACGCTGCCGCCCTGGGCTTCCACCAGGCGGCGGGTCAGGGCCAGGCCGAGGCCCGTGCCCTGGTGCTGGCGGCTCAGGCCGGCGTCCAGCTGCTGGAATTCAACGAAGAGCCGGGGCAGGTCGGCCGGCTCGATGCCGATGCCGCTGTCCCGCACCTCCAGCCGGAAATGCCTCGGCCCCTCCGGCCGCGCCCGCACCGCGACCCGGCCGCCTTCCGGCGTGAACTTGACCGCGTTGGACAGGTAGTTGTAGAGCGCCTGCTTCAACCGCCCGCCGTCCAGGAAGAGCGGGCCGACGGCCGGGTCGATGTCGACTTCCAGGTCCAGCCGCTTGCGCTCCAGCGCGTTGCGCATCACGTCGCAGACTTCCTTGACCAGCCGGGCCAGGTCCACCGGCTCCGGCTTGAACTCGAACTTGCCCGATTCCACCTTGGACAGGTCGAGCACGTCGTTGATCAGCTGCAGCAGGTGCCTGCCGCTGGTGGCGATGTGGCCGAGGAATTCCTTGTGGCGCGGCGAATCAGCCGGCACGGCGCCCGAATGCAGCAGGTCGGCGAAGCCGATCACCGCGTTCAGCGGTGTGCGCAGCTCGTGCGACATGTTGGCCAGGAACTGGCTCTTCAGCCGGCTCGACTCCTGGATCTGCCGGTTCTCCGCCTCCAGTCGTTCGGAGCGCAGGTGGGCCAGCTCGGCCCGCCGCTGCTGGGCCTCGCTTTCGCGCTGGGCCAGTTCCGCGCGCCGCTGGTGCGACACGTCGCGCGCGATCTTGGAGGCGCCGATGATGCGCCCGGACGCGTCGCGTATCGGCGACACGGTGATCGACACGTCCAGCAGCCGGCCGTCCTTGGCCTGGCGCAGGGTTTCGAACGGGGGCACGGTGCGCCCGGCGGACAGGTCGGCCAGGATGCGCATCTCTTCCGTCTCGCGGTCCGCCGGGATCAGCATCTGCACCGGCCGGCCGATGGCCTCGGCTTCGCTGTAGCCGAACATCGACTCGGCGGCCTGGTTCCAGTCGGTGATGCGGCCGTCCAGGGTCTTGCCGATGATGGCGTCGGTCGACGAGGCGACGATGGCGGCCAGCCGCCGCTGCGCCGCCTCCGCGCTGTTGATGCGCGTCATGTCGCGGAACACCATCGCGATGCCGCGCACCGATCCGTCGTCGGCCCGCTTGACGGCCGCCTTCACCTCCAGCGGCGTGCGGCCGCCGCCGCCCCGGGCGACGCAGACCATGTGGCGCGCCTGGTCGATCGTGACGCCGAGGTCGCTCATCACGTCGACCGGGTTGCGCGACGCCACCGCGGCGTCGCGGTCCTCCCGGTCGAACACTTCCCACAGCACGCGGCCGCGCGCTTCCTCCTGCGGCCAGCCGGTGACCTTCTCCGCCACCTCGTTCATGCGGGTGACCCGGCCCTGGTCGTCGGTGGCGATGAAGCCCGCCTCGATGCTGGCCAGCGTCACCGACAGGCTCTGCTCGGCGTCGGCCAGGCTCTCCTGGGCGGTCTTGCGCTGCCTGACTTCGGCCTTCAGCGAGGCGATCGCCGACTGCAACTCGCGCACGGTGGGGATGGCCAGCGCCTTGGGCACCAGGCGCCACAGCGCGACGGCGGTGAACACCGAGACGGCGGCCGTCAGCGCCTTGGCCGCCGCGGCCAGGCCGTAGTGCGGCTTCCAGATCGTCCACACGTCGGACAGGTGGGTCAGGCCGCAGGCGAAGATGAAAGCGCTGAACATCCAGGGCACCCAGTGGTGCGCGTCGGGGCCGCGCTTGTGCACGAAGCGCAAAAGGGTCAGCGGGATGGAGAAATAGGCCAGCGCGATCAGCAGGTCGGCGGTGACCAGGGTCCACAGCAGGCCCGGCGTCCATGCGAAGCAATAACCGTGGGGCAGGAAGCCGCCCCGCCCGAGGAAAGAAGACAACCACTCCATGACGACCTCCGGCAAAGGATCGAGCGCTCCGCGCATTCGGAGCCGCCATGGCATGGTCCGCGCCGCGGCGGGCCGCGTCAAGGCCAATGGCCGGTGAGGCCAGGGTCAATGCCGATCGCCCTGGTGGACGTGGTGCGGGGCGCCGTCCCGGCGCCCGGCGTCAGCGCTGCAGCTCGTTCACCGTGTAGCCGCCGCCGTCGCGCTGCCACATCACGCCGTCTTCGGTGAGCATGGCGTCCAGGGTGAAGTCGTCCGGCTCCGGCCGCAGCATCGGCAGGAAGCCGTGGGTGTAGCTCACGCCGACCGCGGCCGGCCGCGGCGCCATCGACTTCAGCGTGCGTTCGAAAAAACCACCGCCGTAACCGAGCCGCACGCCGCCCGGGCCGAAGCCCAGGCAGGGCACCACGAGCAGGTCGGGCACGAATTCCTCGGTGCCTTTGGGTTTGGGGATGTCGTAGGCGTCCAGTTCGGTCTCGCAGCCCGGGTACCAGACATGGAAGCGCAGCGAACCGTTCTGGCGGTCGGCCACCGGCAGGCCCAGCCGGCGCGTGACGCCTTCGGGCGCGCCTTCGGTCCAGCGGTAAAGCGCCGGCAGCGCGTCGAATTCGCCCTTGATCGGCCAATAAGCGCCGATCGACGTCTCCTTGCGGCCCAGCAGCCAGATGCGCAGCACGCTTTGCAGCTGCACCGCCCGCTCCAGCCGGTCGGGCAGGGACTGCCGGGCTTTGACGAGGCGTTGGCGGATGGCGCTGCGGTCGGAATCAAGCATGGCGTCGTCTTCACAAAGGGGGTTGGCGGCGGCTTCGCCGCGGACCTGCGATTGTGCAAGACAGGCGCCGGCCCAGGGGTGCTCGACAGCTCCCCGGGCTGGCGGCGCGCCCCGTCAGGCGCCGCAGCAGCAGGAGGCGGCCGCGGCGGCCTGCTGCCGGGCCCGCCTGCGGCGCAAGGCCCATGCCAGCAGCCGTTGCGCCATGCCGGGGCGGCGTGCGGCCCGGGGCACGGGCAGCAGTTGCAATTCCGCCTGGGGCCAGCCGTCCACCCACAAGGTCTGGTTCGGTGCCAGCGTCAGGCTTTGGCCGGCCTGTAGCCACAGGTCGCGGGCTTCCTCGCCGCTTTGCCCCGGCAGCGTCACCCAGGCGCAGCCCTGGTGCACCACCAGCACACGGGGCCGGCGGCCGGTGCGCAGGGTGGTGGATTGCGCCTTCAGGGAAAACCGCCGCGTGGCCTGGGTTGCAGCTTGGTGTTGCGAAAGGTGCATGACTGAGGTGTTCATCGCGGCTCCTTGGAAAGTGGAAGTCATGGGTGTCATGCTAGGTAAAATCCCGGGTATGGTCCAATGAGATCGCCGCCGTATATTGATTCCGTTTGCGCATTAATCGTCGCGCTTCCAACGCGAGAGCCGCCCATGCCGTCCATCCGCCACCGTCCTTTGTCCGTCGGGCCCATCCGCGCTTTCGAGGCGGTCGCGCGGCACCTCAGCTTCCGGGCGGCGGCCGAGGAGCTGAACCTCACCCAGTCGGCCATCAGCCGCCAGATCAGCAGCCTGGAAGAAGAACTGGGCGCCCCGCTGTTCTCGCGCGGCACCCGTCACGTGGCGCTGACCGGCGACGGCCAAGCGCTGCTGCGCGCCGTGGCGCCCAGCCTGGATCGGCTGGACGCCAGCGTGCGCCAGATCCGGCGCGCCCACGGCCGCCGGCACGTCAACCTCAACACTTTCGCCTCGATGGCGTCGATGTGGCTGATCCCGCAGATGGAGGCCTTCCAGCGCACCCATGCCGACATCGACATCCGCGTCTCCGCCACCGACCAGATGGTGGACGTGGAAGACGGCGACCACGACGTGGTGTTGCGCTACGCCAGCCCCGAAAACGTGCCGCCCGGCGCCTTGCGGCTGTTCGGCGAAGTGCTGACGCCGGTCATCAGCCCCTGGATGGCCTCCCGCATCGCCAGCGGCGACATGCCGCCGCTGGAAAGCGCCGCCGACCTGGTCCACCACACCCTGGCCGAAGAGGACGACGGCCTGCCCGGCAGCCTGTTCCTCAGCTGGCGGCATTGGCTGGAGAAGCAGGGCCAGCCCGGGCTGCAGCCGCGGCGCTGGATGTTCCTCAACTACACCTACCAGCAGGTGCAGGCCGCGCTGGCCGGCCAGGCGGTGGCGCTGGCCCGCATCGGCCTGGTGACCGAGCCGCTGCAGCGCGGCGAGCTGGTCGAGCCCTTCGGCGCGTCGGGGCGCATGCAGGGCCACTACGCCTACTGGATGCTGGTGGCCAGCAGCAGCGCGCAGCGCGCCGAAGTGCGGCAGTTCTGCGACTGGATCAACGAGCGCGCCGTCCAGACCCGCCGGGCGATGGGCGAGGTGGGTTGAACGCGGCCCCCGTGTGCCGCGCGCCCCGCCGGACGTTGCCGCGTGCGATCATTTCCCTCCCATGCGCGTCGAAGCGACATCCTCCCCCACCGATGGCGGCTGCCCGGCCGACAGCGTCGAGTTCGCGCGCCCCGGGCACCGGGCGGGCGTGGAGCTCTACCGGGCCCGCATCGTCCGCCACGCCTTCGAACCGCACACCCACCAGGCCTTCGGCCTGGGCCTGATCGACGCCGGCGTGGAGCGCTTCCGCTACCGCGGCGGCGAGCACCTGGCCCCGGTCGGCTCGCTGGTGCTGATGAACCCCGAGGAACTGCACACCGGCCAGGCCGAGACCGAAGGCGGTTGGCGCTACCGCATGCTCTACATCGACCCGGCGGCGCTGGCCGACGTCAGCGGCGAGCCGGGCTGGTGGTTCCCGCAGGTGGTGGCGCTGGACGCCGCCCGGGCGCGCCGCGTCGGCCAATTGCTGCAGGGGCTGTGGTCGTGCGCCGAAAACGATTCCCGGCCGCTGGCGTTCGACAGCGCCTTGTCCCTGCTGGTGGACGAGCTGCGCCCGCACGCGCGCTCGCCGTCGCCGCCGCCCGGGGTGCGCGCCGGCGCCGGTTTCTCACGCGTGATCGAACAGATGCGCGCCCAGCTCGGCCAGCCGCTGCGACTGGAAGACCTCGCCGCCACCGCCGGTTTGAGCCCCTTCCACTTCCTGCGCATGTTCAAGGCCCGCCACCACGCCACGCCGCAGCAAATGCTGATGGCGCTGCGCCTGTTCGAAGCCAAGGAACGCCTGGCCCGCGGCGAGCCCGCCGCCCAGGTGGCCGCCGCCGTCGGCCTGAGCGACCAGGCCCACCTGACGCGCAGCTTCGCCAAGCGCTACGGCGTGACGCCGGGGCGCTACCAGCGGCAGGTGAGGGCGGGGTGAGGCGTCAATCCATGATTCCCGCCCGTTCGCCCTGCGCTTGTCAAAGAGCGCGATTCAAGCCAGTTGTCGAAGCCGGAGTGGTTCGCAAAAGGGGCTTCGACAAGCTCAGCCCGAACGGGGCGGGGGGAGTGCGCCTCTTTCTCCGTTCGCCCTGAGCTTGTCGAAGGGCCCGTGTCACCCAGTTTGCCGAAGCTGGGGTCGTTCCCGGCATGGGTTTCGACATGCCCGCCTGATCCTGTCGAATGACCCCGCCTGAACGACGACGGCGCCGCACCGCAATCTGGTGCAAGACACCGCGCGCCGCGCCGGCCCACACTGCGGCCCATGCATCCCACTCCGATCCCCACGGCCCCGGCGTCCAGCGCTCTTTGGACCGGCACGCTCTTCGCCCTGCTCGCCGGCGCCGTCTGGGGCCTGGTCTTCGTCATCCCCTTGCTGCTGCCGCAGTACCCCGCCGCCTTGCTGTCGGTCGGCCGCTACCTCGCTTTCGGCGTCATCGCCCTGCCGCTGGCCTGGCTCGACCGCAAGAACCTCTCGTTGTTGACGCGGGCCGACTGGACCGAGGCGCTCAAGCTCGCCGCCGTCGGCAACCTGCTGTACTACCTCTGCCTGGCAGCCGCCATCCAGCGCGCCGGCGGGCCGCTGCCGACGATGATCATCGGCACCCTGCCGGTCGTGATCGCGCTGTGCGCCAACGCCCGAAGCCACCGCCGCGACGGCCGCCTGCCGTGGTCGCGCCTGGGGCCGTCGCTGTTGCTCATCGCGCTGGGCATCGCGCTGGTCAACCACGTCGAGATGCGCCACCTCGCGCTGCAAGGCGACGCCGACTGGGCCCGGTACGGCCTGGGCGCGCTGCTGGCTGTCGGCGCCGTGGCCTGCTGGACCTGGTACCCGTTGCGCAACGCCGACTGGCTGCGCCACCACGCCGGCCGCAGCCCGCGGTCCTGGGCCACCGCGCAGGGCGTCGCCACCCTGCCGCTGGCCCTGCTGGGCTGGGCCGGGTTCTGGCTGTGGAACGGCTCGGCGGCCGACGCGCCTTTCGCGCTGCCGGGCGGCCCGACCCCCGGGCGTTTCCTCGGCCTGATGCTGGCCGCCGGCCTGCTCGCGTCGTGGATCGGCACCCTGTGCTGGAACGAAGCCAGCCAGCGCCTGCCGACCCATCTGGCGGGGCAGCTCATCGTGTTCGAAACCCTGGCGGCGCTGACCTACGCCCTGGTCCTGCGCGGCCAGGCGCCCAGCCCGCTCACGCTGGCCGGCATGGCGCTGCTGGTGGCCGGCGTGTCGTGGGCGCTGCGCACCGCGCCCGGCGGGCGGTCCGAAGCGGCCGGGGTGGCGCCATGACTGCCATGCCCGCCGACCCGCCGCTGCCGCAGGTCGACCTGCTGACCCAGGCGCAGGCATTGCCGGCCGCCTGGGCGTCGGTGGCCTGCGGCCGGGTGGACGGGGCGTCCATCCGCGCGCTGCGCATGGACGCGCAGCCCCACCCCGACGAGGCGCACCCGCACGCCGAAGCGCTGCTCGTGCTGCAAGGCGAACTCCGCCTGCGCGTGGCCGGGCGGCCGCAAGTGGTGCCGGCCGGGCAGATGGTGGTTGTCCCCGCGGGCACCGCGCACGCGGTCGAGCCCGGCAGCCACGGCGCCTTGTTGATCATCCGCTGAGCCCGCGCAGGCGGAACGAAGGAAGGACAACCATGGCTTTGGTCCGCATCGACAGCAGCGGCCCGCGCCCGCCCGAAGAACTCCGGCGCTGGGCGATCACGGTGAGCGCCACCATGCAAACCCTGCTCGGCGTGCCGCCGCGGGAGAACCACATCATTTGCGCCGCCCATGAAGCGGGCATGGTGATGGCGGATCCTGACGCGCCGCCCGACCGGCTGGCGCGAACGGTCTTCATCCAGATCACCCTGAACCAGGGCCGCACCGCCGAGCTGAAGACGCGCTTCATGGCGCAGCTCGCGCAGGACCTGGCCCAGGCTTGCGGGGCCGACCCCGACCAAGTCCATGTCAACCTGGTCGAGGTGCCGCGCGAGAACTGGCGCTTCTCAGGTCCCTGACGACAGCGCTTCGTCCACCACTTCCACCCAGTGCTTCACCGGCACGGCGGTGCCGGCCTGCAGGTGTTGGATGCAACCGATGTTGGCCGAGACGATGGCCTCGGGCTGCAGCGGCGACAGCCGCGCCAGCTTGCGGTCGCGCAGCGCACGGGCCAGCTTGGGCTGCAGCACCGAATAGGTGCCGGCCGAACCGCAGCACAGGTGGCTTTCGACCGGCGCCACGGAGACCTCGAAGCCCAGTTCGCCCAGGTGCTTCTCGACGCCGCCGCGCAGCCGCTGGCCGTGCTGCAGCGTGCAGGGCGGGTGGAAGGCCAGGCGGCGGGCCTGGATGGCGCCCAGCTTCGGCTTGAGGCGCGGCACCAGGTCGGGCAGCAGCTCGCTGAGGTCGCGCGTCAGCGCGCTGACGCGGTCGGCCTTGGCGGCGTAGGCCGGGTCGTGGGCGAGGGCATGGCCGTATTCCCTCACCATCAGCCCGCAGCCCGATGCGTTCATCACGAGGGCTTCCACCTCGCCGCTTTCCACCTGGGGCCACCAGGCGTCGATGTTGCGTCGCGCATCATTGAGGCCGCCCTCGGTGTCGCCCAAGTGGCCCCGGATCGCGCCGCAGCAGCCCGCCTGGGCCGACACCACGGCCTGGATGCCGGCGGCGTCGAGCACGCGCGCGGTGGCGCTGTTGATGTTGGGCATCATCGCCGGCTGCACGCAGCCCGCCAGCATCAGCACCTTGCGCGGGTGGGCGCCCGTCGGCCAGCCGCTGGCCCGCTGGCCCGACGGCGCGGGCACCTTGTCCTTCAGCGCGCCGGGCAGCAGGGCGCGCGCCGCCTGGCCCAGCTTCATCGCCGGCGCGAACAGCGGCGACGTCAGGCCCTCTTTCAACAGCCAGCGCACCGCCTTCTCGCCCACGGGGCGCGGCACGCGCTCGTCGACCACACGCCGGCCGATCTCGACCAGGGCACCGTACTGCACGCCCGAAGGGCAGGTGCTCTCGCAGTTGCGGCAGGTGAGGCAGCGGTCCAGGTGCTGCTGCGTCTTGCGCGTGACCTCGCCGCCCTCCAGCACCTGCTTCATCAGGTAGATGCGCCCGCGCGGGCCGTCCAGCTCGTCGCCGAGCAGCTGGTAGGTGGGGCATGTGGCGGTGCAGAAGCCGCAGTGCACGCACTTGCGCAGGATGGCTTCGGCCGCTTCGCCGTCGCGCGTGCCCTTGAACTCGGGGGACAGGTTGGTCTGCATGGCGGTTGGCTCGTGGTTTTCTCTGTTTTTCTCTCGGCTTTTTCTCTGTCTCACAGGCCCGGGTAAAGGCGGCCCGGGTTGAACACGCCGGCCGGGTCGAAGGATTTCTTGAGTTCGCCGTGGATGCGCGCCAGCGGCGGCGCCGGCGGCGCGAAGGCGCCGGCGGATTTGTCGAGCGCGCGGAACAGCACCGCGTGGCCGCCGGCCTTGGCGGCCGCCTCGCGGATGTGGGCGGGCGAGGCGCTGGTGAAGTTCTTCTCGATCAACAGCCAACGCTGCGCGCCGCCCCATTCGACCAGGGTGGCGCCCGGCAAAACCAGCGCCGGCGCGGTGGCGGGCAGGGACAGCCGCCACAGGCTGGCGCCGCTTTCCACCGCCGAAGCGGCGCGGGCGAAGTAGTCGTGGCGGTGGTCGCGCAAGCCGAGCCATAAAGCGTCGGCCTGGGACTTGTCGACGGCCTCGCCGCCCAGGCGCGCGGCGAGATCCTCGGCCGCCGAGCGAACCGCCGCCGCCGCGCCGCGCAGGCGCAGCCACAGCTGGCCGCGGTACCAGCAGCTGGCGTTCAGGGGCAGCGGCTCGCGGCCCCAGGCGTTGAGCTGGGCCAGCGCCGCGGCCTGGTCGAGTTCGAAGCGCAGCGTCGCCTCGGCCGGCGCGGTGGGCAGCACCTTGAGCGAGACCTCCAGCGCCGCGCCCAATGTGCCGAGGGCGCCGGCCATCAGCCGCGAGACGTCGTAGCCGGCCACGTTCTTCATCACCTGGCCGCCGAAAGCCAGCACCTGGCCGCGGCCGTTGAGCAGCGTCAGCCCGAGCACATGGTCGCGCACGCCGCCGACGGCCGCGCGCGACGGCCCCGCCAGCCCCGCGGCCACCATGCCGCCCACGGTGCCCTCCGCCCCTTCCGCCCCGAAACGCGGCGGCTCGAAAGGCAGGCACTGGCCTTTCTCCGCCAGCGCGGCCTCCAGCTCGGCCAGGGGCGTGCCGGCGCGGGCGGTGACGACGAGTTCCGTCGGCTCGTAGCTGGAGATGCCGCGCAGCGCGGTGGTGTCCAGCAGCTCGCCCTGGGGCCGTTCGCCGTAGAAGTCCTTGCTGCCGTGGCCGCGGATGCGCAGCCAGGCGCCGCGGGACTGGGCGTCCCGCACTTGCTCGATGAGGTGTTGCAGGGGTGCGTCCATGTTCAGAAGATCGGTGTGCCGCGCTTGCCCTCACCCCAACCCTCTCCCAGGGGGAGAGGGGGTTTTCTTTGCCCCCTCTCCCCCTGGGAGAGGGCTGGGGTGAGGGTGGTGGCGTCCAATCGAAAAGCCATGGCTCAGAACCTCGGCAATTCGGGGAACGGCAGCAGGCCCTTGCGCACGTGCATCTTCCCGTACTCGGCGCAGCGCACGAGGCTGGGGACGACCTTGCCGGGGTTGAGCAGCCCGGCGGGGTCGAAGGCGTGCTTGAGGCCTTCCATCTGCTGGCGCTCTTCGGGCGAGAACTGCACGCACATCGAAGACAGCTTCTCGACGCCCACGCCGTGCTCGCCGGTGACGGTGCCGCCCATGGCGACGCTGGTCTCCAGGATGTCGGCGCCGAAAAGCTCGCAGCGGTGGAGCTGGTCGGGGTCGTTGGCGTCGAACAGGATCAGCGGGTGCAGGTTGCCGTCGCCGGCGTGGAAGACGTTGGCGCAGCGCAGGCCGTATTTCCGTTCCATCGCCTGGATGGCCAGCAGGATGTCGGCCAGGCGCTTGCGCGGGATGGTGGAGTCCATGCACATGTAGTCGGGGCTGATGCGGCCGCTGGCGGGGAAGGCGTTCTTGCGGCCGCTCCAGAAGCGCAGGCGCTGGGCCTCGTCAACGCTCACCGTGATCGCGGTGGCGCCGCTGCGGCGCAGCACCTCGGCCATGCGGCCGACCTCCTCTTCCACTTCGTCCGGCGTGCCGTCGCTCTCGCACAGCAGGATGGCTTCGGCGGTGAGGTCGTAGCCGGCGCGCACGAAGTCCTCGACCGCGGCGGTCATTGGCTTGTCCATCATCTCCAGCCCGGCGGGGATGATGCCGGCGGCGATCACCTGGGCGACGGCGTCGCCGGCTTTGCGGATGTCGTCGAAGCTGGCCATGATGCAGCGCGCCAGCAGCGGCTTGGGCACGAGCTTGACCGTCGCCTCGACGATGACGGCCAGCATGCCCTCGCTGCCGACCACCACAGACAGCAGGTCCAGGCCGGCGGCGTCGAGGGCCTCCGAGCCGAACTCCACCGGCTCGCCTTCCATCGTGAAGCCGCGCGCGCGCATCACGTTGTGCAGCGTCAGGCCGTATTTCAGGCAATGCACGCCACCGGAGTTCTCGGCGATGTTGCCGCCGATGGTGCAGGCGATCTGGCTGCTCGGGTCGGGCGCGTAGTACAGGCCGTGCGGCGCCGCCGCCTCGCTGATGGCGAGGTTGCGCACGCCGCACTGCACCACCGCCGTGCGCGAGGCCGGGTCCAGCCTCAGGATGCGGTTGAACTTGGCCAGGCTCAGCACCACGCCCATCGCGTGCGGCATCGCGCCGCCGCTCAGCCCGGTGCCGGCGCCGCGTGCCACCACCGGCAACCGCAGCCGGTGGCAGGCCCGCAGCACCGCGGCCACCTGGGCCTCGGTCTCGGGCAGGGCCACCGCCAGCGGCAGCGCCCGGTAGGCGGTCAGGCCGTCGCATTCATAGGGCGCGGTGTCTTCGCGCTGCCAGAGCAGCGCGTGCGGCGGCAGCAGCGGCGACAGCGCCTGCACGGCCTCGGCCTGGCGCAGCGCGCGCTCCCCGGTGCCGCCTGGTGCGGTGGTGGCTTGCATGTTCGGTGTTCCCTTCCTTTTCTTTCTTTTTCCGGCCTCAGGGCACCGCGGCCTTGAGCCAGTCGACGAAGGCGGCGCATTCCCAGCGGTCGAGCACGCCGGGCTTCCAGCAGAGGTGGTGCTGATGGGGCGACGCCACCGAGCGCTCGGACAGCCGGATCAACCGCCCGCTGTCGAGCCAGGGCACCGCGAGCTTGCCCCGCGCCAGCGCCACGCCGTAACCCGCGGCGGCGGCGTCGAGCACCAGGCCGATGTCGTTGAACTGCGCGCCTTCCGAGGGCTCCGGCAGCGCCAGCCCGCACAAGTCGAACCAGGTGCGCCACGGCTCCAGCGGCGTGCGCACCAGGGCGGCCCGGGACACCGCCGGCGCGTCGCTGAAACCGTCGAACGGCCCGGCTTCGTTGAAGTAGTCGGGGCTGCAGACGGGGAACACCTCGTCCTGCATCAGGACGATCTTCTGCAGGCCCGGCCGCCCGTCGCCGTTGCCGAACCACACTTCGACGTCGGCGGGCTCGGCCGACACGTTGAGCAGGGGGATGGAGACCATCAGCGTCAGTTCGACCTCCGGGAACGCGTGCCTGAACAGCGGCAGCCGCGGCAACAGCACCTGGCGCGAGAACGTGGGCGGCGCCGAGACCCGCAGGCGCACCGGGCCGTCGTCGCGCCCCGGCGACCCGCCGGCGACGGGCTCCAGCGCCTTCAACGCGGGCCGCACCCGCGCCAGGTAGGCGACGCCCTCGTCGGTCAGGCTGAAACCGCCGCGCGCGAACAGGCTGCAGCCGACGCGCGA
The DNA here is from genome assembly GCA_966211815.1 of uncultured Burkholderiales bacterium. Classification (GTDB taxonomy): domain Bacteria; phylum Pseudomonadota; class Gammaproteobacteria; order Burkholderiales; family Burkholderiaceae_C; genus JANPCX01. The sequence continues at coordinate 36,666 of CBIHOD010000028.1, forward strand.
TTCCAGCTGCCGGATGCGGTGGCTCACCGCGCTCGGGGTCACGCTGAGCTCCTCGGCCGCGGCGGTCACGCTGCGCAGCCGCGCCAGCGCCTCGAAGCTGAGCAGGCACTGGATCGGCGGGATGCGGGGCGGTGACGGGGAGGCCATGGATGCGAGCGGGCGGGACCGGGTGTCGAAGGCGCCATCCATTTCGCCGGTGATCCGTGTGGCAACTCACCGGCGGGCGACGCAGCGCTGAAGAGGGTATCGGAAGTCACCCCTTCCAACCAGGCGGTTTCTCCTGCGACGAGCCCCATCCGGGGATTCTCGGCCGTCGGCCCGGCCCGCGGCGTGAAATTCCTTCGCCGGCCGGCTTGACAAATCTTCATCAGGCCGCCCCGCATCCCGGGACGCGGGGGCTTCGTCAGCGCGTGAAGACCGTCAACACGCCGGTGTAGCCGTAGAGGTGGCGCCGCGCGATCTCGCCGGCGGCGAAGAAGCCCACGAGCGGCACGTCGCCGAGCGCGTGGCGCACCGTGGCCAGCTCGGCGTGGGCGGCCCCGAAGTGCGGGCCGCCGCGGCCGGCGCAGCTCACGTAGACGGCGCCGGCCATGCGCGGCGCGGCGGCGACCGCGGCGGCCAGGCCCTCGGGGCCCTGCATCGCGTGCGCGGGCGTCAGGGCCAGGGACTCGGGCTCCAGCTCGTCTCGGATCTCGGTGCAGATGCGCACCAGGTCGCGCCGCGCGGCCTCGCGGTTGCGGGCGCAGAAGGCCAGTTGCTGGCCCTGCACCGCCTGGTCGGCGATCGCCAGGCCGCGGCGGGCGGGGTCCAGGCCCACCAGGTGGCGCACGCGGGTGTCGGTGCCGAACTGGCCGGGGCGCGCCAGCGCATCGTCGGACGCGTCGCTCAGCCCGACCAGGGTCTGGCGGAAACGGGGCAGGGCCTCGGGGTCGTCCAGGCCGGGCAGGGACAGGTCGCGCAGCAGGACGTCCAGCGCGGGTTCGCCGTCCAGCGTGAGCACGAGGTTGTGGGACGCCCCGGTGACGCGCCGCACCGGCCCCACCGGCTGGCAGCCCTGGGTGACGCGGGACACCAGCCCCACCCCGGGCCCGAAGGCCACGCCCGACAGGCCGCCGGTGAAGACGCCGTTGGCGATGTGCGGGGAATCGGGGCCGCCGGGCTGGGCGGCGCCCCGGCCGCTGGCGACCCCGCCGAAGAGGTAGCCGCTCTCGGTGCGCCCGGCCATCTCGTCCAGCAGATCGGCCAGGTCGGAGGTGTTCGGGTCGGCGTGGACCTGGGCGGTGGCGGCCCGCATGTCCGACATCGGCGACGCGCCGGAGAACACGCGGAACTGGTCCGTGGGCAGGTCGCACAGCATGATGCTCAGCGCGGGCTCGTCGAAATACTCGACCCCGGTGGCGCAGATGCCCATGCCCACCGCGCCGACCCAGGCCGTGCCGGGCCAGCGCATGCGCAGCTCGGCCAGCAGCGGCTCGGCGTCGAAGGCATAGGCCTCGGTGAGGTAGACCCAGCCCAGCGTGGGCGTGGAGGGCGACTGCAAGCCGGCCGCGCCGTGGCGCTGGGCGTCCAGCTGCGCGGCCGCCAGGGCCAGCGCCATGCGCCAGTCGGGATGGGTGGCGTGGGCTTGCGCGAAGACCGGCATCAGCGTTTGCCGCCCGGTTGCCGGCGCGCCGGCGCCGCCTTGCGCGCCGCCGGGGCGGCGCCCTTGGCTTTGCCCGACGCCGCCGCCGCGCGCTTGACGGAATCCGCCGCCGCGCCTGCCGCGGCCCCGGCCACCGATGCCGCGCCGCGCGCCACCTGCGCCGGCACGCCGGCCGCTTTCTTCAGCGTCTCGCTGGCCGCGTCCACGCCTTGCCTGAGCATGGCCGCGCCGAGGTTCTTGGCGGCGTCGGTGGCGCTGTCCTTCATCGCAGTGGCCGCCAGTTCGGTGAACTGCTTGGTCAAGGCGCCCCACCACTGCATCGGGTCCACGGCGGCCGCGGGCAGGGCGTGGGCCGGCTTGCGCCCGGCCGGGGCCTGCGCCTTCTTCTTGGCGCCGGGTGGCGGGGATTCCTCTTCGCTCCTTGCCGCCGCGGCCTCGGCAGGCGCGGCGGCGGGCTTGATCTTCAGGGATTCGCGCAGGTCTTCCATCTGCACGTTCATCGTCTTCAACGTGGACAACGTCATGCGCTGCACCTCCAGCGCCTGGATGGTGGCGCCGAGCATGCGCGCGTTCTGCTCCAGCCAGAACTGCACGGTGCGCAGCTCTTCGATGCGTTTTTCCAGCTCCTCCGGGTTGAGGGTCGGCGCCACCCACTGGCCGATGTTGGGCAGCGCCGCGCCCGCGTTCTTGACCAGGCCCTGCAGGAAATCGAAACCTGGGACGAGTTTGGTGAAATTCGGTGCTTCGGCCATGGCGGTTGTCTCCTGTGGGCTGTCCTGCTCGTTCGTTGGGCCCCGGCACGGTCCACGCCGTTCAAGGATCCAGCGGTTCCGCGCAAGGCGCTTTCATTGCCGCGGTCGCCTCGGCGGCAGGGGGATCCGATTGTGCCCGCTCGCCGACGCGCCGAAAGTGCGGGGCAAGCGCCGATCCCGCAAGGAATTCACCAAGCCACCCGCTCCACCCGGTAGCCCTTGCGGGCCATCAGCGCCGGCAGGCCGGCGGGGCCGATCATGTGCAGGCTGCCGACGGCGGCGAAGACCGGGCGGCCTTGCCGGTGGAGGGCGTCGATCCGCTCGGCCATCGCGGGGTTGCGGCCGCCGAGCAGGCGGTCGAGCATCGCGCGTTCCGCCGGCGTGCCGACGCAGCCGCACCATTGCTCGTAGTTTTCCAGCTGCGGCTGGTCGCCGTCCGCCCAGGTTTGCGCGATGCGCAGCAACAGCCCGCGGGTCTCGCCGGATTCCAGGTCGGACAGGCCGCGGTCCAGCAGGGTCAACTGGTCCCGGCCATTGGGGGCGCTGAGCAGCCTGAGCTGGCCTTGCGGGGTTTCCAGCGACAACACCGGCTTGCCCAGCGCCCGGGCGTAGCCCGCGAGGAAGGTGTCGATGCCGTAGCTGGCATCGATGCCGTCGCGGCGGCCGGCCATCACCACCACGGTCACCAGCTGCATTTCAGGGCTCATGCGCGCGAGCTGGGCCTGCTGTTCGGGTGAAAGGCATTGCTCGCGCATTTGCCGCTGCATCCGCTGGCGGATTTTCTTCATCTCGGCCTCCGGGAGCGCCGCGCCGCGGTGGGCCGAGAAGCTGCTGGCCACCTGCTGCCGGATGCCGGGGTCGAGCATGTCCAGTTCCAGGGCCACCACGCTGGATTCGGCCAGGGCCTGGCTCACGCGGGGGCCCGGGAACATCCAGTCGAAGCGGGCGGCGTGGATGGTGCCGTACAGATAGGACGTGCGGCCATCGCGCGCGATGCGCCAGAGGAAGCCGCGGTCGTGCGCCTGACGCATGCCGGCTTCCATCTGGGCCTGCGTGGGCGCGGTGGCTTGCGGCGGGCAGGGCGGTGGCGCCGGGTCGGCGGCGTCCTGCGCCTGGGCGAACCGCAAGCCGGCCCAGGCCAGCAGGAACAGCGTCGCCGCGGAACGCGCGGCCCGGTGTCTCAAGGTTTTCGTCATGGCGTCACGAGGGGCGTGCCGCCGCCTCTTCCTTCGGTTTCTCGTGGCTTCAAGCGGGCGGGGTGGCGGCGGCGGTCCCCCGCCGCGGCGCCGTCGTGTTTCACCGTCAAGTTCCGGCGTCCGTCGGGGCCACCACCACCACCGCCTGGTCGATCGCGCCGAACACGCTTTGGCCGTCCGGCCCGTTCATTTCGATGCGGATGGTGTCGCCGTGGCGCATGAAGCCGGTGCGGGCCTCGCCGTGCTCGATGGTCTCGATCGCCCGCTTTTCGGCGATGCAGGAATAACCGCGCGTCCAGTCTTTGTTGCTGACGGTGCCGCTGCCGACGACGGTGCCGGCGCGGGCGCGCCGCGTCTTGCACAGGTGGGCGATCAACTGGCCGAAGTGGAAGGTCATCTCCGGGCCGGCGTCGCACAGGCCGACGCGCTTGCCGTTCCAGGTGCTTTGCAACGCCAGGTGCACGCGGCCGCCCTGCCAGGCGGCCCCCAGCTCGTCGGGCGTGACGGCGACCGGGCTGAAGCCCGTGGCGGGCTTGCTCTGCAGGAAGCCGAAGCCTTTGGCCAGTTCGGCCGGAATGAGGTTGCGCAGGCTGACGTCGTTGGCCAGCATCACCAGGCGCACGCCCGCCAGGGCCTGCTCGTCGGAGGCGCCCATCGGCACGTCGCCGGTGACCACCGCGACCTCGGACTCGAAGTCGATGCCCATCTTCTCGCTGGGCACCACGATGTCGTCGCAGGGGCCGAGGAAGTCGTCGCTGCCGCCCTGGTACATCAGCGGGTCGGCGTAGAAGCTTTCGGGCATGTCGGCGCCGCGCGCCTTGCGCACCAGCTCCACGTGGTTGATGTAGGCCGAACCGTCGACCCATTGCGTGGCGCGGGGCAGCGGTGCCATGCACATCTTCGGGTCGAAGGGGAAGGCGTGGCGCGCCTTGCCGTGGTTCAGCGCCGCGGAGAGGTCTTCCAGCTGCGGCGAGAGGAAATTCCAGTCGTCCAGCAGCTGCTGCATGCGTGTGGCGATGCCGGTCGCATAATGGGCCGTGCCCAGGTCGCGTGAGACGACGACCAGTTGCCCGTCGCGGGAACCGTCTTTGTAGCTGGCGAGTTTCATGGTGGATGGAAAAGGTGGGGTGCCGGAAAGAGTGATGGGTGAATGTGAGCGTGTGAGCCCGCGCGGCCGCCGGGCGAAGGTTTAGAGGAAGAAAAGCAGGCCGATGAAGCAAGAAGCATCGCCATTGTCGGTGCAGTCCCCCCTGCCTGCGGCGCCGCGGCCTGCCTTGCGGCCCCGTCCCCGCGAGACGCTGGTCCTGGTGTCGGCCGCCGTGCTCGGCCATTGGCTCTTGCTCGGCGGTTGGCGGCTCGGTGCCAGCGGCCAGCCGCCCTCGGCGGCCGCTGGGATGACACGGGTCCAGCTGCGCCCAGGCGCCGGGCCCCCCCCCCCCCGGCCCCCGCCAGGTCCAACCGGGGGCGGGCCACCGCCCACCCCCGCCAGCCGCCCACCCCCGCCCGAACCTCCGGTCGCTCCCACGCCCGCCGAGCAGGCGCGCCGGCCGCGGGCCGCTCCGCCGGCGGCTGACTCGGCCGCCTCGCAAGCGCCAGTACCCGACGAAGCCTCGGCGCAGGCCGCCGAGGCTCCGGCGTCATCGGCCGAGCCGGAAACGCCGGTCGCCGCGGCATCGCCGCCCGCTTCGGCGCAGGCGCAGGCACAAGCGCAGGCCGATGCCGACTCCGCGCCCACGTCCCAGGCCTTGCCGGGCGTCGAATCCGAGGTGCCGGTCTATAGCGTCGCGCTGCCGCCGGCCTTCTCCACCCGCTATGAGTTCAAGCGCGGCGCCTTGGGCGGCACGGCGGAGCTGTCCTGGGCGCCGTCCGGTGGCCGCTACAACCTGCGGCTGCAGGCCCGCCTGGGCGAGATGACCGTCCTCACCCAGACCAGCGAAGGCCGTTTCGAAAACACGGGCCTGGAACCCGAGCGCTTCTTGGACCAGCGCATCGGCCGCACCGCGCTGGCCGCCAATTTCCAGGCTGACAAGGGCCTCGTCAGCTTCTCCGGCCCCGCGCACACCTACGCCTGGCGGCCGGGCACCCAGGACAGGCTGAGCTGGCTGGTGCAATTGCCCGGCATCCTGGCGGCCGAGTCGACGCGGTTGGCGCAAGGCCAGCGTTTCGCGATGGTGGTGGTGGGCGCCCGGGGCGACGCCGACGTCTGGACATTCCGGCTGATGGGCTGGGACGAGGTGGCCACCCGCTCCGGCGCGGTGAGGTGCGTCAAACTGCTGCGCGAGGCGCGCCATGCGCACGACCAGCAAGTGGAAGTGTGGCTCGATGCCCAGGGCCACTATCTGCCGGTGCGCGCCCGGATCGGCGGCCCCGACGACCCCCGGCCCTACGAGCTGTTGCGCCAATAGTTGGCATTCCCGGCGTTTGTCTTCCGCTTGCCCCCTCGACTGCGGGGGGGGAACCGCGTGGAACCCTTGCCCGCGTGCCCTGCACCCGCTTGAAACTTGTCATACTGGCCCCAGCTCGGTTGCATTGGGAAACAAGGAAAGTCGTAAGGGCGGGAACGGCGGATGCCCCATCGCTGTCGTACCCGTCGCGTGTCCGCGGCGTTCCACTTGCGGCATTCATTCACCACCGGGAGGGCTTCCATGCAAATGCTCTACAACTCCGACAGTTTCGTGGTGGTCGAGTTCGACGTACCGACCTCCCAACTGGGCCTGGTCTCCGTCTACGACGCCGACGCGGCGCCCGAGGCGAAAGACCTCTCCGTGCTCAGCCGCGGGGGCTTCGAGATCGTCGACAAGTTCGCGCGCAAGGAGATCTTCATCGAAGGCGCGCTGGCCCACAGCTTCAAAACGGGCGTCGACGCCCTCATCCTCACCCAGCCCACCGAGGAAGAACTGGACGACTACATCGGCCGCTTTGCCTCTTTGATGCACCACCCGGTCGTTTCCCACTGAGAAGGCCGCGCCCCGGCGGCGCGCGCGCCATCGCCTTCGACGCGGCGCTGCCCTGTTGATGAATCTTCAGAGCGCACGCCACGTCTGCGCGCATGCCGTGCTGAATCGCACACGCGGGCGCGCATGTGTTGCTGGCGCTCGCCATCTTGCGTTATCGTGGTTTTGAACATGGTGCCCGCCTGCCCCAGCGCGAACCGTCGCGAAAGGGCGCCAGGCGAAGCGACTGGAGGTGACGATGACTCTGACGCGCGGCCGGCGTGCCGAGGGCCTTGGACGCATGTGGCTGTCGCCCGGCTTGAACGAAGCGCCGGTGCTGGACCGCATGTGTTCCCAGTTCGTGTTGACGCTGACGATGCGCCACGCGGGCCGCTTCAACCTGCGCCGCGACTGGAACAGCCTGCTGGCGCTCACCGGCAAGCACCTGGTGTGGCCCGAATCGGTGCTGGCGCGCGTGCGCGATTACCTGGCGCAGCGCTGCAGGTCCAACGAACAATGGCAGGGCCACGAGTCCCTCGGCCATGAAAGCTTCATCCAGCGCTACGGCGAGTGGCGCGGCCCTTACGAGGAAGGCACGCTCTTCTTCTACCTCGACGAATACATCAAGGATTCGCCGAAGGACCTGCTGGCCGTCCTGGGGGCCACCAACGACTGGCTGGAGAGCAGCCTGAAGAAGGAGTCCACCCTCGTCCAGAAGAACATCGACGCGCTGGGCGGCCTGTTGCAGCTCAACCCCGCCGAGCGCGCGCTGCTGCTCTACGGCACGCTGGCGCGCTACCAGCGCGAGCTGCGCGGCCTGCTGGTCGAGTTCAAGGTTTCCAACGCCCAGGAAGCCCACGCCGCGATCGCCGCGGTGGCCGGCGTCAACGAGGCCGAGGTGGCCGAGGCGCTGCGCGCCGGTTCGCGCCTGGAGCGCATCGGCATGGTGGAGAACCTCATCTCCGAGCACAACATCACCGACCTGGCCGACCTGATGAAAGTCAGCGACCAGATGCCGCCGGTGCTGATGCGCCATTACGAAGGCCCGTCCGACCTGATGGCGGTTTTCACCCGACCGGCCAAGCGCAGCGAGCTGGCGCCGGCCGATTTCCAATACGTGGCGCAGGACCAGCAGGTGCTCACCGCGATGCTGCGCAACGCGGTGGCGCGCAAGGAGCCCGGCGTCAACGTGCTGCTCTACGGCCCGCCCGGCACCGGAAAGACGGAGCTGGCCAAGGTGGCGGCGCAGGCGGCGGGCCTGGAGCTGTACGAAGTTGAATACGCCGACCGAGACGGCAATTCGCTGTCCGGGCGCGACCGCTACCGTTCGCTGCAGATCAGCCAGGTCTTCCTCAAGGGCAGTGGCAACGTGGCGCTGCTGTTCGACGAGGTGGAAGACGTCTTCCCGCCGATCTCCACCGACACCGCCCAACTGATGGCGCGCATCGACACCGGCGACGGCACGCTCAGCGGCAGTGTCAGCGGCAAGGCCTGGGTGAACCAGATCCTGGAGACCAACCCGGTGCCGGTGATCTGGGTGACCAACCGCATCGAGCAGATCGACCCGGCCTTCCGCCGCCGCTTCCAGTACCACCTGGAGCTCAAGAGCCCGCCGCCCGGCGCCCGCCAGGCCCTGGTCAGCCGCGCGCTGGCCGGCGTGCCGGTGAGCCAGGGTTTCGCTTCCCGGCTCGCCGAACGCCGCGGCCTCACGCCCGCGCAGGTGCGCACGGCGGTGAAGTTCGCGCGCCTGAGCAGCGCCGGCGACGACGAGATCGAGGGCCTGATCGAGCGCCAGCTGGGCAACGCCGACCGCGCCCTCGGCCACCACCCTGGCGAGCGCGGCGCGCGGGCCGTGGTCACGGCCTACGACCTCGACCTGCTGAACACCGAGTCGCGTTTCCCGGTGCCCCGGGTGGTCGAGGCCTTGAAGAAGAAGGGCCATGGCTGCCTGTGCTTCTACGGTCCGCCGGGCACCGGCAAGACCGCGCTGGCCGAGCACATCGCCCAGGCGACACAGCGCCCGCTGATGATCCGCCAGGCCTCCGACATCATGAGCAAGTTCGTCGGCGAAACCGAGCAGAACATGGCCCGCATGTTCGCCGACGCCGAAAGCGAGCAGGCGGTGCTGCTGCTCGACGAGGCCGACAGCTTCCTGCGCAGCCGTCAGATGGCAGAGCGCAACTACGAGGTCAGCGAAGTCAACGAAATGCTGCAAGGCATGGAGCGATTCGCCGGCGTCTTCATCTGCACCACCAACCTCTTCGCCGAGCTGGACGAGGCCGCGCTGCGGCGCTTCACCTTCAAGATCCGCTTCCAGCCGCTGCTGGCGCCGCAGCGCGAGCGCATGTTCGTGAACGAGGCGCTGGCGGGCGACGCCGACCTGCTGTCGGCCGAGCACCGGTCGCGGCTGGCGCAGCTGGACGTCCTCGTCCCGGGCGACTTCGCCGCGGTCAAGCGGCAGGCCGAGATCCTCGGCGAGGAACTCACCGCCGACGAGTTCCTGGGCCAGCTCGAAGGCGAGCACCGCGTGAAACCCGAGGTGAGGCGCCAGCGGCGCATCGGCTTTGCCTTCTAGTGGGCTGAGTGGAAGTTCGTTGGGAAATCGCCCGTTCGCCTTGCAGGCTTCGTGCGGAGGGATGGCGCGCCCACGCTGTGGTGGCGGTCGGATGCCCTGCTCCGTTCATGTCCCCCGCGGGGCTTCGCCCCGCTCCTCCTAAT
>CBIHOD010000029.1:0-45091 GCA_966211815.1 uncultured Burkholderiales bacterium
CGCCCCTTGCCCAGGCGCCCAGCCTGGGCCGCGGGCCGCGCCTTGCGGCTCGCCCTACCAGACCCCGGCACACATCCGATTTCTCTGTTTCACTGGACTAGTCGTGGATGCGCAGCAGGCTGGACTCCAGCCCGCCGGCCAGGCGTTCCGCCTGGAGCTGCAGGAGGCCTTCGAAGATCAGGGTGTCGACGGTCTCGAAGGGCAGGTCGGTGATCGGCGCCAGCTTGACGGCGGCGCCGCCGGTCATGAACAGCGCCGGCATCTGGCAGGTGCGCTGCAGCAGCTGGCGGTGCATGCGTTCGACCGCGCCGGCGATGGCGTGGGCGCCGCCGCTCATCAGCGCGTCGCTGGTGTTGGTGGGGAAGTCGACGACCTCGCCGGTGGGCACTTTCAAGCCGGCGGTGCCGTTCTCCAGCGCGCGCAGCATCAAGCCGAAGCCGGGCAGGATGAAACCGCCCAGGAAACGGCCCTGCGCGTCCAGCGCGTCGACGGTGACGGCCGTGCCCACCATGACCACCAGCGCCGGCCGCTCGCCGCCCTGCGCCAGCACGCGCTGGCGGGCGCCGACGAGGGCCACGAAACGGTCGCAGCCCAGCCGGTTGGGATGGTCATAGCCGTTGTGCACGCCGCCTGCCGCCGGGCTGGAGACGACCCAGCGCGGCGCCAGGTCCCATTTCTCTTCCATTTGCTCTTCGACGCGGCGGCGCACCCCTTCGCCGGCGACGACGCAACCGAGCATGCCGGCGGGCGGCTGCAGGTCCTTCCAGCCGGTCTCGGCCAATTGGTCGATGTTTTCCAGGAAGACGGCGCCGTGGCCGATGAGCTTGGCGCCGGGGTGGGGCGCCGCGTATTCAGCCCATTTCAGCCGGGTGTTGCCGACGTCGATGGCGAGGAAGCGTTGCGATGCGGGGTGTTTCATCGGATGGGCCCGGCCGGCGTGCGCCGGCGGTCAGCGGCTGCCGGCGAGGATGAGCAACTGCCGCACGTTGCTCATCAGCTGCTGCGCCAACAGGGTGCGGTTGGGCTTGGTGATGCGCTGCTCGACTTCTTCGAGCAGCGCCTGCAGCTCGTCGATCGACTTGGCGCGCCGCAGGCGCATCAGCGTGATCGAGCCGGTGAGCGGGGCTTCGTCCTTGACGGCGCGCATCAGCATCTCGCGGGCCTGGCCGAACGGGTCGTCCGACTCGAAAACCGGTTCCGGGCTGGGGCCGAGCGCGTCATCGTCCGGCTCGACGGCCGCCCGCAGCACCGGCAGGTCGGCCGGCGGCTGGCCGATGGATTGCCCGGACTGGACCGATTGGGCGGGCAGGGGCTCCAGCGGTGGCAGCAACGAGTCGCCCAACGGGATGTCGGGTTGCAGCAACTGGGCGCTGTGGGGCGCGAGGCCGGCATCGCCGGGCGCGGCGAGCACGGGGGTGTCGACCAGCACGACCAGGCCCAGTTCCAGCAGCTCGCCGATCAGCGATTCCGGCGCGCCGGCCATCACCGCCATGCGTTGCACCTCCGCGAGGCTGCGGCGGCCGTCCACCAGGAACATCACCGTGCGGTGGCGCTGGCTCAGCCGACGTGAGCGCGTGCTCATCTCGGCCTGGCCTTCGAGCGTTTTGACGGGGATGGAGAACGGGCTCACGGTGGCGGGGTCTTCGGGTCGGTGGCGCCCAGGGCGCCGTGCCTGTATCCGGCGGATTGTGCCGCCGATTGCGCTGCACGGGGTTGGTGCGGGGTTAGGGCTTGTCGGGAGTCGTTGCGCCGGCGACGCGCTTGCCCCGGCGAAGCGCTTCCTGCCGGCCGGACCGCGGATGCCCCGGCGGCTGCGGGGGGCTTTCGTGGCCAGCCCGCCGCATGCTTTGCCATTGACGTATACGTCAATTAAACTGCCGGTGGGGAAACCTTTCCCGCCGCGCCACCCCGATGGATAGGAGTCCCCTTTTGGCCAAGTCGAAAAACAAAGACGTCACCGCAGCCCCTTGGGACGGCTACCGCTGCGCCGAGGCCACCGCGGCCAAGCCCGCCCGCTTCAAGCTCAAGGACGTCGACCCCGGCGGCCGGCCGTTCTCCAGCGGCGACAAGGCGCTCGACCAGGCGCGGGTGCAGGCGCTGGCGGATGAGCTGGACGGCTTGCAGAACCTGTTCTACGCCGACCGGCGGTACAAGCTGCTGGTCATCCTGCAGGGCACCGACACCAGCGGGAAGGACGGCACGATCCGCGGCGTGTTCGGCCGGATGAGCCCGCTGGGCGTGCGCACCGTCGGCTGGAAGGCGCCGACCGAGGAAGAGCGCGCCCACGACTACCTCTGGCGCATCCACCGGCAAATGCCCGGCGCCGGCGAGATCGCGATCTTCAACCGCAGCCACTACGAAGACGTGCTGGTGCCGCCGGTCAACGGCTGGATCACGCCGGAGCAGACGCGCCAGCGCTACGCCCACATCAATCATTTCGAGCGGATGCTGGTGGAGACGGGCACCGTCATCTGCAAATTCTTCCTGCACATCTCCAAGCGGGAGCAGGCCGAGCGCCTGCAGGCCCGGCTCGACGACCCCGCCAAGCAGTGGAAGTTCTCGGCCGACGACCTGGCGGCGCGCAAGCAGTGGAACGCCTACCAGGCGGCCTACGCCGAACTCATCCAGGCCACCGGCACCGCCTGGGCGCCCTGGACGGTGGTGCCGGCGGATTCCAAGACCCACCGCAACCTGATGATCGCCCGCTGCGTCCACCAGACCCTCACCCAGCTTCAGCTGCGCTACCCGCCGGCCAACCCGGACCTGCGCGGGCTGAAGGTGACTTGACGCCACCGCGTCTTTCTTCGAAAGCCCGCCCATGACCGACCTTTCCGCAGAGTACAAAGCCCTGGCGTCCTACCGGCCCACCCACAAGGTGCGGTTCGTCACCGCCGCCAGCCTGTTCGACGGCCACGACGCCGCGATCAACATCATGCGCCGCATCCTTCAGGGCATGGGCGCCGAGGTGATCCACCTGGGCCACAACCGCTCGGTCGACGAAGTCGTCACCGCCGCGCTGCAGGAGGACGTGCAGGGCATCGCCATCAGCTCCTACCAGGGCGGGCATGTCGAGTACTTCAAATACATGGTCGACCTGCTGCGCCGGCGCGGCGGCGCCCACATCCAAGTGTTCGGCGGCGGCGGCGGCGTGATCGTGCCGTCGGAGATCGCCGAGCTGCAGGCCTACGGCGTGGCGCGCATCTACAGCCCGGAAGACGGCCAGCGCATGGGCCTGCAGGGCATGATCGGCGAGATGGTGATGCGCTGCGACCGCGACCTGTCGGCGCACGCGCCCCAGTCGCTCGACGAGGTGCGCGGCCCCGGTGAATCGCAGCGCCGCCGCCTGGCCCAGCTGCTGACGCTGCTGGAGAACGGCAAGGCGCCGGAAAGCCTGCGCGCCGAGCTGGCGCGTGCCGCCGCGGCGGCGCCGAAGACGCCGGTGCTCGGCATCACGGGTACCGGCGGCGCCGGCAAGTCGTCGCTGACGGACGAGCTGATCCGCCGCCTGCGCCTCGACCAGGACGACGCGCTGCAGGTCGCTGTCGTCAGCATCGACCCCTCGCGCCGCAAGAGCGGCGGCGCGCTGCTGGGCGACCGCATCCGCATGAACGCGATCGGGCCTTGGTCTTCCTCCCCCGCCTTTGCCGTTCGCCCTGACCCTTCGACAAGCCCAGGAGTAAACGCAGAGCTGCGGTCTGTCGAAGGGCAGGGCACGCCACCGGGGCTTCGACAGGCTCAGCCCGGACGGAAGGGAGAGACCGAACGGGAGGTGGAAACCGTTCACCCTGAGCTTGTCGAAGGGCCTGCCGGCACCGCCGGCGCCCAACGCGTCTTCATGCGCTCCCTCGCCACCCGCGACTTCGGCAGCGAGATCAGCCAGGCCCTGCCCGAAGTGCTGGCCGCCTGCAAGGTGGCGGGCTTCGACCTCATCGTCGTCGAGACATCGGGCATCGGCCAGGGCGACGCCGCCATCGTGCCGCTGGTGGACGTGCCGCTTTACGTGATGACGCCCGAGTTCGGCGCCGCCAGCCAGCTCGAGAAGATCGACATGCTCGACTTCGCCGAATTCGTGGCGATCAACAAGTTCGACCGCAAGGGCGCGGTGGACGCGCTGCGCGACGTGGCCAAGCAGGTGCAGCGCAACCGCGAGGCCTGGTCGGTCAAGCCCGACGCGATGCCGGTCTTCGGCACCATGGCCAGCCGCTTCAACGACGACGGCGTGACCGCCCTCTACCAGGCCTTGCTGCCGCGCCTGCGGGCGCTCGGCATGAAGGTGGGCGAAAGCCGGCTCGCGCCCGCGGCCACCCGCCACAGCACCCACCAGGTGCCGATCGTGCCGGGCAGCCGGGTGCGCTACCTGGCCGAGATCGCCGACACGGTGCGCGGCTACAAGCGGTCGGCCCGCGCCCAGGCGCGGCTGGCGCGCGAGATCCAGCAGCTGGAGGAATCCGCCCGCATGCTGCGCGAGGCCAACCCCGACAAGCACAACGCCGTGCAGGCCCTGGGCGGCCTGGCCGGCCAGCGCCGCGCCCAGCTGCTGCCCGCCAACCAGCAGTTGCTGGCCCAGTGGCCCGACATGCTCAAGGCCTACGCGGGCGACGAGTACGTGGTGAAGATCCGCGACAAAGAGATCCGCACCCGGCTCACCACCACCTCGCTCAGCGGCACCAAGGTGCGCAAAGTCGCGCTGCCCGGCTACGAGGACCACGGTGAGGTCCTGAAGTGGCTGCTGCTGGACAACGTGCCGGGCAGCTTCCCCTACACCGCCGGCACCTTCGCCTTCAAGCGCGAGGGCGAAGACCCCACCCGCATGTTCGCCGGCGAGGGCGACGCCTTCCGCACCAACAAGCGCTTCAAGCTGCTGTCCGAAGGCATGCCCGCCAAGCGGTTGTCCACCGCCTTCGATTCCGTCACGCTCTACGGCAGCGACCCCGACCCGCGGCCCGACATCTACGGCAAGGTGGGCAACTCCGGCGTCAGCATCGCCACGCTGGACGACATGAAGGTGCTGTACTCGGGCTTCGACCTCTGCAACCCGGCCACCAGCGTCAGCATGACCATCAACGGCCCGGCGCCAACCATCCTGGCGATGTTCATGAACACCGCCATCGACCAGCAGATGGACAAGTTCCAGGCCGACAACGGTCGTCCGCCCACGTCCGACGAGGCGCAGAAGATCCGCGCCTGGGTGCTGCAAAACGTGCGCGGCACCGTGCAGGCCGACATCCTGAAGGAGGACCAGGGGCAGAACACCTGCATCTTCTCCACCGAGTTCTCCCTGAAGGTGATGGGCGACATCGCCCAGTACTTCGTGCAGCACCAGGTGCGCAACTTCTATTCGGTCAGCATCAGCGGCTACCACATCGCCGAGGCGGGGGCCAACCCGATCAGCCAACTGGCCTTCACGCTGAGCAACGGCTTCACCTTCGTGGAGGCCTACCTCGCGCGCGGCATGCACATCGACGACTTCGCGCCCAACCTGAGCTTCTTCTTCAGCAACGGCATGGACCCGGAATACACCGTGCTGGGCCGCGTGGCGCGCCGCATCTGGGCGGTGGCGATGCGCGACAAGTACGGTGCCAACGAGCGCAGCCAGAAGCTGAAGTACCACGTGCAGACCAGCGGCCGCAGCCTGCATGCGCAGGAGATCGCGTTCAACGACATCCGCACCACGCTCCAGGCCCTGATCGCGATCTACGACAACTGCAATTCGCTGCACACCAACGCTTACGACGAGGCCATCACCACGCCCACCGAGGAGAGCGTGCGCCGCGCGATGGCGATCCAGCTGATCATCAACCGCGAATGGGGCCTGGCGAAGAACGAGAACCCGAACCAGGGCGCCTTCATCATCGAAGAACTGACCGACCTGGTGGAAGAAGCCGTGCTGCAGGAATTCGAACGGATCGCCGAACGCGGCGGCGTGCTGGGCGCGATGGAAACCGGCTACCAGCGCGGCAAGATCCAGGAAGAGAGCATGCACTACGAGATGCTCAAGCACACCGGCGAGTACCCGATCATCGGCGTCAACACCTTCCGCAACCCGCACGGCGACCCCACGCCCGCCTCGCTCGAACTGGCGCGGTCGACCGACGACGAGAAGCAGAGCCAGCTCAGGCGCCTGGCCGCCTTCCACCGAGCCCATGCCGCCGAGGCCCCGGCGATGCTGCGGCGGCTGCAGCAGGCGGTGATCGACAACCGCAACGTCTTCGAGGTGCTGATGGACGCGGTCCGGGTGTGCAGCCTGGGCCAGGTCACCGCGGCGCTGTTCGAAGTGGGCGGGCAGTACCGGCGCAGCATGTGAGCCGCATCGGGCGCCGATAATCGGCGCCCATGACCGCCGCCCAGTCCCCTTCCGCCGCCGCGTCCGACCCCGCCTGCGAACTTTGCACCGCTGATGGCGGACGGCCGATCTGGCGCGAACCCGGCTGGCGGCTGGTCCGGGTGGAAGACGCGGCCTTCCCGGGCTTTTACCGGCTGATCCGCGACCGCCACGTCGCCGAATTCAGCCAATTGGCGGCGGACGACCGCCGGCGCTGCACGGACTTGCTCGCCTGGGCGGAGGGGCTGCTGGTCGGGCAACTGCAGCCCACCAAGGTCAACCTGGCGTCCCTGGGCAACGTGGTGCCGCACCTGCACTGGCACCTCATCGCCCGTTTCGACTGGGACAGCCATTTCCCCGGCCCCATCTGGGCGGCACCGCAGCGGCCGGCCGACGCCGATCGGCTGGCGCTGCTGCGCGAACGGCTGCCTGCGCTCGACGCCGCGTTGGCGGCGGGCCCTTAGTCGCGGGGGGAACGCAGGCCGGGCGGGCCGGTAAAATCAGGGTTTCCCCGCTGCCCTTCCCCTCCGTCGCTTCCACAGCACCCCATGGCCGGCCTGTCGCCCCAATCGCCCATTCCCACCGCCATCACCCTGCACCAGCAATCGAAGGTGCTCGAGGTGGCCTTCTCCGACGGCGCCGCATTCCGCATCCCCTTCGAGCTGATGCGGGTTTATTCGCCGTCGGCCGAGGTCCAGGGCCACGGCCCGGGCCAAGAGGTGCTGCAGACGGGCAAGCGCCACGTCGGGGTGTTGTCGGTCGAACCGGTCGGGCACTATGCCGTCAAGCCGGTGTTCTCCGATGGGCACGACACCGGCCTGTTCACCTGGGAATACCTGTATTTCCTGGGATCCCGACAGGACGAACTCTGGGCGCAGTACGCCGAGCGCCTGGCACGGGCAGGCAAGGATCGCGACACCGGCACGGCCGCCGCGCCGACGGCCGCCGGCGGTTGCGGCGGCCATTGAATAGACGATACGGAACACGAGGACTGCCCCCATGTCAAACACCCATTTCGGGTTCGAGTCGGTCGACGAGGCGCAAAAGGCGGGCCGGGTCAAGGGCGTGTTCGATTCCGTGGCGTCGAAATACGACGTCATGAACGACTTGATGTCGGCTGGACTGCACCGCGTGTGGAAGGCCTACACCGTCGGCGTCGCCAAGGTCAGGCCCGCCGACCGCGTCCTGGACATCGCCGGCGGCACCGGCGACCTGGCGCGCGCCTTCGCCCGGCAGGTGGGGCCGCAGGGCATGGTGGTGCACACCGACATCAACCAGGCCATGCTCGGCGAAGGCCGCGACCGCCTGATCGACGAGGGCCTGGTGCTGCCCACGGTGCTGTGCGACGCCGAGGCGCTGCCTTTCCCCACCGGCCATTTCGACCTGGTCAGCGTGGCCTTCGGCCTGCGCAACATGACGCGCAAGGACCGCGCCCTGGCCGAGATGTGCCGCGTGCTCAAGCCCGGCGGCCGGCTGCTGGTGCTGGAGTTCTCCAAAGTGGCTCAGCCGCTGGAAAAGCTCTACGATTTCTATTCCTTCCAGGTCCTGCCCCGCCTGGGCCGCTGGGTCGCGGGCGACGCGGAGAGCTACCGCTACCTGGCCGAGTCCATCCGCATGCACCCGGGCCAGGCCGAGCTCAAGGCGATGATGAAATCCGCCGGCTTCGGCCATGTGGACGTCCACAACATGAGCGCCGGCGTGGTGGCCCTGCATGCGGGCATCAAGTGCTGATGTGACCGACCGATACAACCTTTTCCGAACTTCTCGAGATTGAAACCATGAAAGTTTTGCTGACCGGCGCCGCGGGATTCATCGGCATGACCACGGCGCTGCGCCTGCTGGCGCGGGGCGACGAGGTGGTGGGCCTGGACAACCTCAACGACTACTACGAGGTCTCGCTCAAGGAGAACCGCCTGGCGCGGCTCACGCCGCACGCCAACTTCCGCTTCGTCAAACTCGACGTGGCCGACCGCGCCGGCATGGAGAAGCTCTTCGCCGCCGAGAAGTTCGACCGCGTCATCCACCTGGCCGCCCAGGCGGGGGTGCGCTACTCGCTGGAGAACCCGCACGCCTACATCGACAGCAACATCGTCGGCTTCATCAACATCCTGGAAGGCTGCCGGCACCACAAGGTGGAGCACCTGGTGTACGCCTCCAGCTCCAGCGTCTACGGCGGCAACACCGAGATGCCGTTCTCCGAGCACCACGCCGTGGACCACCCGGTGAGCCTGTACGCCGCCACCAAGAAGGCCAACGAGCTGATGGCGCACACCTACAGCCACCTCTACGGCCTGCCGACCACCGGCCTGCGCTTCTTCACCGTCTACGGGCCGTGGGGCCGGCCGGACATGGCGCTGTTCCTGTTCACCAAGGCCATCATCGAAGGCAAGCCGATCAAGGTGTTCAACAACGGCAACATGCTGCGCGACTTCACCTTCGTCGAAGACATCGTCGAGGGCGTGGTCCGCGTCACCGACCGCGTCGCCACCCCCAACCCCGAATATTCGGCCAGACAACCCGACCCGGGCACCAGCAACGCGCCTTACCGGGTCTTCAACATCGGCAACCACGACCCGGTCAAGCTGATGGACTTCATCTCGGCGATCGAAGAGGCTCTGGGCACGAAGGCCGAGAAGCTGTTAATGCCGCTGCAGGACGGCGACGTGCCGGAAACCTACGCCGACGTGGACACGCTGAAGGACTGGGTGGGCTTCGTGCCCGCCACGTCGATCAAGGACGGCATCGGGCGCTTCGTCGCCTGGTACCGCGACTACTACAAGGTCTGACGCGGGTGCGGCGCGCTTCGCCGCCGCCCGCTTCCGTTCATTTCTTCAGGTCGCTGGAGGTGTGGCTGCTCTGCAGCGCATCGACGCACCGTTCCCAGGCCGGGTGGCTCTCCTCCAGGTGGAAGCCGTAGAACTCGCCGAAGTCCGAGCGGGTCTTGCGCACCGCCCGGGCTTTCACGACGGCGCGCTCGTCTTCCCCGAGGTCGATCGTCACCGTGGCTTCCATGTCCAGCGGCAGGCCGAAATCGGACTCGGCCTGGAAGCCCTCTCGGGACAGTTCCGTCACATGCAGCTGGATGCTCTGGCTCAGCTCCGACGGGGCGCCCTCGTCCGGGGCGCCGCTCGCGGCCTCGGCGGACCGGATCTCGATCGTGCCCGGGCATTTGATCGAATAACGCTGGTGGCGCCGCACCGCCTGGTCCGTCCCGCGCGCCTTGGACACCGGCGGCAGGACGGCGCGGTAGGCTTCCAGGTCGTCGTAGATCTCGTGCAGCAGCAGGCGCTTGCGCTCGTCCAGGGCTTCGAAACCGCCGGGCCGGTTGAAGAAATGGTCCAGCATGGCCGGTGTCATCACCGGGTCGTTGGTGGTGAAGTAGCGGCGGTTCGGTTGCTCGATGTTGGGCAGCTCCACCTGCGTGAAATAAGCATGCAGGTTCTTCTTCGGGCGCTTGCCGCCGTAGTGCCGCTCGAAGATGCCGGGCGCCGACTTCAGGTCCAGCGTCGCGCCCACCGCGGGCGCGCCGTTGGCGAAGTCGTAGTTCTTGATGACGTTCTCCTGCAGTTGCTCGAAGAAAAGCAGCGACTCGTACATCTCGATTCGGTTGGGGTTGACCGCGATCACCAGGTGTCGTGTGTCGAAGTAGGTGGTGCAGTACTCGTACATGAACTTCATCAGCGGGAAGAGGATCGCCCCGCCGGTCTTGCGGAAGTCCGGGTGCACCGCCAGCGCCGAGATCTCGGCGATCTGGCCTTGCTTCTTGCGCACGCCGCTGAGGTCGAACGCCGACTGCATCGGAAAGCCGAACACGCCTTCGCGCACCAGGGAGATCGTGCCCACCACCTGGCCGTCGAACTTGGCGCACAGCGTGGTCGTCGTCGGCAGCGCGTGGTAGCAGGTGATGCGCATGCCCGAGGGGTCGGGCTTCATGAAGCCGCTGCCGACGTAGGCGTCGTGCAGGATGCGGAAGCAGGCTTCCAGTTCCTCCTGCGTCTCGGCGATCTTCAGGCTCAGGCGCAGGTCCGGCGCGGGATCGCAATCGATCATCGCGCGGAAGATCGCGAACCGCGCCTGGCGCGGCAGCAGGCCGAACGCGCGCCTCAGCGCGGCGCGTCCGAACTTGCGGCGCGGGCGCTTGTGCGCAGCCTCGGGGGGCGAGGCCACGGCCGCAGGTTTCTCAGGGCGCGTCATGGCCGTTGCGGCCTTCGCGGGCCGGTGCTCTTTTGCTGTTTCATTGGGGGTTGTCTCCTACCCCGGGGGCATCTGGTTTGTTTATATCTCAGCGCTTTGTTCCTGACCAGCCGCAAGCGACGCTCCCTTGCGTGGCCGCCGCGACACCGAAAGCAATGCGAGGAACAGCGCCAGGAAGCCCAGGCGCGGGACGTCCAGCACGCTGCTGACCAGGCCGACGCACAGCATGCCCGCCAGCGACGCCATGAACACTGGCGCCAGGTTGTCGCCGTCGGCGGCTTCGGCCGGCAGCGCGCGCAGCAGCGTGGCCATGGCGGCGAACACCAGCGCGGCGAAGGCGGCGGTGCCGACCAAGCCCCGCTCGGTCAGCAACTCCAGCAACAGGTTGTCGCTGTGCCAGGGCAGGTAGTAACGCTGGGCGCTGGGGAACCAGCGCGCCAGCCCGGCGGCGAAGTCCCCGTTTTTCAAGGCCTCGTTCCCCATGGGGCCGGCGAGCCGGATGCGGTCGATCTCCACCGGGCCGGAGCCCGCCAGCACCGACGCCGAGAAGACCCCGCCCCGCGTCGGCGACCACCAGGCGCGGGGCCCGCCCAGCGAAGGGCCCCGCAACCGGGCTTCGACGGTGGTCCAGGATGGATCGGGCGCCAGCCGGACCACGGCGGCCTGGCAATCCCCGTCATAGAGGAGGTGTCTCTCACAAACACGCAGCAGCAGCCGCGTCGGCGAGGCTGTGCGCGCCGTCACACGCACGCTGTACTGTCCGCCCGGCGTGAGTTCCACCCGCTGGGTCGCGGCGTACAGGCCGCCGAGGTCCGGCCTTCGCCTTGGACCTTCCAGCCGCGCCACGCCGCTGGCCGGACCGGTTTGCGCGGTGTCGGGGGTGCCCGCGGCCCAGGACAGCCTTCCCGAAAAGTCGCGCTGCGGCGAGGAAGCCGCGTACTGCGCCGGGAAACGCCCGGCGCCCAGGCCGAACAGCCATTCGCGCGGAGCCCGCAGCAGGCCCAGGCCGTGGCGCCAGTGGGTCACGCGGTTGTCGAGGTCGGCCGGGCCGTCGTCGATGCGCTTGGCCATGAAAGAGTCGCCGCCCAGGACCACCATCACCTCCAGCAGCAGCACCGTGGCCAGCACCAGGGCGGCCGGCAGGCGCCACCCATGGTGGCGCGCATGCCAGCGCACCGCCCAGGCCAGGATCCCCAGCAACAACAACGCGCAAGCCAGCAAGCCGATGCTGCCCCAGGCGTGCAGGGCGGCCGACAGCATGCCGGCCGCGGCCCCAATGACCGCCGCGGCGCCGACGCCCAGCGCCAGCCACCGCAGGCGGCGCGTTGTCCGGCCTTGCGAAGCGAGCTGAGCGTAGCCGGCCAGCGCCAGCACGCCGAGCGAGGCGCCCGCGGCGAGGTAGACCCCGCGGGCGAAGGTGGTCAGGCACACATAAGTGACCAGCACCGCCAGCACGCCGGAGACCAGCCAGCGCCAGGCATGGTGTTCCTCGTGCGCGCGCCAGAGCGCCCAGGCCGCGAACGGGGTGGCCATGGCGAGATAGGCGTCGATCGCCGCGCCGCCCACGTGCATCTCCCAGAACATCGCGGTGGTGCGGTAGTGGCTGGCGAAATCCTGTAGTCCGGGATAGGCGAGCCGTTCCGCCACGCCGACGGCGCAGACCGCGGCCAGGCCGAGCAGCATGCCGCGCGCGACGGCATGCATGGACCGACGCGCCGACTCCGCCAGGGCCGATCTCATCCAGGGCCAGAGCAACAAGGCTTCGGCCCAGCTTTTGCTGCCGCGGAGCGCCCAGACCGGGTCCTCGTGGGCACCGAACCAGCCGCTGAAAGCCCGCCAACCTCCAGCGCCGTGGACGCCAAGCACCAGCCCCAGGCCCACGACCGCCCAAAGCGCGCCGGCCAGCGCGGTCTCCACGCTCGACCATCTGGGCGGTGGCCGGGCCGCCGGCCCCTCCCAGCAGCGCCTGGCGTGGAGCGCGGCCAGCACGGCCAGCACGGCCAGGTCGAACTCTTCGAAGGCCAGCCAACCCGTCCAGGGCGACAGGTTCGCCAGCGGCAAGGCGGCAGGCAGCAGCCAGAGCCAGTGGCCAGGCCGCCAGAACAGCCACATGGCGCACAGCGCCCAGACGGCCGGCACGGCGGTCGGCCACAACGGGTGCCGCAACGACAGCCAGGCGGCCAACGCCGTCGCGGCCGCGGCCGCGACGGCGTGCAGCCATCGCCGTTGCGAACAAAGGGCCTGGACGATGGGGTGGGTCGTTTCAGCCAACGCTCGTCGCCCGGCGCCGGGCCTCGATCCGCGCCTCGGGATGGTTTCGCATGGTTCAGCGCCGCTCCAGCAATTCGTTGACGAATTTCACCGGGATGGCGTAGGTGATGCCGGTGGGTTGGCTCAAAGCCGACTCTTTGCTGCCACGCACCAGCACCATGTTGATGACGCCGATGACTTCGCCGGTCTCGGTGTTGAGAAGCGGCCCCCCGCTGTTGCCGGGGTAAGCCGTCGCGTCGAGTTGATAGATGTCGAAGCTGCCGTCCCTCAAGCGTTTGATGGCCTGTTCATTGAGCAGCCTCGCGGTGGGGGTGGGCAAGGCGATCGCGGTGACCGAGGAAATCATTCCCCGGTGGGTGACCGGGGAATAGCCCAGCGCGCCGCCGATCGGGAAGCCGATGAACGCCACGCTGCTGCCTTCGGCCGCATAGCCGGAACCGGCCAGGGGCAAGGCGGGCAGGGGCGTGCCCTCGATCTTCAACAGTGCCAGGTCGTGGTTCCTGTCCGTGACCGAGGCCGTGGCGGCCCGCATCTCCAGGCCGCCCGACCGATTCGGCACCTGCACGACCAACTGGGCCATGGTGCCGGCGCCGGCCCCGGCCTCTGGCAGGACATGGGCATTGGTGACCACCGTGTTGCCGTCCCCCACGACGAAGCCAGTGCCCCTGAGTCCGAACCGCGGCGAATCCGTGGCGTTGAAAGTGCCCACGATCACGACCCCCGGCTTGGCTTTGGCGATCAAGTCTGACAAGCCAGCCCCGGCAGCCGGCCCCAGGCAACACCATCCCAGGCACAGTGCCAAGGCATTCTTGAAAAAAAGCTGGAACACGAAAATCCTTTCAGACGTCATCGCCTTCGCACCAAATTGGAAAACCATTGGCACTGAAACGGTTCTGATCCCACAATCGTCATGATGATGCCGGATTCGCATGACCGGCACCGCCCCTCGGGGCTAAGCTCTCAAACCCGCTGTGAACGCGGGTTTGCGGGACATAGCGCATAAAATAAACGTTCTGTTACGCATCGACGGGCGAAGTCGGTTCAAACTCCGGGCTCGCGGGGGGAGACATGGGGAAAGAAACTGTGGGGAACACCATCATTGGCGTGTCGATGCGGCCTCAGCCCCAGCTGAAGTCTCTGCTGTCGACCGACGATCATGCCAATGAATCGGCCGCTGAGCCTTTCAACCAGAATTATTTGAAGATCCGCGCCGCCAACTCGGAAGGGCAGCGCAGTTCCGCCAGCATCTTGATCAACAAGATGTACGCCACGCGGGGTTATCTCAGCGCGGGCCTGTCCGGAAAGGGGCAGGACGCTTACCGGATGACGCTCACGGCCAACGAGGCCGACCTCACCATCGGCACATTGACCATCGGTTTCGACAACCCACAGGGCCTACTGGCCGACGACCTCTTCAGGCGGGAAATCGACGGCCTGCGCCAAGAGGGCCGGAAGGTTTGCGAGTTCACCAAGCTCGCCATGGAAAGCACCAGCAAATCCAAACGGGCGCTGGCCTCGCTGTTCCATGTGGCCTACATCTATGCACACCGGATCCACAACTACCAAGATTTGGTGATCGAGGTCAATCCAAGGCATGTCGCCTACTACCAGCGGGTGCTGGGGTTCACTGTCCTCGGTCCGCAGCGCATGAACCGCCGGGTGAATGCGCCAGCCGTCCTCCTGCGTTTGGACTTCACCTATGTCGAGGCCCAGATCAGCAAGTTCGGCGGTTCCCCGGAAGTGTGCGCCGCCGAGCGCTCCCTCTACCCCTACGTGTTCTCCGTGGCGGAAGAGGCGGGCATCGTCGGCCGCCTGTGCGGATTGGTGGCGGCGTTGGAGTAGGAATGACACGGCCAGCGGTCCGAAACGGCCGCCCGTCCGCGCGGGCGCGCGCCTACCGGCCGGACCGCAGTTGCTTGAGCAGGCCGACAGCCCCGGCCTCGCACAGTTCCAGCACGCGGTCAAAGCCCTTGCTGTCGCCGTAGTACGGGTCGGGGATCTCTTTTTCCGATATCCCCTCGGCGAAGTCCAGGAATAGCCGCACCTTGTGACGGTGTTCGGCGGGGCAGTGTTTCTGCAGGTAGGCGAGGTTGGCGCCGTCCATCGCGAGGATGAGGTCGAAGCGTTCGAAGTCCTGGTCGGTGATGCGCCGGCAGACGTCTTTCGTGGCTTCATAGCCGCGTCGCTTCAGCGCCGCTTTGGCGCGGGGGTCGCAGGGGGCGCCCGCCAGGCCGGCGTGCGTGCCCGCGGAGGAGAAACTCACCCAAGGCAAGTTCCCGGGGGCCTGGCCGCCGCCAGCGTGATGGGCGGCCACGGCCTGAGCCATGGGCGAGCGGCAAATGTTCCCGAGGCAAACCATCAAGACTTGAAACATCCATTCAGGATAACTGAGCGGGAAAAGCCGGGTGATCGCCTTTGAATTCGTGCGTTGGCGGAGGGCCCATGAAAGAAAAACTATGCCAATGGCTCGTCGCGTGACGTCTTGCCGATCGGCGACAATTTCAGCTGCTTGCGCGCGTGCGCGTCGCGCGGCGCGGCTCGCCCCGTCGAGCGAGCCCGGTACGGGCGGGGCATCCGATATCCCAGTCCCATGAAACGGTGTGGAGGCAGTCGATGACAGATTCGATAACGAAGCCGTCGGGGGCGCAAGGCCCGGTGGTGGTGTTGTCCCAGGTCGAAAGGACCTATCAAATGGACGCCGTCGAGGTCCCCGTCATCAAAGGCGTGGACATCCTGGTGAGGCACGCCTGTTTCACCGTGCTGCTCGGGCCGTCGGGCAGCGGCAAGACGACGCTGCTCAACATGATCGGCTGCATCGACAAGCCGGACAAAGGCTCGATCACCGTGTCCGGTTGCGACGTGGGTGAACTGACGGACGACGCCCTGTCCGATTTCCGGTCGAAGAACATCGGCTTCATCTTCCAGAATTTCAACCTGCTGCCGGTCCTCAGCGCGTACGAGAACATCGAATACCCGATGATCCTGGCCGGCCTGCCGCCCAAGAAGCGGGCCGACCGTGTCGTCAAGCTGCTCGAGGCCGTCGGCCTGGGCGACAAGGCGAAGAACCTGCCCGGCCAGCTTTCCGGCGGCCAGCGCCAGCGCGTGGCGATCGCGCGCGCATTGGCGCGCAAGCCCAAGCTGGTGATCGCCGACGAACCCACCGCCAACCTCGACAGCCGCACGGGCGCGGCCATCCTGTCACTGATGCGCAAGATGGTCGACCGCTACCAGATCTCTTTCCTTTTCTCCACCCACGATCCTGAAGTGATCAAGGCGGCCGACGACACGATCTTCCTGAAGGACGGCACCGTCCGGGGCATCCGCCGCAAGGGCGAGGGCGCGCCGGCATGATGATGACGCTGTCGCTGGCGCTGAGGAACCTGCTGCGCAACCGGCGCCGCTCGCTGGCGACGCTGCTGGCCATGTGCATCGGCTCGACGTCCATACTGTTGTTCGGCGGCTTCAGCGCCAACATCAACTACCTGATGCACACCCACCACGTGAGGCTGGGTGGCCACCTGCAGATCCAGCACCGCGACTTCTACCTCTACGGCAACGGCAACCCCACCGCCTACGGCATCGCCGATTACGACCAAATGATCGCGGCCATCAAGGCGGACGAGGTGCTCAGCAAGATGGTGCTGGTCGTGACGCCCACCATGCAGTTCGGAGGCATCGCGGGCAACTACGCCGCCGGCGTGTCGCGCACCATCATCGGCAACGGCTTCGTGGCGAAGGACGTCAGCCAGATGTGGTTGTGGAACGATTTCGAGCTGACCGATCCGGTCAAGGGTTTCACACTGGACGGTTCGCCGCGCGACTCGGCGGTGGTCGGCATCGGCGTCGCGCGCGTGCTGCAGCTGTGCGAGGCCTTGAAGATCGAGCGTTGCCCGGCCCCCGAGAAAACCAAGTCCCCGGAGCAGGCGGATGGCGGTGGCGGATCGATCCCGGACGACATCGCCCAGCTCAGTGTCGACGAATCGCCGTCCAAGCAGCGCGGCGCTGCCCAGGCGCCCGCTGCCGCCCCAGGCTCCGGCGCGCACCCCCGCATCGAAGTGCTGATCGGCAATGCGCGCGGTGCACCGAACGTGACGTCCCTGCAAGTCATCCGCGCCGAAGAGCAGGGCATCAAGGAATTGGACGAGGTCTACGTCATGATGCACCTGGACCAGATCCAGCAGCTGATCTATGGGCGGTCCAAGCCCAAGGTGACGTCCATCATGATCCAGCTGCGGCATTCGGAGCAGATCCCGCAGGCGCTGGCGCGGCTCGAACCCATCCTGAAGAAGTTCGAGCGCAACCAGCCGATGGCCGTGCTGGATTTCCGCAAGCTCAACCCGTTCTACGTGCAGACCATCGGCATGTTCGACACGATCTTCGGCTTCATCTTCGTGCTGATCGGCGCCATCGTCCTGTTCACCGTCAGCAACACCATGAACACGGCCGTCGTCGAGCGCACCGTCGAGATCGGCACGCTGCGGGCCATCGGCCTGCGCCGCTCCGGGATCCGCGGGCTGTTCATCACCGAGGGGGCGCTGCTCGGCATGTGCGGCGCACTCCTGGGCGTCGTCCTTGCGCTGGCGCTGTCGACCCTGGTCAACCACCTGGGCCTGACCTGGTGGCCGCCCGGCAATGTGGACCCGCTGCCGTTGACGTTGACGGTCTGGGGCGAAAGCAAAATGATCGTCGGCACGACGGTCGGCCTGATGGTGATCGCCGTGGCGTCCGCCTGGTGGCCGGCCTACCGGGCCGCCCAGTTGAGCGTGGTGGACGCCTTGCGCCACGTCTGAAGAAACGGAAAGGCACCTCCCATGAAATTCCTGTCTTTTCTCCTGATCGGCTGCAGCCTCGCGCTGGCCAGCCACGCCGCCCCGACGGCGGAGGAGATCCTGGTCGCCAGCGACAACATCCGCAACCCCGGCCGCCCCTTCAGCGTGACCGTGACCTTGACCGAATTCGAGAACGGGCAGCGCACCGACACCAGCACCCTGGTGAGCTACTCCAAGGTGCTCCAGCAGGGCGGCCAGTTCGCCAGCATGGTCCGTTTCGTGCAGCCGGCCCGTGACACCGGCAAGCTGATGCTGAAGAACGGCAACGACCTGTGGTTCTACGACCCGGTCGCAAAATCCAGCGTGCGGCTCTCGCCCCAGCAGCGCTTGCTGGGCCAGGCGTCCAACGGCGATGTCGTCACCGTGAACTTCGCCAAGGATTACGCTGCGACTTTGGCCGGCGAGGAAGAAATCGTCGACGGCGAGCGCCACAACCGCAAGGCGTACAAACTGACCCTGGCGCCGACGTCCAACCTCGCGACCTACGCGAACATCGAAATGTGGGTCGACGTCGAGAACAATCGGCCGCTCAAGGCCAAGTTTTTCTCCGAATCCGGTCGCCTGTTGAAGACCGCCTTCTACCGCCGCTTCCAGCGGCAACTCGGCGCCGACCGTCCCACGGAGACCGTGATCATCGACGGCTTGAACACGCAGTGGGTCACGTTGATGCGGTTCTCCGACTACGTGGCCCGTCCGATACCGGACGCCTGGCTGCAACGCGACTACATGCCCACTTTCCAACCGGACTGACACGATGCCCGCACCGTACCGTTTCTCGATGATTTTCACGGCCGTGCTGGCCGCCGCCCACGCAGCGCCGTCGCTGGCGGCCGACAAGACGGAGATGGATGCGCTCGACCTGGAAAGCGCGGCACCGGAGGAGACCGCTCCCTCCGGCGTCGCCAAGGGCACGAAAGCTTTCATCGAGGCCGCGGCCGGCCGGGCCGACCAGCGTTACGGCCTGGGAAGCCGCGACATGGGGCGGATCTCCTTCGACTTTTCGCACACCGCCAAGCTCACGCCGCAGTTGCGCGCCGTGGTCTCCGACCGGATCGACCATTTCCATCCCCGGGAAGCGGGCTCCGAAGAAACCGTCAACAGCTTGCGGGAGGCCTACCTGGGCTGGCAGCCGGCGGATGAAACGGTCGTGGAATTGGGAAGGATCAACCTTCGTTACGGGCCCGCTTACGGCTACAACCCCACCGATTTCTTTCGAGACGGCAGCCTGCGTTCCATCGTGAGCGCCAACCCGTTCGCATTGCGCGAGAACCGTTTGGGCACCGTCATGCTGCGAGGTCAGCGCCTGTGGTCGGGCGGTTCGATTTCGCTGGCTTATTCGCCGAAACTGGCCAACCAGCCCAGCGACGACACGTGGAGCCTCGACCTGGGTTCGACCAACAACCGCGACAGGGCGGTGGTGGCATTGGGCACCCAGTTCTCTTCCAGCTTCAACACGCAGTTGCTGCTCTACAAGCAAAGCGGGCTGTCACCCACGCTGGGCGCCAGCATGACGGCCCTCGTGTCAGACGCCACCGTGGTGCACGCCGAGTTCACGCGCGGAAAAGAACAGGTTCCGGTCAATCCGCTGATCCAGCAACCTGTCGCCGAAGTGCAGAGGAACAAATTTGCCGGGGGCGTGACCTACACGACGGGCTTCAAGCTCTCCGTCACGGCGGAGTACCAGTACAACGGTTTCGGCCTGTCGAAGTCCCAGTGGGACGGCCTTGGCGCCGCCAACCCACTGTTGCAAGGGGCTTATCTGCAAGGCGCATTGAACCGGCAGGAAATCGTGTCTCGCGAGGCTTACTTGCTCTACGCCACGCAAAGAGATCTGGGCATGAAAGACCTCGATCTGACCGCATTCGTCAGGTTCAACGCCGAGGACAACAGCAAACTTTGGTGGCTCGAACTCAGGCGGCACTGGAACCGCTTCGACTTGGCGGTGCAATGGCAAGAGCACCGTGGTAGATCAGGCAGCGAATATGGCTTCTTACCTGACCGGCGCCTGGTGCAGGTTTTGGGCATTTACCACTTTTAGGACCGCCTTCGCAAATAACCGATACCGACAGCAGGCACCTTCAAGAGGCGTTTGCGATGTCGACAAGCCGCTGTCCCGTCAATCCGTTGCGTGTAAAAGGAAAGGCCCACCGAAGTGGGCCTTTTCGCTGGGAGCCGAATGAGGCTCCCGTGGCTTGAAGGGATTCAAGCCTTGTTGCGACGACGCTGCGAGTAGCCCAGGCCGGCGAGTGCCAGGCCCAGCAGGGCGAGCGAACCCGGTTCCGGAACGTTCAGGGCGATGCTGCCGTCCAGGGTGGACTGGCGGAACAGCGCGCCCGTGGGGGAAACCCACAGTTGCTCAGGCGTCGGCAGCGGCGGGTTCACGTTGGTGTCCAGCGCGAAGGTCAGCGTCGAAGGCGAGGTCAGCCAGGTGTTGTAGAAGTTCAGGCCGGTCGCTGCGCTGGTCCAGAAGGCTTGCGAGAAAGCGGTGGAGTCGTCGGTGCCGTTGCCGTCGAAGTCGAAGGAAAGGTTGCCGGTCAATTCCAGGTTCACGCCTTGGAAATCGGAGCCCGTCAGATTCAGGCGCAAGACTTGTTCGCCGTCATGCGGATTGCCTGCGCCGGACTGGTAATACACATTGAAGTAGCCAGAGGTGAATTGGACTTCGGTGCCGGTGCTGACGCCGAAGATCGTGTATTCATAGGTCAGGCCCCAGGTGCCGAATTGACCGTAGGCCGGAAAGCCTTCGCCGGACACGAAACCGTTGGTGTCCGTCACTGCGGGCACGTTGTTCAGGGCGTTGATGTTGAGGTTGCCCGGGCTGACGGGGTAGAAGAAGTTCAGCGAGGTGCCGCCCACGGAGGTGTGTGCGCCGGGAGCGAAGCCATAGGTATTCATCACCGAAGCCTGGTTGGTGTCGATCACTTGCGTGCCGGCGACAGCGGGGTTGCCCAGGTAGATGGAGGTAGCGAGGGTGCCGGTGTAGCCCAGTTCACCGATGTTGGAGGTGCTGGTGCTGCCGTTGGCGCCGAAGTCGGCACCGTTGTTGATGGTGAACGGCG
The DNA here is from genome assembly GCA_966211815.1 of uncultured Burkholderiales bacterium. Classification (GTDB taxonomy): domain Bacteria; phylum Pseudomonadota; class Gammaproteobacteria; order Burkholderiales; family Burkholderiaceae_C; genus JANPCX01. Next base: position 20,676 of record CBIHOD010000029.1, read on the forward strand.
TAGCGACTGCTGCCGTCGAGAAGCTGATGGCGGCGACGGCTGCCAGAGCGAATGTCGTTTTCTTCATGAGAAGACTCCTGTGGTTTGTTGGTGGGCGTACGATCCGCCTGCGCCGCTTATAAAGCACTTCCCATGCCACAAATAAACTTCCTTAAAAATCAACCATTTGGGCTCGGTTGATGTGGATTTTTTTGCGCGCTGTAAAGAATGCCGACACATTGCTGTGTCATGATTCGGCGGTCAGCACTGAGGCTGCAAAATGCCAACTCTTGACGCAAAGTTGTTCAAATTTATCATTTCGACATGAGCAACTCCTCTGCCTTCGACTACGCCGCCGCGTATTCGCGAAACATCGGCTGGGTGACGCCCGCGGAGCAAGACGTGCTTCGGCGCTCACGCGTGGCCATCGCAGGATTGGGCGGAGTGGGCGGCGCATATGCCGCAACCTTGGCGCGGCTGGGTATCACTAATTTCAATATTGCGGATTTCGATTCTTTTGAAATACACAATATCAATCGGCAAGCGGGTGCTTTTGCGTCTTCGTTCGGGCAGCCGAAGATTGATGTCATCCGGCGCATGATTCTCGACATCAACCCTCACGCCGATATTCGATTGTTTCCCCAAGGGATTAGCGCCGGGAATCTGAATGATTTTTTGGCGGACGCGGATGTCTATGTGGACGGACTTGATTTTTTCGTCTTGCCCGTGAGGCGCGAAGTTTTCGCAAAATGCCGGGAGCGAGGCGTGCCCGCGCTGACGTCGGCCCCGCTGGGTATGGGGGCGGCTTCTCTTTATTTTTCCCCCGGTGGCATGAGTTTCGATGACTACTTCCGGATGGAAGGGCACAGTATCACCGAACAGTATTACAGGTTCATCGCTGGATTGTCTCCATCGATGATGAACCGGAATTATCTCGTCGTGCCGGAAGCAGTTGATTTCCATCGGAAAAAAGGGCCGTCGACGGTGATGGCGTGCGACTTGTGTGCCGGCATTGTGGGCACCTCCGTGTTGAAGATCCTGTTGAAGCGCGGTGGTTTGAAAGCGGCGCCGTGGGGCATGCATTTCGATGCCTACCGTCAAAAATTGAAATTCACATGGCGGCCTTTCGGGAACGCCAACCCACTGCAGTGGCTGCTGCTCAAGTTCATCCGGTTTAATTTGAGCAAGTCGAAACGCTGACATGTGGTGGGCGACCACTTTGATGTTGGAAGAGGGGCCGACTGCCCCTTGCTCAAGGGATGGTCAATGGCCGCCATTGCGGTTCCAATGCCGGTCGGCGGCTTGCAGCGCGCGACTCTGTCGCGGAACGTTGATTTGACGAAGGCCTCGCTCTGAGGCCCATAATGAACGGTTTGATTGGATGCTGAGGGGCATGCCACCCCCTTCTGGCCGTGTGATGCGCGGTGCCCGCGTTCATTTCGCGCGGCCGCGTTGGCGAGAAGCACATAAGTACATGGAGCGGCGCGCGCATGTCGGCATGCGCGCGACTTTCTTGGTTTTCTAAAAAAGGGGCTAGCTTTGAAAAAGATCTTGCAATGGGTGGTGGTGGCATCGACGGTGCTGATGGCCGCGTGCGGATCACCCAAATATCCACCGGCTCCCGTTTCCGCTTCCACCGATGATTACAACTACATCGTCGGCGCGGGCGACAACCTCAACATCATCGTCTGGCGAAATTCCGAACTGTCGATGTCGGTGCCCGTGCGACCGGATGGGAAGATCTCCACGCCGCTGGTCGATGAAATGGTCGCCCAAGGCAAGAACTCCAGCCAGATCGCCCGCGAGGTCGAGAAGCAGTTGAGCAAATATGTCCGCGATCCCGTCGTCACGGTCATCGTGACCAATTTCGTCGGCCCCTACAGCGAACAGATCCGTGTCGTGGGCGAAGCGGCGAAACCGCAGTTCCTGCCCTACAAGCAGAAGATGACCCTGCTGGACGTGATGATCGCCGTCGGCGGGCTGACGGATTTCGCGGCCGGCAACAGCGCCACCATCCTGCGCGGCGCCGAAGGTTCGAAGCAGTACTCCGTGCGGATCAGCGACCTCATCAAGCGCGGCGACGTCTCCGCCAACGTGGAGATGAAGCCCGGCGACATCCTGATCATCCCGCAGAGCTTTTTCTGATTCCCCATCGGCGGCCGCGCCCGGGGGCTTTCACCCCCGGGCGTGCGATCGTTTCGCTGTTTTGCAGGTATTCGAACGACCCTGAGCAATGGAAGAGTTAATCAACCAAATATCCACCATTGCCAAGGGCATGTGGAAATTCCGGTGGCAAGGCATCCTGGCCGCCTGGATCGTCGCGGCCATCGGTGTGGTGGTGGTCCTGCGCATCCCTGACCGGTATGAGGCTTCCGCCCGGGTTTTCGTCGACACGCAGTCGATCCTGAAACCCCTGATGTCCGGGTTGGCGGTGCAGCCTAATGTGGAGCAGCAGGTGGTCATGCTCAGCCGCACCTTGATCAGCCGCCCGAACATCGAGAAGCTGGTGCGCATGGCCGACCTGGACTTGAAGAACAACTCCAAGGCCCAGCAGGAAGCGACGATCGAAAGCTTGATGAAGACCCTGGCCATCCAAAGCACGGGCCGCGACAACCTCTACACCTTGTCGTTCCGGGATTCCGATCCGCAAAAGGCGCAGCGGGTCATCCAGTCCCTGGTGTCGATCTTCGTGGAATCCAGTCTCGGCGCCAGCCGCAAGGACACCGCGTCCGCCAAGGTGTTCCTGGACGAGCAGATCAAGGGTTACGAGACCAAGCTGGAAGAAGCCGAAGCGCGCCTGAAGGAGTTCAGGCTCAAGAACCTGTCGATTCAAAGCGGCGACGGCAAGGATTCCACAGCCCGCCTGGCCGAGATGAGTTCCCAGCTGGACAATGCGCGCCTGCAGCTGCGCGAGGCCGAGAACGCGCGCGACGCGGCGAAAGCCCAACTGGCCAGCGAACGTTCGCAAAACTCCGACGTCCTGACCAAGAGCTTGTTGCAGGAATCCGCCGTGTCCATCGCGACCCCCGAGCTGGACGCCCGCATCGAGGCGCAGAAGCGCAACCTCGACAGCCTGCTGCAACGGTACACCGAACAGCATCCCGACATCGTCGGCACGCGCCGCCTGATCAAGGAGTTGGAAGAACAAAAGCGCAAAGAGATGCAGGAGCTCCGCAAGGCCGCGGTCTCTTCCGCTTCCAATGTTCCCAGCGTCAACAACAGCCTGGCCTCGCAAGAGCTCACCCGGATGCTGGCGATGGCCGAAGTCCAGGTCGCTTCGTTGAAGGCGCGCGTCGCCGAGTACTCGTCCCGCTACAACCAGGCCCTGGGCATCATGAAGACATCGCCCCAGCTGGAGGCGGAAGCGGCCCAGCTCAACCGCGACTACACGATCCACAAGAAGAACTACGAAGACCTGGTGGCGCGGCGCGAAGCCGCGGCCATGTCCGGCGAGTTGGAAGTGGCATCCGGCGTGGCCGACTTCCGCCTCATCGACCCGCCGCGCGTGTCGCCCAAACCCGTCTCGCCGAACCGCTTGCTGCTTTTCCCGCTGGCGTTGATCGCGGCCGTCGGCGCGGGCGCCTTCGTCGCGTTCGTGATGAGCCAGCTGCGGCCTGTTTATTTCACCGCCGCCGAGCTGCGCACCAAGACAGAGCTGCCGTTGCTGGGCGTCGTCACCAAGGTGATGACCGACGCGGCCAAGCGCCGGCAGCGGGGCAGCCTGATCCGTTTCTGCATCGCCTCGGGAAGCCTGGTCGGTGTGTTCGCCATTGGGATGATCGTCATGACCGTGATGACCCGAAACATTGGGGCCTCCATATGAGCAGCTTGATCGAACAAGCCGCGCAGCGCCTCGAACAGCTCCGGCAGGCCGGCGTCGACATTCCCGGCGCACCGGCGGCCGACAAGCCGCACGCTGCGTCCGAGGCTTCGGTGGCGGCCTCCGCGCCGCAAGTGCCGGCCGCGCCCCTCGCGGCGGCCCAGCCGCCGGCAGCGCCGGCGCCGGCCAAACCCAGGCGCGCGGATCCCGTGGCCCGGGCGGGGGAGGGAGCCGCCTCTTCCAAGCGGATCGAACTGAACCTGTCCTCGCTGCACCAGGCCGGTTTCGTCACGCCGTTCGCCGAACGCTCGCGCATGGCCGACCAATACCGCGTCATCAAGCGCCCCCTGATCAGCAACGCCATGGGCAAGGGCGCGTCGACGCTCAACCACGGCAACCTCATCATGGTGACCAGCGCGCTGCCGGGGGAGGGCAAGACCTTCACCGCGGTCAACCTCGCCATGAGCATCGCCGCCGAGCTGGACAACTCCGTCATGCTGGTGGATGCCGACGTGGCGCGGCCTTCCCTGCTGCGCACGTTCGGCCTCCCAGTCGGGCCGGGCTTGCTCGACCTGCTGCAGGGCAGGGCGGAAATGTCGGACGTGCTGCTTCGCACCAACGTCGACAAGCTGACCCTCCTGCCCAGCGGCCACCCCCAGTCGCGCGCCACTGAAATGCTGGCCAGCGACGCGATGAGGCAATTGCTCGACGACATGGCCAAGCGCTACTCGGACCGGATCATCATCTTCGATTCGCCCCCGTTGCTGCTGACCACCGAGTCGCGCGCCCTGGCCTCCCACATGGGCCAGATCGTGATGGTGGTGCATGCGGGCAAGACCCTGCAGCGGGACGTCCAGCACGCCTTGTCCACGATCGATTCCTGCCCGGTCAAGCTCATGCTCCTCAACCAGGCGGCGGAAGACGCCACCGGCGACTACGGCTATGGCTATGGGTACGGCTACGGGTACGGGCAGGACAGAAGCCAGGACGCCGCCGCGTCCTGAGCCGCGCGACCAGCAGCCGCCATGACGATGCCCCCTCGCACAACTCCAGCGTCCCCCCCATTGCGCGCCGGCTTCCTGCTCGCCGCTTTGTGCGCGGTGTCGCCGCACGCGTCCGCCCAGAACTCGGCCGCCGAGGCGGCGGCCGCCACCGGCCGCTCGTTTTCCGTCACCCCGCGCATTTCGACGGCGGTGACCGCGACCGACAACATCGAACTCACCGCCAACCGCAAATCCGACGTCTACACCCAGGTCAGCCCCGGCGTGAGCCTGGCCAGCAACGGCGGGCGCCTGCGCGGCACGCTGGACTACACGCTGAACGGCTACGCCTACGCCCAGTCTTCTTCCAAGAACCAGGTGCAGCACGCGCTGAACAGCGCCTTCACGGCCGAGGCCGTCGAGGACTGGGCCTTCGTCGACTTCAACGGCTCCGTGTCCCAGCAGGTCGTCTCGGCGTTCGGCACCCAGTCCCCCAGCGCCGGGCAGAACACCGGCAACCAGTCCCAGGTCGCCACCTATGCCTTGTCGCCCTTCGTCAAGGGCCGGCTGTTGGGCGGCGCCGCCTACGAGGCCCGGCTGCGCTTCGGCGGCGCGCACGCCGAGTCCGCGGAAATGTCGAACTCCAGGTCCGAGCAGGCCATCGTGCGGTTGAACGGCACGTCGGGCCTGTCCTGGCTGAACTGGGCGGCGCTGCTCACGCGGCAATCCGATGAGTTCGACGCCGGCCGCTCCACCACCTCCGACCGCTTCAACGGCACCTTGACCTTCCAGGCGTCGCCCCAGCTCGGCATCTCGGTTTTCAGCGGCTACGAGTCCAGCAACCAGGCGAGCGCCGAGAAGCTCGACGGCGAGACTTACGGTTTCGGCGTCAATTGGCGGCCATCGCCGCGCACCACGTTCTCCGCGCAGGGCGAGCACCGCCTGTTCGGCAAGACGTACAACCTGGTCTTCGAACACCGCACGCCGCGTTCCGTCTGGCGCTACAGCTCCGGCCGGGATGTCAACACCGGGTCCAACCCGTCGACGGGCGCGGTGCTCAGCGCCTACGACCTGTATTTCACGCAGTTCGCCTCGCTCGAGCCGGATCCCGTCAGGCGCCAGGCCCTGGTCAACGCCTTCTTGCTGGCCAACGGCATCAGCCCGACCAGCACCGTGGGGGGCGGCTTCCTGACTTCCGCGTTGACGGTGCAGCGGCGCCAGGACTTGTCGTTCGGGCTGATCGGCGCGCGCACTTCCGCGACCTTGCTGGCCAGCCGCACCGATTCCAGCCAGCTCGGCGGCGCCACGCCCGGTTCCGTGGGTGACCTGGCCACTTTCGGCGACATCCGTCAGACCGCCTTCAGCCTGAACCTGTCCCACCGCCTGACGCCCATCGCCTCGTTGAGCCTGCTGCTTTCGGAGCAGCGGACCAAGGGCAGCGCCAACGACCAATCTACGGTCCTGCGGCTGGTCAGCCTCAACTGGTCGAGCAAGCTCAGCCCGCGTTCCTCGGTATCCCTCGGCGCGCGCCATGCCGCTTTCGACAGCCCGACCGCGCCCTACGACGAGAACGCGGTGACGGGCATCTTCAGCCTCCAGTTCTGACCCACCCATGTACGAAGCCTTCTATGGGCTGAGCAGCAAGCCGTTCCAGCTCAACCCAGACCCCAGTTTTTATTTCAGCAGCAAGCAGCACCGCCGCGCGAAGGCCTACCTCGACTACGGGGTGATGCGCAACGAGGGTTTCATCGTCATCACCGGCGAGATCGGCGCGGGCAAGACCACCATCGTGCGCGGCCTGCTCGACAGCCTGAACCGCAGCAACGTGGTGGCGGGTCACCTGGTCTCCACGCAACTCGACGCCGAGGACACCCTGCGCATGGTCGCCGCGGCCTTCGGGGTGCGGGCCAAGGACGTGCCGAAGTCCGAACTGCTGATGACGCTGGAGGCCTTCTTCATCAGCCAGGTCAGCCAGGGCAAGCGCTGCCTGCTGGTCGTCGACGAAGCCCAGAACCTGACGCCCCGCGCGGTGGAAGAGCTGCGCATGCTGTCCAACTTCCAATTCGGCAAGCAGTCGCTGCTGCAGAGCTTCCTGGTGGGGCAACCGGAATTCAGGGACATCCTGCAGCGCCCCGAGATGGAGCAGTTCCGCCAGCGCGTGACGGCCACCTGCCACATCGGCCCACTGGACGCCGAAGAGACCCGGCATTACATCGAACACCGCCTCAAGTGCGCGGGCGCCACCGACAAACCGCAGTTCGACCCGGCGGTCTTCGATATCGTCCACCAGGCCAGCCGCGGCATCCCCCGCCGGATCAACGCCGTCTGCGACCGCCTGCTGTTGCTGGGTTTCATGGGCAACAAGACCCACTTGACCGCCGACGACGTGAACGAGGTGGTGAAGGAATTCGCGGCCGAATCGAAGCCCTCGCCCCGCAAGCCGGTCAAGGCCGCCGGCGCCAGTTCCGCCTACCAGGCTTTCAACGACCCGAACGCCGACCCCGGCGACATCGACATCGACCTGTCCAACCTCCGCGTCGACGAGGCCGCCGCCGAGGACCTGTCCCTGGACGTCTCGGCCATCGGCCTGGCCCTCAACGCCGGCCGCATCGAGCGCATCGAGCAGAGCATCCAGCGGCTCGAACAGATCAACCTGCAGACCCTGGGCTTGATGCAGAAGCTGGTGCAGTCCATCAAGCAATCCAAGGAGAACTCCCAATGAGCGCCAACCCGTCGTCCAACGCCCCGCTGGGGCCCGTGCTGTGCGTGGTTGGCGCGCGGCCCAATTTCATGAAGATGGCGCCGATCCTGCGCGCCCTGGCGCTGCACCAGCCGCCGGTGCCGGCCTTGCTCGTGCACACCGGCCAGCACTACGACAAGGACATGAGCGACCGCCTCTTCACCGAACTCGGGCTGCCCCGGCCGGACGTGAACCTCGAAGTGGGTTCCGGCAGCCACGCGGTGCAGACCGCCGAGGTGATGAAGCGCTTCGAACCCGTGATCGACGAACACCGCCCCTCTTGCGTGCTGGTGGTGGGCGACGTCAATTCCACGCTGGCCTGCACGCTGGTGGCGGTCAAGAAGAACGTCCCGGTGGCCCACGTGGAGGCGGGCCTGCGCAGCGGCGACCGCAAGATGCCGGAGGAGATCAACCGCGTGCTGACCGACCAGGTCGCCGACCGCCTCTACACCACCGAGCGCAGCGCGGCCGACAACCTGGTGCGCGAGAACATCGACGCCGCGCGCATCTGCTTCACCGGCAACGTGATGATCGATTCCCTTGTGAGCCATCGCGGCCAGGCGCCCGGCGCCGCCGAGACGCTCCGCGCCCACGGCATCGACCCCGCTGTGCTGCAGCACCCGTCCGGCTATGGCGTGGTCACGCTGCACCGCCCGTCGAACGTCGACAACGCCGACAGCCTGACCCGGCTGATGGAGGTGCTGCTGGAGGTCTCGGCGCAGCTGCCGCTGGTCTTCGCCATGCACCCGCGCACGCGCGCCAACCTGGAGCGCTTCGGCCTGTTCCAGCGCATCGACCCCGCGCGGATGGTCTGCCTGCCGCCCCAGGGCTACCTCCAGATGCTCGGCCTGATGGGCGGCGCCGCCATGGTCTTGACCGACTCCGGTGGCCTGCAGGAAGAGACGACGGCCCTGGGCGTGCCCTGCCTGACCCTGCGCGACAACACCGAACGGCCGATCACGATCGAGCAGGGCACCAACCTCCTGGTGGGCGGCGACCGTGACATTATTTTGCAAAGCGTCGCCGACATACTCGCCGGGCGTGGAAAACGCGGCCGAATTCCAGAATACTGGGATGGGCGCGCCGCGGAACGCATCGCGGCCGACCTTTGGCATTGGCTCAGCAACCCCGCCTGACCGCCGGCGCACCCCGCCGCCCCGCCATCCGTCGTCCTGCCCCCGCCCCGCCCCCGCCCCGAACGCCGCCGACACCGTGCTCGCACCCGCCATCACCAATGCGCTGACCATCGACGTGGAAGATTACTTCCAGGTCTCGGCCTTCGCGCCCTACATCGCCCGTTCCGAATGGGACCGGCGCGAGTGCCGCGTCGAGCGCAACGTGAACCGGATCCTCGAGCTGTTGGCGCAGTCCCAGACCCGGGCCACGTTCTTCACGCTGGGCTGGGTGGCCGAACGCTATCCGCAGTTGGTGCGCGACATCGTCGCCCAGGGGCACGAGCTCGCCAGCCACGGCTACGGCCACGAACGGGCCAGCGACCTGGGCCGGGAGGAATTCGCCCGGGACGTCACCAGCGCCAAGAAGATCTTGGAAGACCTGGGCGGCGTTGCGGTGCGCGGCTACCGCGCGCCCAGCTTCTCGATCGGCCAGGGCAACCTCTGGGCTTTCGACACCCTGCTGGAAGCCGGCTACCGCTACACCTCCAGCGTCTACCCCATCGCCCACGACCACTACGGCATGCCGGAGTGGCCGCGCTTCGCGCAGCCGGTGCGCGACGGCCTGGTCGAGATCCCCGTCACCACGTTGCGCAAGTTCAACCGCAACTTCCCCTCCAGCGGCGGCGGTTATTTCCGCCTGCTGCCCTACGCGCTGTCGCGCTGGATGATCAACCAGGTCAACCGCCGAGACCGCCAACCCGCGATCTTCTATTTCCACCCTTGGGAAATCGACGTCGACCAGCCGCGCATCGCCGGCATCGACGGCAAGACGCGTTTCCGCCACTACGTCAACATCGGCCGCATGGATGCCAAGCTGCGGCAACTGCTGGCCGATTTCCGCTGGGGCCGCATGGACCACATCTTCCTCGACGCCGCCACACCCCGGGTGGCAGCCCAGTCCTCGCGCTGAAGCACCTGGACCGCCGCCTCCCGTGATCACTGTCAAGCAACTCCCTCCCGCCGACCTCGCCGCCCGCCAACGCTGGGACGATTTCGTCCTGCGCTGCCCCGAGGCCACCTTCTTCCACCGCGCGGCCTGGCAATCGCTGATGACGCGGGTGTTCAAGCATCGGGCCTTCTTCCTCTACGCCGAATCGGACGGCGAGTTCCGGGGTGTGCTGCCGCTGGCCGAAGTCAAAAGCAGGCTGTTCGGCCATGCCCTGGTGAGCCTGCCCTTCGCGGTCTACGGCGGCGTCGCCGCCGAGACCCCGGAGGCCGCCGACGCGCTGGAGCGCGAGGCGCAGCGGCTCGCGCAGGAGCTCGGCGTGGAACACCTCGAGATGCGCAACCTGCAGCCGCGCCACGCGGACTGGCCCAAACAGGACCTCTACGTCACCTTCCGCAAGGAGATCCTGCCCGAGGAGGAGGCCAACATGCTGGCCATCCCGCGCAAGCAGCGCGCGATGGTGCGCAAAGGCATCAAGAACAACCTCGTGGCCGAGGTCGACGCCGGCGTCGACCGATTCTTCGCCCTCTACGCGGACAACGTCCACCGCCACGGTACGCCCGCGCTGCCCAAGCGCTATTTCAAGGCCCTGAAGGAAGAGTTCGGCGACGACTGCGAGGTGCTGACGGTGACCGGCCCCGACGGCCGCTTGCTCAGCAGCGTGCTGACCTTCTACTTCCGCGACGAGGTGCTGCCCTACTACGCCGGCGACGACGAGGCCGCGCGCGACCTGGCCGCCAACGACTTCAAGTACTGGGAGCTGATGCGCCGCGCCTGCGCCCGCGGCTGCAGGCTGTTCGACTACGGCCGCAGCAAGGTCGGCACCGGGCCTTATTCGTTCAAGAAGAACTGGGGCTTCGAGCCCCAGCCGCTGCATTACGAGTATTGCCTCTACAAGCGCGACGCCATCCCCCAGAACAACCCCAACAACGCCAAGTACCAGCTCTTGATCAAGACCTGGCGGCGTTTGCCTCTGTCGTGGGCGAATGCGCTGGGGCCGCACATCGTCCGCAACCTCGGCTGAAGGCCAGCATGGGCAAGCTGCTTTACCTCGTGCACCGGATGCCTTACCCGCCCAACAAGGGCGACAAGGTGCGCTCGTACCACCTGCTCAAGCACCTGGCCGCGCGCCACCAGGTCTTCCTCGGCACCTTCATGGACGACCCCGAGGACGCCGCCCACATCGCCACGCTGCGCAGCCTTTGCGCCGAAGTTCATGTGGAGCCTTTGACGCCTTCCCGCGCCAAGCTGGCGAGCCTGGCGGGCCTGCTCACCGGCGAAGCCCTGACGCTGCGCTACTACCGCAGCGCCGGCCTGCGCCGCTGGGTCGGTCGCGTAGCCGGGCAGCACCAGCTGCAGGCGTCGGTGGTCTTCTCTTCGTCGATGGCGCAGTACGCCGAAGACCTGCCCGGCGTGCCGATGCTGGTCGATTTCGTCGACGTGGATTCGGCCAAATGGAGCCAGTACGCCCGTGAGCGCGCGTGGCCGATGTCATGGCTCTACGGACGCGAGGGCCGGCGCCTGCTGGCTTACGAGCGCGACGTGGCCTTGAAAGCGCGGCGCTCTTTCTTCGTCACCGAAAGCGAGACCGCGCTGTTCCGCGGCCTGGCGCCCGACGCGGCCGGCCGTGTCGAGGCGATCAGCAACGGCGTGGACGCGCAGGTCTTCACCGCGGATGCCGGCCGGCGCAGCCCCTTCCAGTCGGGCGAGCGCGCGGTGGTGTTCACCGGCGCGATGGACTATTGGCCCAACGTCGACGCGGTGCGCTGGTTCGCCACCGACATCCTGCCGGCCCTGCGCCGGGAATGGCCGGCGCTGCGCTTCTACATCGTCGGCCGCAACCCCGACGCCGCCGTGCAGGCGCTGGCCGGCGAGGGCGTCGCCGTCACCGGCACCGTGCCCGACGTGCGCCCCTACCTGCAGCACGCGGACGTGGTCGTCGCCCCCCTGCGCCTGGCCCGCGGCATCCAGAACAAGATCCTCGAAGCCATGGCCATGGGCCGGCCGGTGGTGGCAGCCAGCACTTGCGTGGCCGCCCTCGGCGTGCGGGACGGCGAAGACCTGGTCTCCGCCGAGCAGGCGGACGACTATGTGCGGGCGGTGTCGTCGCTGCTGGCCGACCCCGACCGCGCGGCCAAGGTCGGCGCCGCCGGCCGCCGCTGCGTCCTGCAGCGTTATGCCTGGTCGGCGCACCTGTCCGGCATCGACCGCCACCTCAGCCCGCCGCGGCTGGCGGAGTCCGCGGCATGACCGCCGCGGTGGCGCCTGTCGCCCCGGCCGGCGAACGAGCGCGCGCGCCGGATTCGCCCGGGCGGTCGTCGCCATGGCGGCGCGGCCTGCCGCCGCTGGCTTTCCTGCTGGCGGCGACGCTGCTGCTGTACCGGGAGACCTTCATCGGCATGGCGCAGATCTGGCTGCGCTCGGAAACCTTCACCCATTGCCTGTTCGTCCTGCCGATGAGCCTTTGGCTGGTGTGGCGGCAGCGGGACGAGTTGGCGCCGCTGCGGCCCGCGCCGGCCGCGTGGACGCTCCTGCCCATGCTCGGCGCGGCGGCGGCCTGGCTGGTGGGCGAACTGGTGGCGTCCAACGCGGTCACCCAGCTGGCCGCCACCGCCCTGGTGGTGCTCGCGGTGTTCCTGGTGCTGGGACGGCGCGTCTGCGCCGCCATCCTTTTCCCGTTGGGCTTCCTGTTTTTCGCGGTGCCCATCGGCGAATTCCTGCTGCCGCAGTTCATGGAATGGACCGCCGACTTCACCGTCGCCGCGCTGCGGCTGAGCGGCATCCCCGTCTACCGGGAAGGGCTGCAGTTCGTCATCCCTTCGGGGCACTGGTCGGTGGTCGAGGCGTGCAGCGGCATCCGGTACCTGATCGCTTCGCTGGTGGTGGGCACGCTGTTCGCCTACCTCAACTACCGCACGCTATGGCGGCGCTGGGTGTTCGTCGGGGTCTCCATCCTCGTGCCGGTGCTGGCGAACTGGGTGCGCGCCTACCTGATCGTGATGCTCGGCCACCTGTCCGACAACGTGATCGCCACCGGCGCGGACCACCTGATCTACGGCTGGGTGTTCTTCGGCGTGGTGATGCTGCTGATGTTCATGATCGGCGCCCGTTGGCGCGAAGACGACGTTCCCCCGGCCGGCGCCGCCGGCGCGGTTTCCGGCCCGCAAGCCGGCGGCGCGGTGGCGGCGCCGGCGTCGCGCGCCTGGGGGCTCGCGCTGGCCGCCGCGGCGCTGCTGAGCCTGCCGCCCGCCTGGCTGTGGCAGATGGAACGCGTCCGCGACCGGTTGCCCGACGCGGAAATCGTCCTGGACGCGCCCGCCGCGCTCGGCGGCGGGTGGCAGCGCGTGCCGGCGCCGCCGGTGGTGTTCGAGCCCGCCTTCCAGAATCCCTCCGCCGAGTCGGTCGCCTGGTACGCCAAGGAAGGCCGCCAGGTGGCGGTCCACGTCAGCTATTACCGCCGGCAGCATGCCGAGCGCAAGCTGGTGGGTTCGCAGAACGTGCTGGTCACCAGCAACGATGCCCACTGGGCCCAGCTTTCCGAGGGCGCGTTCGCGCTGACGCTGGCCGACGTCGGCGGAACGGTGACGTTGAAGACGGCAGAACTGCGGCCCACGGGGGCACCGGGTACCCTGGGCGCCGCCGGCGGGCGCAACCTGCGGGTCTGGCAGGTGTACTGGGTGAACGACCGTTTGACGTCGAGCGATGTCTGGGCCAAGCTGCAAGGCGCGTTCGGCCGCCTGATGGGGCGCAGCGACGACGCGGCGGTCATCGTCCTGTACGCGGCGCACGGGCAGCGGGACGACGACCCGGCGCCGCTTTTGGAAGAATTCGCAAAAATGAACCTGCCGCTGTTGCAGGCGCGGTTGCGCCAGGTGCGCGATGGCTTGAACGAGTCCCGGCGCTGAGCCACGCCGCCGGCGGCGACAGCAGGGCATTCCAGTTAATTTCACGGAGGAAGAGAGAGATGAGCACGGTTGCAGTCATTGGTTTGGGTTATGTCGGCCTGCCCCTGGTGGTGGCTTTCGGCAAGAAGGTGCGCACCATCGGGTTCGACATTTCGGTGCCCAAGGTCGAGTCCTGCAAGAAGGGCGTCGATCCGTCGCGCGAGCTTCCGGACGAAGAACTGGCGGCGGCCACCCATGCCGTCTACACCGCCGACCCGGCCATGCTGGCCGAGGCCGACATGATCATCGTCGCCGTGCCCACGCCGGTCGACGAGGCCCACATCCCCGACTTCCGCCCGCTCATCGGCTCCAGCACCAGCGTCGGCCGCCATATGAAGAAGGGCGCGACCGTGGTGTACGAATCCACGGTCTACCCCGGAGCCACCGAGGAGGTCTGCATCCCCGTGCTGGAAAAGGAATCCGGCCTGAAGTGGAAGCGCGACTTCAACGTCGGCTATTCGCCCGAGCGCATCAACCCGGGCGACAAGGAACACACGCTGACCAAGATCCTGAAGATCGTCTCCGGCGACACGCCCGAAACGCTCGACAAGGTGGCCAAGCTTTACGAGCAGATCATCATCCCCGGCGTGCACCGCGCCTCCAGCATCAAGGCCGCCGAGGCCGCCAAGGTGATCGAGAACACCCAGCGCGACCTGAACATCGCCCTGATGAACGAGCTGGCCATCATCTTCGACAAGCTCGGCATCGACACCAGCGAGGTGCTGGAAGCCGCCGGCACCAAGTGGAACTTCCTGAAGTTCAAGCCGGGCCTGGTGGGCGGCCACTGCATCGGCGTGGACCCCTATTACCTCACCCACAAGGCCGAGATGCTGGGCTACCACCCGCAAGTCATCCTGGCGGGCCGGCGCATCAACGACAGCATGGGCAAGTTCATCGCCGAGCAGACCATCAAGCACATGATCGCCGGCGGCAGCACCATCAAGGGCGCCAAGGTGAACGTGCTCGGCCTGACCTTCAAGGAAGACTGCGGCGACCTGCGCAACTCCAAGGTCATCGACATCATCAACGAGCTGAAGTCCTACGGCGTGGAAGTCAACGTGACCGACCCCCAGGCCGAGGCCGAGGAGGCGATGCACGAGTACGGCGTGAAGCTGCAGTCCTGGGAGGAGCTGCCCCAGGCCGACGCCGTGGTGGCCGCCGTCGCCCACCGCGAGTACAAGAAGCTCGGCGCCGCCGACTTCGCCAAGAAGCTGACGCCGGGCGGCGCCTTCATCGACGTGAAGGCCGCCTTCGACGGCGCGGCCATCACCTCGGCCGGCTACAAGCTCTGGCGCCTGTAAGAAGCGTTGCCGCCGCCGCCCGACAGACATCGCGAAGCCGACCCGGTGCCGTCATGAACAGCAGCGACACGCGCCCACTGGTCGCCCATGTCGTCTACCGCTTCGACACCGGGGGCCTGGAGAACGGCATCGTCAACCTCATCAACCACATGCCGGCGGACCGCTACCGGCACGCGGTGGTGGCGTTGACCGAGGTGACGGACTTCCGCAGGCGCATCCAGCGCGACGACGTCGAGTTCGTCTCGCTGCACAAGCCGCCCGGCCACGGCGTCTGGCTTTATCCGCGGCTGTACCGACTCTTCAAGGCGATGCGGCCCGCCGTCGTGCACACCCGCAACCTCGCGGCGCTGGAGGCGCAGGTGCCCGCCTGGGCCGCGGGTGTGCCCGTGCGCCTGCATGGCGAACATGGCCGCGACGTCAGCGACCTGGACGGGTCCAGCCGGCGCTACCAGCGGCTGCGGCGCGCCTACAGGCCTTTCGTGCACCACTACTTCGCCCTGTCGCGCGACCTGGCGGGCTACCTGCAAGACAAAGTGCGCGTGCCGCCAGGCCGCATCACCCAGGTCTACAACGGGGTCGACACCCAGCGCTTCTCGCCGCCGCCGGCGGGCAGCCCGCGCGCCGCCATCCCGGGTTGCCCCTTCAACGACCCGGCGCTCTGGCTGGTGGGCACGGTCGGCCGCATGCAGCAAGTCAAGGACCAGCCGACGCTGGCGCGCGCGTTCATCCTGGCTTTGCAGGCCCAGCCCGAATTGCGCGGGCGGCTGCGGCTGGTGATGGTGGGCGAGGGTGCGCTTCGCCAGCAATGCGCCGACATCCTGCAAGCCGCCGGCCTGGCCGAGCTGGCCTGGCTGCCCGGCGAACGGGGCGACATCGCCGACGTGATGCGGGGGCTGGATTGCTTCGCGCTGCCTTCGCTGGCCGAAGGCATCTCCAACACCATCCTCGAAGCCATGGCCTGCGGGCTGCCGGTGGTCGCGACCGACGTCGGCGGCAATGCCGACCTGGTCCACCACGGCGCCACCGGCGAGATCATCCCCAGCGCCGACCCCGCGGCCCTGGCCGCCAGCCTCGCGCGCCTTGCCGCCGACCCGGCCCGGGCCGGCGCGATGGGCCGGGCCGGGCGGGAGCGCGTCCTCGGCCGTTTCAGCATGCAAGCCATGGTGTCCGCCTACCAGGGCGTCTATGACAGCCGCGCCGGCCTCGCGCCTTGCCGCATGGCCGTGAGTCCCTGAGGGGCGGGCGGCACCAAGAAGGCCCGCGGGACGCCGGACACACGACGAACAAGACAGCCACAAGAAGAACGGAAGAAACCATGTGCGGAATCACCGGCATTTTCGACACCCGCGGCAACCGTGAGATCGACCGCGCGGTGCTGCACCGCATGAACGAGTCGCAGTTCCACCGCGGCCCCGACGAAGGCAGCCTGCACCTCGAACCGGGCCTGGGGATGGGGCACCGCCGCCTGTCGATCATCGACGTGTCGACCGGCCAGCAGCCGCTGCACAGCGCCGACGGCTCCGTCGTCATCGTTTTCAACGGGGAGATCTACAACTACCAGGCGCTGATGTCCGAACTGCAGGCGCTGGGCCACGTGTTCCGCACCAAGAGCGACACCGAGGTCATCGTGAACGCCTGGCGGGCCTGGGGCGAGGCCTGCGTCAAGCGCCTGCGCGGCATGTTCGCCTTCGCGCTGTGGGACCGCAGCCAGCAGGTCTTCTTCATGGCGCGCGACCGCCTGGCCGTCAAGCCGATGTACTACGCCGTGCTCGACGACGGCCAGCTGCTCTTCGGCTCCGAGCTGAAATCGCTGCTGGCCCACGGCGGCTTGCGGCGCGAGATGGACCCGCTCGCTGTCGAGGAGTACTTCGCGCTGGGTTATGTGGCCGAGCCGCGCACGGTTTTCAAGCAGGCGCTGAAGCTGCCGCCGGCGCACACGCTGCTGGTCCGCCGCGGCCAGCCCGTGCCGGCCCCCAGGCCCTATTGGGACGTTCGCTTCACCCTGGGCAACCCGATCGGCCTGGCCGAGGCGTGCGAGCAGCTGAACGCCAAGCTCGCCGAGTCGGTCAAGCTGCGGATGATCGCCGAGGTGCCGCTGGGCGCCTTCCTGTCGGGCGGCGTCGATTCCAGCGCGGTGGTGGCCGCGATGGCGGGCTTGTCAGACGGGCCGGTCAACACCTGCTCGATGGGTTTCGACGACCCGGCCTTCAACGAAGTCGAGTTCGCCCGGATGGTGGCCGAGCAGTACAAGACGAACCACTACGTCGAGACCGTCGGCAGCGACGACTTCGACCTGATCGACACCCTGGCCCGCCTCTACGACGAGCCCTACGCCGACAGCTCGGCCATCCCCACCTACCGGGTGTGCCAGCTCGCACGGCGCAAGGTGACGGTGGCGCTGTCGGGCGACGGCGGCGACGAGGTATTCGGCGGCTACCGCCGCTACCGCCTGCACCTGATGGAAGAGCGCATGCGCGCCGCGCTGCCGCAGTCCCTGCGCGGGCCGCTGTTCGGCGCGCTCGGCAGGGTCTACCCCAAGGCCGACTGGGCGCCGCGCTTCCTGCGCGCCAAGACCACGTTCGAAGGCATGGCGCGCTCGTCGGTGGAGGCCTACTTCCATTCGGTTTCCATCCTGCGGGGGCCGATGCGCGAGCAGCTCTTCAGCGACCGCTTCAAGAAGGAGCTCGGCGGCTACGGCGCCCTTGAAGTGTTCAAGCGCCACGCGGCCAACGCCGCCACCGACGACCCGCTCGCCCTCATCCAATACCTCGACATGAAGACCTACCTGGTGGGCGACATCAACACCAAGGTCGACCGCGCCAGCATGGCGCACTCGCTCGAAGTGCGCGAGCCGCTGATGGACCACGAGCTGATCGAATGGATGGCCACCATCCCGTCCAGCATGAAAGTGCGCGGCCAGGAGGGCAAGTTCCTCTTCAAGAAGGCGATGGAACCCCGGCTGCCGGCCGACGTGCTCTACCGGCCGAAGATGGGCTTCGCCGTGCCGCTGGCCCGCTGGTTCCGCGGGCCGCTGAAGGAGCGGGTCCGCCAGGCGGTGCTCGGGCCACGGCTGGCCGACACCGGCTGGTTCGAGACCGGCTACCTGAGGCAACTCGTCGACGCCCACCAGAGCGGCGCGCGCGACCACAGCGCGCCGCTGTGGACGCTGATGATGTTCGAAGCCTTCCTGCGCCGCGTGATGGACGACACCAGCGCCGGCCAGCAGCTCGCGCCCGTGCGCGACGCCGCCACCCAGCCGATGGAGGCCTGAGGCGATGGCGCTGCGCATCCTCCACGTGCTGGACCACTCCATCCCGCTGCACAGCGGCTACACCTTCCGCACCGCCAACATCCTGCGCGAGCAGCGCAAGCTCGGCTGGCGGACCCACCACCTCACCAGCCCCAAGCAGGTCGACTGCGCGGTGGCCGAGGAAGAGGTCGACGGCCTGCACTTCTTCCGCACCCAGGCCCGGCCCGGCCTGGCGGACAAAGTGCCCGGCCTCGGCCAATGGCACTTGATGAACCAGCTGCGGCAGCGGCTGCTGCAGGTGGCGGGGCAGGTCCAGCCCCACGTCATCCACGCGCATTCGCCGGTGCTCAACGCCTCGCCCGCGCTGAAGGTCGGCCGGCGCCTCGGCATCCCGGTGGTCTACGAAGTGCGCGCCTTCTGGGAAGACGCCGCGGTCGACCACGGCACCACCACCGAAGGCAGCCTGCGCTACCGCCTGACGCGCGGCTTCGAGACCCAGGCGTTGAAGGCCGCCGACCACGTCTTCACCATCTGCGAAGGGCTGCGCCAGGACATCGCCGACCGCGGCATCCCCGCCTCGAAGATCACCGTGATCCCGAACGCGGTCGACATCGACGCCTTCCAGGTCAGCGGCCAGCCCGACGAAGCCCTCAAAGCCCGGCTCGGCCTGGCCGGCTGCACCGTGGTCGGCTTCATCGGCTCGTTCTACGCCTACGAAGGCCTGGACCTGCTGCTGCAGGCGCTGCCGCGCGTGGTCGCCAGCCTGCCCGACGTGCGGGTGCTGCTCGTCGGCGGCGGCCCGCAGGACGCGGCGCTCAAGGCGCAGGCCGCGGCGCTCGGCCTGCAGAACCATGTGGTGTTCACCGGCCGGGTGCCGCACGCCGAAGTGCAGCGCTACTACGACCTGGTCGACGTTTTGGCCTACCCCAGGCATTCGATGCGGCTCACCGAACTTGTCACGCCGCTCAAGCCGCTGGAGGCGATGGCCCAGGGGCGGCTGCTCGTGGCTTCCGACGTCGGCGGCCACAAGGAACTGATCCGCCACGGCGAGACCGGCCTGCTGTTCCAGGCCGGCAGCGCCGATTCGCTGGCCGACACGCTGCTGCAGGTCGTCGCCAAGAAGGACCTTTGGCCTCACCTCGGACGATCCGGCCGGCTGTTCGTCGAACGAGAGCGCAACTGGACGGCCTCGGTGGGCCGTTACCGGGCCGCCTACCGGTCCGTCCTGGGCGATTCGATCGATGGGCTTTGAAGGCATGCGCGTCGCACTGGTGGGGCCGTTGCCGCCGCCGGCCGGCGGCATGGCCAACCAGACGCGCCAGCTCGCCGAACTGCTGCGCCAGGCGCGCGCCGAGGTGGCGGTGGTGCAGACCAACGCGCCTTACCCCGGCTGGGTGGCGGGCTGGCCCGGCGCGCGCGCCGTCGTGCGGCTGCTGCCCTACCTGGCGGCGCTGTGGCGGGCGGCGGGCCGCAGCGACCTGTTCCATGTGATGGCGAATTCGGGCTGGTCCTGGCACCTGTTCGCCGCGCCGGCCATCTGGGTGGCGCGGGCGCGGGGCGTGCCGGTGGTCGTCAATTACCGCGGCGGCGAAGCGGCCGGGTTCCTGGCGCGGTCGCGCCGCCTCGTGGCCTGGTCGATGCGCCGCGCGGCGGCGTTGGCGGTTCCCTCGCGTTTCCTGCAGGAAGTCTTCGACCGCCACGGCATGCCCAGCCATGTCGTGCCGAACATCATCGACCTGTCGCGCTTCTCGCCTTCGCCTTCCGGCCGCGAAGCCGGGCCGCCCCACCTGGTCGTCGCGCGCAACCTCGAACCCATCTACAGCAACCAAACCGCGCTGCAGGCTTTCGCCGAGGTGCGCGCGCTGCACCCGCAGGCGCGCCTGACGGTCGCCGGCACCGGCCCCGACCTGGACGAGCTGCAAGCCCTGGCCGGCCGGCTCGGCGTGGCCGACGCGGTGCGTTTCGCCGGCCGCCTCGACCGCGACGCGATGGCCGACCTGTATCGCCAGGCCGACGTCTGCCTCAACCCCAGCCTGGCCGACAACATGCCCAACTCGGTGCTGGAAGCCCTGGCCTGCGGCGTGCCGGTGGTCAGCACCGACGTCGGCGGCGTGCCCTTCATCGTGCAGGACGGCGTCACCGCGTTGCTGGTGCCGCCGCGGGACGCGCCGGCCATGGCCCGGGCGGCCCTGCGCCTGCTGGGCGACGCCGGCTTGAAGGCGCGCCTGGTCGAAGCCGGCCTGGCCGACGTGCGCCGTTACACCTGGCCCTGCGTCGCGCCGGTGCTGGGGGCGCTTTACTCGCAGGTGCTGCAGCGCCGGCCCAAGAAAAAGAAAAAAGGCCTGGAGGTCGCGAAATGAAACGGCCTCCTCGCGCGACGAAAGCCGCTGCGGCGGCAAAAAAAGAAAAAGACCCCTTTCCATGAGTTCGACCTACACACGCCTGGTCTCCGGCCTGGTCTTCCCCTTGCACGAGCGGCTCAAGCGGCACAGCACCGTGGCGGTGCGCCGCGGCCTGGAAAAGACGCAGTGGCAGACGCCGCAAGAATTGCGCGCGCTGCAGCTCCAGCGCCTGCGCGCGCTGCTGGGGCAGGCCGGCCGGCACGTGCCTTACTACCGCGAACTGTTCCAGCGCCTGGGGTTCGATCCCGGCCAGGTCCAGTCGCTCGCCGACCTGCGGCGCCTGCCCTTCCTCACCAAGGCCGAGATCCGCGCCCACCAGGAAGGGCTCAAGCACGAACACGCGCGGGGCCTGGCGCGCTTCAACACCGGCGGGTCGTCCGGCGAGCCGCTGATCTTCTACATCGGCAGCGAACGCGTCAGCCACGACGTCGCCGCCAAATGGCGCGCCACGCGCTGGTGGGGCGTGGACATCGGCGACCCCGAGATCGTCGTCTGGGGCTCGCCGATCGAACTCGGCGCCCAGGACCGGATGCGCCAATGGCGGGACAAGCTGCTGCGCACCGAGCTGCTGCCGGCTTTCGAGATGTCCGACGCCAAGCTCGACGGTTTCGTCGCCGCCATCCGCAAGCGCCGGCCCAAGATGCTCTTCGGCTACCCCTCGGCGCTGACCCACATCGCCAAGCACGCGGAAAAGCGCGGCATCGCGATGGACGACCTCGGCGTGCGCGTGGCCTTCGTCACCTCAGAGCGGCTCTACGACGAGCAGCGCGCCGCCATCGGCCGCGTCTTCGGCTGCAAGGTGGCCAACGGCTACGGCGGGCGCGACGCCGGCTTCATCGCCCACGAATGCCCGCAGGGCGGCATGCACCTGACCAGCGAGGACATCATCGTCGAGCTGGTCGACCGCCAGGGTGGGCCGGTGCCCGACGGCCAGGCCGGCGAGATCGTCGTCACCCACCTGGCCACGAAGGACTTCCCCTTCATCCGCTACCGCACCGGCGACGTCGCCGTGATCGACACCGCGTCCTGCCCCTGCCACCGCGGCCTGCCCATGCTCAAGGAGATCCAGGGCCGCACCACCGACTTCGTTGTCGCCGCCGACGGCACGGTGATGCACGGGCTGGCACTGGTCTACGTGATCCGCGACCTGCCCGGCGTCGAGTCGTTCAAGATCGTCCAGGAGACCCTGGACCACACCCGCGTGATGATCGTCGCCACGCCGGCCTTCGACCGCGCCCAGGCCGGCGCCATCCGGCAGGCCTTCCAGCGCCGCCTCGGCGAGGCGGTGAAGGTGGACGTGGAATTCGTCGACGCCATCCCGCCCGAGAAGTCGGGCAAGTTCCGCTACGTGGTCAGCCGCGTGGCGCCGCCGCCGCAATGAACGGCAAGAGCCACCCGGGGGTGAAGACGCATGCGTGACATTGTCCTGATGGCCATCGTGATGCCCATGGTCATCGCGGCCTTCCGCCGGCCCTGGATCGGCGTGATGCTGTGGACCTGGCTGAGCCTGATGAACCCGCACCGCTACACCTACGGCTTCGCCTATTCGGCGCCGCTGGCGGCGATGGCCGCCGGCGTGACGCTGCTGGGCCTGGTGATGACGCGGGAAAAGAGCTCGCCCTTCAAAGGCCCGCCGGTGGCGCTGTTCGTGGTGTTCACGCTGTGGATCACGCTGTCGTGGCTGCTGGGCATCGACCCGTCGGGCGACTACGAGCAGTGGAACAAGGTCATGAAGATCAACTTCATGGTCATCGTCGCCCTGGCGCTGCTGCACAACAAGCAGCACATCATCGCGCTGGTGTGGGTGGCCGCCGGCTCGCTTGCGCTGCTGGGCGCCAAGGGCGGCGTGTTCACCGTGCTCAGCGGCGGCAACCACCGCGTCTGGGGCCCGCCGGGCACCTTCATCGAAGACAACAATGAATTCGCCCTGGCCCTGGTCGTCACCATCCCGCTGCTGCGCTTCCTGCAGATGCAGCTGACCAATTTCTGGGGCCGGCACGCGATGACGGTGGTGATGCTGCTGCTCGGCGCCTCGGTGCTGGGCAGCCACTCCCGCGGCGGCTTCCTGGCCATCAGCGCGATGGCCTTGCTGCTGTGGTGGCGCGGCAAGAGCCGCGTCATGGTGGGCGTGCTGATGGCGGTGGCCGCGGTGGCGCTGGTCTCCTTCATGCCCGACGAATGGGGCAACCGCATGTCCACCATCGAGACCTACGAGGAGGACGCTTCGGCGATGGGCCGCATCAGCGCCTGGTGGAATGCCTGGAACCTGGCTTTCCACTACCCCACCGGCGTGGGCTTCGACGCCGCGCGGCCCGAGCTGTTCGCGGTGTACTCGCCTTACCCCAACCTGATCCAGGCGGCGCACAGCATCTACTTCCAGGCGCTGGGCAACCACGGTTTCATCGGCCTGTTCATGTTCCTCGGCATCTGGATCCTCACCTGGCAGTCGGCCGGCTGGCTGCGCGCCAAATCCAAAGGCGTCCCCGAAGCCAAATGGTGCGGCGAACTCGGCTCGATGGCCCAGGTCTCGCTGCTGGGCTACGGCGTCGGCGGCGCTTTCCTGAGCCTCACCTATTTCGACCTGCCTTACTACATCATGGTCATGGTGGTGCTGGCCCGCGTGTGGGTCAGGACCAAGGGTTGGGAGCGCGAGCCGGTGTACCCGGACCACTGGACCACCATCCCCGGCCTGGCGACGCCCGGCGCGCCGCGGCCGCCGAAGAAGAAACCGGCGTGGCAATCATGATGACGACGATGACCCGGACGCTGTTCAACGCGATCTCGCCGGCCGGCGAGCGCGGTCGGCTGTCGATCCTGATTTTCCACCGCGTGCTCCCCCGGGTGGATCCGCTGTTCCCCGACGAAATGGACGCCGCCCGCTTCGACGCCGTGTGCGGCTGGCTCAAGGACTGGTTCGACGTGCTGCCGCTGGACGAAGCGGTGCGGCGGTTGAAGAACGGCACGCTGCCGCGCCGGGCGATGGCGCTGACCTTCGACGACGGTTACGCCGACAACCACGACGTGGCCCTGCCCATCCTGAAGCGCCACGGCCTGCCGTGCGCCTTCTTCATCGCCACCGGCTTCCTCGACGGCGGCCGCATGTGGAACGACACCGTGATCGAATCGGTGCGCCGCACGCCGCTGGCCTCGCTGCCGCTCCAGGCGCTGGCTGTGCCGGGGCTGGGCGAGACCGACGTCTCGTCGGTGCCGGCCAAGCAGGCCGCCATCGGGGCCGTCATCCGCGCCATCAAATACCTGCCGGTGGCGCAACGCCTGGCGCTGACGGAGTCGCTCGCTTCGCTGGCCCGCGTGGCGCCGCCGACCGACCTGATGATGACCTCCGCCCAGGTGCGCGAGATGCGCCGCGCCGGCATGCAGATCGGCGCGCACACGGTCTCGCACCCCATCCTGGCCAAGCTGGACGACGAGTCGGCTCGGCGCGAGATCCGCGACAGCAAGCACCGCCTGGAAGACCTGCTCGACGAACCCGTCACGCTCTTCGCCTATCCCAACGGCAAACCCGGCGAGGACTATTCGCCGCGCAGCGTCGAACTCGCCCGCGAGCTGGGCTTCGAAGCCGCCGTGGCCACGTCGTGGGGCGCGTCGAACGCGGAGACCGATTTGTTCCAAATCCCCCGTTTCACGCCCTGGGACCGCGGCCGCTCGCGCTTCGCGCTGCGGCTGGCGGCCAACCTCTGGAAGAGCCGCTGAAGGTCGGCCCTCCGTTCACCTGAGCCCTTCGACAAGCCTGTCCTGAGCCCTTTGACAAGCTCAGGACAGGCTTGTAGAAAGGCCGCGGTCGCCTCAGTGACCGAAGCTGCCGCTGTTCGCCGAAGGGGCTTCGACAGGCTCAGCCCGAACGGTGTTGGGCGGGGATCT
>CBIHOD010000030.1:0-44678 GCA_966211815.1 uncultured Burkholderiales bacterium
ACTCGCGCTGGCTCTTCTCCATCTGGCGCTTGACGCGGCCGCGGATGCGCTTTTCCACCTGCAGGATGTCGACCTCGTGCTCCAGCAGCTCCAGCAGCTTCTCCAGCCGCTTGTCCACTTCGTGCAGGTCCAGCACCGACTGCTTGGCTTCGAGCTTGAGCGGCAGGTGCGCGGCGATGGTGTCGGCCAGGCGGCCGGCGTCGTCGATGCCGGCGATGGAGGTGAGGATCTCCGGCGGGATCTTCTTGTTCAGCTTGACGTACTGGTCGAACTGCTGGGTCACCGCGCGGCGCAGCGCCTCGATCTCGGGCTTGGTGTCGGCCGAAGGCGGGACCGGCGTGACGTCGGCGACGAAATGCTCGCCGTTGTCGCTGATCTTGTGGGTGTTGGCGCGCTGGATGCCTTCCACCAGCACCTTCACCGTGCCGTCAGGAAGCTTCAGCATCTGCAGGATGCTGGAGACGCAGCCGACTTCGAACATGTCTTCCGGGCGCGGCTCGTCCTTGCCGGCGGCCTTCTGCGCCACCAGCATGATCTGGCGTCCGGCCTCCATCGCCGCTTCCAGGGCCTTGATGGACTTGGGGCGACCGACGAACAGCGGGATCACCATGTGGGGGAAGACCACCACGTCGCGCAGCGGCAGCAGCGGCAGGGTGATGGATTCAGCGGGGAGTACGGGATGTCCGGACATGAAGCGACCTCTCTTTCTCAAACCCAGTTGGGGCTCGAGCGTTCATTTGCAAGTGACCGCCGGGTCGGCACCGCCCCCGGCGCGCTGAACTTCAAGCGCTGGCCTTGACGTCTCTGTAGACCAGCAGCGGTTTCGCCTCTTCTTCGATCGTGTGCTCGTCGAGCACCACCTTGGCCACACCCTCCAGGGTCGGCAGGTCGAACATGGTATCGATCAGGGACTGCTCCATGATGGAGCGAAGACCCCGGGCCCCCGTCTTGCGGGCCAGTGCCTTGCGGGCAATCGCCACCAGGGCGGACGGGCGGAACTCCAGCTCCACGCCGTCCATGGAGAACAGTTTCTGGTACTGCTTGACGAGCGCGTTCTTCGGCTCGGTCAGGATCTGCACCATCGCGTCTTCGGTCAGCTCGCCGAGGGTCGCCACCACGGGCAGCCGGCCCACCAGCTCGGGGATCAAGCCGAACTTGATCAGGTCTTCGGGCTCGACCTCGCGGAACACTTCGCTCACCTTACGCTCGGTCTTGGTCTTGACGGTGGCGCTGAAACCAATGCCCGACTTCTCGGAACGGTTTTGGATCACCTTCTCCAGGCCGTCGAAGGCGCCGCCGCAGATGAACAGGATGTTGGTGGTGTCGATCTGCAGGAAATCCTGGTTCGGATGCTTGCGCCCGCCCTGGGGGGGGACCGAGGCCATGGTGCCTTCGATCAGCTTGAGCAAGGCCTGCTGCACGCCCTCGCCCGACACGTCGCGGGTGATCGACGGGTTGTCGGCCTTGCGGGAGATCTTGTCGATCTCGTCGATGTAGACGATGCCGCGCTGCGCCTTCTCGACGTCGTAGTTGCAGTTCTGGAGCAGCTTCTGGATGATGTTCTCGACGTCTTCGCCCACGTAGCCGGCTTCGGTCAGCGTGGTGGCGTCGGCGATCACGAAGGGGACGTTGAGCAAGCGCGCCAGGGTCTGGGCGAGGAGCGTCTTGCCGGAACCGGTCGGGCCGATCAGGAGGATGTTGCTCTTGGAAAGCTCGATCTCTTCCTTGGCGCGGCTCATGTGCTTGAGCCGCTTGTAGTGGTTGTAGACCGCCACCGACAGGATGCGCTTGGCCAGGTCCTGGCCGATCACGTAGTTGTCGAGGCTGGCCTTGATCTCCGCGGGCAACGGCAGGTCGGTCTTGGCGGCCTTGGCGTCGGTGGCCTCGGAAGGCACCTCATCGCGAATGATGTCGTTGCACAGCTCGATGCATTCGTCGCAGATGAACACCGACGGGCCCGCGATGAGCTTTTTCACCTCATGCTGGCTTTTGCCGCAGAAGGAGCAGTAGAGGACTTTTTCGCTCGAGGAGCCTTTTTTGTCGGCCATGGAACAACGCTTCTAGAAGAGTGAATTTTCGTTTTGATGATAGTTCAAACGACCACCGGGCCGAGCCGCGGAGTTGCGCCCGGTTTCGCCGTCAATTCGCCGGGAAAACCCTCATCCCCGCTGGGTCAAGACCTGGTCGATCAGGCCGTAGTTCTTGGCCTCTTCGGACGACATGAAGTAATCGCGCTCGGAATCGGTCTGGATCTTTTCCAGCGGCTGGCCGGTACGCTCGGCGAGGATCTTGTTGAGGCTTTCGCGCAGCCGCAGGATCTCCCGCGCCTGGATCTCGATGTCGGTCGCCTGGCCCTGCGCACCGCCCGAGGGCTGGTGGATCATGATGCGCGAATTGGGCAGCGCGAACCGCTTGCCCTTGGCGCCGGCGGCCAGCAGGAAGGCGCCCATGCTCGCGGCCATGCCCATGCAAAGGGTGGACACGTTGGGTTTGATGAACTGCATCGTGTCGTAGATCGACAGGCCCGCGCTCACCGAGCCGCCGGGGGAGTTGATGTAGAAAGAGATGTCCTTGTCGGGGTTCTCGCTCTCCAGGAAGAGCAGCTGCGCCACCACCAGGTTGGCCGACTGGTCGTTGACCGGCCCGACCAGGAAGACGACCCGCTCGCGCAGCAGGCGCGAATAGATGTCGTAGGCGCGCTCGCCGCGGCCCGACTGCTCGATCACCATGGGCACCATGCCCAGGCCTTGTGTTTCCAGTGCGCTCATCAATCGTCCTTTTCGTGGGTGCTCGGCCACCGCGGGCGGCGGCCCGGTGAAGTATGCATCTTGGGGCGGATTATCTCGCGACAAGGGCGATTCGCCCGCCCAGCCCGGCCCCGCAATGAAACAAGGCGCCGACCTTTCAGTGCAGCGCCTTGTCCTCGGGTCCCGGGGGCCGGATCAGGAGGCCATCAACTCTTCGAACGGGAGTTTCTTCTCGGTGAGCTTGGCCTTGGACAGCACGAATTCGGCGACGTTGTTCTCGATCACCACGGCCTCGATTTCGGCCATGCGCTGGCGATCGCTCAGGTAGTAGCGCACGACTTCGGCGGGCTTCTCGTAGCTTTGCGACAGCTCTTCGAGGTGGGCCTGCAATTGCTCGGGCTTGGCCTGCAGGTTGTTGGCGCGGACCAGCTCGGCGACGACCAGGCCCAGGCGCACGCGGCGCTCGGCCTGCTCCTGGAAGACCTCGCCGGGGATGTCGGCCTTGTCGGCGTCCTTGACGCCGCGCTTCTTCAGGTCGGCGCGGGCGCCTTCGATCATGCGTTCGACCTCGCCCTGCACCAGCGCCTTCGGCACGTCGAGCTCGGCGACCTTGACCAGCGCGTCGAGCACGGACGCCTTGTTGCGGGCCTGGACGCGGAACTTGACCTCGCGCTCGAGGTTTTTCTTGATGTCGGCGCGCAGCGCCTCCAGCGAACCGTCGGCCACGCCCAGCGCCTTGGCGAAGGCCTCGTTCACCTCGGGAAGGTTCTGGGCTTCGATCTTTTTCACGGTGACTAGGAAGTCGGCTTCCTTGCCGGCCACTTCCTTGCCGTGGTAGTCGGCGGGGAATTGCAGCGGGAAGGTCTTGGACTCGCCGGTCTTCATGCCGCGCACGGCGCTGTCGAAGGCTTCCAGCATCTGGCCTTCGCCGATCAGGAACTGGAAGTTGTCGGCCTTGCCGCCTTCAAAGGGCACGCCGTCGAGCTTGCCTTCGAAGTCGATCGTCACGCGGTCGCCGGCGGCCGCGGCCTCCGAAGCGGGGCGCTGTGCGAAGGTGCGGCGCTGCTTGCGCAGGATCTCGATGGTCTTGTCGATCGCTTCCTCGCTCACTTCGGTGGAGACGCGTTCGACTTCGGCCGTGCCCAGGTCGCCCAGCTTGACTTCGGGGTAGACCTCGAAGACGGCGTCGAAGGACATCTGGCCCGGGGCGTCGGGGGTGGGCTCCTTCTCGCTGATGCGGGGCACGCCGGCCACGCGCAGCTTGGCCTCGGTGGCGGCGTTGGCGAAGGCCTGGCCGACCTTGTCGTTCATCACTTCGTACTGGACGGAGTAGCCGTAGCGCTGGGCGACGACGCTCATCGGCACCTTGCCGGGGCGGAAACCGTCGGCCTTCACCGTGCGGGCCAGTTTCTTGAGGCGCGATTCGACTTCGCCTTGGATGCTTTCGGCAGCCAGGGTCAGCGTGATGCGGCGCTCCAGCTTGTCTAGGGTTTCTACGGTAATGGCCATGATGCTCCGGACTTTCTATCTACGATGAAGGCGCACGTCTCGTGCTGGTGCGCGGGGGGGGACTCGAACCCCCACACCATTGCTGGCGTCAGGACCTAAACCTGGTGCGTCTACCAATTTCGCCACCCGCGCGTGCGACAGTGAATGGGCTCCGCGATTTGACGCGCGGCGCCCCGCTGATTCGGAAAACCGCGCATTTTAGCCTGTGGCGGGCGCATTGCCGGCAGGATGCGGCGGCGCCGGCGGCTCGACGCGGAACCATGCCGCGTACATCGCCGGCAGCGCGAGCAGGGTCAGCGCGGTGGCGACCACCAGCCCACCCATGATGGCCACGGCCATCGGCCCCCAGAACACGCTGCGCGACAGCGGGATCATCGCCAGCACCGCCGCGGCGGCCGTCAGCACGATCGGCCGGCAGCGCGCCACCGCCGCTTCGACGATGGCGTCCCAGGCGGGCACGCCGCGTTGCCGGTCCTGCTCGATCTGCGCGATCAGGATCACCGAGTTGCGCATGATCATGCCCATCAGCGCGATGACGCCGAGCAGGGCGACGAAGCCGAACGGGCGGTCCAGCAGCAGCAGCGCGGCCGCCACGCCGGAGATGCCGAGGGGCCCCGTCAGGAACACCAGCACCGCGCGGCTGAAGCTGTGCAGTTGCAGCATCAGCAGCGTGAACATGATGAACAGCATCAAGGGCGCGCCTGCGGCGATCGAGCCCTGGCCCTTGCTGCTTTCCTCCACAGCGCCAGCGACCTCAATGCGGTAGCCGGGGGGCATGTCCTTGCGGATGGCGTCGAACAAGGGGTTGAGCTGCGCCGAGACCGTCGCGCCCTGGACGCCGTCCACCACGTCGCCCTGCACGGTGGCCGCGTAGTCGCGCCCCTCGCGCCACAGGACGCCGGGTTCCCAGGCGAAACCGACCTGGGCGACCTGGCTCAGGGGCACCGCCCTGCCGGAGGACGCCGGCAGGTAACCGTGCGCCAGGTCGTCGATCGCGTCGCGCTCGCCCAGAGGCTGGCGCAGCACGATGTCGATCAGCTTGTCGCCGTCGCGGAACTGACCCACGGTGCTTCCGCTGTTGATGGTGCGCGCCGACTGGGCGATAGCCTGGCTGGACACGCCCAGCGCCCTGGCCTTGTCCTGGTCCACCTGCAGGCGCAGCGATTTGACCGGCTCGTTCCAGTTGTCGTTGACGCCGCGCATGCTGGGGTTGCCACGCATCACGGCCTTGACTTCGTCGGCGTAGGCGCGCACGCGCGCAGGGTCGGTGCCCACCACGCGGAATTGCACCGGGTAGGCCACCGGTGGCCCGTTGGGCAGCAGCTTGGCGCGGCCGCGCACCTCCGGGAATTCGCTGGCCAGCAACTCCGGCAGCTGCTTGCGCAGGCGCTCGCGCGCGGCGAGGTCACGGCTGAGCACCACCATCTGGCTGACATTGCTGTGCTGGAAGATCTGGTCCATGGTCAGCGCGAAGCGCGGCAGGCCGCTGCCGACCCAGGTGCTGACGTGCTCGACGCCTTCCAGCGCCATCAGGCGCTTCTCCACCCGTTGCGCCAGGTCTTCATTGGCGGCGAAGGAGCTGCCTTCCGGCAGCCACAGGTCCACCAGGATCTCCATCCGGCTGGAATCGGGGAAGAACTGCTGCTGCACTTTGCCCATGCCGAGGATGCCCAGCACCAGGCTGAGCGCGGTCAGGCCGATCGTGACCCAGCGGTGGCGCACGCACCAGTCCACGGTGCGGCGGAAACGCGCGTAGAAGGGCGAATCGAACGGCTCATGCCCCCCGGGCGCAGCATGCCCGGCCTCCCGGGGGCTCTTCAGCAGGCGCGTCCCCAGGTAGGGGACGAAATAGACAGAGACCGCCCAGGACACCAGCAACGCCACCGCCGTCACCGCGAAGATCGCGAAGGTGTATTCGCCGACGGTCGACTGAGCCAGCCCGATCGGCAGGAAGCCGACCGCGGTGATGAGCGTGCCGGTGAGCATCGGCATCGCGGTGGCCTCGTAGGCGAAGGTGGCGGCGCGCACCTTGTCGAAGCCTTCCTCGAGCTTGCGCACCATCATCTCGACCGCGATGATCGCGTCGTCCACCAGCAGGCCCAGCGCGATGATCAGCGAGCCGAGCGAGATCTTGTGCAGGCCGACTTTCCAGTAATACATCGCCACGAAGGTGATCGCCAGCACCAGCGGGATGGTGACGGCCACCACCAGGCCCGGCCGCCAGTCGATGGTGAAACGCCACCGCGAGCCCGGCCTGGCGTGCAGCCCCAGCGCCAGGAAGCTCACCGCCAGCACGATCAGCACCGCCTCCACCAGCACCCCGACGAACTCATTGACCGACCGCGCGACCACGGTCGACTGGTTCTGGAACTGCTTGAGCTCCAGGCCGACCGGAAGGTCGGCGCGGATCGCCTCGACGGCGGCCGCCAGCGCCTGGCCCATCTCGATGATGTCGCCGCCCTTGTTCATCGAGACGCCGAGCGCGAGCACCGCGCGGCCCTGGTGGCGCACCCGCAGCTGGGGCGGGTCGACGGTTCCGCGGTACACCTTGGCGATGTCGCCCAGCTTGAAGCCGTTGCCCGCCGCGCGGATCGGCAAGGCGGCGAGTTGCTCGGGCGAGGTGAACTGGCCGCTGATGCGCACCTGCAGGTTGTCCGTCGCGGCGTTCACGGTGCCCGCCGCTTCCACCGCGTTCTGCTGGCCCAGCTGCGCCAAGACCTGGCTGAAGTCCAGGCCGAGCTGCGACAGGCGTTTTTGCGAGACGTCGATGAAAAGCTTCTCGTCCTGCGCGCCGTAGACCTCCACCTTGTTGACGTGCCTGACCTTGAGGAGCCGCTGCCGCACCGCGTCCGCCTGGACCTTGAGCTCCGGGTCGCTGAAGCCGTCGCCGGACAGCGCGTACATCGATCCGACCACGTCGCCGAACTCGTCGTTGAAGAAAGGCCCCTGCACGCCGGCGGGCAGGGTGGTCCGCATGTCGCCAACCTTCTTGCGCGCCGTGTACCAGATCTGCGGGACTTCTTTCGGCGGCGAAGAGTCCTTGACCAGGAAGAGGATGGTGGCCTCGCCGGGCTTGGTGTAGGTGCGGATCTTGTCGGCGTAGGGCACCTCCTGCAATGTCTTCTCCAGCTTGTCGGCCACCTGGTCGGCCATCTGCTGGGCGGTGGCGCCGGGCCAGTAGGCCCGCACCACCATCGCGCGGAAAGTGAACGGCGGGTCCTCGTCCTGGCCGAGCTGGAAATAGGCCGCCAGGCCCAGCAGCATCAGCACCACCAGCAGGTAGCGCGTGAGCGCCGGATGGTCGAGCGCCCATCGCGAAATGTTGAAACGGCCCGGGGCCGGCGCCTGGGTCAGGGAAACCGGCGCGGTTCCGTCGCGTCGACTGTCATTCATGCCGCGCCTCACCGGATCGACGCCGCGGTGGACGGCGCCGGCGCGTCGGCCTGGCCGCCAGCCGCTCGATTTCCGCCCTGGGGCTGCGCAAGGGAAGGCGTGGCCAGCCACTTCACTTTCTGCCCGGGCGTGAGCACGTGCACGCCCGCCGTCACGACCACGTCGCCGGGGTTGAGGCCATGCGAAACGACGGCTTCCTGGCCGTCGGCGCCGGTCACCGCCACCGGCTGCAGCCGCACCGTCATCGTCCCGGCGTCGACCAGCCAGACCGCCGTGCCGCCTTTGTCTTCTTTCAGGGCCGACAGCGGCAGCTTGGCCACCCCCTGCACTTGCGGCGGGGCGACGGCGACCGTCATCGTCTGGCCCAGGTTCATCGCCTTGGATTCCCGGGCGCCCAGGTCGGCCTTGACGAGGAAGGTGCGCGTCACCGGGTCCGCGGCCGCGGCGATCTCCCGCACCCGCAGCGGCATCCAGGCGGCGTTGGCATCGCCCCAGGCCCGTGCCTTGAAGGCGGAATCGGAGCGCGCCAGTTCGCGCAGCTGCGCGACTTTGTCCTCCGGCACCGAGAACACCACGTCGCGCGGCCCGTCCTGCGCCACGCGCACCACCGGCGCGCCGCTGGCGACCACCATGCCGGGCTCGGCCTCCACCGCGGTCACCACGCCCGCCACATCGCTGACCAGCAGCGCATAAGCCGCCTGGTTGCTCTGCACCTGGGCCACCGCCTTGGCCTGATTAAGCTGCGCCGCCGCGGCTTTCAGCGCCGTGTCGCGGCGCTCCAGCTCGGCGGCGCTGATGAAGTTCTGGTCGCGCAAATCCTTGTAGCGCTTGAAGTCGGCCGCCGCCAGGTCGTGGTTGGCCTGGGCGGCGGCGAGTTGGGCGCGGGCGTTGTCCTGCGCCAGCTTCAGGTCCTGCGGGTCCAACTGGGCCAGCACTTGGCCGGCCTTGACCGGGTCGCCGAGGTCCACCAGGCGCTTGACGATCTTGCCGCCCACCCGGAAGCCCAGCCGGGACTCGCTGCGGGCGCGGACCTCCGCCGCGTATTCATGGCCGACGGAAGCGGCCTGGTTCTGCACGGTGACCGTGCGCACCGCCCTCACGGGCTCCGGCGCCGGCGCCTGCCGCGAGCAGGCGGCCAAGACAAGGACGACGATGGTCAAAGGCGTT
Source organism: uncultured Burkholderiales bacterium (assembly GCA_966211815.1). Taxonomy (GTDB): domain Bacteria; phylum Pseudomonadota; class Gammaproteobacteria; order Burkholderiales; family Burkholderiaceae_C; genus JANPCX01. Next base: position 8,817 of record CBIHOD010000030.1, read on the forward strand.
GAGAACAAGATGGAACGCATGCGGGCCTCGTGGGGCTGGCGCGAACGCTGGGCGCGCGCTGATCAAAGGTGGGGAGTGCGGGAAAACGGGTCAGCGAAACAAGATCCCGCAAATGACTGACCGGTCAGTAATGTATTTTCCGAACGCCCCCCTGTCAATTCCACCGGGCTGCGGCGGTCCATGCCCAGCCGAACTGCGCGGACAATCGGAGACCCTGCCTCCCGTCCCCCGCATGAGCGTCGACCACTACGAGAACTTCCCCGTCGCCTCCTGGCTCTGCCCGCCGCGGCTGCGTCCGGCCGTGGCCGCCATTTATTGGTTCGCCCGCACAGCCGACGATCTGGCGGACGAAGGCGAACAGCCGGCCTCCGAACGGCTCGCCGACCTGGCCGCCTATCGCGCCGACTTGCTCGAAACCGCCGCCGGCCGGCCCGCGTCCGGCCGCTGGCCGGGGGTGTTCGGCCCCCTGGGCCCGGCGCTCGCGCGCCACGGGCTGCCGGTCGAGCCGTTCACAGACCTGCTCAGCGCCTTCGAGCAAGACCTGGTCAAGACGCGCTACGAGTCGCGCGCCGAACTGCTCGACTACTGCCGCCGTTCGGCCAACCCGATCGGCCGGCTGCTCCTGAAGCTTTACGGCGTCGCCGACGCCGCGGCGCTGGCGCAATCGGACGCGGTCTGCTCGGCGCTGCAGCTGATCAATTTCTGGCAGGACGTCTCCATCGACGTCGCCCGCGGACGCCTCTACCTGCCGCTGGAAGACTGCGCAGCACATCGTCTGGCGCCCGAGCAGGCCCTGGCCGGCCTGGACACGCCCGCGTTGCGTCGGACGCTGCAAGCGCTTTGCGCCTGGGCCGGGGACTTGATGCGCGGCGGTGCGCCGCTGGTCCACCGTTTGCCCGGCCGTGCCGGCTGGGAGCTGCGGCTGGTCGTGCAGGGCGGCCTGCGCATCTTGGAGAAAATAGAGCGCATGGAATTCCAGACGATGAAGCACCGCCCCACCCTCACCCCCTGGGACGCGCCTTTGACGATGTGGCGCGCCGCCCGGATGCGCAGGGCGCCGGGCGCCGACGGCTCGCTCGGCGCGAGGCCCGCCGCCAAATGACGCCCGAGCAGTACGTCCAGGACAAGGCGGCCAAGAGCGGCTCCAGCTTCTACTACGCCTTCCTCTTCCTGCCGCCGCCGCGCCGCGCCGCGATCACGGCCTTCTATGCCTTCTGCCGCGAGGTGGACGACGTGGTCGACGAGACGCTGGAGCCCAGCGTGGCCGCCACCAAGCTGGCCTGGTGGCGCAAGGAAGTGGCGGCCGCCTTCGGCGGCCAGCCCAGCCACCCGGTGATGAAGGCGCTGCTGCCCCACGCACCCGCCTTCGACATCCGCGCCGAGCATCTCCAGCAGGTGATCGAAGGCTGCCAGATGGACCTGGAGCAGACGCGCTACCTCGACTTCCCTCAGCTGCAGCGCTATTGCCACCTGGTGGCCGGTGTGGTGGGCGAGGTGGCCGCGCAGATCTTCGGCAAGACGCAGGACGCCACGCTGGCCTACGCCCACCAGCTGGGCCAGGCGATGCAGCTGACCAACATCATCCGGGACGTGGGCGACGACGCGCGCCGCGGCCGCATCTACCTGCCGGTCTCCGAGCTGCAGCGCTTCGACGTGAAAGCGCACGAGCTGCTCAACCGCAAGGCGCCCTGGGGCTACAGCGAGCGCTTCACGGCGCTGATGAAGTTCCAGGCGGAACGCGCCCACCAGGCCTACGACGCCGCCATGGCCCTACTGCCCGAGGCCGACCGGCCGGCGCAGAAACCGGGCCTGATGATGGCCAACATCTACCGCACGCTGCTGCGCGAGATCGAGGCCGACAACTTCCAGGTGCTGCACCAGCGCACGTCGCTGACACCGCTGCGCAAGCTCTGGATCGCGGTGCGCACCAACTGGCGCGGGCGTTAGTTGACCGCGCCGGAGCGACCTCACACCGGCCGCGCGGGCACCGTCGCCGTCATCGGCGCGGGCTGGGCCGGGTTGGCCGCGGCGGTGCATGCCGCGCGCGCGGGGCACCGGGTCAGCGTTTTCGAGATGGCCGGCCAGCCCGGCGGCCGCGCCCGCACCGTCGCCACGCCGGAGGCCGGGCAGGCCGACAACGGCCAGCACATCCTGATCGGCGCCTACGCCGAGACCTTGGCCTTGATGCGCCACGTCGGCGCCGACCCCGACCGCCTGCTCGACCGCCGCCCCCTGTCCCTCGTCGACGCCAGCGGCCAGGGCCTGCGGCTGCGCGGCGGCGACGCGAAGCTGGCCTTCCTCCAGGCCGTTTGGCGCCATCCGGCCTGGACGCTGCGCGAGCGCTGGGCCTTGGCGGCCCAGGCGCTGCGCTGGTCGCTCACGGGCTTCGCCTGCGGGCCCGGCGACAGCGTGGCCGACCTCACACGCAAGCTGCCCCCCCGGCTGCGCGACGAATTCATCGACCCGCTGTGCGTCGCCGCCCTCAACACGCCCGCGCGGGAAGCCAGCGGCGAGGTGTTCCTGCGGGTGCTGCGCGACGCCCTGGCCGGCGGGCCCGGCAGCGCCGACCTGCTGCTGCCGCGGGACCGCCTCGGCAAACTGCTGCCCGAGCCCGCGTGGGAATGGCTGCGCGCCCAAGGCGCGGCGTTGCATACCCACCAGCGGGTGCAAAGCCTGTCGGCCGAAAACGGGCAATGGCGTGTCCAGGGCGCCTCCGCGGCCGGGTATTTCGACCGCGTGGTGCTGGCCTGCACCGCGACAGAAGCCGCGCGCCTCGCGCAACCGATCGACGCCGCCTGGTCGCAAACCGCGCGGGGCCTGCGCTATGAACCCATCATCACCGTCACGCTGCAATCGGACGGCGCCCGGCTGCCGGAGCCGATGCTCGCGCTGCCTTCCGACGACACGCGCAACCCCGCGCAATTCGTCTTCGACCAAGGCCAACTCGGCGGCGCCGCCGGCGAGCTGGCTTTCGTCATCAGCGGCGCGCAGCCCTGGGTCGACCGCGGCGTCGAGGCGACCCAGGCCGCCACCTGCCGGCAGGCGCAGCAGTTATTGAATGCCTGGCTCGGTGGGCCGCCGGTGCACCGGCGCACGCTGACCGAAAAACGCGCCACCTTCCGTTGCACGCCGGGATTGTCCCGGCCGGGAAGCGGCATCGCGCCCGGCTTGTGGGCGGTTGGCGACTACGTGGCCGGCCCCTACCCCGCCACCCTGGAAGGCGCCGTGCGCTGCGCCGCGGGAGTGGTTCGCTCCTGGAAGGGGTCATGACCGAACCGCGGCCCATGCCATGATGCAATCGCAAGTACCGCGATGCAAAAAAGCGCGAGAATCAGCGCATGAAAAACGCTGAATCGAAGGACCCCAGCATCCAAGTGCTGGAACGCATGTTCACGTTGCTGGACTTGCTGGCTTCCTACCAGGACCCGGTGTCCCTGAAGGTCATCAGCAGCAAGACCGGCCTGCACCCTTCCACCGCCCACCGTATCCTGAACGACCTGGTCATCGGCCGTTTCGTCGACCGCCCCGAGGCCGGCAACTACCGGCTCGGCATGCGGTTGCTGGAGCTGGGCAACCTCGTGAAGGCGCGGCTGGACGTTCGCGAGGCGGCGCTCGGCCCGATGCGCGAGCTGCACAAACTGACCAACCAGCCGGTGAACCTGTCGGTGCGCCAGGGCGACGAGATCGTCTACATCGAACGCGCCTTCAGCGAGCGCAGCGGCATGCAGGTGGTGCGCGCCATCGGCGGCCGCGCGCCGCTTCACCTGACCTCCGTCGGCAAGCTCTTCCTCGCCCACGACGACGCGCAACGCGTGCGCGCCTACGCCAGCCGGACCGGCCTGGCCGGACACACCCGCAACAGCATCACCAACCTGCCCACGCTGGAGCGAGAGCTTGGGCGCGTGCAGCAGATGGGCCTGGCGCGCGACGAAGAGGAACTGGAGCTCGGCGTGCGCTGCATCGCGGCCGCCATCCTGGACGACCAGGGCAAGCTGGTGGCGGGCCTGTCGATTTCCGCGCCCGCGGACCGGTTGGAAGACGGCTGGATCGAGCGGCTCAAGACCACCGCCAGCCAGATCTCCTCTTCATTGGGGTATTCGCCCGAGTCCGCGAAAGCGCCCGCCTAGGCCGGGCCAGGGCCGACACGGCGAGGAACGGGAAAAACAAGGGGCCCTCGCGGGCCCCTTGTCGTCTCCCGCGCCCGACGCGGGAAGATGCGCGGAATGCTCAGTGCAGCGCCGCGCCGGAAGAGGAGGTCACCGTGGTCGCCGTGGTCGCCGCCTGGTGGGCGGCTTCACCGCTGCTTTCGATCCATTTGCGGATGCGCTCGGCGTCGCCGATCCGCGAATAGCGGCCGGCGGAATCGAGGAAGACCATGATGAGCTTGCGGCCGGCCAGCTTGGCCTGCATCACCAGGCAGCGGCCGGCCTCGGAGATGTAGCCGGTCTTTTGCAGGCCGATGTCCCAGGCCGGGCTGTTGACCAGGCCATTGGTGTTCTTGAAGTGCTGCATCTGGTGGTCGACTTCGACCATGTACTCGGGCGAGGTCGAGAGTTCCCGGATGATCTGGTACTGGTGGGCGGCGCTCACCAGGGCCGCCAGGTCGCGCGCGCTGGACTGGTTGCGGCTGGACAACCCCGTCGGCTCAACGTAGCGGGTGTCATGCAGGCCCAGCTCCTGGGCCTTGCGATTCATCGCCGCGACAAAGGCAGGCAAGCCGCCCGGGTAGTGGCGGCCCAGGGCGTGGGCGGCACGGTTCTCGGAGGACATCAGCGCCAGGTGCAGCATGTCGCCGCGCGTGAGCTGGGTGCCGACCTTCAGGCGCGAGCGGCTGCCCTTCTCCGTGTCGACGTCGTCTTCGGTGATCGTCAGCACCTCGTCGAGGGGCAGGTTGGCTTCGGTCACGACCATGGCCGTCATCAGCTTGGTGATCGAGGCGATGGGAAGGACGGCTTGCGGATTCTTGCTGAACAGCACTTCCTGCGTTTCCTGGTCCATCACCAGGGCGACGCTGGATTTGAGTTCCAGCTTGTCGGCGGTTTCATGAAGGCCGAAAGCCTGGCCGAACGACAAACGCGGCGGCGCGGCATTCACGACCCTGGTTTTCCGGACCGGGACGGCTACGACCTTGCGGGAAGGGGTTTGCGGGACGGTGGCGCGGACCCGCTGGGCTTTGCGGGCCGGCTGGGCCTGTGCGGATTTCCGCTGCGTCGCCCCATCCTTGACGCGGCTCGAAGCCGCCGCGGCGGGCGCCCCGATGACCAGGGAGACACCCAGAAACATAAGTCCCGTAAGCAAAGATTTCTTGATGCTGCCCATATTCACCTTCTGTACGCTAGCCGGGAGTGCGGGCAGTTTATTTCAAAGGAAAAAGCCTTGCAAGATCAAAAACTTAAAAGGCATTCCTCAAGCCCAGCCTCATCAAGTTTCCATCTGCGGGCTCAACCTTGCGCCGCCACTCTCTCGGTTTTGCTGTGCAATTTGTTCAAAGCCGATAAATACGCTTTGGCGGACGCGACCACGATGTCCGGGTCGGCCCCCACGCCATTGACGACCCGGCCGCCATGCTGCAGCCGCACCGTCACTTCACCTTGGGATTCTGTGCTTCCCGACGTGATGGCATTGACCGAATAAAGCAACATTTCCACGCCTGTCTGCAGTTTCGACTCGATCGCCTTCAACGAGGCGTCGACCGGCCCGTTGCCGTCGCTCTCGGCGTGGTGCTCGACAGCGCCGGCGGCGAAGGCGACTTTCGCCTGCGGCCGCTCGCCGGTCTCGGAATGCTGCGACAGCGACAGCAGGCGGTAGTGCTCCGACTCCGCGGTCACCGACTCGTCCATCACCAGCGCGAGGATGTCTTCGTCGAAGATGTCGCTCTTGCGGTCGGCCAGCTCCTTGAACTTCGCGAAGGCGGCGTTCAATTCGGCTTCCGAGTCGAGCTGGATGCCCAGCTCCTGCAGCCGCTGCTTGAAGGCGTTGCGGCCCGAGAGTTTGCCCAGCACGATCTTGTTGGCCGTCCAGCCCACGTCTTCGGCCCGCATGATCTCGTAGGTGTCGCGCGCCTTGAGCACGCCGTCCTGGTGGATGCCGGAGGCGTGAGCGAAGGCGTTGGCGCCGACCACCGCCTTGTTGGGCTGCACGACGAAGCCGGTGGTCTGCGAGACCAGTCGCGAGATCGGCACGATCTGCGAGGCGTCGATACCGAGCGTGAGGCCGAAGTAGTCCTTGCGGGTGCGCACCGCCATCACGATCTCTTCCAGGGCGCAATTGCCCGCGCGCTCGCCCAGGCCGTTGATGGTGCATTCCACCTGCCGGGCGCCGCCGATCTTCACGCCAGCCAGCGAGTTGGCCACCGCCATGCCGAGGTCGTTGTGGCAGTGCACCGACCAGATCGCCTTGTCGGCGTTGGGGATGCGCTCGCGCAGGTTGAGGATGAAGTTGCCGTACAGCTCGGGGATGGCGTAGCCCACGGTGTCCGGCAGGTTGATCGTGGTGGCGCCGGCGTCGATCACCGCCTCGATCACGCGGCACAGGAAGTCGGGGTCGGAGCGGTAGCCGTCCTCCGGCGAGAACTCGACGTCCTGCACCAGGTTGCGCGCGAACCGCACCGACTGCCTGGCCTGCTCGAACACCTGGTCGCGCGTCATGCGCAGCTTCTTCTCCATGTGCAGTTCGCTGGTGGCGATGAAGGTGTGGATGCGCGAGCGCGCCGCGCCGCGCAGCGCCTCGGCGGCACGCGAGATGTCCCGGTCGTTGGCGCGCGCCAGCGAGCAGACGGTGGACTCCTTGATCGCGTCGGCGATCGCCTTGACCGCCTCGAAATCGCCGTTGGAAGACGCTGCGAAACCCGCCTCGATCACGTCGACCCTCAGCCGCTCCAGGTGGCGGGCGATGCGCAGCTTCTCGTCCTTGGTCATCGACGCGCCCGGCGACTGCTCCCCGTCGCGCAAGGTGGTGTCGAAAATGATGAGTTGCTGCTGGGTCATGGTGGCTGGCTCCTGTGGGAAATGTTGGGCTGTCTTGTGGGGTTGCGGCTCGCTGGCGTGGGGCGACATGCTAAATCGTCCGGCCGCTCGCGGCGGCGCGGCTGGCTTGCGGCGCCCGCGGTTGCGCGGCACGGCGGACGCCGCTGAGGATGGCCTTGAGCGAGGCGTCCAGGATGCTGCCGTCGACCCCGACGCCGAACAGCGGCGCCGAGCCGCCCACTTTCAGCTCCAGGTAGGCGACGGCTTGCGCGTCAGAGCCGCTGCGCAGCGCATGCTCGTGGTAGCCGAGCACGCGCAACGGCTGGGACAGGTGGCGGTTCAGGCCGTCGACGAAGGCGTCGATCGGACCGCTGCCCTGGCCACGGACCTCCACCGGCCGGCCTTCCAGCTCGACGTCCACCGTCAATTCCACCAGGCCGTCGGCCACTTCGCGCACGCAAGGGCGCAGGCCCGGAGCAGCAGCCACCTGGTAGGCCTGGTCGAAGATGCGCCACAGGTCGGCGGCGGCCAGCTCCTTGCCGGTGTCGTCCATGACGGCCTGCACGATGCGGCTGAACTCGATCTGCAGGCGGCGCGGCAGCTCGAGCCCGTACTCGGTCTCGAGCAGGTAGGCGATGCCGCCCTTGCCGGACTGGCTGTTCACGCGGATCACGGCGTCATAGCTCCGTCCGAGGTCCTTCGGATCGATCGGCAGGTAGGGCATGTCCCAGACTTCCTGGCCGCCGCGCGCGACGAAGGCCTTTTTGATCGCGTCCTGGTGCGAACCGGAGAACGAGGTGTAGACCAGGTCGCCGGCGTAAGGGTGGCGCGGGTGCACCGGCAACTGGTTGCAGTGCTCGACGCAGCGCTTGATCTCGTCGATGTCCGAGAAATCGAGGCCGGGCGCCACGCCCTGGGTGTAGAGATTGAGCGCGACGTTGACCAGGTCGAGGTTGCCGGTGCGCTCGCCGTTGCCGAAGAGGCAGCCTTCCAGGCGCTGCGCGCCGGCCATCAGGGCCAGCTCGGCGGCCGCGGTGCCCGTGCCGCGGTCGTTGTGCGGGTGCACGGAAAGGATGATGGCCTCGCGCCGCTCGAGGTGGCGGTGCATCCACTCGACCATGTCGGCGAAGACGTTGGGCGTGCAGCGTTCCACCGTGGTCGGCAGGTTGACGATGCACTTGCGCTCGCGCGTGGGCTGCCAGACGGCGGTGACGGCGTCCACCACGCGCTTGGACACTTCGAGTTCGGTGTCGGAAAAGGTCTCCGGCGAATACTCGAAGACCCATTCGGTCTGCGGCCGCGCCTCGGCCAATTCGCGGATCAGTCGCGCGTGCCGGGCCGCCAGGTCGACGACGCCGTCCACGTCCAGCCCCAGCACTACCTCGCGCATCAGCGGCGCGACCGCGTTGTACATGTGCACGACCGCCCGGCGCGCGCCGGCCAACGCGTCGAAGGTGCGCCGGATCAGCTCCTCGCGCGCCGGCGTCAGCACCTGGATCGTCACGTCGTCCGGGACCAGCTTCTGTTCGATCAGCTGGCGGACGAAGTCGAACTCGGTCTGCGAAGCGGAGGGGAAGCCGACCTCGATCTCCTTGAACCCGGTGCGCACCAGCATCTCGAAGAAGCGCAGTTTGCGCGGGATGTCCATCGGCTCGATCAGGGCCTGGTTGCCGTCCCTCAGGTCGGTGCTGAGCCAGATCGGCGCCCGGGTCAGGGTCGCGCCGGGCCAAGTGCGGTCGGGCAAGGCGATCGGCGCGAAAGCGCGGTACTTCGTGTGCGGCTGCTGGATCATGGCAAGGGTTCCTGTGCTGTGGGAAGAGGTGGAGGCCTTCGCGGACAGCAACCCAAAAACAAAACGGCCCGTTGCTGTCTGCATACGGGCCGTGATGGTCGAAAACGCGTGACGAACGAGTTTGACTAGCGAGCCCGTGGGTCTCCTAGCGTTAGCGTCAGCAGGGTCGAAAACGTCGTCATAGGCGTCGAATGTAGCAGATGCCTGCGCCTCGAGGCAAGTGCGTTCAGCGGTGCAGGCCGCGCTCGTCCGGCTCGTCGGTCGAGGTGGCGATCACGCTCACGGGCTTGCCCTTCATGCGCCGCCAGGCGTAGACGCCGTAGCCCGACAGGCCGTAGAGGCAGAACAGGCCGAACAGGACGATCGGCGGGTGCACGTTGATCAGCGCGATGCCCAGGGCGATCGCGACGATCACCACGAAGGGCACAGACCGCTTGAAGCTCACGTCCTTGAAACTGTAGAAGGGTGCGTTGGTCACCATCGTGAGGCCGGCGAAGAGCGTGAAGCCGAAGGCCGTCCAGGTCAGCCAGGCGCCGTCGGTCGTGCGCACGTCCAGCCCCAGGTCCTCCATCACCCAGATCAGGCCCATCACCAGGGCCGCGGCCGCGGGGCTGGGCAGTCCCTGGAAGAAGCGCTTGTCGACCACGCCGATGTTGGTGTTGAAGCGCGCCAGCCGCAGCGCGCCGCACGAGCAATAGACGAAGGCCGCGATCCAGCCCAGCTTGCCCATGCCCTTGAGCGCCCACTCGTAGACGATCAGCGCCGGCGCGGCGCCGAAGGAGACCATGTCGGACAGGCTGTCCATCTGCTCGCCGAAGGTGCTCTGGGTGTTCGTCATGCGGGCGACCCGGCCGTCCAGGCTGTCCAGCACCATGGCGCAGAAGACGCCGATGGCGGCCTGCTCGAAACGGCCGTTCATCGCCATCACCACCGCGTAGAACCCGCCGAAGAGCGCCGCCAGGGTGAAGAGGTTGGGCAGGATGTAGATGCCTTTGCGGCGGCGCCGAGGAATGGCGGCCTCCTCCTCGATGTCGTCGTTGGGCGGTTCGTATTCTTGGACTTCAGGCGGTTGTTGTTGTTGCATGGCGAAGCCTCGGCTCCATGGCTGTGAAGGGGTGTCCGCGGACAGGGCAAGCAGGATACCCGACGGCGGAAATGGGAAGGGCCGCGGCGCAATGCCGCGGCCCCCGCGCAAGCCGGCCGGCGATCAGTTCTTCGACTGGTCGACGAGGCGGTTCTTCTTGATCCAGGGCATCATGGCGCGCAGCTGCTCGCCGACGACCTCGATCGGGTGCTCGGCGGTCAGGCGGCGGCGCGACAGCAAGGTCGGCGCGCCGGCCTTGTTTTCCAGGATGAAGCTCTTGGCGTACTCGCCGGTCTGGATGTCCTTCAGGCACTGGCGCATGGCGTCCTTGGTGGCCGAGGTGACGATCTTCGGGCCCGTGACGTACTCGCCGTACTCCGCGTTGTTGGAGATCGAGTAGTTCATGTTGGCGATGCCGCCTTCGTAGATCAGGTCGACGATCAGCTTCAGCTCGTGCAGGCACTCGAAGTAAGCCATTTCCGGCGCGTAGCCGGCTTCCACCAGCGTCTCGAAGCCGGCCTTGATCAGCTCGACGGTGCCGCCGCACAGCACGGCCTGCTCGCCGAACAGGTCGGTCTCGGTCTCTTCGCGGAAGTTGGTCTCGATGATGCCGGCCTTGCCGCCGCCGTTGGCCGCGGCGTAGCTCAGGGCCAGGTCGCGGGCCTTGCCGGTCTTGTCGGCGTGCACGGCGATCAGGTGGGGGACGCCGCCGCCCTGGGTGTAGGTGCCGCGCACGGTGTGGCCCGGCGCCTTGGGCGCGACCATCCAGACGTCGAGGTCGGCGCGGGGGATGACCTGGCCGTAGTGCACGTTGAAGCCGTGCGCGAACACCAGCGAGGCGCCCTGCTTGATGTTGGGTTCGACGTCCTTGGCGTAGACCGAAGCGATCTGCTCGTCGGGCAGCAGGATCATGACCACGTCGGCGGCCTTCACCGCGTCGGCGATCTCGGCCACCTTCAGGCCGGCCTTCTCGGCCTTGGACCAGGACGCGCCGCCCTTGCGCAGGCCGACGGTGACCTTCACGCCGCTGTCGTTCAGGTTCTGCGCGTGCGCGTGGCCTTGCGAGCCGTAGCCGATGATGGTGACGTTCTTGCCCTTGATCAGGCTCAGGTCGGCGTCTTTGTCGTAGTAAACCTTCATGTGGATCTCCTTCGTTGATCTCTGAGAAATTGGCGGGTCAGTGTGTGGATCGGCCGGTCTGGCGACGGCCGGTCAAACGCGCAGGATGCGCTCGCCGCGACCGATCCCGCTGGTGCCGGTGCGCACGGTTTCCAGGATGGCGGTGCGGTCCAACGCCTCGATGAACGCGTCGAGCTTGGCGGCGTCGCCGGTCAGCTCGATGGTGTAGCTCTTCTCGGTGACGTCGATGATGCGGCCGCGGAAGATCTCCGTCATGCGCATCATTTCCTCGCGCTCCTTGCCGACCGCCCTCACCTTGATGAGCATCAGCTCGCGCTCGGTGTAGGCGGCCTCGGTCAGGTCGACCACCTTCACGACCTCGATGAGGCGGTTCAGGTGCTTGGTGATCTGTTCGATGACGTCGTCCGACCCGGTGGTCACGATGGTCATGCGGGACAGCGAGGCGTCCTCGGTGGGCGCCACGGTCAGGCTCTCGATGTTGTAGCCGCGGGCCGAGAACAGGCCGACGACGCGGGACAAGGCGCCCGGCTCGTTCTCGAGCAGCAGGGCGATGATGTGCTTCATGGTTGTTGTCCTTGTGGCGTGCCTTTGCGAAGCGGCGGTGACCGCTTCGCCCGGGATTCACGCGTTAGAAAACGTGGTTGGATGCGTGCCGGGCTTGAACCGGGCCTCCCGCGACGACCGGAAAGGCAGCGGTGACTGCCGGCCCGGCGCGCCGCGTTGCGGCCCGGAACGAAGACCTAAAGGTCTTCCGACCCCAGCAGCATCTCGCTGATGCCCTTGCCCGCCTGGACCATGGGCCAGACGTTCTCGGCCGGGTCGGTGCGGATGTCCAGGAACACGGTGCGGTCCTTCAGGCGGATCGCCTCGCGCAGCGCGCCCTCGACGTCGCCCGGCTTCTCGATCTTCAAGCCGACGTGGCCGTAGGCCTCGGCCAGCTTGACGAAATCGGGCAAGGCGTCCATGTAGCTGTGGGAGTAGCGGCCGCCGTAGTCGAGCTGCTGCCACTGGCGCACCATGCCGAGGTAGCGGTTGTTCAGCGACAGGATCTTCACCGGCGTCTTGTACTGGAAACAGGTGGACAGCTCCTGGATGCACATCTGGATCGAGCCTTCGCCGGTGATGCAGAACACGTCGGCGTCGGGCTTGGCCAGCTTGATCCCCATGGCGTAAGGCAGGCCCACGCCCATGGTGCCCAGGCCGCCGGAGTTGATCCAGCGGCGGGGCTGGTCGAAGCGGTAGTACTGGGCGGCCCACATCTGGTGCTGGCCGACGTCGGAGGTGATGTAGGCGTCGCTGTCCCGGGTCAGCTTCCAGAGCGTCTCGACCACGTACTGCGGCTTGATCAGCTCGTCGCTGCCCTTGAATTTCAGGCATTCCTTCTTGCGCCACTCGCCGATCTGGTTCCACCAGGCCGAAAGCGCGCCGGCGTCGAGCTTGTTCTGCGCGTCCTTGAGCTGGGCGATCAGCTCCTGGAGCACGTCCTTCACGTCGCCCACGATGGGGATGTCCACCTTGACGCGCTTGGAAATGGAGGACGGGTCGATGTCGATGTGGATGATCTTGCGCTCGACCGAAGCGAAGTGCTTCGGGTTGCCGATCACGCGGTCGTCGAAACGCGCGCCCACGGCCAGCAGGACGTCGCAGTTCTGCATCGTCATGTTGGCTTCGTAAGTGCCGTGCATGCCCAGCATGCCGAGGAACTTCGGATCGGAAGCGGGGAAGGCGCCCAGGCCCATCAGGGTGTTGGTGCAGGGAACGCCCAGCAGGTTGACCAGCTCGCGCAGTTCCGCCGAGGCGTTGCCCAGGATCACGCCGCCGCCGGTGTAGATGTACGGGCGCTTGGCGGACAGCAGCAGCTGCACCGCCTTGCGGATCTGGCCGGCGTGGCCCTTGCGGACGGGGTTGTAGGAGCGCATCGCCACGGTGGCCGGGTATTCGAACGGCGCCGTCTTGAGCGAGACGTCCTTGGGGATGTCCACCACCACAGGGCCGGGCCGGCCGGTGCGCGCGATGTGGAAGGCCTTCTTGAGCGTCACCGCCAGGTCGCGCACGTCCTTCACCAGGAAGTTGTGCTTCACGATGGGGCGGGTGATGCCCACGGTGTCGCACTCCTGGAAGGCGTCCAGCCCGATCGCGGGCGTCGGGACCTGCCCGGTGATGATGACCATCGGGATCGAATCCATGTAGGCCGTGGCGATGCCGGTGATGGCATTCGTCACGCCCGGGCCGGAAGTCACCAGGGCCACGCCGACTTCGCCCGTGGCGCGGGCATAGCCGTCGGCGGCATGGATGGCGGCCTGTTCGTGGCGCACCAGGACGTGCTCGATGGTGTTCTGCTTGTAAAGCGCGTCGTAGATGTAGAGCACGGCGCCACCGGGATAGCCCCAGAGGAACTTCACATCTTCGGCTTGCAGGCAGCGCACCAAGATCTCAGACCCATTGGGTTCTGGATGGGGCGACGCGGGAGGGGTGGGAGTGGTCGGCAACGTTGCCGGCTGTGCGGCTCGCCGTGCCTCGGCGGGAGGATTGTTCATGTGGAACCTTTGTGAATTTCTCTAACGAAAAACCATCGGTGCGCCTGCATACGCTCTCGTGAAGCGGGTTTGGCGCCTTTGTGGCCGAAAAAAAGCCCGCCTTGGTCGGCGGAGCCCTTGTTGGCCAACTGTTGTGCAATGCGACATTATGCCATCGAAGTTAACAGGTGCTTGCACCTATCCGTCGTCATCGTCGCCCGAGTGACATAATTCGTCTTTCTTCGCAGGGCGATCGGGCCCGGGACGCTCTCAAGTTGGCATCTGACAAAGAGTTATCCGACTTTCTCAAGAACGTCGAGAAACGAGCGTTCAAGCGCACCGCTTTCGCCGTGCGCGACGACGATGCCGCCCTGGACATCGTCCAAGACGCCATGATCCGGCTGGCGCAAAGTTATTCGGAAAAGCCGGCCGCCGAGTTGCCGCTCCTGTTCCAGCGCATCCTTTCCAACGCCACGATGGATTGGTTTCGGCGCCAGAAAGTCAAAAACGGCGTTTTTGCCAACTTTTCCGATCTGGAAGCCCACGCCGCCGATTCCGGTTTCAATATTCTTGAAACACTTGAAACCGCCCAGGGAATGGGCGCCGAAAGCTCGGCGGAGACGTTTTCTCGGGCCCAGATCCTGCTTTCCATCGAAACCGAGGTGGCCCAGTTGCCGGAACGTCAACGGGAAGCCTTCCTCTTGCGTTACTGGGAGGAACTGGATGTATCCGAGACAGCCTTGGCCATGGGCTGCTCGGAGGGCAGCGTCAAAACGCACTGTTCCAGGGCAGTGCACGCTTTGGCCAAGGCCCTCAAGAACAAGGGGATCGAACCATGAACCGCCAAGGACTGTCGTCCATCGCACACACCGGCGCCGAAAACGCCGAAGCGCGTTTTGCCCTGCGTGTCGCCGCCAGGCTGAGCGAATCCGCCGAGACTCTGCCCGGCGACATCACGCAGCGGCTGCGTGTCGCCCGCCAGCAAGCCTTGCAGCAGGCCGCCTTGGCGCGGGCGGCGTCGAAACCGTCCTTCGCGTTGGCCGGTTGGCGCTGGGTCACGGCGGCAGCGGGCGGCCCCCCGGGCAAGGACGAGTCTTCCTGGTGGAGCCGCATCGCAGCCGTCATCCCGCTGGTCTTGCTGGTGGCCGGCCTGCTGGCCATCCAGGAACTGCACACTTCCCGGTTGATTTCCGAAGCTGCCGAAATCGACACCGCCTTGTTGGCCGATGACCTGCCGCCGGACGCCTACCAGGACGTGGGTTTCCTGGAGTTTCTGAAGCGCCCCCCCATCCCCGAGTGAGGTTTCCTTGTTTTTCGCCGGTTTCCGCATACCGCAACGCGCCAGCGCGGCCCCGCTCCTGGGCGCCGCGTTGTTGCTCGCGTGCGGCCTGCTGACCGGCCATCCCCAGCCCGCAACGGCGCAATCGGCTGCAGCGCCGGCATCGAAAGCCAGGCATGACCCGCCCGCCGCCGAGCAGGGTCCACGCTGGCAAAGCCTGCGGCCAGCGCAAAAGGTGGCCCTGGAGCCACTTGAAAGCAACTGGTCGAGCCTTGAAGCCGATCAGAAGCTGAAGTGGATCGAGGTTGCGCAGCGCATGCCGGCCATGCCGCCGGATGAGCAGGCCCGCATCCAACTGCGCATGTCCGAATGGGTGATGCTCCGTCCGATCGAGCGGGGGCGTGTCCGTTTCAATTTCCAGGAAGCCCAGCAGCAGCTCACGCCGGAGCAGCGGCTCGCCCAATGGAAGGCTTACCAGGCATTGCCTGAGGAAGAAAAGCGGCAACTCGCGGACGCCAGGCGCTCCAGCCTGTCGGGCAAGGCACGCGCCAATGCGCCCGAAGGCAAGCCGGCGCGCAGCCCGGTCGCTTCGCGCGCCGTCGGCGCCAATGTCGCGGCCGCGGGTCCCGCCAAGAAATCCAACATCACACCCAATCCGGCCTTCGCCCAGCCGCCCACGCCGGTCGCCCCGACACTCGTCCACCCGAGCTACGGCGCGACGACGACGCTGGTGTCGAAGGCCCCGACGCCCCCGGCCCACCAGCAGGTGGGATTGCCGAAGATCGTCGCCTCCCCCCGGTTCATCGATCCGAAAACCTTGCTGCCCAGGCGCGGCCCCCAGGCCGCGGCGGCTTTCACCACAGCCGCCTCCGACACCCCGCTGGAAAGGCCTTGAGCCCGGCGGCCAGCGCAGGCTGTAGCATCGCGCCCTTGTCGTTTCCAGCTTTCAGTCCAGGCGCAACGGGGTTCCGCGGCGCATGCAGCGTCCCCATGAGCATCCAGGCGCCCCGCCCTCTCCCCACCGATCCCGCGGTTTCCGCGGCGGCAGCGCCGGCCGCTCCGGCCTCCACGCCGCCAGTGCCGGGCATGTTGCGCCGCCTGGCCTGTTTCGTCTACGAAGGCGTGCTGCTCTTCGGCGTGGTGATGATCGGCGCTTACCTTTATTCCAGCCTCACGCAGCAGCGGCACGCGTTGGCGGGCCGACACGGCCTGCAGGCGTTCCTGTTCCTGTTGCTGGGCATCTATTTCGTCTGGTTCTGGACGCGCGGCGGACAGACCGTCGCGATGAAAGCCTGGCACATCCGCCTGGTGGACCTCTATGGCGCGCCGGTCAGCCAATGGCGGGCCACCGCCCGGTACCTGCTGAGCTGGCTGTGGTTCGCGCCGGCCTTGGTCTGGTCGTGGGCGGTTGCGCTGCACTCGGCGGGCGAGATCTTCGCCTTGCTCGGTGTCGGCGTCCTCACTTACGCGGCGTCGTCCCGCCTGCACCCCAGGCGCCAGTTCTGGCACGACGCCTTGTGCGGCACGCAGCTGGTCACCCACCGGCCGCCACCGCGGCGCAAGCCGCAAACCCCGGCGACCTGACCGGCCGCCCGGCCGGGACAGGCGAACATGCAACTTTTCGTCGATCCCCCTTCCATGCAACCACCCCAACAAGGCCGCAGCGGCCTGGCCCGGATCGTCCATGCGGCCGGTTATTCCTGGGCGGGCCTGCGCGCCGCCTACCGCGAAGAAAGCGCTTTCCGCCAGGAGACCTGGCTGGCGGCCGCGCTGCTGCCCGCGGCGTTCTTCGTCGGCCGCAACTGGGTCGAGACTTCACTGCTCTGCGCCACGGTGGCCCTGGTGCTGATCGCCGAGCTGGTGAATTCGGCGATCGAAGCGGTGGTGGACCGCGTCTCGCTGGAACGCCACCACCTTTCCAAACGCGCGAAGGACATCGGCAGCGCGGCCGTGCTGGTGGCACTGGTCCTTTGCGTCGGCACCTGGCTGGCAGCGCTGTGGTCCCGCTGGGGCGCGGGTTGGCTGGCATGAGCGGCTCCATCGCGCCGGCCTTCAGTGTCTGCGTCTACTGCGGGTCGCGCCCGGGGCGGTCGCCCGCCTATGTCGAAGCCGCCGCCCTGACCGGCCGTTCGATCGCCGGGCGCGGTTGGCAACTGGTCTATGGCGGCGGGCGCGCCGGCCTGATGGGTGCGAGCGCCGACGCCGCGCTGCTGGCGGGCGGCCGCGTGGTCGGCGTGATCCCAGAGTCCCTCATGACCCGCGAACTCGGCCATGCCGGGCTGGCCGAGCTGCACGTGGTGGAGACCATGCACCAGCGCAAGCAGATGATGGCCGAGCGTTCCAACGCCTTCGTCGCGCTGCCGGGCGGCATCGGCACGCTGGAGGAGCTGTTCGAAGTGTGGACCTGGCTGCAGCTGGGCTACCACGACAAGCCGGTCGGCCTGCTCAACGTCGACGGCTACTTCGACGCGCTGCTCCGCTTCCTCGACCATTCGACGACCGAAGGCTTCATCAGCGAGCCCCAGCGCGCGATGCTGCAGGTGGACACCGACCCTGCCCGGCTGCTCGACCGGCTCGCCGCCCTGGCGCCGCGGCAGACCCACCCCCGCGGCGGCTACCAGGCGATCTGAAGGCATCTGCGCGTCGGCGGCAGGCGTAAAAAAGCGAAAGCCCGCGGAAGCGGGCTTTTCGTCGGCGCGTCGAAGTCGGACTTCACACCGCGTCTTCGTCGGTCTCACCGGTGCGGATGCGCACCACCTGCTCCACCGCCGTGACGAAGATCTTGCCGTCGCCGATCTTGCCCGTCTTGGCGGCCTTGACGATGGCCTCGATGCAGCGCTCGACGTCGTCGTCCTTGACGACGACCTCGACCTTCACCTTCGGCAGGAAATCGACCACGTACTCCGCGCCGCGGTAAAGCTCGGTGTGGCCCTTCTGGCGGCCGAAGCCCTTGACTTCGGTCACCGTCAGGCCGGTGACGCCCACGACGGCCAGCGCTTCGCGCACCTCTTCGAGTTTGAACGGCTTGATGATAGAGGTGATCTGCTTCATGGAAAGGCTCCGTAGTGAAAGTGTTCCCGCGGAGTTTAGGGCCTGTCCACCGGACGCGCGCCCGCCCCGCGCGCGCCTCACGCGAGGAAGCGCGAGGTGATCGGATAGCGCCAGTCCCGGCCGAAGGCGCGGTGGGTGATGCGGATGCCCACCGGCGCCTGGCGGCGCTTGTATTCGTTGAACTTGATGAGCCGGGTGACGCGCTCCACGTCGGCCGGCGCGAAGCCGGCGGCGACGATCTCGTCGATGCCCTGGTCCTCCTCCATGTAGCGCTGGAGGATGGCATCGAGCACGGCGTAGGGCGGCAGGCTGTCCTGGTCGGTCTGGTCCGGCCGCAGTTCGGCCGAGGGCGGGCGGGTGATGATGCGCCGCGGGATGGCCTCGCCGGCGCCGTCGGCCGACGCGCGCGTCTGCGCGTTCTTCCACTCCGCCAGCTCGTAAACCAGGGTCTTGGCGACGTCCTTGATCACGGCGAAGCCACCGGCCATGTCGCCGTACAGCGTGCAATAGCCGGTGGCCATCTCGCTCTTGTTGCCGGTGGTCAGCACGATGGAGCCGAACTTGTTCGACAGCGCCATTAACAGCGTGCCGCGCACGCGGGCCTGGATGTTCTCTTCGGTGGCGTCCTCCGCGCGGCCCGCGAACTCGCCCGCCAGGCCGGCCTTGAAGGCTTCGAACACCGGCGTGATCGACAGCTCGTCGTAGCGCACGCCCAGGCGGTCGGCCATGTCGCGGGCGTCGGCCAGCGAGATGTCCGCGGTGTAGGGCGAGGGCATCATCACCGCCCTCACCCTGCCGGCGCCCAGCGCGTCGACCGCGATCGCGAGCACCACGGCCGAATCGATGCCCCCGCTCAGGCCGATGAGGGCGCCGGGGAAGCCGTTCTTGCCGACGTAGTCGCGCACGCCGGTCACCAGCGCGCCCCAGGCCTGCGCATGGATCGAAGGCACCGGCGCGACAGGGCCTTGCGCAGTGGCCGCGTCGACGCGCACCAGGGTCAGCGCCTCCTCGAACATCGGCGCGCGGGCGCCGACGCTGCCGTCGGCGTTCAGGGCGAAAGAGGCGCCGTCGAACACCACCTCGTCCTGCCCGCCGGTGAGGTGGGCGTAGAGCAGCGGCATGCCATGGGCGCGGGCCTGGCGGGCCATGCGCTCCTCGCGTTCGCCGAGCTTGCCGAGGTGAAACGGCGAGGCGTTCACCACGCAAAGCACCTGCGCGCCCGCCGCCCTGGCGGCCGCCGCGGGCTCGTCGAACCAGGCGTCCTCGCAGATCAGCAGGCCCAGGCGCAGGCCGGCCACCTCGAAGACCAGCGGCGGCCCGCCGCTGTCGCGGCCCGAGGCGAAATAGCGCCGCTCGTCGAACACCTGGTAGTTGGGCAGGTCGCGCTTGAAATAAGTGGCCACGACCCGGCCGGCGTTGAGCACCGACGCGGCGTTGTGGCGCAGCGGCACGGCGACCGACCTGGACTTCAAGCCGCCGGCTTCCCCGCTCTGGTGGGGGTGGCCCACCACCACGTGCAGGTCCGGCAGGTCGGCCAGCGCCGCGGCGCAGTCGGCTAGCGCCTTGGCGCACGCCTGCATGAATGCGGGGCGCAGCAGCAGGTCTTCGGGCGGGTAGCCGCACAGGCCGAGTTCGGGCGTCAACACCACGCGTGCACCCTGGGCATGGGCGCGCCGCGAGAATTCGACGATCTTGGCCGCGTTGCCCGCGAGATCGCCCACCGTGACATTGATCTGGGCCAGGGCCACCGTTACCGCGCTGGAAGACATATGGAAGAAAAGGAAGACGACAAGGATGGGAAGGGCGCCTCGCGACAAGGCGAAGGCGGCGACGGCGATCTTATTCGAGTGTTCGACGCGCCCGGGGGGATCGGCGCCTCGGCCTGGAACGCGTTGCTCGACGCACAGGATTCGCCCACGCCCTTCCTGCGCCACGAATACCTCAGCGCGCTGCACGAGTCGGGCAGCGCCGCGCCGGACACCGGCTGGCACGCCCGCTTCGTCGCGCTTTACCGGGGCGCCGAGCTGGCCGGCGCCTGCGCGCTCTACCTGAAAGACCACTCCTACGGCGAATACGTCTTCGACTGGGCATGGGCGGACGCCTACCACCGCCACGGCCTGCGCTACTACCCCAAGCTGCTGGGCGCGGTGCCGTTCACGCCGGTGCCGGGCACGCGGTTGATGGCGGTCGACGGCGCGGCCCGCGCCACGCTGCTGGGAGTGCTGCCGCGGCTGGCGCTGGAGCTGGGCGCCTCTTCGGTGCACCTGCTCTTCCTGGGCGACGCCGACCAGGCCGCGGTGCGCGCCGCCGCGCCCGGCGAAGGCTGGATGCTGCGCCGGGGCGTGCAGTTCCATTGGCAGGACCCCGACGCCGCGCAGGGCCTTGACACGCGGCGCTGGCCCGACTTCGAAGCCTTCCTGGCCAGCCTGCAGCGCGACAAGCGCAAGAAGATCCAGCAGGAGCGCCGCCGCGTGGCCGAGGCCGGCGTGTCGTTCACCGCGCTGCAGGCCGGCGACATCACCGGGGCGGATTGGGATTTCTTCCACCTTTGCTACGAGACCACCTACCGGGCCCACCACTCCACGCCCTACCTGACTCGCGACTTCTTCGCCCGCATGGCAGCCGACATGCCCATGAACTGGCTGATGTTCGTCGCCTGGCGCGGCGGCCGGCGCATCGCCGCGTCGCTCGTGGCCATCGACGGCGAACGGGGCGCCGCCTACGGCCGCTACTGGGGCGCCGTCGAGCACGTGCCCTGCCTGCATTTCGAGGCCTGCTATTACCAGCCGCTGATCTGGTGCATCCGCCACGGCTTGCGCCGTTTCGAAGGCGGCGCCCAGGGAGAGCACAAGATGGCCCGCGGGCTGCTGCCGGTGGAGACGGCCTCGGCGCACTGGCTGGCGCATCCGCGCTTCGCCGAGGCGGTGGCCGACTTCCTGGCCCGCGAGGGCGCCGGCATGGCGGGCTACATCGACGAGCTGAACGAGCACCAGCCGTTCAAGAAGGCGCAAGATGGCGGCCTGGCGCCCGACCCGGCGGCCTCGCCCGGAGAACCGCCATGGCCCCCCCGTCCCGACAAGGAGCCCGCTTGAAGCCGTGTCCCTGCCTGTCCCGCGGTGCCCCGGCGCGGACAGCGCCTGCGACCGCCTCGCTGCGCCGCTTCGGCGCGGCCGGCGCCGCGGCCCTGGCGCTTTGGGCGCCGGGCCCGGCCCATGCCACCGAGCGCCTGGAAGTGCAGGCCCAGCGCCGCGGCGACGTGGTGGAGGTGCGCGCCCGCGCCGAGATCCAGGCGCCGCGCGAATTGGTCTGGTCCACACTGACCGACTACGAGCGCATGCCGGAATTCATTCCCGGCATGAAGTCCAGCCGCGTGATTTCGCGGGACGGCCCCCGCGTCACCGTGGCGCAGTCCGGCGAGGCGCGGTTCCTCTTTTTCTCGACCCCGCTGGACATCGTGGTGGAGTCCGACGAGACCCCGCCGCACCTGGACGTCAAGCTGGTCTCCGGCAACCTTCGGGCGCTGCAGGGCCGTTACGAGTTCGCGACATCCGGCGACGATCCGGCCTCGACCTCGCTGCGTTGGATGGGCAGCCTGGCCCCCGAGGTGCAAGTCCCCGACTGGATCGGCACGGCCCTGGTGCGCCACATGATCGAGAAACAGTTTTCCGGCATGGTCAAGGAGATCGAGCGCCGGGAAGCGCTGCGCCGCGCCGCTTCGCGGTCCGCGACGCCCTGAAGGGAACTCGCGGCGGCCGGACGCGTCTTTCGACAGCGAAGGCCGCAGCGCGTGGCCGCGCGGGGGCCCGCGCTGTCAACCGGCGGCCCTAAACCTGAGCGCGAGGCGGGGTTGCTTGGCAGCCGCGGATGGCTGCCTGTATGGTCGCCGCCATCGCGCAGAACCCACAACCATCCATCCGACACGCCATGGCAAAACGTCCCTTTCGTCACCGATGCGCGCCGCAGGCGCCCTTCATCGCCGCGGCCCTGGCCGGCCTGGCCCTGGCGGCCGGCGCCGGCGCGGCGCATGCGCAGGCCACCGTCAAGACCGACGGCAAATGGCGCCACGCCCTGGGCGCCGGCGGCAGCGTGGCGTCGGGCAACAGCACGGTGGTCAACCTGACCCTCACCGGGGAGTCGGTCCTGGCCACGCCCGACAGCAAATGGAGCATCAACGGCCGCGCGCTGCAGTCGCGGTTCAACGGCCAGACGACCGCCGACAACTCCGCGCTGGGCACGCAGTACGACCAGAGCCTGTCAGGGCCCTGGTTCGCCTTCGCCAAGGCCGATTACCTGCGGGACCGCCGCGCGAACCTCAGCGCGCGCACGTCCGGGTCTGCGGGCGTGGGCCAGCACCTCCTGCGCAGCGAAACCCACACCTTCGACGTCTCCACCGGCCTGGGCTACGTTCAAGACCGGTACGCCAACACCGCGCTCGTCGACGGCGAGCCGAAGAGCCGCTACGGCCGCATGGAGCTGGTGCTGGGCGAGGAATCCACCCACAAGCTGGGCCAGACCACTTCGCTGCGCCAGAAGCTGGGCTTGTTCTCCAACCTCGAACAAGGCAGCAAGTACCGGGTGGTGTTCGACGCCGGCGTGTCGGTGGCGATGACCTCGTCGCTCAGCCTGACCGCCGGCCTGAGCCACCGCTACGACAGCGCCCCGACGCTGAGCCTGAACCGGTCCGACACGCTGTTCGTAACCGGGTTGTCGGTCAAGCTGGATTGAAGGCGCGCGCCTCGGCGGCCCCGAGGCTTGCGGTCACGGCTTGGCGAAGTCGCCGGCCACGCCGCTCACGAAACCGTCGGGCCGGATGTACTTGCGCAGCGCGGCGTTGACCTGTTCGACCGTCAGCGCCTCCAGTTCCCTGTCCACCTGCTTGGACCTCTCGAAAGTCCGGTTCATGTAGAGGTTGTTCACCCAGGCGCCGGCCAGCACCCCGTCCTGCGCGCGCGACAGGCGCCTGAAATTCAACAGGCCGCCCTTGCCTTCGGCCAGTTCGGCGGCGGTGAAGCCCTCTTTCAACGCGCGGTCGACCTCCTGCTTGAAAGCGGCCTCCACCTTGGCGCGCGCCGAGGGCGCGAAGATGGCGGTGGCCACCCATTGCGAATTCGGCTCGTGCAAATTCCAGTTGACGCTGCTGCGCACGTCGTAGGAAAGGCCCTCGGTCTCGCGGATGCGCTTCCACAGCCGCGAGTTGCCGCCGTTGCCGAGCAGGTAATTGGCCATCGTCAGCGCGGCGTAGTCGGCGTCCGACTCGGCCACCGGCATCGCCAGGCCGACGCGCATCGTCGCGTTCTGCTTGTCGGGCGTTTCCACCTTCAGGCTGGCGGGCGGCACCGCCACCCAGGGGTCGGGCACGCGCCGGGGCGCCACCGGCGACTTCCAGGCACGGGCTGCGCCAGCATCGCCCCAGTCCTGCGCCAGCACCGCCTTCAGAGCCGGCACGTCGACATCGCCCACCGCCGCGAACTCCACCTGGTTGGCGCCGTAGAAGCGCTGGTGGAAGGCCTTGACCTTCTCCAGCGTGACGGCATTGAGGTCTTCCACCATCTCGTCGAAGGTCGGCGCGTAGCGCACGTCGCCGCGCGGATAGGGATTGCCGTGGCGCGCCATCGCGTTCCTCAGCGCCGCGCCCGGCTCCTTGCGCTGCGATTCGATGCCGGCGAGCGCCTTGCGCTTGACCTCGTCGAGCGCCGATTCGGGCAGCGCCGGCTCGCGCAGCATCTGCGCCACCAGCCGCACCGCTTCGGCCAGGTGCTGCCGGCGGGACTGCAGCGTCACGGTGACCTCGCCGGCGCCGCCGGCCACGCCGACCTCGGTCTTGAGTTCGTTGAAGCGGTCCTGCAGCTGCTGGCGGTCGAGCGCGCGGGTGCCCTTGTCGAGCAGGGCCGCGAGCATGTCGGGCGCCTCGCCCTGGCCAAACAGCGACTTCTCGTCGCCGAAGCGCAGCGTCAGCTGGGCCGACACCGCGCCGCCCCGGGTGCTCTTGGGCAGGAAAGCGGCGCGCAGGCCACCGGTCTGCCAGCGCTCGGTGGCGCGGTCGATGTTGTCCGGGCTGGCGTCGAAAGCCTGGGTGGCCGCCGCGCCTTCCTGGGGTTGGAAGGTCGACATCTCTCGCGCCAGGTCGACGCGTTGCGGCTGCGGCGCGCGCTGCAGGTTGCCGTCGGTGGGGATGTAGACGCCGAGCGTGCGGTTGGACGGCAGCAGCCGCTGCGCCGCCACGCGCTGCACGTCCGCGAGCGTCGCGTCGCGCACCCGGTCGCGCAGCAGGAAGAAGAGCCGCCAGTCGCCTTCGGCGACGCTCTCGCTCATCGCGATGCCCACGGCTTGCGGATCGCTGAACTGCTGTTCCCAGTCCTTCAGCCAGCTGGCCTGGGCGCGCTTGAGTTCCTCGGCGGTGATCGGCTCCTGCGCCACCGATTCGACGGTGCGCAGCAGCTCGTCGCGCCCGGCCTCGACCGGTTTGCCCGGCGGCAGCTGCGCGCCGAAGACGGCGAAGCCCGGCTCGGCCAAGCCGGCGGTGAAGGCGTAGGTGCTGGAGGCCAACTGCCGGTCGGTCAGGCGCTTGTGCAGCCGGCCCGCAGGCGTGTCGCCCATGATCAGCCCGAGCAGCTCCACAGCGGCGAAATCGGGGTGGGCGGCCGGCGGCACGTGGTAGCCGGCGTAGACCATCGGCACCCCGCCCTTGCGGCGGAGCGTGACGCTGCGCTCGCCGTCCTGCGTGGCTTCCAGCGTGTAGGTGGGCGGGATCTGCATCGCGCCGGTGCGAACCGGCCGCTTGATCGGCCCGAACGACTCGGCCACCCAGGCCAGCACCTTCTTCGCGTCGAACTTGCCGGAGACGATCAGCGTCGCGTTGTCGGGCTGGTAGTAGCGGCGGTAGAAGGCCTGCAGCCGGGGGATGTCGACGTTCTCGACGTCGCTGCGCGCGCCGATGGTGCTCTTGCCGTAGTTGTGCCACTGGTACATCGTGGCCAGCGTCTTCTCCAGCAGGATGCGGCCCGGGCTGTTCTCGCCCATCTCCATCTCGTTGCGCACCACCGTCATCTCGGAGTCGAGGTCGCGCCGCGCGATGAAGCTGTTGACCATGGCGTCGGCCTGCCAGGCCAGGTACCAGCGCAGGTTGGCCTCGTCGGCCGAGAAGCTGGCGGTGTAGTTGGTGCGGTCGTACCAGGTGCTGCCGTTGGCCGCCAGGCCGCGCTTGTTGAACTCGGCCCACACCTGCGGATGCTTCGCCGATCCCTTGAAAAGCAGGTGCTCCAGCAGGTGGGCCATGCCGGTCTCGCCGTAGCTCTCGTGCCGGGAGCCCACCCGGTAGGTCATGTTGACGGTGGTGGTGGGCTTGGCTTCGTCGGGGATGAGGAGCAACTGCAGGCCATTGTCCAGCCGGTATTCCTGGATGCCTTCGACGGACCGCACCGCCTCGAGCCTCGCGGCCGGCTGGGATTTCTCTTGCTGCTGCTGCCGTTGCTGTTGCTGCTGCCGCTGCGCTTTGTGCTTCTGCGGTTTGGCATGGGCCGGCGGGACGGCGACGGCGCATCCGAGCACGATGGAAGCGACGGCGGGAATGAGGCGGCGCGAGGCTGAAGGCATGGGATCGGACCCTTTTTGGATGAAGGCGGGAAGTGGTCGGGCTGGATGGTAGAGCCGCGGATGGCCATTGGGTTCCGTCGCCGGGATCGCGGCTGCCCCGCGGGCCGGGTGGAACCGGCCGATGCATCGGCCGACCCGCCGCGAAGGCGGTTCAGCCGCGCTCGTCGGCCGGCGTCGCGGCGGCGTCTCGTTGTGACGTGAGCAGCTGCCGCAGCTCCTCAGGCATCGCCAGCGGCTTGCCCGACGAGCGGCTGACCCAGACGATGGTGGCGCCGCCCGCGGCCACGGTGGCGCCGGGCGCGTCGGCGCGCTCGAAGAGCACGACATGGTCGAAGCTGCTGCGGCCCACGTGGGTGAGGTAGAGCCGCGCCCGCAACTGGCTCGGGTAGGTCAGCTGCGCGTGGAAGTTGCAGAACACGTTGGCCACCACCACGCCGCCGCCGTCGCGGTCGCCGAGGAAGCCGAGGTCGCGCAGCCAGTCGACGCGAACGTCCTCGAGGTAGCGGAAGTACTGGACGTTGTTGACGTGTCCGAAGGCGTCCATGTCGCCCCAGCGCACGGGAAAGCCGGTCTCGTAGACGAGTGTCTTGGATTCGGGGATGTCGATGCGCATCGAGCCGTGCCCCCGGTCAGGAGGGTTTGCCCACGCCGAGTTCGGCGTAGAGGCGGTCCACCAGGGCGCGCAGGCCGTCCAGCTCGGACTGCATCTCGGCCTGGCGGGCCTTGAGCGCGGCGAGTTCGGATGCCGCGACGAAGTCTTCGCCGGGCGCGGGCGCCGCCTGCGGCAGCGAGGCCGCATCGACCTCGCCGCTCAGGAGGTGGGCCCAGCGCTGCTCCCGCGCGCCGGGCGCCCGCGGCAGCTTGGCCACCAGCGGCCCGCCCTTCTCGGCCGGGCGCTCCGCCAACTCTTGCAGGAAGCCTTCGACCGCGGACAGGTCGGCGAAGCGGTGCAGCCGCTCGCTGTTGGCGCGCAGCTCGGCCGAGGTCTGGGGGCCGCGCAACATGAGCGTGGCCAGCAGGGCCACCGATTGCGACGGCACGCCCAGCACCCGGCCCAGGTTGTGCTCGTAGCGGCTGACGCGCGAGCCGCTGCTTTCCAGCACCAGGCTGAGCGGCCGCAGGTCGTCGACGGCGGCCTGGACCTGGGCCTCGGTCGCGTTGAGCACCGGCTCGCGGGCCGTCTTCTGGTTGCAGCCCATCACCAGGGCGTTGAGCGACAGCGGGTAGCTGTCGGGCACGGTCAGGGCTTTCTCGACCAGCACGCCCAGCACCCGGGCTTCGATCAGGAACAGGGGACGCAGCATGCGCTCGTGCCCCTCAAACCGCGAACCCGTCGTCGGCCGTGATGACCGCGCCGTTGACGAAGTGGCTCTCGTTGGCCACCAGCATCATCAGCACCGCGTCCAGGTCCTGCGGCTTGCCGATGCGCTTGCGCGGCAAGCTGTCGATCAGGCGCTTGCCGTGCTCGGTGCCCCACTGGTGGTGGTTGATCTCGGTGTCGATGTAACCGGGGCAAAGCGCGTTGACGTTGATGCCGTACCGGCCCCATTCCAGCGCCATGGCGCGCGTCATGTGGATGACCGCCGCCTTGCTCATCGAATAAACGCTCAATTGGCCGAGCGCGCGCTGGCCGGCCATCGACGAGATGTTGACAATGCGCCCGCCGGTGAAGGTGCCGGGCGCTGCCCCCTGCGCGCGCGCCAGCATGCGCTTGCCGACCTCCTGCGCCACGAAGAAGGCGCCCTTGGCGTTGGTGTCGAAGACGAAGTCGAAGTCGTCCTCGGTGACGTCGACGATCTTCTGGGTGAGCCCCACGCCGGAGTTGTTGACGAGGATGTCGATCGTGCCCATCTCGGTCTCGGCGTGCGCCACGGCGGCCTTGATGCTGTCCAGGTCGGTGACGTCGAGCTTGACCACGTGGGCGTCGCCGCCGCCGGCCTCGATCTCCGCGCGCAGGGTCTTGAGGCGCTCGACCCGCCGGCCCGCCAGGACCACCGCGGCGCCGGCGCCGGAGAGTGTCTTGGCGAATTGTTCGCCCAGCCCGCTGGACGCGCCCGTGACCAGGGCCACGCGGCCGGAAAGATCGATGTTGTAGCTCATGGTTCAACTCCTGAATGTCGGTCGCAGCCGCCGGACGGGCGGCAGGTTGGGCCGATGGTAATTCGGACCGCACGATCGTTCGATTCTGACACCGCGTCGATACAATCCGCCGCAGCCGCGCGCCCTCACGAGGGGCGCGTGCCACCTTTGAAAACGGCCGGCGAACGGCCCCGAGGAAACCACCGCATGACACCCCAGAACCTGATCGAGCAATACGGCCCGCGCGACGCCATGGAAGTCGACGTGCTCATTGTCGGCGCCGGCCCGGCGGGCCTGGCGGCCGCCATCCGGCTGAAGCAGCTCGCCGCCGGGCAAGGCAGGGAGCTGTCCGTTACGGTGCTGGAAAAAGGCTCGGAGCCGGGCGCCCACATCCTGAGCGGCGCGGTGATGGACCCGCGCGCGCTGGATGAACTGCTGCCGGACTGGAAGGCGCTGGGCGCGCCTTTGAACCAGCCCGTCACCGCCGACCAGGTGCTCTTCCTGACGGAGAAGGGCGCGATCAGCACGCCGCAGGCGCTGATCCCGGCCTGTTTCCACAACCACGGCAACTACGTGATCAGCCTGGGCAACGTGGTGCGCTGGCTGGGCGCGCAGGCGGAAAGCCTGGGCGTGGAGATCTACCCCGGCTTCACCGCGGCCGAAGTGCTCTACAACGGCGACGGCTCGGTCAAGGGCGTGGCCACCGGCCACCAGGGCCTTGGCAAGGACGGCCAGCCCACCGCCAACTTCCAGCTCGGCATGGAGCTGCATGCGAAATACACGCTGTTCGCGGAAGGCTCGCGCGGCCACCTGGGCAAGCAGTTGATCTCGCGTTTCAAGCTGGACGAAGGCAAGGACCCGCAGTCGTATGCGATCGGCGTCAAGGAACTCTGGGAGGTCAAGCCCGAGAAGCATCGGGCCGGCCTGGTCATCCACACCGGCGGCTGGCCGATGGACAGCCGCACCTACGGCGGCGGCTTCATGTACCACCTGGAGGACAACAAGGTCACCCTCGGCCTGGTGACCGGGTTGGACTACACCAACCCGTGGCTGAGCCCGTTCGAGGAGATGCAGCGCTGGAAGACCCATCCGCGCATCCGGCAGTTCCTGGAGGGCGGCAAGCGCCTGGGCTACGGCGCGCGCGCCATCACCGCCGGCGGCCTGAGCTGCCTGCCCAAGACGGTGTTCCCGGGCGGGGCGCTGATGGGCTGCGACGCCGGCTTCCTGAACGCCGCCCGCATCAAGGGCAGCCACGCCGCGATCAAGACCGGCATGCTGGCCGCGCAGGCCGCCTTCGACGCGGTGCAGGCCGGCCGCCAGCACGACGAACTGGCCGCCTATCCCGAAGCTTTCGAGAAGAGCTGGCTCCACGACGAGCTGAAGCAGTCGCGCAATTTCAAGCAGTGGTTCAAGAAAGGCGTCTACGTGGGCTCGGTCATGACCGAGGTGGAGCAGTGGCTGCTGCCCAAGCTCGGCTTCAAGTCGCCGCCGTGGACGATCCACGGCAAGCAGGCCGACCACACCCGGCTGCTGCCGGCGGACCAGTGCCCGAAGATCGCCTACCCCAAGCCCGACAACGTGCTGACCTTCGACCGCCTGAGCAGCGTCTTCATCAGCAACACCAACCACGAAGAGAACCAGCCCGCCCACCTGACGCTGAAAGACCCGTCGGTGCCCGTGGCGGTGAACCTCGCCCGGTACGCCGGGCCCGAAAGCCGCTACTGCCCCGCCGGCGTCTACGAATTCGTCAAGGACGACAAGGGCGCCGACCGCCTGCAGATCAACGCGCAGAACTGCGTGCACTGCAAGACCTGCGACATCAAGGACCCGACGCAGAACATCGTGTGGGTCACGCCCGAAGGCGGCGGCGGGCCTAACTACGCCGGCATGTAACGGCCGCCGGAGGCCGGCGCCGCCGTGGTTGGCGCCGCCGAGGAGACGTGGAAGGCCGCTTCGCGGCCGCGTTCCACCAGCGGCGACCCGGGCGTTTTCATGATCCGCTCGGCCAGGGCCCGGCGCCGCGGCGAAGCCCAGGCCGGGTCGGCCGCGTCGACCACCAGGACCGTTGACGGCAGGCGCAGCGCGTCGACCAGGCCTTGCAGCCGCGCCGCCTGAACCGCCGTCGGGCCGCCGCGCTTTCGCGCGGGGCCGCTCACCAACAGCACGGCGAAACGCCAGGCCGGGAAATCCACCAGCCTCCGGGTCACCAGGTGGGCCCGCTCGACGGAGGGCTCCTGGGCCAGCACCTCGCCGAGGCGCCGCAGCATGCGGTCGCTCAGCGCCGGCGGGCCGAAGGACTGGGCCTGGTCGTCGAAGTCCAGCAAGGCGGACCGCGCCTCTTCGGCGAGGTGTTCGATGCGGCGCACCTCGTCGGCCCAGAAAGGCGCGTCCCGGGAAGCGCCCTCCTGCAGGGCCAGCCACTGGCCGTACCGGCGGGCCGCGGGCAGGGATTGGGCGCCCAGCGGCCCCAGCGCCAGTTCGCGCAGCAACTGCGCGCCTTCGGCGGCGGCGGCCGCCTCGGTTCTATCGATCAGCAGGCTGCCGAGCTCGTGGCGGGCGCAGGCGTCGTCGGGATGGTCGATCAGCATCAGCCGCAGCAGGGCCTCGAACGCCGCCTCGCCCTGGGTGCTGCGGGCAGCCCGCGCCCACAGCAGGTGGTCGTCGGGGTGCAGCGCGCCTTTCTCGCCGTCGACCTGGAGTTCTTTCTCCAGCCGGTGCTGGGCCACGTGCTCAACGTGCAGCCGCCCCCAGCGGGCGGCCATGCCCAGCTGCCAGCGCATGTCCATCTCCACCACCAGGGGGTCCAGCGCTTCGCGCAGCAGCAGCTCAGCCGCCGGATGCCTCGGCGGCGGGACCAGCCGTGCTTGCCGGTCGGTGCGCGCCAGCCGGTCGCGCAGGCTCGGATGGGTGTCGTCCGCCTGCGTGTCGGCCAGCAAGGCCGCGGCCAGCCATGCCTGGGCTTTGGGGTGGCCTTTGCCCATGCGCATGCGCTGACCCATCGCGCGGTAGGGCAGGACGTTCGGCGTGGGGGCGTGGCGGGCCCGTCCCAGCACCTCAGGCCAGAACACGTTCTCCAGGTAGCTGCGCTGCACGGCCATGCGGGCCAGCGCGTCCACGAGCGACTGCGAACCCGCCGCGCGGCGGGCGGCCTTGTCGGCCGAAAAAGCGCGTTGGCGGGACAGCGCCAGGGCGCGCGCGTTGATCCATGGGAAGGCCAAGCGCAAGAAACAACCTGCCAGCCCTTCGCCGGCCAGTTGCCAGGCGCGCCGCGACGGTGTGGCCGCGGCGGTTTGCCGCTCGGCCAGGCTCTGCCAGGTGTCCCGCATGCGGCCCAGCCAGGCGCCGAAGGGCAGGCGGGCGTGCCGGTCGTGCGCCAGCGCATGGGTGACCACCGCGGCGAATTGCTTCACGTCGAGCGCCATCAGCGCCGGCAGCCCGACCACCAGCGTGGCGCGGTGGCCGCCCAGCCAGCCCCAGCGCGCCTGCAGGGAGACGAAGACCCGCATCTCGGTGCCTAGCACGACATCACGCGGCGCCTCGATCCCGGCCTTGGCGGCCAGCTTGCCGACAAGGTGGAAAAGACGCGGCGCTGCCTCTTGCGTCAGCGCCGGCCCCGGTGGGTCCGCGGGAAGCCGGCGCAGCGCCTTCCATCCCGTTCCCAGCAGGTAAATGCCGAGAAGCAGTCGCGAGATCGCCCACGCTGTCGAGCCATCGGCCCCTGCCGCCAAGGCATGGACGCCGGATCCGACCCACCACCCCGCCCACAGCATGGCGAGAAGCCAGGCCACGACGGCGCCGGCGGCGGCCGCTCCCGTCCACCAGGCGAAGCGCCGCGGATTGCGCGCGCAAAGGGCGTCCAGCATGCGCGGCGGGCGCCGCTTGGGCGAAGGGTCGATCATGGGAGGCGGGCGAGGAGGGCTGTGGCGGCGTGCGGCGCGTGAGGGGGCGGCATGGCGCCACGCTCAGGTCGGTTTCCAGGCCGGAATTGTCCATGGCGGGTGGAGGCGCCCATCCTGCAAGCTGGAACAGCTGGAAAAATAATGCCAACTGCGTCACGGATGGCGCGGGCTCCCCCCATGATCCAGGGGGCCGTCGAAATGGCCAATCTGCTGGCCGGCGGCGCATTCCAGCGGCGACAAGGCGTGCCCGGCAGGCGGGCGGCTGATACACTGGCGGGGTCAGGAGAGAGTCGGTTCCATGCATGCCATGGCACAGGCCGCCGAAGGCGCAGGGGTGCTGCAGAAGCACCCCGAACGCTCAGGCAAAAGGACTGGCAAAACGTCTGTCCGCAGACGTTCCTCGCTGGAGAGAGGCCCGCCCCGAGCGGGCCCACCGAAGGGGCAAGCTGTCATGCCGTCAAGACGCCGGGTTCCATCCCTGGCGCTTGCCCGCCCGGCAGCCAATCTCTCAGGTAAAGCGGACAGAGAGGGCTTCCCGTGCGCACCGATGCGCCTCCCCGGAGGTTTCGGCGCGTTGCCCCGTGAACGCCCCCGGAGATCCCGCATGTCCGCTTCCGCCACAACCACCGCTCCCGGCGCCGCCGCCGGCCTCCAGCAAACCCCCTTGCACGCGCTGCACCTGGAATTGGGCGCGCGCATGGTGCCCTTCGCCGGCTACGACATGCCGGTGCAGTACCCCGCCGGCATCATGGCCGAGCACAGGCAGTGCCGCGAGGCGGCCGCCCTTTTCGACGTTTCCCACATGGGCCAGCTGCGCCTGGTCGGCCCGGACGCCGCGGCGGCGCTGGAATCGCTGGTGCCGGTCGACGTCGTCGACTTGGCCGTGGGCAAGCAACGCTACGCCTTCTTCACCAACGAGCAGGGCGGCATCCTCGACGACCTGATGGTCACCCGCCGCGAGAACGACCTTTTCGTCGTGGTGAACGCAGGCTGCAAGGCCGCCGACATCGCCCACCTTCAAAGCCGCATCGGCGACCGCTGCACGGTGCAACCCCTGCCCGACCGCGCGCTGCTGGCGCTGCAGGGGCCGCTGGCGGCGCAGGCGCTCGCGCGGCTGAACGGCGGCGTGTCGCGCCTGACTTTCATGACCGGGGCCGAACTGGAATTCGCCGGCATCGGCTGCTTCGTCACCCGCTCGGGCTACAGCGGTGAAGACGGCTTCGAAATCTCGGTCGCTGCCGGCCAGGCCGAAGCCTTGGCCCGCGCGCTGCTCGAACAGCCCGAGGTGAAGCCCGCCGGGCTCGGCGCCCGCGACACCCTGCGACTGGAAGCGGGCCTTTGCCTCTACGGCCACGACATCACCACCGAGACCACACCGGTCGAGGCGGCGCTGACCTGGGCGATCCAGAAAGTCCGCCGCGGCGGCGGCGCGCGCGCCGGCGGTTACCCCGGCGCAAGCGTCATCGACCGGCAGCTGCGGGAAGGCGCGGGCCGCAAGCGCGTCGGCCTGGTCGGCCAGGAGCGCGCGCCGGTGCGCGAAGGCGCGCCCTTGTTCGACGAAGCGGGCGTGCAGGTCGGCACCGTCACCAGCGGCACGCTGTCGCCCACCGTCAACCAGGTGATCGCCATGGCCTATCTGCCCACCGCCCTGGCCCAGCCCGGGCAGGCCGTCTGGGCGGAAGTGCGCGGCCGCAAGCTGCCGATGGCGGTGGCGCCGATGCCTTTCGCACCGCACCGATATTTCAGGGGCTGACGCCAGCGCCGATGGCGCATCATCACCGGCCTGCGCGGCTTGAAAGGCGCGCGATTTGCCCCTCTTTCTTTTCCCCATCCCGCCGGCGGCCCGGACCCGTCCGAAACGCCGGCACCCACCAGGAGAACACCATGAGCACCTATTACACCGCCGACCATGAATGGGTCAACGCCGCCGACAAGGCCGCCGCCGTCGTCGGCATCACCGTCCACGCGCAGGACGCGCTGGGCGACGTGGTGTTCGTCGACCTGCCCGCCGTGGGCGCCACCTTCAAGAAAGGCGAAGTGGCCGGCGTGGTCGAGTCGGTGAAGGCCGCCGCCGACATCTACATGCCCGTCACCGGCGAGGTGGTGGAAGTGAACGAAGCGCTGCGCGCCGACCCGGCGCTGGCCAACTCGGACCCGCTGAACACCGGCTGGTTCTTCAAAGTCAAGCTGGCCGACGAGCAAGAGCTGGCCGGCCTGATGGACGCCGCCGCTTACGAGACGCACGCCGCCAACAGCTGACCCTTGCCGACCGACCGCTTTCTCCCCTTCCCCACGCGAGCCCCACCATGTTGATGTCCGCCAAAAAAACCCTGGCCGAGCTGGAAAACTCCGGCGAATTCACCGCCCGCCACATCGGCATCTCGGAACAGGACGAGCCCCGCATGCTGTCCACGATCGGCGCGGCTTCGCGCCAGGCGCTGATCGAGGCGGTGGTGCCGCGCAGCATCGCGCGCAAGGCGCCGATGCGGCTGCCGCCGGCGCTGACCGAAGCGCAGGCGCTGGCGGAGTTGAAGGCGGTCGCGTCGAAGAACAAGGTTCTCAAGAGCTTCATCGGCCAGGGCTACCACGGCACGCACACGCCGGGCGTCATCCTGCGCAACATCCTGGAGAACCCCGCCTGGTACACCGCCTACACGCCCTACCAGGCGGAGATCTCCCAGGGCCGGCTGGAGGCGCTGGTCAACTTCCAGACCATGGTCAGCGAGCTGACCGGCATGCCGATCGCCGGCGCCTCGATGCTCGACGAGGCCACCTCGGCCGCCGAGGCCATGACGCTGGCGCAGCGCGTGGGCAAGTCCAAATCGCCGGTCTTCTACGTGGCGGACGACGTGCTGCCGCAGACGCTGGAAGTGGTCCGCACACGCGCCAAGCCGATGGGCATCGAGGTTCGCACCTGCACCGGCGACGAAGCGCTCGAGAACGACAGCTTCGCGGTGCTGCTGCAATACCCCGGCGTCGACGGCCGCGTGCGCGACGACCGCGAATGGATCAAGAAATACAAGGCCCGCGGCGGCCTGGTCATCATGGCGGCCGACCTGCTCGCGCTGACGCTTCTGACCCCGCCGGGCGAGATGGGCGCCGACATCGTCGTCGGCAACACCCAGCGCTTCGGCATGCCGATGGGCAACGGCGGCCCGCACGCCGCCTACATGGCCACCCGCGACGAATACAAACGCTCGCTGCCGGGCCGGCTGGTCGGCGTGAGCGTCGACACCCACGGCCGCCCGGCCTACCGGCTGGCGCTGCAGACGCGTGAGCAGCACATCCGCCGCGAGAAGGCCACGTCCAACATCTGCACCGCGCAGGTGCTGCCCGCGGTGGTGGCCAGCATGTACGCCGTCTACCACGGGCCGGACGGCCTCAAGCGCATCGCCTCGCGCGTGGCCGCCTACACCCGCATCCTCGCCCTCGGCCTGAAGCAGCTGGGCTGCTCGCTGTCCCACGAAGAGGCCTTCGACACGCTGGAAGTGAACACCTCGCGCGGCACCGAGGCGGTGTTGCAGGCGGCCCGCGAACGCGGCTTCAACCTGCGGCGGGCGTCCGCCGGCTCGGTCGGCATCACGCTGGACGAGACCACCACGCGCGAGGACGTCGTCGCGATCTGGAAGCTCTTCGGCACCGGCCAGGCCCTGCCCGCCTTCGAATCGTTCGAGAAAGGCGCCGCCAACCTGCTGCCCGCCGCCTTGGCGCGGGGCAGCGGCTACCTGTCGCACCCCGTCTTCAACATCCACCACAGCGAGACCGAGATGCTGCGCTACATCCGCAGTCTGTCCGACAAGGACCTCGCGCTGGACCGCAGCATGATCCCGTTGGGTTCGTGCACGATGAAGCTCAACGCCACCAGCGAGATGATCCCCATCACCTGGCCGGAGTTCGCCCACATCCACCCCTTCGCGCCGGCCGACCAGCTGCAGGGCTACGACCTGCTGCGCCGCCAGCTGGAAGAGTGGCTGTGCCAGGCCACCGGCTATGCCGGCGTGAGCCTGCAGCCCAACGCCGGCTCGCAGGGCGAATATGCCGGCCTGCTGGCCATCAAGGCCTACCACGAGGCGCGTGGCCAGGGGCAGCGCGGCATTTGCCTGATCCCCGAATCGGCGCACGGCACCAACCCGGCGTCCGCCCAGATGGTGGGCATGTCGGTGGTGGTGGTGAAGTGCGACGCCCAGGGCAATGTCGACATGGACGACCTGCGCGCCAAATGCGAGCTGCACAGCGCCAACCTCGCGGCGGTGATGATCACCTACCCCTCCACCCACGGCGTGTTCGAGACCCGGGTGAAGGAACTCTGCGCCCTGGTGCACGAACACGGCGGGCGCGTCTACGTCGACGGCGCCAACATGAACGCGCTGGTCGGCATCGCCGCGCCGGGCGAGTTCGGCGGCGACGTCAGCCACCTGAACCTGCACAAGACCTTCTGCATCCCGCACGGCGGCGGCGGCCCGG
>CBIHOD010000031.1:0-44609 GCA_966211815.1 uncultured Burkholderiales bacterium
TGGGGCCTCGCCGCTCGCCGGAATTATGATACATGAGACGCCCCGAAAGTTGTACCGCCGGGGGGTAAATCTCGGGTGTTTAACGCCGTCAGGAGGCCCGCGGGGAGGGGACCGAGGCGCGCAAAATTTTGGCCCCGCCGCGGGGGGCTGGGGGCGGGTCTCACCCTTCAGGCCGGCAGGCCAAGGCACGCTGGGCGTCGTTGCAGCCCTTGCCCGGGGATCACCCCGGGCGGCGGCCCGCGCCTATCCCAGCGCGCCTTGGCCTGCCGGCGCAGGGGCAATTTAATTGTTAACAGGCCCTACCGTTTGGCGGCCGAGAAGCTGGCCTCCGCCGCGCAGGCATGCAGCGCGCAGTGGGCGCAACGCTCCAGCCACCTGGCCATGCTGGCGGTGACGGCGTGCGGCGTCTTGTGCCATGCGAACCCCAGGGCGGAAACCCTGCTTCGCCGCGGCGAACGGATGGCCGTTAGGTAGGTGCGCCTGCACGCCGTCGACCCTCACGACGACGCAGCCTGGCAGGCGGCGCTCAGGCGCGTGGCCGCGACAGGGCGGCCGAGCAACCTCTGGTTCCGCCAGGCGGCCGGCCGGGAACCCTGCTGCATGACGGTCATCGCCCTGGACGCGGCGGCCAGCGGCCTGCCGGAAGTGCCGCCCAACCTGTACCTGTGCCTCGTCACCGAGGGCAGCAGGCGCAGGATCGCATCCGCGGCGCAATTGATCGACCTGTTCGGCCTGACGCGCTCCGAAGCCCGATTGGCGCGCGACCTGGCCCAGGGGCTCAGCATGGACGAGCACGCTGGGGCGGAATGCCTGAAACGCAGCACGGTCAAGACCCATCTGCAGGAGGCTTTCCAAAAGACAGGGACGCGCAACCAGCGTGACCTCATCCGCCTCGTGCTGGCGCTGCCGCCGGTGCGTTGAGCCAGACGCCGCTTGGGGCCTTCCCGCCCCGGCCGCGGGGCCGCACCGCGGGGGCATCGTCGCCGACCGGCAAGGTGAAATGCGGCGGCTCAACCGCCGCCGCGCCACCTCAGCAGGAACTGCATCGCCACGACGCCGAGGAAGAAACCCGCCCCGCCGTAGACCACCGCATGCAGCAACCGGTGCGTGCGGCGCTGCCCGCGCAGCAAGGCCTGCAGCACTTGGTTGTCCAGGTGGGCCGACGAGGGGTTCGCCGCGGCGGACTGCTTCAGCGCCTGGTGCAGCAGCCGCGGCAGTTCGGGCAGCAGCTGCACGTACCGGGGCGCTTCGTTCTTCAGCCGCTCGACCAGGCCGCGCCAGCCGACCTGCTTGTTCATCCAGTCTTCCAGGAAGGGTTTGGCGGTGTTCCACAGGTCCAGGTCGGGGTCGAGCTGGCGTCCCAGGCCTTCGACGTTGAGCAGGGTCTTCTGCAGCAGCACGAGCTGCGGCTGGATCTCGACGTTGAAGCGGCGCGACGTCTGGAACAGCCTCAGCAGCACCTGGCCGAGCGAGATGTCTTTCAGCGGCCGGTCGAAGTGCGGCTCGCAGACCGCGCGGATCGCGCCTTCCAGCTCGTCGACGCGCGTGCCGGGCGGCACCCAGCCGGACTCCAGGTGCAGCTCGGCCACGCGCTTGTAGTCGCGGCGGAAGAAGGCGATGAAGTTCTGCGCCAGGTATTCCTTGTCGAATTCGGTGAGCGTGCCCACGATGCCGAAGTCCAGCGCGATGTAGCGGCCGAAGCTGGCGCGGTCCACGCTGACCTGGATATTGCCGGGGTGCATGTCGGCGTGGAAGAAGCCGTCGCGGAACACCTGGGTGAAGAAGATCGTGACGCCGTCGCGCGCCAGTTTCGGGATGTCGACGCCCGCGTCGCGAAGCCGCTGGGTCTGGCTGATGGGCACGCCCTTCATGCGTTCCATCACGATGACGGTCTGTGTGCACAGCTCCCAGTGCATCTCGGGCACCATGATCAGGTCGAGCCCGGCCATGTTGCGGCGCAGCTGCGCGGCGTTGGCGGCTTCGCGGACGAGGTCGAGCTCGTCGTGCAGGTATTTGTCGAACTCGGCCACCACTTCCTTGGGCTTGAGCCGCTTGCCGTCTGCGAACATGCGCTCCACCCAATGGGCCAGCGTGCGCATCAGAGACAGGTCGTCGTCGATGACGGCGAGCATGCCCGGGCGCAGCACTTTCACCGCCACTTCGCGGCCGTCCTTGAGCGTGGCGAAATGCACCTGGGCGATGGAGGCGCTGGCCACCGGCTCGGGTTCGAACGTCGCGAACACCTCTTCGATCGTCCGGCCATAGGCCTTTTCGATCAGCCGCCGCGCCTGGCCGGCGGGGAAAGGCGGCACGTCGTCCTGCAGCCGCGCCAGCTCGTCGGCGATGTCGGCGGGGATGAGGTCGCGGCGCGTGGACAGCACCTGCCCGAACTTGACGAAGATCGGCCCGAGGCGCTCCAGCGCCATGCGCAGCCGCGCGCCGCGCGGCGCGTCCAGCCGGCGGCCCCAGGTCATCACGCGCACCAGGCCGCGCACCCAGCGCTGCCTGAAGCGCGACAGCATCAGCTCGTCCAGGCCGTAGCGCAGCACGGTCACCGAGATGACCGCCAGGCGGGCGATGTGCCTCATGTCGGACCGGGCGGGCTGGGCGGCCGCCCACCGGGCGCCCAGCGCCGCGCCAGGCCGCGCATCGCCTCGGCGATGCCCTCGCCCACCCGCCCCAGCTGGTGCGCGGGCGTCTGGCCCAGCCAGTGCGCCAGGTCGTCCTGGATGTCCCAGCGCAGGTTGTCCATCAGCCAGCTCATGTCGGCGGCGAAGGCGGCGTCGCCGGAGACCTCGACCTGCGGCTTGCGGCCCGCCAGTGCCTGCAGCACCACCTGGGCGGGGTTGCCGGCGCGCAGCAGCAGGGTGAGGTCGACGGCGGCGTCCTGCCCGGCCGGGGAGGCATCCGGCGAGGCGGGATCCAGCCATTCGAGCAGGCCGGCCGGGGTGACGGCGAAGACCAGCGGCGGCCAGGCCGGCAGCAGGCTCGGCCAATCGACCACATCGAGCCGGACGCGGCGGCCGGCGTGCGGTTTGAGCCGCTGGGTGGCCACCGCTTCGGAAGACAGCACGTGGTTGACGAGCAGCGTCAGCCGCCGCACCACCGCCGGCGCGACCAGGGATTGCAAGGATTCGAGCATCCGCGGATTGTAGGCACCGCCTTCCCGGGACCAGGCCCCCGCCCTTCGCCCGGCGCGGGATGAAGCACAATTCGAGCCGCGAGGAAGAGGTCGACCGGGCCGCCAGCCCTCGGCCCATTCCCCTTCCGCCGGCCCCCCCCCCCCCCGCTCCGCAAGCTTCCTGATCGGTCCCTATGCCTCCACTCATCCTGCTCACCGGCGCCACGGGCTACATCGCCTCGCACACGTGGCTGGAACTGCTCGCCCAGGGCTTCCAGGTGGTCGGCGTCGACGACTTCTCCAACAGCTCGCCCCGGGTGCTCGAACGCATCCAGACCCTCAGCGGCCAGGCACCGCGGTTCCATGAGCTGGACGTCTGCGACGCCGGCGCCCTCGGCCGGGTCTTCGGGGAGCACCGAATCGACGCGGTGGTCCATTTCGCCGCATTCAAAGCGGTGGGCGAGAGCCACGCCCGCGCGCTGGACTACTACGCCAACAACGTCGGCGGCCTGCTGAACCTTTGCCGGACGATGCAGCGGCACGATTGCCACGCGCTGGTGTTCAGCTCCAGCGCCACCGTCTACGGCGCGCCGGAATCGCTGCCGCTGCGCGAGGACGCGCCGCTGTCCACCACCAACCCCTACGGCGCCACCAAGCTCATGGGCGAGAACATCCTGCGGGACCTGCAAGCTTCGGACCCGCGATGGAAATTGGCGCTGCTGCGCTATTTCAACCCGGTGGGCGCGCACCCGAGCGGGCTGATGGGCGAGGCGCCGCAAGGCACGCCCAACAACCTGATGCCTTATGTCGCGCAGGTGGCGGTCGGCCTGCGCGACAAGCTGCGCGTCTTCGGCCGCGACTACGGCACGCCCGACGGGACGGGCGTTCGCGACTACATCCACGTGCTCGACCTGGCCAGCGGCCACACGGCGGCGCTGCGCCACCTGCTCGAACGGAGGAAATCCCTCACCGCCAACCTCGGCACCGGCCGGGGGCACAGCGTGCTGGAAGTCGTGAAGGCTTTCGAAGACGCCAGCGGCAGGCGGATCCCGCTCGAATTCGTGGACAGGCGCCCCGGCGACGTGGCCGCCTGCTACGCGGATCCACGGTTGGCCAAGGAGCTTCTGGGCTGGCAGGCCACACGCACCCTGCAAGAGATGTGCGCCGACAGCTGGCGCTGGCAGCAAATGAATCCCAACGGTTATACGAACTGAGTCACAACCATGAGCAAATTCAGCATCCTCCCCGTCATCATGGCCGGCGGCAGCGGCACCCGGCTGTGGCCGCTTTCACGGGCCCAGTTCCCCAAGCAGTTCCTGATCCTTCAGGGCAACCAGAGCCTGTTCCAGCAGGCCGCGGGCCGACTGGCCTCTGTGGCGGGCCCGGGCATCGACGTGCTGCCGCCCTGCGTCGTGGGCAACGAGGAACACCGCTTCCTGGTGCTGGACCAGCTCCGCGAACTCGGCCAAGCCCAGGCGCAGCTGCTGCTCGAGCCCCAGGGCCGCAACACCGCGCCGGCGATGACGCTGGCGGCGCTGCACGCCCAGCAATCGAGGTCCGACGACCCGGTGCTCGTCGTGGCGCCGGCCGACCAGACCGTGACCGACGAAGCCGCGTTCACCGCGGCGCTGCGCGACGCGGCCGAGCAGGCGGCCCAGGGCTCGATCGTCATCCTCGGCATCACGCCCGACCGCCCGGAAACCGGTTTCGGCTACATCCGCACCCAGCCCGGCGACGACCCGCTGCGCCAGGTCGCCGAATTCGTCGAGAAACCCGACGCGGCGACCGCCGCCCGTTACCTCGCCGACGGCCACTATTACTGGAACAGCGGCATGTTCGTGGTGCGCGCCTCGGTGTGGCTCAAGGCGCTGCAGCGCTTCAGGCCCGACATCCTCGAAGCGACCCAGGCCGCCTGGGCCGCCCGCACCGCCGACACCAGCTTCATCCGGCCCGGCAAGGCGGAGTTCGGCGCGGTGCCTTCCGAATCGGTGGACTACGCGGTGATGGAAAAATGCCCCGCCGCCGCGGGCGAGTTCGACCTGCGCATGGTGCCGCTGGATGCGGGTTGGTCCGACCTCGGCGCCTGGGACGCGGTGTGGCAGGTGGCCGAGCAGGACGCCGCCGGCAACGCCACCGTGGGCGACGCGCTGCTGCACGACTGCCAGGGCAGCCTGGTGCACGCCACCAGCCGGCTCGTGGGCGCCATCGGCATGCGCGACGTCGTGATCGTGGAGACGCCCGACGCCGTGATGGTCGCGCCGCGCGGCCGCAGCCAGGAAGTCAAGCACGTGGTCGGCCAGCTGCAGAGTTCGGGCCGCACCGAGCAGAACCTGCACCGCCAGGTGCACCGCCCCTGGGGCTGGTACGACAGCATCGACGCCGGCTCGCGCTTCCAGGTCAAGCGCATCATGGTCAAGCCCGGCGCTTCGCTGAGCCTGCAGAAGCACCACCACCGCGCCGAACATTGGATCGTCGTCAGCGGCACCGCCGAAGTCACCAACGGCGACCAGGTGCTGCTGCTGACCGAGAACCAGAGCACCTACATCCCCGTCGGCCAGGTGCACCGCCTGGCCAACCCGGGCAAGGTTCCGCTGGAGATCATCGAAGTGCAGTCGGGCAGCTACCTCGGCGAAGACGACATCGTGCGCTTCGAAGACACCTACGGCCGGGTCAGCTGAGGCCGGCCTTGCGCGCCGTGGGGCTTGCCGGGCGCCGGCGGCAAGAGTCCACCGGTCAAAGCCTCGGCGCTTGGCGGGGGCCCTGTTCCGCCTCTTCCGCCGGGGTCTCGGGCGGCTCGGGTTCCGGCGGGCGCACCAGCGCCTTGCGCGCCAGGTGGTAAGCGAGCAAATGGGTGGGCATGCGCAGCCAGTGCGACCGCACATAAAGCGCCGCCCTGGCCACCGACGACCACCGGTCTTCGCTGCTGCGGTGCATCGGCCGCAAGGCGCGGCTGAAGCAGGCGTCCATCAAGCGCTGCCCCACCGCCGATAGGCCGGCCGCCCCGGCGGCCGCTTCGAGCACCTCCCGCGGCACCGGCGTCCCCAGCCACATCGACGTGCAACGCAGGGCATGGTGCAAAGGCCTGGACAAGCCGAGCGCCTGGGCGCGCGGCAGCACTTCGCGCCAGAAGCCGGGGACGTTCGCTGCGCAGTGCGACAGCAACCGGTCGAGGTCGAAAAGATCGCGCAAGCCGCTTTGGAACTCGCCTTCGTGGAACAGGTGGGTGGCGCTGTGCAGCAACATGTCGACCGGCGCCAGCACCGCCAGGCCGGGATGGCCGGGCAGCGGCCGGATGCCCTCGAAAAGCGCCTCGGTGTTGAGCTTGAGCCGCGCGGTCTCGGGCAGGATGGTGTGGTGAACGTCGATCGTCGTGCCGCGGCGGACGTGCGTCATCGGCGGGATCTCATGCATCCACCGCCGGTAATAGCGCTGGTCGTAGGCCGTGGTGTCCCGGCTGGCCCAGCCGCTCAGCATCAGCGCGCTTTCCACTTCGTGGACGGCATGCTTGGGCACCAGGATGTCGACGTCCGAAAACAGGCGGCCGACCGCCGCCGGGTGGCCGGACATCAGATAGGCCGCGCCCTTGAGCAGCGTCACGGGCACGCCCACGCCGCTCAAGGCTTTCCGGATGCAGGCCACCTCCCAACGCATCGCGATCACCTGCCGCTCGGCCACTTGCCGGGCGGCTTGCAGATGCCACCGGGGCGCGGCGGGGACACGGTCCATCAGGCCGCCCTCGTCCAGGATGGCCGCCAAGCGGGCCAGCAGATTGGCGCGCCGCCCCTGCCGGACGAGCAAATCCCATTGCAACGGGTTCAGCGCGGCGATCGACCCGGGCGCCAGGAGCACCCGCACCAGCAGGTGGCGGTCATCCATGGACCGGCACCCCCGCCGCGAGGTCGTCGAACACCCGCCGCGCCTCGTCCATGTCGCTGTAACTGAAGTGCAGGCATTCGCACTGGTCGACCAAGGAGGAGACCGCTTCGAAACCCTTCACGCCGAGGATGTCGTAATTGAAGGACTGCTCAGCGAGCAGGTGGAACGTCCTGGCTGGGCTGTGGCGCTCGAGCGTGGCGGGCCCGCCGCTGCGCCGGTATTTCGGCAGCACCACCCATGCCGGCCTGGCAGGCTCTTCGCGCCGGGCCACGCTCTGGCCGGGCGGCTTCATCAACGCGACGGTGCCCTTGGTGGTGTCCGGCACCGGCGGGGTGAAGACCGCCTGGGGGGCGAAACGCCTGATCACGTCGATCGAGGCATTCTTGAGGTTGACGGGGCGCGCCATGCCGTGGATCACACCCGCCCGGCTGTCGTAGAGGCCGAGCTCGTCGGACAACAGCCGCCAACCGCTGTGGATTAACCCCGCGCACAGCGTGCTTTTGCCGGAACCGGGCGGCGCCGGCAAGACGACGGCGCGACCGTTCTTTTCGATCACCGCGGCATGGATCACCAGGTACTGGTGGGCATGCGCCGCGACGCACCAGTTCAAGCCCCACTCGATCATCGCGAACGCTTGCCCGGCGGGCAAAGGGGTGAAGGAGGGCAACCCGTCGAAATAGAAACGCGCCTGCGGCTTGAGCCAGCGCCGCAAGCCGGGCTCCAGCAGGACTTGCACGTGGAAATCGGCGAAGCGGTCCGGCGGCAACGCGTCGAAGTCGGCGTACATGCTCTCGATGTCGCGGATCGCCGATGGAACGTCGCACCGGATGCGGGCGACGAAGGGCTTCAAGTCCAGCAGCAGGTCGCCGTCCCGCAGCAACCGATCCAGGGCCGGCGGAGCAAGGTCGGCGATCTTGTTCAACTCGAATTTCGTTCTACGAGGCCCATCTGCTCGAGTTTAGCCAAGCCGTCGCGGATCGCCTCCCGTGCGGACTCCGCGTCCCTGCCGGCGAACACGTCGGCCAAGTCGAGCGCAAGGTCTTCGACAGTGCGGCCATGCAAGTGGCCAGTAAGCTGGAGCAGCTCGACGAGCAACGCGTCAAGGACATGGGTGTCGCCACTCAACGGGTCGTAGACGAGGGACAGGGGATCGGACTCCCACTGACGAACCA
Organism: uncultured Burkholderiales bacterium; assembly: GCA_966211815.1. Classification (GTDB taxonomy): domain Bacteria; phylum Pseudomonadota; class Gammaproteobacteria; order Burkholderiales; family Burkholderiaceae_C; genus JANPCX01. The sequence continues at coordinate 8,170 of CBIHOD010000031.1, forward strand.
GCATCCCTTCAGGCAGGGATGCACGCCAGGCGGTCGATTCCAATCTCGTGCCCCGTCAGCATTTCGCCATTGACGGCGCGGGCCCCGTCGGCCGGGCTCAGGGCCGGACGATGTAGTTCGCTTCCAGGTAATCCTGGATCTGGGCACGCAACCAAGGTTGCGAGAGGAGCAGGTTGCTCGGGGTGTAACTGCCCGTGGCCATCAAGGCCAGCTGATCGACCTGCTGCTGATTGGTCAGGCAGGTGCGGACCTTGGACTCCAGCTTGAAGTTCAGGCGCGCCACGATCATGTAAGTGTTCCAGTCGCGGCTCGGGGAGGTGAGGATCTTGTCGTAGACCTTGTCGGTGCCCGAAATGCCGGACAAACCCAGGTTGCCGCCGAACACTTGGTTGAAGGTCAGCTTCCTGTAGTAGTTGGCGGCATTGGCATTGGTGACGTCCACCGCGATGCCCAGCTGGGTCCAGGAGGAGGTGCCGTTCTTCCAACCGGAAATCGTCGGGACACTGATGACCTGCTGCGAAGGCGCATGCCGCGCCGTCGTGCTGTTGGTCGGGTTGATCTGTGTCGATCCCCAGGCCGAAGTGGTGCTGCAGGTGGTGGTGGTCGCGATGACGGGCTGGCTGGCCAGCGTCAGTCCCACCGGGGCGGACAAGGCGCCAGCCTTGATCAGGCGGCGGCGGCTGACCAGCCGGCCCGACGCGACCGACGACGCCCCCAAGGGCGCAGAGTTTTCCTTGCTTGTTTTTTCGCCTTCAGACACAGGGATCACCTTCAATTCATTAACGATTCCAATCCTGGTCGCTTGCTGATCGCCACGAGCAGGAGAGGCGGCTGGTCAAAGCCAATATCGGAAAGAAAGCATAAACCAAGCCAAGCGACTCGATCTTCACAAACCTTTGATTCAAAAGGAATTTTTCACTTGTCGACCAAGCATCGACAGGTCAAATGCACGAAGTGTAAGTTTGTTCGACAACCCCGATGCGGACCCGGCCGGCCTGCCGCGCGACTTCAAAGCTTGGCCAGCAGCTGGGAAACCTCTTCCTGTTGCGCAAAACTCGCCCCCAACTTGCGCAGCGTCTCGAGCTCCGACTTCGCCGCCCCCTTGTCCCCGGAAGCGACATAAATCTTCGCCAAGCCCAGGCGCAGACTGGGGTCGTCCGCGCCCAACGACATGGCTTTCTTCTGGGTTTCGACCGCTTTGGCGAATTGCTGGGCCTGTGCCTGGGCCATGGCCAATGTGTCGAGGAACGCCGGCTGGTTCGGCCTCAGGCTGTTGGCTTTCTCGGCATAGGCCAGCGCACCGTCCTTGCCAAGCTTGGAAGTCACCCAGGACAGGTTGTTGAGCGCGGGCGCGTTGTCTTTTTGAAGGTCCAGGACGCGTTTGTACTTCGCCTCCGCCTGGGCGTAGTTTTGCGCCATCACGGCGATGTCGCCGAGGTAGAACTCGAAAGCGGCGTCGTTGGGATGGTCCTTGATCCAGCTGGACGCCAGCTTGTCGGCCTCCGCTGTCTTGCCCGCGGCCCGCAGAACCGAATGGAGTTTCGTGGCCAGCTCGGTGTTCGGCGCCTTTTTCAAGCCATCCTTGTACGCATCCGCCGCCGCGTCCCAGGACTTGCGGCGGGCCTCGATGTCCCCCTCGTACATGTAGCCGACCGCCTCGTTGGGGCGTTGCTTCTGGATCGATTCAGCCGTGGCCAGCGCATCCTTGATGCGGCCGGCGTTCGTGTCCAGGCGCATCAACGCGTACTGGGCGGCCAGCATGTCCGGCTTGATGGCCAAGGCGCGCTTGAGGCTCTGCGCGGCGGCGGCTTCGTTCTTGTCGGCGACCTGAACTTCGGCCAGCCGGATGTGCGGCAGCGCGGAATCGGGTTGCATGCTCGCCAACGCCTTGAACGACGCGCCGGCCTGGTTCAAGTCGCCCGATGCGAGCTGCGCGCGGCCGAGGGCTTCGAGGATCTCCGCGTTGTCGGGCAGCTTCGCGTTCGCGTCCTGGGCGGCGGCGGCGGCCAGCTTGAATTCCTTGTTGGCGAGGTACTGCTCGATCAGCACCAGCCTCGGCGCGGGCTGGGTGGGGTTGGTCTCAACGATGTTCTTGAGCGAAGAGATGATCTCGTCCTTGCCCGCGCCGGCGGTCGACTTCAACCCGGCCAAGGCGAGCAAGGCTTGCACGTTCTTCGGGTCGCGCGACAGCATCGCTTCGAAACGCTTCTTCGCATCGTCGGGCTTCTTGTCGGCCAGGTCCAACGAGGCCAAGGCGGACGCCGCGGGGAAATAAAGCGGGTCGATCGACAACGCCTTTTCGAAGCTCTGCCGCGCGGCCGGCACGTCCTTGCGCGCCAGTTGCACCCTGCCGCGCAGATTGGCGGCCATCGGTTTGTCGGGCTGCTTGCGTTCGAGCTCGTCGATCGCCTTGAGGGCGCGGTCAAGTTGGTTGCGGCGCATCAGCGCGCTGATGAGCGCCAGGTTGGCCGTCGTCCCTTTGTCGGAATCGGCGATCGCCTGCAACTCGCCGAAGGCGACGTCGCTGTTGCCGCCCTTGGACAGCTGCGCCATGGCCAGCACGGTGCGGCTGCGCACGTCGGCGGGATTGAGCTTCGTGGCGCGGGAGAAGAAGTCCTCGGCCTTGCCGGCGTCGCCCGCCATCAGGTGGGCCTCGCCCGCGAAGGCGAGCACCTGGGCGTCCGGATTGGGCTGGGCCAGCAGGGGTTCCAGTGCGGTCAGCGCCTTGGCGCTTTGCCCGGAGCGAAGGTAGACCTGGACCAGCATGCGGCGCGGCAGGGACAAGGTCGGCGCGGCTTGCAGCACCTTGCTCAGATAGGCCTCCGCCTGCAGGAGCGAGCCGCCGGCATAAAGTTCGGTGGCCCCGGCCAGCTGCAACACACGGATGTTGTTGGGCGACACCTTCAGCAGCTGCGGCATCAGCTCTTTGACGGTCTTGAAATCGCGCTTCTGGAAGGCCAGCTGGGCCGTGAAGTACTGCGTCTGCGGGTGCGACGGCTGGGTTTTCTTCAGGACGTCCAGCGCCGTCTGCGCGGCTTCAAGGTCGCCTTTGATCAGGTGGACCGCGACCACCCCCGACAGGGCCGGGAAATTGTCGGGTTTGATCGCCAGGATCTTCTGGTAGGCCGCCAATGCGCCGGACGCGTCGTTCTTGACGGAAGCCAGCAGGTCGCCCTTGAGCTGCCAGGGCTCCAACTCGGCGGGCGCGTCGGCGGTGATGCCGTCCACCAGGGCCAAGGCCCCGTCGAAATCGCGCGCGCCCGCGGCCATGCGGACCTGGACCAGCCGGGCGGGGACGTATTTCGGGTCCAGCTGGAGCGCCGCCGCCAAGGCGGCCTGGGCCTTCTTCGCATCGCCCTGGATGCCGTACGCGGTCGCCAGCGAAGTCTTGAGCGACGCCTGGCCCTTCGCGTCTTTCAGTTCCGTGTTCGCGAACTGGTCGATGACTTTCAGGCCCTGCCCTTCCAGCAGGAGGGCCCGCGCCAGCACCGGCACCACCAGCTCGGGAGGATGTTTGAGGTCCAGGGCCTTGCGCAATTCGATGCTCGCGGAGGGCGCATCGCCGGAATCCAGGAGCGCTTGGCCCAGCAGGAAACGGGCTTCGGCCATCTCGGGCTTTTGCTGAAGGGCGTTCTTCAGCTGGATGACGGCGGCCTTCGGATCGTTCTTCTGCAGATATTCCTTGGCCGAACCCAGGAGTTTCTCGGGGTCTTCACCACCACAGCCCACCAATGCGGCGCACGCCAGCGCCAAGGCCAATGATTTGAAGTCGAAAGGAGTTTTCACAACGGGACCCTTATGAGGTGGTATCGGATGGGTGGACGCGCGCGGCGGCGCGCCCATTCACTTGATGGCCAGCCTGTGCATCAAGTCGTAGAGCGTGGGGCGGCTCACGCCCAGGGCTTCGGAAGCCTTGGCGATGTTACCGTTGGCCCTCGCGAGGGCGGCGACGATGGCCTCGCGTTCCGCGCGGTCACGGATGGTGCGGAGGTCGGTGGGCACGGCGTCCGCCGAGTCGGCGCCGGCGTCGGGCTGCGGCAGGCCGAGGTCTTCGCAGGTGACGCGGTTGCCGTCCGCCATGATGGCCGCGCGCTTGATGACATTGAGCAGTTCGCGGACGTTGCCCGGCCAGCGGTGCAATTCGATGGCTTGCAACGCGGTTTCGGTGAAGGCCATCGAGCCGCGGTTCTGCTCCTGGGCGAAGCGCCGCAGGAAGCTGTGGGCCAGCAGGGCCGCGTCGCCCACGCGCGAGCGGAGCGGCGGGATGTTGATGACGATCTCGGCCAAGCGGTAGTACAAGTCTTCGCGGAACTTGCTGTCCTTGATCTGGCCCTGCAAGTCCTGGTGGGTGGCGCAGACCACCCGGACGTCGATGGGTATCTCCTGGCGCCCACCGATGCGTTCGATCGTGCGTTCCTGCAGGAAGCGCAGCAGCTTGGCCTGCAGGGGATGCGGCAGGTCGCCGATTTCGTCGAGCATGAGCGTGCCGCCGTGGGCGGTTTCGATCTTGCCCGGGGTGGTCTTGGAGGCGCCGGTGAAGGCGCCTTTCTCGTAGCCGAACAGCTCGCTTTCGAGCAGGTTCTCCGGGATGGCGGCGCAATTGATCGCGACAAACCGGCCGGAGCGCTTGGAAGCCTGGTGCAGGCCCTGCGCCAGCACTTCCTTGCCGGTTCCGCTCTCGCCCAGCAACAGCACCGTCGCATTGCTGGAAGCGACGCGCTCGACGGTGCGGCACAGCCGCATCATCTCGGGGTCGCGCGTCATCAGGCCCGACAGCGCGTCGGGCTGGTGCAGGGCCTGCAAGCGCTGGTTCTCCCTTTGCAATTCGAACAGCTTGAACGCGCGGTCGATGGTCAAGCCCAGCAAGTCGGGGTCGAAAGGCTTGGCGAAGAAATCGTAGGCGCCCAAGGCGATCGCGCGCAAGGCGTTGGCCTGGTCATTCTGGCCGGTCAGGACGATCACTTTCACGTGGGGGTCCAACTCGAGCATCTGGCCGAGAAGCTTGAAGCCTTCGGAGACCGAATCCGCGTCGGGGGGCAGGCCCAGGTCCATGGTGACCACCGCCGGGTTGTGGCGCTTGAACTGCACCAGCGCCGACTCCCGGTCGGCGGCGGTCACCGATTCGAATCGGTCCAGCGACCATTTGATCTGCTTCTGCAGGCCCAGGTCGTCCTCGACGATCAACAGCAGGGGAAGTTTGGATGAACTCATGAAGATGCCGCCATTTGCAGGTCTGAAGCTTGCTGCGTGTCGAACAAAGGCAGGGTAATGGTCACCACGGTCCCACGGTTCACTTCGCTTTGCACTTCGATTCGCCCGCCGAGTTCTTGGATGTATTGAAAGCTCTCATAAGCCCCGATGCCCATTCCCGTCTGTTTCGTCGTGTTGAAGGGCTTGAACAGCTTGGTCGCCATGAATTCCTTCGACATCCCGACCCCCGTGTCGCCCACCACCACCTGCGCGCTGCCCACCGACCGCTGCAGGCGCAACCAGACGCGGCCCGAAGCCGGGGTGGCGTCGAAGGCGTTCTGGACCACATGCCCCAGGACCCGCTCCACGCGCTCTTCGTGGCCGCGCGCGACGACAGGGTCGAGGACCTCGAGCTCGAGCACCCTGCCGCGGCCCTGGGCGACGCTGGCCAGCCGGTTGACGATGTCGACCAGGCTGACGCCGCTCAAGCCGCCCGGCGGCCGGGCCCCCTCCCTCAACTGGAGCATCAACTGGCGCATCTTCTCCAGGGAGCCTTCGACCGTCATCAGCATGTCTTGCTGGAACTCGGGATTGTCCCCCAACCGCTTGGCATTCTTCATCATCAAAGACAACTGCGTGACGATGTTCTTGAGGTCGTGGACGACGAACGCGGACATGCGGTTGAAGGCGTCGAACTTGCGCACCTCCAGCAACGCTTCGGTCGCGTGCATCTGCGCCAGGAAGCTCGCCGCCTGCCGGCTGGCGGTCTTCAAGAGGTCGGTCACCTCCCAGTTGACATCGACCAGGGCGCGCGGCTTGCAAAGCACGACGAAGCCGATCAAGTCGTCGCCGACCAGCAGCGGAACCACCAGCCAATGCTGGGGGTTGGAAAGAAGCCACTGCGGCAGGGACAGCGGGTCGTAACGCTGGGGAAAGGCCCTGTATTCGTCGATGTTGACGATCCAGCCTTTGTTGCGCAGGAAATTGCAGAGCGGGGAGTCGGGGGCCTCCCGCTCCGAGAGGCTGGGCAGGTTCCAATGCGCGGACTGAAGGATGTCGGCGCCGGAACCGGCACTGGTCCAGAGGCTGCCTCCCGGACTCTCCAGCATGTCCGCGAGGCCGCGGATCACCAATCCGCCCATCTCCTGCGGGGAGCATTTGGTCGACAAGGTGCCGGTGAAGCGCAGCCATTCATAACGGTAGTCGTAGCGGTAGCGGAAGAAATGCTTGCCGACCCACACCCTCAGCTTGGCGCGGGCCGCGCCCGAGAACGCCAGCAGCGAAAGGAACACCAGCGCGACCACCAGCAAACCCAGCTGAAGCGCCCTGCCCCAATCGCCGCCGACGAAGCGCACGTAGTAACCCAGTGCGGAGATGAACAGCAGATAGGCGCCGACGAACAGCAAGGTGGCGGAATGGAAGACCGCCACGCGCGAGACTTGGATCTTGGCCAGCCAGTCGGCCCGCCTGCTGGCCGCGACGAACAGCAGGGGAACCGCCAGCGCATGCACCGCGCCGCGGATGTCGGCCGCATCAAGGTCCAGCCGGCCGAACAACGCGGCGTAGGAGTAGAGGTAGAGGTCGAAGCCGTAGACGCAGATCAGGCCGAGGCAAAGGGGCTTGGCGTTCCAGCGCGAGTCTTCGGCGAGGTTGCGGAACAGTTGCTCGACCAACAGCAGGCCCAGGACGGCCTGGGCCAGCGAAAGGAAATAACCCAGCCTTTGGCCTTCGGCCGAGGGCATGGAATGTGCCGGGAAACTCAGCGTGCCCGCCAGGCTGAGCAGCATCAAGGCCGCTGCGGAAGCGGTCAGGAAACCCGCCTGATTCCCGGCTTGCGGTCGATGGGACTGGACGGACAGCAGCTTGATCAGGAAAGCGAACCAGCACGCATACCGCAGCCAGTCCAGCAGCGCCCCGGCGGTGCCGGCGGAGGCAGGATGGGTTGCCAGCCCACGCGAGAAGCCTACGGCCGCCCAGACCGCCGTCGATACGATGGACGCCAGGAAGAACAAACTGGCGGCACCGCGCGGCCGGCCCCGGCCGCGGCCATGAACGATGCTGAAGGCAAAAACGCCGTAGCCCGCGGCAGCCAGCAGAAAGCTGTAGCTGGACAGGCTGATCTCATCCAGTCGCATAGGAGGGGACAGAACAATTCAAGCTCGGGGAGCCGCCCTTTGAGCGGCGGCCCCAAGCCGAATCGTCACCGTGAGCCTTTGGCGGTCAACACCACGGCGACGGTCTCGAACAACACCAGCAGGTCCAGGAACAAGGTGTGGTTCTTCACGTAGTAGAGGTCGAACTGGAGCTTCTCGCGGGAATCTTCCACCGTGGCGCCGTAGTGGTAGCGCACTTGCGCCCAACCCGTCACGCCGGGCTTGACGCTGTGGCGCACTGCGTAGAACGGGATCTCCTGCGTCAGTTTGTCCACGAAATACGGGCGCTCGGGCCGCGGGCCGACCAGGCTCATGTCGCCCTTGAGCACGCAGAAGATCTGTGGCAGCTCGTCGATCCGCAGCTTGCGGATCACCTGGCCGACGCGGGTCACGCGGTCGTCCTTCAGGCTGGCCCATTGGGGCTTGCCGTCTTTTTCGGCGTCGGTCCGCATGCTGCGGAATTTCACGACGTTGAAGGTCTTGCCATTCAAGCCCACGCGCTCCTGGCGGTAGAGGATGGGGCCGCGGCTTTCCAGCACGATCAACAGCGCCGTCAACAGCATGAAGGGCAACGCCACCGCCAGCAGGATCAACGCACCCACCACGTCGACGACGCGTTTGCCGAAAGTGCGCGACCAGCCTTGGTTGAAACCGTCGCCGAAGATGAGCCAACCCGGGTTGAGGTACTCGACCTTGATCTGGCCGAGGGTCTTCTCGAAATGCGTGGCGATGTCGTACACGCGGATGCCGTTGACCTTGCAATCAAGCAGCTCGCGCATGGGCATGCTGCCTCCGCGGCGCTCGGTCAAGGCCACGACGATTTCATCCACGTCGAGGTTCAGCGCGGCCTGGGTCAGCGATTGGTTGCGCCCGAGCAGGGCCGAAGTGGGCACGGCCGGCTTGTCTTCGTTCGGACCGGCGAAATAACCGACGATGTCCGCGTTGGGGTCGTTCGCTTTGAGCGTCTTGCCGACCAGGGCGGCGGCGGGGCCTGAACCGAAGACCATGATCTTCGTGCGCATCAGCGCCTGGCTGCCCGAGTGCGTCACATACACCCGGTGCGCGATGACGGCCGCCACCCCCATGAGCGCGGCCCATTTGATGGCGTCGCGGTTGGGCACGCCTTCGGGCAGCAAACCGTTGATGACGTATTCCAGCGGCAGCACGAGCAGCAGCGCCAACACGGCGCGGGCGCAGGACTGGTTGAGCGAGCGGTTGGGGGAGCGCTCGTAAAAGCCGCTGGCGGTGTTGATCACGAAAAGCGCGAGTGCCAGCAGGATGCCGTAGGTCACCGCATTGGGGACGGCGCTGCGCAGGTGCACCTGGGTCAGCACGGCGCCCAGCACGGCCACGATGATGAATCCGAAGTCGAACAGGATTTGCATCAAAGTCCGACGGTGCAGGTAGTGGTTGAATATTCGAATCATGTTTTTCTTTCCCTGTGCACGTTGGCGCCGTTTCCGCAACGCAAGGCCTGGCTCTTCTGATGGGCTGCCCCGCCGACCCGGTGGTTGGTTGCCTGGCTTCACTGGTCACCAATCCGACAGGCACAGCCGATCAAACGACACAACATCCCGTTCTTTCTTATCGGTTTCAACGGCCGGGCCTTGAAGGCTTCGCACCGCCCCTCACACGCGTTTCGGACCGGTCGCCGCTTCACGCGGGTCGCAGTCCATTCAATTCCCATCGACGTCGACCGAGCGGATTCGTCTGTCACGAATTTGGAGTGCGGCCTGGTGAGGCGCGCCCGGTCTGCTACGCGGTTGGATCAACGGCTCGGGCGAGCCACGATCAAGGCGTGAAGGGGAAAATAGCAGATCAACATGACGGTGTAACCGTTCGAATAGGGGGGATCCCCCATTCCAGGGGTACAGACTGGCGCGTACCGCAAATTAGTTCACATCGCGTTTGACGCACGAGGCGAACCGCGCATCCATCCCGCATGGATTGGTTACACGAGCACCTCTAAACAGCTCGGGTGCCCGAGGAAGGATTGCGGGCTGGCGCTGGCCCCGTAAGCGCCCGACTGGAACACCACCGCCAAGTCGCCGACATCCGCGACGGGCAACGGCATGCGGTCCGCCAGCAGGTCGAGCGGCGTGCACAGCGGCCCCACCACCGAGGCGGTTTCCATCTGGCGCGAGTCGGCCTTGTTGCCGATCGCCACCGGATAGTTCTTTCGGATCACTTGACCGAAGTTGCCCGAGGCTGATAGGTGGTGGTTCAAGCCGCCGTCGGTGACGAGGAACACCTGTCCGCGAGACACCTTGCGATCGACGATGCGGGTGACGTACACGCCCGCCTCTCCGACCAGGTAGCGGCCCAGCTCGATCACGAATTCCGCTTCCGGCAGGTCCCGGCGCGCGCGCTCCACCAGGCCCTGCAGGTTGTCGCCGATCGGACGCAGGTCGAGGTGCTGCTCGCCAGGGAAATAAGGGATGCCGAAGCCACCGCCGAGGTTCAGGAAGCGCACCGGGCTGCGGGCCATCTCCGCCAGGCGCAGCGCGAGTTCGTAGGACTTCTGCTGCGCCTCGCAGATCGATTCGGGCTTGAGGTTCTGCGACCCCGCGAAAAGGTGGAAGCCTTCGAAGGCCAGGCCCGCGTCCGCGATGGAAGCCATCAGCGCCGGCATCTGTTCGACGTCGACGCCGAACTGCTTGGGGCCGCCGCCCATCTTCATGCCCGAGCCTTTGAGTTCGAAGTCGGGGTTCACGCGCACCGCCACGCGGGCAGGCAGGCCGAGCTCTTGCGAAACCCGCGCCAGGACGGCGATTTCGCGCGGCGATTCCAGGTTGACCAGCACCCTGGACGCCACGGCCTGGCGCAGTTCGACATCGCGCTTGCCCGGCCCGGCGAAGCTGATCTCGCGCGGGTCGGCGCCGGCATCCAATGCGACTTTGAGCTCGCCCGCGGAGGCCACGTCGATGCCGTCGACCAGCCCCGCCATGAAACAGACCACGGCCGGCAACGGGTTGGCCTTCATCGCATAGTGGAGCTTCACGGACCGCGGCAACGCTTCGCGCAGGCTGGCCACACGCTCGCGCAGCAACCGCCGGTCGTAGGCGAAGAACGGCGTCTGCCCGACGCGGGCGGCCAGCACGCTCAGCTTTTCGCCGCCGACCGACAGCTCGCCTTGCTCGATGGGGAACTGGGACATCGCGGCATGGGCCGGCGCGCGCACGGGCGGGGAAGTTTTTTGGGTAGACATCGTGTTTTTCTTCTTCACTGGCGGGCCGATTGGCGCTCGATCCATTCGGTGGACAAAAGCTTGCGGTCGATCTTGCCGTTGGGGTTGCGCGGCAGGGGCCCTTTCGCCGGCTCGATGCCGCCGGGCACCATGTAGGCCGGCATGCGCGCGCGGCACTGCGCGAGCAGCGCGGCGACGTCCAGCTCGGGCTGGCCTTGCGGGGGGGTGGCGATGACCTGGATCGCCTGGCCGAGGCTGGCGTGCTCCACGCCGAAAGCCACGCACTCGGCGACGAGTCGGGTCGCGTAGAGGATCTCTTCGACTTCGGTGGGGCTGACGCGGTAGCCCGAGGTCTTGATCATCTCGTCGCGGCGGCCGATGAAATAAAGGAAGCCTTCCGCGTCCCGCTTCACGTTGTCGCCGGAATAGACGGCGTATTCCGGCAGCTGCAGGCCGGACTGTCGGCCGGGCGCCGCGGCGGGCACGAGCTTGTAGCGCTCGGCCGTCTTCTCGGGGTCGTTCCAGTAGCCCATGCCGACGAGCGCGCCGCGGTGGACCAGCTCGCCCGGCTCGTCGGGCGCGCATTCGCTGCCGTCTTCGCGCAGCACCAGGATCTCGGCGTTGGGGATGGCCTTGCCGATGGAGTCGGGCCGGCGGTCGACTTCCTCCGGCGGCAGGAAGGTGGACCTGAACGCCTCGGTGAGGCCGTACATCAGGAAAGGTCTACTCCGGGGCGCGCGCTCGCGCAGCGCCGTCAGCGTCTCCCTGGGCATGCGGCCGCCGGTGTTGGCGAAATAACGCAGGTTCGCGGCGACCGGCGCCGGCCATTCGAGCTGGCTGAGCTGGATGTAAAGCGGCGGCACCGCGGTCAGGCCGGTGACCTTCTCGCGCTCCATCGCCTTGATGACGTCGCGCGGCATCAAGTAGTTCAACAGCACGACGCGCGCGCCGACGTGGAAGGCGGTGGTGAGCTGGCTGAAGCCCGCGTCGAACGACAGCGGCAAGGCGGCGAGCAAGGTGTCTTGCGCGTGGTTTTCCAGGTAAGAGGCCACGCTCTTGGCACCGGCGACCATGTTGCGGTGGGAAAGCATCACGCCCTTGGGCCTGCCGGTGCTGCCCGAGGTGTAGAGGATGGCCACCATGTCGGTGTCGATCACCCGGTGGGCGGGCGCGGCCGGGCTTCGCAGGAAGGCATCCCAGCCATGGCACGCCAGGCCTGCGGCCGGGGCCTGCGCGTCGCCGGTGACGACGACATGGCGCAGCGACGGGCATTGGCCGATCACCTCTTGCAGTGTCGCCAGCCGCTCGGGCGAGGTGACCAGCACCTGCACCCCGCAGTCCTGCATGATGAAAGCGACCTGCTCGGCCTTGAGCAGCGGGTTCAGGGGGACGAACACCGCGCCCGCCGCCGGCGCGCCGAAACTGGCAACCACGCATTCGAAGCGCTTTTCGAGGTAGATCGCGACGCGTTCGCCGCGCTGCAGCCCCAGCCCGGCCAAGCCATGCGCGAAACCCTGGACGGCCTGCTGCAGTTCCCCGTAGCTCAAGGTGGATGGGCCGTAGGTCAATGCGGGCGCCGATGGCGCCTTCGCGGCGGAACAGGCGATCAGCTCGTGGAGCAAGGTGGACTCGGGCATGGGCGTTCGGGGTCTTCCTGGGGTTAGGCCCCATTGAAAGGGGCTGAAAAGTATCTCATGGCGATACGCTCCGGCCGCGCCACTTGAATAGGGGGTCACCGCGCGAAACCGCCAAATACCGGGAGCCCGTGCAGAGTTGGCGGTCGCAAACCTGGCACCGGACACCGGGGGGCGCGTCCGCTTCGTTCCCATTGGAAATTAGAATCCCGCGGTTGCACGCCGGGTCGCGCTTCGCCCTCCCCCTGTGCCCCCACCCCCTTAGGAAATTTATGGATGTCAACAAAGAAGTCCTGCGCGTGCTCGACGAAGTCCTGAGCCTGAACGGCCGCGCCGCCTCGTTCACACGCGACACCCACTTGCTCGGCTCCATCCCCGAGCTCGACTCGATGGCGGTGGTGTCCTTGATCACCTCGCTCGAGGAACAGTTCGGCATCACGGTGGAGGACGACGACATCGACGGCGAAACCTTCGCCACCGTCGGCTCGCTGGTCGACTTCGTCAACGCCAAGCTGGCGGGCTGACCGCCGGTCCGGCGCGGGCTTCCTTTTAGCGTCGACAGGCCCTAAGCCACGCAGATGGATCGACCGGGAGCGCCTTTCCAAGCTTTCTTCCTGCCCGGGGAGGGCGTCGGCGGTCAGCGCTTGTGCGTCTACCACCCGCCGCAAGGGCCGCGGCCGCTCGGCCTGGTCCTGTACCTGCACCCATTCGCCGAAGAGATGAACAAGGCCCGTCGCATGGCGGCCTTGCAATCGCGCGCGTTCGCGCGCCGGGGCTACGGCGTGCTGCAGGTCGACCTGCTCGGCTGCGGCGACAGCTCCGGCGATTTCGGCGACGCCACCTGGGATGCGTGGATCGCCGACGCGGTGCAGGCCGCGGCCTGGCTGCGCCGGCAGGGTGACGCGCCGCTCTGGTTCTGGGGCCTGCGCGCCGGCTGCCTGCTTGCGACGGCCGCCGCGGCCCGGATGGCGCAGCCCCCCTCCCGCTTCGTCTTCTGGCAACCCACGCCCAGCGGCAAGACGCTGCTCCAGCAGTTCCTGCGCCTGAAGATGGCCGCCGAGCTGCAGGGCGGGCAAGCCAAGCAGGTGATGGAAGGCCTTCGCGCCTCGCTGGCGGCGGGCCAGGCGGTGGAGATCGCGGGCTACGCGCTTTCCCCCGGCCTGGCCCAGGGCCTGGAGGCCGCCACCCTGGCACCGCCCGCCCAAGCCGCGCGCCTGGAATGGATCGAAGTCTCCACGCGCGCGGACGCCACCGACGTGATGCCCGCCTCCCAGATCGTGTTGAAGCAGTGGGCCGACGCCGGCTGCGCCGTCCGCAGCCGGGTGGTCAATGGGCCGGCCTTCTGGCAGACCACCGAAATCGAAGACGCGCCCGCCCTCGTCGAGGCCACATGGGCCGCCGTGGGCGAGGTGGATGCCCCTGCCCCCGCGGCACCCTTGCCGGCCTGAGCGGCCACTCCATCCAGCTCCACGCCATGGTCAACGTACCAACCGACGGCTTCAGAGAAGAAGCGCATGTCTTCGGGCCGGCGGATTCCCCTTTGCTCGGCATCCTGAGCCTGCCCGAGGGGCCAGCGCCCGACACGGCGGTCATCGTGGTCGTCGGCGGCCCGCAGTACCGCGTGGGCAGCCACCGCCAGTTCGTCCTGCTGGGCCGGGCGTTGGCCCGGCAGGGGCACGCCGCCTTGCGTTTCGATTACACCGGCATGGGCGACAGCCCCGGCGAGCTGGCCGACTTCCTGTCGGCCAACCGGGACATCGGCGAGGCCGTGCAGTTCATCGGCCAGCGCCTGCCGGGCGTGCGGCGGATCGCGCTCTGGGGCCTGTGCGACGGCGCATCGGCCGCGCTGCTGTACTGGCACGAGACACGCGATGAGCGGGTGCAGGGCTTGTGCCTGCTCAACCCCTGGGTGCGCTCGGCCGAAAGCCATGCCGCGACGCAGGTCAAGCACTACTACCTGCAGCGGCTGCGCCAGCCGGCGTTCTGGCGCAAGCTGCTGACCGGCCAGGTGGCCGCCGGCGCGCTGTCGGAGTTGCTGCGCAGCGTGCGCACCATGCTGAAGCCCGCCGCCACGGCACCCCCTTCCGGGGAACGGCCCGCGGCGCGCGGCGCCGATGCGCCGTTCCAGGCCCGCATGGCCGAGGCCTGGCGCGATTACCCCGGCCGCTTGCTGCTGCTGCTCAGCGGCGATGACTACACCGCCAAGGAGTTCCAGGAAGCCTTGAACTCCGACCCGCGCTGGAAGGACGCGCTGAAGCATCCCGGTCTCGAAGACCACGAACTTCAGTCCGCCGACCACACCTTCTCCGAACCTTCGGCGAGCCGCCGTGTCGAGCAGCTGACTTCGGCCTGGCTGGCCGGCGCCGGGCAGCCACGCTGAGCCGGGCGCTTGCCGGCACAATGCGCGGCTGCCCTGCTTGAAGCTGCCCGGCAGCGTCGGCCCCACTCCATCCCAGGCGACTTCCCAATGAACATCCGCCCTCCACGACAGCCACACCCCTCCGCAAGATTCCGCCTGCCGCGGCCCACGCTGGCGGCGATGCTGGCCGCCACGCTGGCGGCTGGCGGCGCTTGGGCCCAGGTCAGCGCCGCCTCCTGCGGCCCGATCGAACCCACCGCGCTGGACTACAGGCCCGAGAAGTTCAAGCAAGGCGCGGGCGACACGCAGCGCCACTCCGACTTCGTCAACCGCGTCGAGCAGTACCACTTCAAGCCCGAGACCGAGGCGCTGATCCGCGGCACCTCGGGCGACATCGGCGGCGACCTGGACTTCACCCTGCGCTATTTCCCCAACCACCACCGCGCGTTGATCTCCATGGTGCGGCTGGGCGAGAAGCTGAACAACCCGCAACCCCGGGGCGCCCGCTACCCGGTGGAATGCTGGCTCGAACGCGCCACCCGCTTCGCGCCGGACGACACCGTCAGCCGCCTGATCTACGTGTCCTACCTCGCCAAGCGCGGCCGCGGCAGCGAGGCGGCGGCCCAGCTCGAACGCGCCGAAGCGAGCGCGGGCGACAACCCGTTCAGCATCTACAACGTCGGCCTCTTCTATTTCGAGTTGAAAAATTACGACAAGGCCCTGGCGCAGGCGCACAAAGCCATGGCGCTGGGCCTGCCCAAGCAGGAACTGGCCGATTCGCTGCGCAAGGTGGGCAAATGGCAGGACCCGCCAGCGCCGCCGGCGGAGGCCGGCGACGCGGCCTCCGGGGCGTCGTCGCCCGGCGCTGCGCAGGCCGCCTCTTCGCCGTCGGCGAAATGACGTGGCGGGCACGGGCCGAGACCACGGCGGCGCCGGCGCGCCCCCGCCCCGCGCGGTGAAGGCGAGCGCATGGGCGTCCTGGCGGGAGATGGCCAGGCAACGCGGCTGGGGCTTGGCCGGCCTTTACGCGCTACACCGCGCGCTCGGCGCGGCCACCAGGGGCCGCGCCGGCGTGGTGCCTTACGAACTGGTGGCGCAACCCATCGGGGCCGGCAAGCTCGGCGCGGTGCGCGACGACCCCGGCACCCAGGTGAGGCTGGCGGGCCCAGGCGACGCGATCGCCACCGAGTTCCCGCGGCCGGCGGCGGTCAACCAGCGGCGCTGGGAACAAGGCGCCAGCTGCCACGTGGCGACCGTCAAGGGAGAATTCGCCGGCACCTTGTGGATCCAGCGCGGCGTCTACCGCGAAGACGAGGTGCGCTGCGATTTCGCCATGCCCGATGCCCGCACGGTCTGGGATTTCGACGTCTACGTGGCACCGCGCTACCGCCTGGGGCGCACGATGGGCCGGTTGTGGAAAGCCGTCGACGCGGGCCTGGCCGCGCAAGGCGTGGCTTGGACGTTCAGCCGCATCTCGCGCTTCAACGCCGACTCGTTGAACGCGCACGCCCGGTTGGGGGCCGTCAGCGTCGGCCGCGTCACCGTGCTGTTCTTCGGGCCGCTGCAGCTGACCCACGCGCGCGCCGGTGGGCCGGGCCGACTGGCCTGCAGCCTGGCGCGGCGGGTGCGCATCGAGCTGCTGCCGCCCTGACGCGCCTCGCCTCAAACCCCGTAAAGCAGGCGGTAGCGGGCCACGCAGTTCGACCAGGTCAACTCGCTGCGGATGATCCGCCCGAAGCGTTCCGCGCAGGCTTTGGCCCCTTCGGGATCCCGCAGCATCTCCGACACCACCCGGGCGCAATCCTGGGGATGGTCGACTTCGAACAGCCTGCCGGTCCGGCCTTCGAAGATCAATTCGTCATGGCCGGCGATGTTCGACGCGGCCATGGGCACGCCGCAGGCGCCGGCCTCCAGCATGGACAGCGGCATCGATTCCGCCCGCGCCGCCTGCACGCACAGCCGCGCCCTGACCAGCAGGTGGGCCACGTCCTGCGGCGAAATGCCCACCAGCAGGTGGATGCGTTGGCCCAGGCCCAGGGTCTCGGCCTTCGCCCGCAGTTCGTCGATCAAAGGGCCCTGCGGGCCGGCGATGCAAAGGTGCAGCGAAGGGAACTGCGGCGCGATGGTGGCGAAGGCGTCGATCAGCGTCTCGTGGCCCTTGCGGGGGATGAATGAACCGATGCTGGCGATGAAATCGGCCGGGAGCCTGCCCGCATCCGATTGGAAGAGTGGGGTCTGCGGTGCTTCGGGATGAAAGATGGAAACGTCCACGCCGTTGGGAATCACGTCGAAGCGGTTGCGGTCGATCCCGAAGGTCTGGGACGCGCGGTCGGCCAGGCTGTTGGAGCAAGCCACCAAAGCATCGGCCGAGCGCAGGCAGAACAGCCTGGCCGCCCGCTCCAGCAAGTTGGGCACGTGGCAGACGTCGGTGCCATGGAAGGAGATGACCAACCTTCCCCGGTAAAATTTGAGCCGCTTCAAGAGCGCCACGCCCAGCGGCGAATAATCGGTGTAGTGGAAATTGACCGCCGCCACCGAATGGGCCTTCAGCAGCCGGTGGATGCGGCGCAGCGCCAGAGGAAGCCGCGCCAGGGAGACGATCGATGGGACGACGCGTTGGAAGACCGATGCGCGGAACCTGAAATACAGCGCGTCCCCGGCCCACTCTTCCGCCGGATGCGCCCAGTCGTCGACGACCAGGACAGGTTCGCAATGCTCGTCATCGCCCCAGAAAGCGGCGATCTGCTGAACCACCCGCGTGACGCCGCCTTGGTGGCTCGGCGCCCATGGGATCACCAGAAAAACTTTTTCTTTTCCTGAAAGATGATGCTTCTTCACGGAGTTTCGATGCCGGTTGTTCTAAAACTCCTCCCTGGCTTGTTCTCGTCAATCTAGTCGCTTTCCGGTAATTTAATTGCCCTGCCCTTTTAAAAAACCCATACCGGCAAATTGCAACACCGCCGGTGATGCGAACACAACAACAACCATGACCCCGCCTTCCCCATGAACGCCAAAAAGACGAAGCGCCTGCTCATGGTCGCTTTCCATTTCCCGCCGCTGGCGGGCAGCAGCGGCATCCAGCGCACGCTGCGCTTCGTCCAGCACCTGCCGGCCGAGGGATGGGAGCCTCTCGTGCTGACCATCGACACCCGGGCCTACGAGCGCACCAGCGACGACCTGAACAGCGAGGTGCCCGCCGGCACCGTGGTCAACCGCGCCTTCGGGCTGGACACCGCGCGCCATTTGTCGATAGGCGGCCGCTACATCGGCGCGATGGCCCGGCCCGACCGCTGGGTGAGCTGGCGGCTGGACGCGGTGCGCCAAGGCCTGCGGATGATCCGCCAGTACCGTCCCGACGCGATCTGGTCCACCTACCCGATCGCCACCGCGCACCTCATCGGCGCCGAGCTGCAGCGCCGCTCCGGCCTGCCATGGGTGGCCGACTTCCGCGACCCGATGGCCCAGGACGACTATCCGCCGGACCCCGCCACTTGGCGCGCCTTTTCCGAGATCGAGGGCCGCGCCGTCCGCCAGGCCGCGTTGAGCGTGTTCACCACGCCGAGCGCCGCGGCCGCTTACCGCGAGCGCTATCCGGAGCAGGCCGCCCGAATCCGCGTGCTGGAGAACGGCTACGACGAGGACAGCTTCGCCGACGTCGAATCGCCCGAGGCCCCGGCGGCGGCGGCCGACCCGCTGAACCCCGGCGCGATCACGCTGCTGCACAGCGGCATCGTCTACCCGCAGGAACGGGACCCGACGCAGCTGGTCCGGGCCCTGGCCCAACTGCACCGTTCGGACGGCATCCGGCCCGGTCAACTGAAGATACGCTTCCGCGCCGCCGTCCAGGAAGCCCTGCTGAACCGCCTGGTGGCCGAGCACGGCGTGCAGGACTACGTGGAGATCTGCCCGCCGATCGCCTACAAGGCCGCGCTGAAGGAAATGCTGCGAGCCGACGGGCTGCTGGTGATGCAGGCGTCGAACTGCAATGCGCAGATCCCGGCCAAGATCTACGAATACTTGCGCGCGCGCAAGCCCGTCCTGTGCCTGTCGGACGAGGCCGGCGACACCGTGGGCGTGCTGCGCGCGGCCGGGTTGGACCGTTTCGCCCGGCTGGACGACGCCGCCGACATCGCCCGCGCCTTGCAGGCCAGCATCGCCGAGATCTCCGGCGGCCGCAGCCCCCTGCCCGACCCGGACTACGTGCGGCAAGCCTCGCGCAAGGAGAGGTCGAGGCTTTTCGCCGAATGGCTGGACGGCGTGGTGGCGAGCGCGGGCCGTTGAAGCCCTGACGCCGCTGAAAAAGCCGGGGCTGCACCGCGCCACCCCGTGTTTCGATGACGGCCGCCGGCCCCTGGGCCGGGCGCCGCGGGATCAGTGCCCCGAGAGGTAGCCCAGCAAATGGGCCGATGTCTCTAGGTAGCGCGCATGGATCCACCAGGCCAGCAGCAACCAGCCCAGCGCGAAGGACAGGTTCAGCGCCAGGGCCCGGCCGGCGTGCGGCTGGAGGCGGCGGCGAATCGGCGGCAACCACAGGGCCAGCTCCAAGGCGGCCCAAAGCGTCGCGATCAGCAGATAGAGCCGGTTGTGGAAATACTTCAGCTCCCGCCAGATCGGATAGTGCGCCAGCGCTTCGGTCATCGCCGCCTTCAACGCTCGCCGCGGCTCCTCGACCGACGCGGGCGTCCGGAGGTTGACCGATTGCGGGGCCAGGCCGCCGCCGGGCGGTCCTGAGACCTCCAGCAAAGCGCCACGCCGGCTGACCTGCAGCGGGCCCTGGGCCGTGCTCACCGTCGCGCGCCATTCGTCCGACGTGCCGCCCGGCTCCAGCGACAACCCTGGCGCGGGCCCGCCGCGGTCTTCCACCGAGAACAGCGCGGCCGTCATGTGGCTGCCGCCGCCGCGCTCGACCTCGACACTGGGTGCGGCGGTGGGCCGGCGCCCCAGCACCACCCAGCCGGCGAAGGGCGAGAAACTCCCGCCGGCCGACGCCTTGGCCGCGCCCTGCCCTTCACCGGCGAAGGCGAAGTTCAGGTGCAGGACATGGTCGCCCACCGGCGGCTGGGCGATGAAATGGGCCGGTCCCTCGGACCGCAGCTGGCTTTCCGGGCGCAGTGTCCAGAGCGTGTCGACCGACTGCGCCGCGCGAACGGCCACATCCACCACGAGCAAACGCTCCGCGCCGAGCCTGACCACCTGGCGGCGGAACACGCCGCCGGATTCCCGGGCGTTTTCGACGTCGACCGCCTGCACCTGGCCGGCGCCGCCGTGGTATTTCAATTCCACCCGCCGGGCACTGCGGGCCGCTTCACCGCGCAGGTGCGGGGCGTTGGCGCCGCGCCAGCCGTTGGCGTCGTCGTAACCGGTATCGCCGTAGGGCCAATAGCCGGTGGCAGTGACCCAGTCCAGCCCGCGCGACCAGAAATGCACGCTGGTTTCGTCGGCGTGCTTGTGGCCGTGGCGGTCGTGCTTGGCCCAGGCCACGGCCACTTGCGATGGCACCGCGCCGCGACCGTTCCAGACGGCATAGCCCGACACCGGGTAAAGCCGCGCATCCACCGGCGGCTCGGCCCCACGGTCGGGTGCGGCGGCTCCTTCTTTCAGGAAACGGTCGTGGCTTTCCTGCGAAAACGCTTTGCCGGCAGTGTTGCCGATGAGGGGCACCGACCCGTCGGGACGGGCCAGCACTTTTGAAAATTCCTGCGCACGCTGGTAGGCGGAGACGAGCTGCCCCGACGGCTCCATCCCGTTCAAACGCGCGAGCTGGACCGCGTATTCCAGCAGCTGCACGCCGAACAGGTGGTATTCGGACGAATGCTCCAGCACCACGCCTTCCGAGGACACGTAGAAGCCCAGCTGCAGCTCCAGCCGCTCGGCGGCCAGCTTCTTCCAGGCGTCGGCCCGCGGCAGGTCGGGGAACGCCGCCGCCACCTGCAGCAACGCGATGTTCTGCATCACGCCATGGTTGGTCCTGACGGTGAACTGGCTGTTCTTCTCCAGCAGACCGCCGCTGCGCGAGACCAGGCCGAGCAGCGCGGCGCGCTGGGCGGCGGCGGCATCGGGGTCGGCGCGCAGGTGGCGCCACAACCGCGTCAAGACCGAGATGCGGGCGGCGACGGCGTGGTCGTTCCACAGGAAAGCCGCGGGCTCATGCTGTTTCGCTTCCCAGTCGGCGAATTCGAGGACCCTGGCCTTGGCCAGCTCGTAGTACTCGCGGCGGCCACCGCTTTCGAACTCGCGCAGCAGCAGGTCCTCGACCGAAAGGCTCGCCATCACCAATTGGAAGGTGGGCCCTCCGACGAACAGGTCGGCCGGCCAACCACGCAACGCCAGCTTCTGGCTGGAGAACGCCGGCGCCGGCAGCCGCCCCTGGTGGATCTCGTGCGCCGCCTCGCCCCTGTCCTGGGCGGGGATGCCGAGCGACACGTCCAGGCTGATGTCGGCGACACGCTTCAAGACGCCGTCCTGGGGCGACACGGCGGCCCGGTCCAGCACCTGCCCGGAGGGCAAGGACCTGTCGACGCGGAAGTGGAAGAAATCCAGGGAGAAGATCGAAAGCGCGACGAGGATGGTTGGCAGCAGGCGGAAGAGAAAGGACATGTGCGACGCCGGCCCGTTCAACGGCCGGAAGAGGAGTCGGTGGACAGGACGGACCTCAGGCCGAACTGCAAATAAAGGATGTCGCTGCCGAGCACCCAGGACGCGATGCGGATGGCCAGCACGCGCAGTGCGGGCAGGTTCGACAGGATGGAATTGATGCCGCCGATCTCTTGAATCTGGAAGCCGTGGTGCCGCAGCGAACGTTCCAGGCTCTTGCGGGTGAAGAAACGCAGGTGGGTGCGGTCCAGCACGCCCTCGTCCTCGTATTTCCAGTCTTTCCTGACCAACAGCCCGAACAGGCAGGCGATGTGCCGAATGTTGGGGACGGAAAGAACCAGGCAGCCGTTGTCGGCCAGTTTCTTTTTGACGGTTTTCAAGAAGACGTCGTGGTCGGGCAGATGTTCCATGACGTCGTTGCAGACGATCAAGTCGAAATAACCATCCGGAATTTCATCGGCTTTCTCGATGAAACCGCCACAAAAAACCCTGTCGAGTTTCCCTTCGGCGATTTTCGCAGCCGACTCAACCATTTCAACACCCCAGTATTCATTGTGTTGGGTGAGGTTGCTCCTGAATACCCCGGCGCCGCAACCGACCTCCAGCACCCTGGAATATTTGCCTGGAACGAAGCGCATCATTTCCTTGCGAAGATTCTTGTAATAGGCTTCCATTGGAACTCCCGCGAAAATCACTTTTCGTAGATATCATTTTTTTTGCGTCCCAACCAGAAATATAATTTTTCGATCAAAGATTCGACCCGACGCAGCCGTTTCCAGCCTTCACCGGGAAAAACATTCACCAAACGCACTCCCCTGGAAACCGCGACGGCGGACAGGTATTTTTCGCAGAGGATCGAATTGGCTTTGCCCTGGAGTTTCTCCAGGCCGCTGGCCCCGGTGGCACCCACGCCTTTCCAGCTCGTCGACGTTGACCCCGTCAGCCAGGAGACGATGTGTTTGGAGAGGTTTTCGCTGACCCGCTCCGAGAAAACAAGCTCGCCCCGATCGTTCCTCGCATAGAAATCTTCGATCCTGGCCTGCGGTGTCAGCGACCCCATGCCCGCCATCGCCGAGCGGTTCCAGGCGAACAGATAGGTGCATATCCATGATTTCGATGCGAGGCCGTCCAGTGCATACGGTTTCCCGAGGAAAAACTCCTCGCCAGCCATGGCCGCGACCGCGGGTTGATTCATGATCGCGTTGAACGTCTTTCTGAAGGCCGCGCGGGTGAAAATGCCGAAGCGGTTGTGGTGGCAGAAAGTGTCGTTGGCGAAAACCAGCAATTCGCTGGAATCTCCGTGGATGTTTTCCTTGAAATAGTCGAAGCCCGAATTCCATCCGGAGAATTCACGCAGGGAATTCTCGCCGTCGATCACCGCAACCACATCGTCACGCTCCGCAAGCGGGACATTGCCGTTCCTGACGATCACAATTCCATAATCCGTGGACAGCGATTTCAGGAAGGCCGCGAACACCTCCACGGCGTTGCGCGCGTACTGTGGATAGTACAAAAGCAAAACACCCGTCACGCGATGGGGTTGTTGCCGTCGCGGCGGGGGCAGCGGCTTGCCGGTGCCCGCGATCTTTCCGTCATCCATCGTCGTCATCCCGCCATTCTTCTTTTTATTCGGTGACGGCACCGGCTCTTCTTCTGGCTTGGACGATTTCCACCACGGTGGACTCCAAGCCCTCGGGCCGGCCCGACAGGCGCCACGTCACGCCGCACCAGCCCACGTAGAAGAGGAAAGCCAGCGGAAGGCCCACGATCGCTTGCAGCCACAGCCCACTCACCTGAGAGAAGAGCAGTTCCATCAGCAGCAGCGTCAGCAGGCTGCCCGCCAAGGGCCGGGCCACGGCGCTCGCGACACCGCGCAAGGGCAGGCCGCACAGCCGCCGGGTGGCACAGCTCGCCAGCAGCATGTTGGTGCCACTGCCGGCCAGCCTGGCATAGGCCAGCCCGACGATGCCCAGCCAGGGCGCCAGCAAGGCCGCTGCCGCGAGGAAGGCCGCGAACTCGGCCCACACCACGTAGCTCTGGATGCGGGTGTGGCCGCGCAGCGTCAGCAGCGTCTGCAGCGGGCTGGACATGATCTGCAGCGTGCTGATCAGCGCGAACAGGGCCACGAAAGGCGCCGCGCCCGCCCAGTTGGCGCCGAGGATGAAGCTGGTCGCGTGCCGCGAGAAGGCGAACATGCCCAGCCCGATCGCCAGCGTCAGCGTGTTCACCGCCGCCAGCGTCTTGATGACGGCCAGGTTGGTGCGCCGCTCGTCGGCCTGGATCGACGACAACACCGGCAGGAAGGCCCGCAGCACGGCGGGGCCGACTTCGCCGGTGGGCAGCTGCCCGAGGTCGGAACCGACGTTGTAGGTGCCGAATTCCTGCGTGGTGCCGACACGGGCGGCGATCAGCTCGTCGCCCTTGCGCAGCACGAAGCTGGCCATGCCGGCGAACATCAGCCATTTGGTGACCGCCCAGATGTCGGCGATGCGCGAGGTGTTCCAACGCGGCCGGTAGGGGTGCATGGTGTAGCTGCACAGCAAGCCCAGCAGGTAGCCGCTGGCCACGCCGATGACCAGGGCGCGGTAGTCGCGCAGCAGGTAGCCCGCGGCCACGGTGATCGCCACCGACGCCAGCTTGCAGACCACGGCGATGCGGAATTCGAGCGAGAAGTTCAGCGCCTTGACCGCCAGCGTGATGCCGATGTTGCCCGCCGAGGCCAGGGCCACGCTGGCCGCCAGCACCCAGAGCACCGGCTGCACGCGCGGCTCCTGGAAATAAGCGGCGGCCGGGAAGGAAGCCGCCAGCAGGATCAGGCCCACCACGCAGCCTTCCAGCAGGCGCAGCGTCCAGGCGGAGTCGATCTCGTCGCGTTCGAGGTCGCCCTTGCGCAGCAAGGCGGTGGTGGCGCCGCTGTCGAGGAAGGCCTGGATCAGTCCCACGACGAGCATCGCCATCGCGACCACGCCGTAGTCGGCGGGCATCAGCAGCCGCGCCATGACGACGGTGCTGAGGAAGCCGATCGCCTTGACCGACCAGCGCATCGCGACCGCCCAGGCCGCGCCGGCCATCAAGGCCCGTTTCGGGCTGGGCGGGGGTGTCGGCGTGGGGGCGGCCGCGCTCACCGTGCCGCCTTCCCGTTCATGACTTGGCGGGCGAACGAATGGACGGTGCTTTTGAACATGGCGTGGGAAAAGGACTGCTGCACGACGGCGCGCGCGTCGGCGGCCATTCGGTCGACCGGCTCGCCGGGCCGAAGGGCCTGCAACAGCCTGGCGGCGAAGGCCTCGGCGCCGGCGGCGGCGAACCAGTGGACCGCGTCTTCGAACTTGTCGGCGAAGGCGCGTTGGATGAAAGCGGTGGCCACGCAGGCCCGGCCGTGGGCCATGGCCTCCAGCACTTTGATGTTGGTGCCGCCGCCGGTGTGGATCGGCACCACCACGGCGCGGGCCCCGCGGTAGGCCTGCGCGATGTCGTCGACGAAGCCTGGCGCACGCACGCCGGGCGACTGCTCCCATTTCGCCCGCATCGCCGCCGGCGCCGCGCCCACCAGGCACAGCGTCGCGTGCGGCAGGCGTGCCCGCACGATCGGCCAGACGCGGCGCAGCAGCCAGTCGACGCCTTCGGCGTTGGGCCGGTACCAGAGCGACCCGACGAATAGCGCGTTCGGCTCCAGCGGCGCTGGCGCGACTTCGGCGGGGATGCTCAAGGGCACGTTGGGCAGGAAGGCCGTGGGCAGGGGGCGGGACAGCTCGGCCGCGTCCTGCCGGGACACGACGAAGGCGCCGGCCAGCCGCGCCAGGGGAGGCTGCGCCAGGCGGTAGGCGACCGCCTTGGCGAGCCGCTCGCGCAGGGCCGCGGCCGACGAGGGCAGCAGGCTGGCGTAGCGGTAGCGCCAGTCGTCCAGGTCGGCCAGCACCGGGACGCCGGCGGGGCATTCCAGCTGGCTGACCGGCCAGAGGTAGCGGCCGACGATGAGGTCGTAGCGCGACAAGCCGGCGCCCAGCCGCTGCTCCACCTGCCGCGTCAGCGCGGGCTGGGGCTTGAATCGGTCGAGGACGCCGCGCCGCGCCGGCACGCCGGCTTCCAGGTCGAAGCCGCCATGGGCGTTGCGCGCCGGCTCGGAGAACACCGCCTCCGTGCCGCCGCCGTGGGTTTCGCGCAATTGCAGGACGTCGACGTCGAAAACTTCGCGCAGCGCTTCGTACATCAGCCGGCTGCGCTGCTGCGCGCCCGACGCGTCGGCGAAGGGCGAGACGGGCGTGACGAAGAGCACGCGGGGGCGCGGCGCGCCGGCGCCGCGGTCGGAGCCCTTCGGCAAGCCGGGTTCCACGGGGCCGCTCATGAAGCTACGCTCGACCACAGCAGCCTGGCGCCGCCGTCGGCCGCGGCGGCGGCGTCCGGGGATGCGCGCAGTTGCCTGTAGGCCCAATAGCTCAGAGGCGAGCGCAGGCAGGCCGAACGGAGTTCGGCGGGGAATTCCTCGGCCCACTGCAGCACGAGTCGCCGCGCCGTCGGGGCCAGCAGGTGGGGCGGCCGCTTGCGCAGCGTCATGTGGCCGCGGACGGCCTTGTTCTCCAGTTCGCCCTTGGCCTGCCGCAGCAGCCGTTTGGCGGCGGCCTCGACATCGCTCCACCGCCACCAGCGCTTGGCGTCGGTGGCGTAGCAAGCCTGCGAATGCAGCACGATGCGGTGGTCGGCCCAATTCGTGCCGACGGGGTCCATGTCGTAGAGCAGCAGTGCGCCGATCACCGCGTCGCCACGGTAGAGCCCGAGCGGCAGGCGGATGCCCTGGCGCTTGATCTCCGCCACCGCCCGCGCCTTCATGCAACACAGGTTGCCATTGAAACCGCCGGGCCGCACCGCCGGGCCGCAGTCCGGATCGAAACCGCCGCCGCCATGGCGCAGGCCCGAGCCGCCGAGCACCCGGTCGTCCGCCAGCACCGCTTCGCCCAGCCGCTGCAGCGCATCGGGCATCAGCCGGACGTAGCCGTCGATGAAGAAGGCCAAGGGTTCGCCGGACCAGATGTCGTGCAGGTAGCGGTTCCAGGCATTGGATTTGTCGCCCAGCGGGATCGACCAGAACCGCATGCGGATGCCGGGCCGGGCCGCGGGCAGGCGCGGCGCCACCTCCTGCACCGCGCGCCCGGCCAGTTCCGGATTCCCGTTGACCATGACATCGATCACCATGCCCGGCGTCGCGGCCGCGACCGCGCAGCGCAGCGTGGCTTCCAGCGCCGCGGCGGATTCGCGCGAGGCGAACACCGCCAGCGACCATCCCGCCGCGCCGGGGGTCGGGGCTTGGTCAGGCTGCATGGGGGTTTCCAATTTCATCCAGGCCGGGCGGGCGGGCCGGATCGGCCCCCGGGGCTTGGAGCCGGCGATGGCGGCGGCCCGAGTACATCAAGAAAAAACCCTTCTTTCTTGTTCGAATGCGGACCCCGGCGCGGCATGCGCCGGCCGGGGGGCGCCAGTGTCGCACAGCGACGGTGGCGGACCACCCCCTGGATCGAGGTTCAAGCCGCCGCCGTGATGGGCCGTGCGGCCCGCTTGGAAGACAGCCGACGGACGACCAGCATCGACAGGGCCAGCCCGGCCAGCGCCAGGCATTGGGCCAGCAGGAAACGCATCAGCAGGTTGGCGCCGGTGGCGTAGTGGCCGCGGTCGGTGCTGAGCAGGAACTGCAGCGCCGAGAACACTTGGTCGTATTTCACCAGCGTGGACTCGGTGGCCGCCCGCGCCAGCCCATAGCCCGCCGCCGAGGCAAGCAACAGCCGCGGCAGGAAGGCCGCCCAATGCCCGGCGGGCGGGCCCGCCACGGCTTTCAACGCCTCGCCGGCCGCCCAGCCCAGCAGCGCGCCGTAGGCCAACAGGCACAAGCTGGGCACCGCGCCGCCGCCGCCGGCCATCAACTCGGTGAGGTTGTCCGTGCCCGCGAAAACCACCACGACGGCATGCCACAGCGGCACCACCCAAAAGCCGTGCGCGAGCAGGCGCGCGGCGCCCGCCAGGCGGTGCGACGGCGCCGCCGCGCAGCCTGACAGCGCCGCGCCGAGCGCCAGCGACCAGAGCACGCCTTGCAGCAGCACCGCCAGCCGCAGCACGGTTTCGCCGGGTGCCCACAGGCCCCAGACCGCGGTGCCGACGACGTCGTGGACGCTCTCCAGGTCGACGCCGGCGTAGACCAGCAGCGCCAGCAGCCAGGGCGCGCCGAGCAGCCAGGCGGTGGTGACGCCGGCGAGGCGCCTTTCACGCGGCGCGCCGGCCCGGGCGGCGATCAGGCCAGGCAAGCCCAGCAAACCGAGCAGCGCCCCCGTCATCGGCAGCACCGGCCAGGGCAGGCCGCCCTCGGTGAGCAGTTCCCGCACGTTGTAGGGCGTCCCGGGCGCGTAAGCGGCCAGCGCCAGCGCCACCGGCAGGCCCACGCAACCGGCCCATGCGAACAGCGCCAGCCTTCGGGGTGGGATGCGGTCGAGCGCGGCGGTGGCGGCGTCGCCCGCCTGCGTCCCGCCGCGGCGGGACCGGTGCCTGCGCCCTCCCCCGGCCCGCGGCCCGGACACGGCCCCCGCCGCCTGCCCGGCTTCCCGTCCGGACGAAGACAGTCGGCGCACCACCGCCCCGGCCACCGCGCCGCAAAGCCCGGCGAAGAGCACGTCGCCCGAATCGAAATAACCGCGCGGCAGCGCCAGCTGCATCGCCTCCATCAGCAAGGCGCTGGCCATGCAGGCCAGGAGCACCGCGGGCGTGTGCCAGCGCAGGGGCAGCTTCGAGGCGGAAAACGTCCACTGCAGCGCCGCCCCGATCGCCGAGAACAGGAAGAAGCGGCGCAGCAGGTTGGTCACCAGGTAGAGCTCGCCGTTGGAGACATAGCTGGCGAAAGGCATGAGCGAGACGGTCTCCAAGCGCAACCGCAGCGTCCAGGTGTCTTGGATGAAGTCGAAGGGGTAGGCCCTGAGCACAAAACCCGCCACGATCAACAAGGCCGGCAGCGCGGCGCGGCGCGGCCAGGCGCCGCCGCCCGCTTTTTCAGACTCATGCGGGGCCGCCCCTTGCAGCCGGCTGTTCGCCGCGGCCACGAAGCCGATGCCCAACGCGGCGGTGAGGATGTCGGTGGTGTCGACGACACGAGACAACACCAGGAATTGCGCGCACTCGATGCCCACGGCGAACAGCAACAAACCGGCCGCAGCGGCCGCCGACAACCGGCCGGCGGCGCGCAGCAGCAGCACCGCGGCCAAGGCCCAGATCGCGGTGTCGAGCGCGGCGTCGGCCAGCGCCTGCAGCGGCTGGGCGGCCCAGCCCGAGAACGGCACCACCCTCACCATGCCGGTGGCGACCTTGTTGGACAGGTCGGACAGGCTCACCGTCAAGTCCAGCGGCATCAGCGAATACAGCAGCAGGCCGCCGAGGTAAAGCGACCGGACCTGCTTCCACGCCGTGGCCGGTGAACGCGACACGTGCCAGAAGCCGGCCGGGACCATGCACCAGGCCGCCAGGCCGAAGCCGGCGCCGATGGACTGGGCGACGACGTCCGACAACGCCGGCGAGCGGCCGCTGAAAAAGATCTGCGAGAACTCCAGCGCCAGCGCCAGCACGCTGCAGCCGAGCCAGACCGCCGCCGCCGCGGCCGCCTCGACCGGCGGCGAGCGCCGCCCCCGCCCGCCCACCATCGCCGCCATCCACAACGCGGCCAGCGGCACGGCCAGCAGGATGTTGGCGGCGAAGTCGGCCCGCGAGGCGACGGCCAGCGGTTCGGACAGCAACTCGGCGAACTGCCGCACCGCATCGGCGAGCCCGACCTCCTGCCAGGCGAAGGGGATCAGGCTGCCGTAGACCGGGAAGAGCAGGTAGAGCCAGGCTGCCGGCCACAGCCAACCCGCCTTGGCCGGCGCGGTCGCGGCGGCCTGCCCGGCGCCGGGGGGATTGCGGTCGGGTGTCATCTGGGGCCCGTTCACATGGAGGAAGACCGCGCCGGCGCGAAGGCACGGCGAGCGGCGATGCGGGCGGGAAGTATGGCACTGCACAATGGCGCCTCGCCGCGGACCGGCCCGCGGCGCCCCCTGCCCAGCGACCGACCCACGCACCAGCATGTTGAAGAAGAAAACGCCAGCCTCCCTCGCCGCCCTCTCCTGCTGCGGACTGCTGTGGCTCGCCCTGAGCGGCGCGGCCGCCGCGGCACCGCTGTCCGTGGGCAACAAAGCCATCGAAACCTCCGCGGCGCAAGCCAGGCCGGTGCTGCAGGTCGGCCCAGGCCGGGCGGTGCGCACGCTGCGAGAGGCGGCCAAGCTGGCCGAGCCGGGCACGGTCATCGAAGTCGACGCCGGCCGCTACACCGGCGACACCGCGGTGTGGACGCAGCCCGACCTGACATTGCGCGCCGTCGACGGCCGCGCCAGGCTGGTGTCCAACGGTTCCGCGGCCGAGAGCAAGGCGATCTGGGTCGTGCGGGCGCAGAACATGGTGGTCGAAGGTTTCGATTTCGAAGGCACCGCGGTGCCCGGGCGCAACGGCGCGGGCATCCGATTCGAATCGGGCTCGCTGCGGGTGCGGGACTGCACCTTCACCGACAACGAGATGGGCCTGCTGACCAACAACGACGCCAACGCGGTCCTGGAGATCGAGAACAGCGAGTTCTTCCACAACGGCCGCGCAGACTCCCACAACCACCAGCTCTATGTCGGCCGCATCGCGCGGCTGTCGGTCACCGGCAGCTACTTCCACCACGGCCGGGTCGGCCACCTGCTCAAGAGCCGCGCGGCGGAAAACTACGTGGCCTACAACCGGCTCACCGACGAAGTCGGCGGCACCGCGAGTTACGAGCTGGAGTTCCCGGACGGCGGCGTGGCCGTCGTCGTGGGCAACGTCATCGCGCAGGGTTCGCAGACTTCCAACCCCCACCTGATCGCCTACGGCGCCGAAGGCCTGCGCTGGCCGCGCAGCGAGCTTTACCTGGTCAACAACACGCTGGTGGACAACCTGCCCAAGGGCGGCGTCTTCCTGCGCGTGGCCAACAACACCCAGGTGGTCAAGGCGATGAACAACCTGCTGGTGGGCAACCCCGGCGAGCTGGCCCCGGCCAAGGCCGGCCTCGTGTCCAACAACTTCACCGTCGACTGGGACGAGTTCCTGCAGGCCGCCCGGGAGGACTTCCGCCTCGCGCCCAAGGCCAAGGTCAGGGGCAAGGCGAAGGACGCCGGCCGCAGCAGCAAGGGCGGCGCCCTGTCGGAAACCGACCTGAACCCGGCCCGCGAATACAAGCATCCGCGCGGCACAGCCGCCGTGAACGGCCCGCCCCGGCAGCCGGGCGCATTCCAGCAATAGCCGCCCGGCGGCGGGGGCGCCCCACCGGAATGAGTGGCGGGGAAAGCCGGAAACCGGCGATCCGCTTGCGACAATGCCGCCTGCATAAAAACGCGAAGAACCACGGCACCCCACCATGAACGCTCCCGCACTCCGTACCGCCCCGGCCGCCCTGTGCCTCGGCTCGCCCGCCTTCACCGACGCCGGACTGGCCGAGCTGGCCCGCCGCGAAGGCGCCCTGGCCGCCTGGCGGCGCGCCGTCGAGAGCCGGGGCGACCGCGCCGCCGAAGGCGTCGAAGGCAGCTTCGCGGTCGGCCTGCAGGACGACGGTGGCCGCGCCTTCCTGGCGGTCGACCGCTTCGCGCAGCAGACTCTGTGCTACCGCGTCGTGCAGGCCGAAGGCGGCCCGCAGCTGCGCTTCGCCGAACGCGCCGACGCGCTGTCGGACGACGGCGCCGGGCGCCACGCCGAGGTCGACCCCCAGGCCATCTTCGACTACCTGTATTTCCACGCCATCCCGTCGCCGCGCACCATCTTCAAAGGCATCCACCGTTTGCCGCCCGGCCACTGCGCCTGGTTCGAAGCCGGGAAGCTCACCGTCAAGCCCTACTGGACACCGCGCTTCCAGGAGCCCCGGTCGGCCGACTTCGGCGCGCTGAAGGAAGAGTTCCAGGGCCTGCTGCGCGACGCCGTGGCGCGCCAGCTGGACGGCAGCAAGCCGGCCTGCTTCCTCAGCGGCGGCACCGACAGCTCCACCGTGGCCGGCATGATCGGCCGCGCCGGCGGCAAGGCGGCGGCCACCTATTCGATCGGCTTCGAGGCCGAGGGCTACGACGAGATGGCCTTCGCGCGCATCGCCGCCAAGCAATTCGGCACCGAGCACCATGAGTACTACGTCACCCCCGACGACCTGGTGCGCAGCATCCCAGAGGTGGCGCAGCACTACGACCAGCCCTTCGGCAACTCCTCCGCCCTGCCCGCCTACTATTGCGCCCGCATGGCGCGCACCGACGGCGTCACCAAGCTGCTGGCCGGCGACGGCGGCGACGAGCTCTTCGGCGGCAACAGCCGCTACGCCAAGCAGCGCGTGTTCGGCTGGTACCAGGCCGTGCCCTCGCCGCTGCGCTCGGGCCTGATGGAGCCGCTGCTGGAGCGCAGCCCGCTCGGCAGGCTGCCGCTGCTCAAGAAAGGCGCCAGCTACGTCGAGCAGGCCAAGGTGCCCATGCCCGACCGGCTGCAGATGTACAACCTGCTGCTGCGCCTGGGCACGCAGGACGTTCTCACGCCGGCTTTCCTCGCGCAGATCAACCCGCAAGGCCCGGCCGAGCACCAGCGCGGCGTGTGGTCGCAGGTGAAAGACGCCAGCGACCTGAACCGCACGCTGGCCTTCGACTGGCGCTACACCCTGGGCGAAAGCGACCTGCCCAAGGTGCGCGAGACCACCCGGCTCGCCGACGTGGCGGTGGGCTTCCCCTTCCTGGACGACAGGCTGCTCGACTTCTCGCTGAAGCTGCCGCTCGACTACAAGCTCAAGGGCCTGAAGCTGCGCTGGTTCTTCAAGGAAGCGCTGCGCGGCTTCCTGCCCGACGAGATCATCACCAAAAAGAAGCAGGGCTTCGGCCTGCCCTTCGGCGTCTGGCTCACGCGCACGCCGGCGCTGCGCCGGCTGGCGGAAGACTCGCTCGGCAGCCTCTCGGAACGCAACATCGTCCGGCCGGAGTTCATCCGCTCGCTGCTGCTGGAGCGTCTGCCCGAGCATCCCGGCTATTACGGCGAGATGGTGTGGATCCTGATGATGCTGGAGCAGTGGCTGCTGCGGGCGGCGCCGGATTACGCGCTGGCTTGAGCCGGGCGGCGATGCGCCAACACCCTCACCCCAGCCCTCTCCCGCAAGCGGGAGAGGGAGCGGAAGAAGAAAAGCGCCCTCGCCCCCGGACACGGGGGAGAGGGTTGGTGAGGGGGCGGCGAAGAAACAAGCCACCGCCCCGAACTGAACAAGCATCCATCCACACAGCCCCATGCTGTTCACCACCGTCCCTTTCGTCCTGCTCTTCCTGCCGCTGACGCTGGCGGGTTTCTTCCTGGCCGGGCGGCGTTCGGCGGGCGCCGCGGCGGCCTGGCTCTTCCTGGCTTCGCTTTTCTTCTACGGCTTCTGGATGCCGGAGTTCACACTGTTGCTGCTCGGCTCGATCGCGATGAACTTCGGGGTGGGGCTGCGCATCGCGCGCTGCCAAGCGGGCAGCGGACGCAGCCTGGGGATGGGCGCCAGGCAGTGGCTCATCGCGGGGGTGGCGGCCAACCTGCTGGTGTTGGCCTATTTCAAATACGCCGACTTCTTCCTGGGCAACCTCAACGCGGTGCTGGGCACCGAGTGGAGCGTGGGCAAGGCCGTGCTGCCGATCGGCATTTCGTTCTACAGCTTCACGCAGATCGCTTTCCTGGCCGACACTTTCCAGCGCCGCGTCAGCGAATTCAACCCGGTGCACTACGGGCTGTTCGTCACCTATTTCCCGCACTTGATCGCCGGGCCGGTGCTGCACCACGGGCAAATGATGCCGCAGTTCGCCGACCCGGCCATCTACCGCTGGAACGGCGGCCACATCGCGGCGGGGCTGGCGATCTTCGCGATCGGGCTGGCCAAGAAGGTGCTGCTGGCCGACGGCGTCGCACCCTATGCGGACGCGGTGTTCAGGCCGGTCGACGCCGGCCTCATGCCGAGCACGCCCGAGGCCTGGCTGGCCGCGGTGGCTTACACGCTGCAGCTGTACTTCGACTTCTCGGGCTACTCCGATATGGCGATCGGCCTGTCCTGGCTGTTCAACGTGCGGCTGCCCTACAACTTCAATTCGCCCTACCGCGCCGCGAGCATCAGCGATTTCTGGCGGCGCTGGCACATCTCGCTGTCCACCTTCCTGCGCGACTACCTCTACATCACGCTCGGCGGCAACCGCCGCGGCCCGGTGCGGCGCTACGCCAACCTGGCCGCCACCATGCTGCTGGGCGGGCTGTGGCACGGCGCCAGCTGGTCCTTCGTGCTGTGGGGCGGGCTGCACGGGCTGTACCTGATGGCCAACCACGGCTTCCGCGCCCTGCTCGGCCGGCGCAAGGAACGCCTGGCCGCCTGGGACGGCAGCCGCGCGGCGAAGCTGCTCGGCTGGGCGTTGACGATGCTGTGCGTGGTGGCGGCCTGGGTGTTCTTCCGCGCCGAGACGCTGGGTGGCGCGCTGCGGGTGCTGGCCGGCATGGCGAGTGTCGAGGCCGCGGCATCGGATGCGCTGCTCTGGAACGCCGGCCTGCACCTGCACGCCGGCCTCGTCTGGTGCGGACTGCTGGCTGCGATGGCCTGCCTGGCGCCCAACAGCAACGCCATCGGCCAGGCGCTGCTGGCGCGCGCCGGGGCGCGGCCGGCGCAACGCGCCTGGCTGGCCGGCTTCAGCCTGGGCGCGGTGGCGTTGCTGATCGTGGTCAACACCGCGCGCGACAGCGTCAGCGCCTTCATTTACTTCAACTTCTGAGAACATGCCGCGCCGCCTCGCCTGGATGCTCGCCGGCCTGTTGTCCATCGGACTGGCAGCCGAGCTGCTGTGCCGGCTGCTGCCGGTGTCGACCTCCACCGAGACCGGCTATTACCTCAACGGAAAGATCCTTTCTTACCCGCCCCACCACACCTGGCGCGCCGCGACCGGCTGGGACCTGCGCAATGCCCAAATGCTGCGAAGCAACCGGCAGGGCTTCGCGGCGGAACGCGATTTCAAGCCCGGTGAAGACGCCGTCGCGCTGGTCGGCGACAGCTATGTCGAGGCCTCGATGCTGGCCGCGGGCGACCGGCCCGGCGTCCAGCTGGAACGCGCATTGCGAGGCAAACGCCCGGTCTACGCCATGGGCAGCCCCGGCACCGCGCTGCTCGATTACGCGGAACGCATCCGCTGGGCCCACGAAACCTTCGGCGTGCGCGACGTGGTGGTGCTGATGGAGCCAGGCGACGTGCGGCAGTCGCTGTGCGGCTCAGGCAACGTGCACAGCGAATGCCTCGACCCGCAGACGCTCGCGCCGCGCAGCCAGACCCAGCCGCCGCCTTCCACCGCCAAGCGCTGGCTACGCCGCTCGGCGCTGGCGCAGTACCTGTTCAGCCAGCTCAAGCTCAGCCCCGACAGGCTGTGGGAACAGGCGAAGCTGCAGTCCCGGCCCGCCCAGGGCCACGACGTGGGCACCACGGCCCCGACCGCGACGCGCCGCGCGCCGGCACCGGCCGACCTGACGCTGGTCGACCGGGTGGCCGCCGAGTTCTTCGGCCGGGTCAAACCCCACGTGCCGGGCCGGCTGGTGCTCGTGGTCGACGGCCCGCGCGCGGCCATCGCCCGCGGCGAGGACCGTCCCGACGAGGAACGCCGGCACTTCATCGACCGGGCCCGCCAGGCGGGTGCCGTGGTGGTCGACGGCAACGACCTCTACCGCGCCCACTTCCGGCGGTCGACGCTCAGCCTGAACGTCGGCCCCTACGACGGACACCTCAACCCGCTGGGCGTGCGGTTGCTGACCGAGGCCGCGGCACAGGCGCTGCAGGAGCCGCGCCCGTGACCCCACGGTCTGTTTGCGGGGGTGGCGCCGGACTCGGCGGTGGTCCACCGGATCGCGGCTGAAGCCGCTCCTACAGGACCGTCACGCCGCCGGGGGTCAGACCGAGGCCAACGCCGCGATCTGCGACTGCGCTTTCTCGATGCCGGCCTGCCGGCCTTGTGGCCCGGTGTTCACCCCTTCGGCGGCCACCACTTCGACTTGCGGAATGCCGAAGAAGGCGAAGACGCCGCGCAGGTAAGACTCGGCATGCTCCAGCGACGCGGCCGGCGCTCCCGGGCCGTAGAAGCCGCCGCGGGAGATCGCGAGGATCACCCGCTTGCCGCCGGCCAGGCCTTCGGGGCCTTTCTCGCTGTAGCGGAATGTCTTGCCGGCGACGGCGAGGCGGTCGACCCAGGCCTTGAGCTGGCTCGGCACGCCGAAGTTGTAGAAACCCAGGCCAACCACCACCACGTCGGCGGCCAGGAATTCGTCCAACACGGCGCGGCCGAGCTCCAGGTCGGCCTGCAGCGACGGGTCGCCCGCCAGGTGGGCGCCGGACAGGTGGGGGATGGGTGCGGACACCAGGTCGCGGTAAGTGACCTGCAGGCCGGGCGCGTCCTTGCGCAGCTGCGCGACCACCGCCGCGGACAACTGGCGGCTGACCGACTGGCCGGCCAGGATGCTGGAATCGACATGGAGCAATCGTTGGGGTTGGTGAGCGGTGGACATCGTTTCTCCTTCGGTATAAATTTGATACCAAGGATTCTTTGGTGACCAACCTTCCCCGTCAAGACGGCACAAATTTGATACCCAGGCACATGGCTGTAACCACCCGCCCCTCCCCGCCCACCCCTGAACCCAAGCTCGTTCCCGCCCGCGGGAAAGCAGCGGCCGCAGCCCCCGCAACCACGGCAGCCGCCGACGACGCAGAGGGGGCCGGGCCGACCGAATGCGACAGCGGGCCCAAGGCGATGTCGCACGACTGCAAGCGCGTCGGCGAAGTGCTGGCGCGAATCGGCGACAAATGGACCGTCCTGGTGGTGATGATGCTGCGCGGCGGGCCGAAGCGTTTCAGCGAACTCAAGCGGGAGATCGGCGCCGTCTCGCAGCGCATGCTGACGCTGACGCTGCGCGGCCTGGAGCGCGACGGGCTGGTGACGCGCACCGTCCACCCCACCATCCCGCCCCGCGTCGACTATGCGCTGACCCACCTCGGCCATTCGCTGCGCGAGCCGGTGGAAGCGCTGGGGGACTGGGCCTTCGCCCACCTGGACATCATCGCCGGGGCGCGCGAGGCTTTCGACAGCCGGAACGGCGGCGACAGTTGAACGAATCGCCACCCGCCACCGTTCGGGCTGAGCCCGTCGAAGCCTTTCCGCGCACCTCCCGAGCTTCGGCAACCGAAGCGCCGCGGGCCCTTCGACAGGCTTGTATGGTTGCAGTTCGACTGACAACCAAAGAGAAAG
>CBIHOD010000032.1:0-43694 GCA_966211815.1 uncultured Burkholderiales bacterium
CCGGCCGCGGCGCAACCCGGCGCCGCGCCGCCGCGCCGCCGCGGCCGGCCGCCCTCGGTCCGCTGATTCCCCCTGGAGGTTCCCCGTGCTGGTCCTTGCCCGCTTGCTGCGCTCGATCGCCCAACGCCCGCCCCGGCGCATGCCCGGCCGCCGGCCGCTGCTGTGGCTGTGGGCCTGCTGCGTTTTGTCGCTGGCCGCCTGCGGCGGCGGCGAAGGCGGCGGCGTGGGGGAGGGCGGCACCGGCGGCCCGCGCATCTACAGCAGCGGCCAGGTCACGGCGCTGAGCGACACCTCGGTGGGTGTCGACGGCGTCGAGTACGACCGGCGCCAGGCGCAGCTCGTCGACGGTTTCGGCCAGGCGGCGCAAGCCGAGCGCCTGGCCCTGGGCGCCTGGGTCGAAGTCGAAGGCACCACGCAGGACGACGGCCGCAGCGGCACGGCCGAGACCATCCGTCTTCAACCGGCGGCGCGCGGCGTCGTCGCCGGCGTCGACCCGTCGAACGGGCAGATCACGGTGCTCGGAAGCCCGGTTCGGTACGACGGCGCCACCCTGGTCGACGGCGTCGGCGGCGCGGCCGAAGTCCAGGCCGGCGACTTCGTGGAAGTGCACGGCGCCCTGGGCGACGACGCGCTGACGGTGCAAGCCAGCCGCATCGAGAAGCTGCCGCCGCCGTCCGAGGGCGGCGCCTCGGCCGAGCAGCGCTTCGAACTCAAGGGCGAGGTGAGCCAGCTGAATTCGGCGGCGCAGACGATGCGCGTCGGCGGGCAGAAGGTGTCCTTCGCCCAGGCCCGGATCACCGTCAAGGCGCTCGCGGCCGGCCGTGTGGTGCGCGTGTCGGCGGGCGCGCCGCCCGCGCCGGACGGCACCTGGGCGGTGGACCGCGTCGTCGACGACAGGGTGCTCTCCGGCGACGTGCCCTGGGTCTATGCCCAAGGTGTGGTGCGCGCATGGGCCGCCGGCCCGGTGTTCGCGCTGGAAGGCCTGCCGGTGGACGCGCGCCAGGCGCAGAAGCGCGGCCTCGTCACCGGCAACGGCCTGCGCGTGGCGGTGGTGGGCTCGCTGCAGGCGGGCGTGCTCGTCGCCCGGGCGGTGTCGGTGTTCGAGCCGGGCGAGCCGGTGGTTTTCGTGATGAGCGGCCAGGTCAAGAAATACAGCAGCCTTTCCGATTTCCGGATCGGCGGGGTGCGTGTCGACGCCAGCCGGGCCCAGGTGTCCGGCGGCCGCGCGGCCGACCTGGCCGAGGGGCGCAAGGTGCGCGTCAAGGGCCGGGTCCAGGGGCAGGCCCTGGTGGCCACCACCCTGGAGTTCATCCCCTGACAGGCCGGCGCCGGGGGCGATGCCTTACATTCCCCTTTTCGCGCGGCTTCCCCTGGCCCGCGGCGCGCCCTGGCCGTGCATGCCGCCCGCCGCCGCCGTGGGGGCGCCGCGGCCAGGCGGCGGCCCGGGAATCCTGACCTTGCCGCCCCTGTCCGAACCGGGCGCCAGCGCCCCTTCCGCCCCATGACCCAGCCATCCCTTTCCCCTGCAGACCCGCCGCCCGCCACCGCCCCGACGCTGGGCGAGCTGCTCGTGCGCGCCGGCAAGCTCAGCAGCCGCGACCTGGAACGGGCCCTGGCCGCGCAGACCGAGATGGGCGGCGCGCTCAGCCGCGTGCTGGTGCAGCTGGGCCTGGTTTCCGAGGCCGACGTCGCCCGCACCCAGGCGGAAAGCCTGGGCCTGCCTTTCGTCGCCGCCGATGATTTCCCCGGCGTCGCGCCCGAGGTGCCGGGCCTGCTGCCCGAGTTCCTGCAGGCCCACGGCGTCTACCCCCTGAAGCACGAGGACGGCGCGCTCGACGTCGCGTTGACGCATCCCGACGACACCTACGTGCTCAAGGCGCTGCGCCTGGCCACCGGCCTGCAGGTTCGCCCCCACGTGGCGCTGGACAGCGACATCCAGAAGGCCCTGGCCCAGTTGCTCGATCCCGCCGCGGCCGACGCGCGGGACGAGGACGACGGCCTGGGCGAGTCGGACGCCGGCGACTTCGTCGAGCACCTGAAGGACCTCGCCAGCGAGGCGCCGGTGATCCGCCTGGTGACGGCGCTGATCGGCCGCGCGATCGACCTGCGCGCCTCCGACATCCACCTGGAGCCCTTCGACGACGGCCTGCACGTGCGCTACCGCGTCGACGGCGTCATCCACACCGCCGAGGTGGTCCCGCCCAAGCACAGCGCCGCGGTGAACTCGCGGGTGAAGCTGCTGGCCCACCTGGACATCGCCGAGCGCCGGCTGCCGCAGGACGGCCGCATCAAGACGCGCGTGAAGGGCCGCGAGCTCGACCTGCGCGTGTCCACCGTGCCCACGGTGCACGGCGAGAGCGTGGTGATGCGGGTGCTCGACCGCGCCAGCGTTCGCTTCAGCCTGGAGCAGATGGGCTTCGCCGCCGACAACCTCGAACGCTTCAACCAATTGCTCGCGCGGCCGCACGGCATCCTGCTGGTGACCGGCCCCACCGGTTCGGGCAAGACGACCACGCTCTACGCCGCGCTGTCCAAGCTCGACTCGGCCTCGCAGAAGATCATCACCGTGGAAGACCCGGTGGAATACCAGCTCGAAGGCATCAACCAGATCCAGGTCCACACCCAGATCAACCTGACCTTCGCCAACGCGCTGCGCTCCATCCTGCGCCAGGACCCGGACATCATCATGATCGGCGAGATGCGCGACGGCGAGACCGCGCAGATCGCCGTGCAGTCGGCGCTGACCGGCCACCTCGTGCTGTCCACGCTGCACACCAACACCGCGGCCGGCGCCATCGTCCGCATGCAGGACATGGGCGTGGAGCCCTACCTCATCACCTCGTCGGTCAACGGCGTGCTGTCGCAGCGCCTGGTGCGCACGCTCTGCGCGCATTGCAAGGCGCCGCAGCCGGCATCGCCCGAGCTGTTGAAAAGCTCCGGCCTGCACCGCCACATCGCGCCCGGCGCGCCCGTCTACCAGCCGGTGGGTTGCGGCCGTTGCGGCGGCAACGGCTACCAGGGCCGCACCAGCATCCACGAGCTGCTCGTCCTGGACGAGAAGCTGCGTTCCGCCGTGCTCCAGGGCAAGGACGCGAACACGCTGCACCAGCTGTCCATCCAGAACGGCATGCTCACGCTGTACGAGGACGGCCTGCGCAAGGTGGCCGCCGGCGCGACCAGCCTGGAAGAGCTGCTGCGCGTGACCCAGGACCAGACCGATGCCTGAGTTCGTGTGGCGGGCCGCCGACGCCGGCGGCCGGATCTCCCAGGGCCGGCAGGAAGCCGGCAGCGCCCTGCTCGTGATGCGGCAGCTGCGCGACCGCGGCCTGACGCCGTTGAACGTCGACGAGGCGCAAGCCGGGCCGGCCGCCGGCGGTGCGGCCGCCCCCGGCAAGGGCAGGCCGGCGCGCGTGCAGCGCGGCCCCGTCAACCAGGCCGACGTGCTGGCGATGACCTCGCAACTGGCCGTCATGCTGCGCTCCGGCCTGGCGCTGGACAACGCCCTGCGCGTGCTGATCGGCATGAACAACAAGCCGAGCGTGGCCCAGCTCACCCAGCGCATCCTCGACGACGTCAAGGGCGGCGCCGCGCTGAGCAAGTCGCTGTCCAAGGACCGCGCGCTGTTCGGCGACTTCTACATCAACATGGTGCGCTCCGGCGAGGCCAGCGGCAAGCTGGCCGAGGTGATGGGCCGGCTGGTCGAGCACATGGAACGCCTGCGCGCGCTGCGCGACAGCGTGGTCTCCGCCACCATCTACCCGGCCATCCTGCTCGGCGTGGCGGTGCTCTCGCTGATCGTGATGCTCGGCTTCGTGGTGCCGCAGTTCAAGCAGCTGTTCAAGGACATGGGCGACGCCCTGCCGCTGCCGACGGTCATCGTGATGCACATCGGCGACGCCTTCACGCAGTACGGCCTCTTCATCGGCGCGGGCGCGCTGCTGCTGGCGGCCGGCGCCCGCCAATGGCTCAAGGCCCCGCACGGCAGGGCCTGGCTGCAAGGCAAGCTGCTGCGCCTGCCGGTGCTGGGGCCGTTGACGCACAAATTCGAGATGACCCTGTTCGCCCGTTCGCTGGGCACGCTGCTGGGCAACGGCGTGCCCATGCTGACCGCGCTGCAGATCGCCACCGAGACCGTCGGCAACGCTTCCCTGCGGTTGCCCCTCCAGAAGATGGCGCCGAAGGTCAAGGAGGGCGTCAAACTGGTCGAAGCCGCCGCCGCGACTGAACTCTTCGAGCCGCTGGCGATCAACCTGATCCGCGTGGGGGAGGAGACGGGGCGCCTCGGCACCATGATGCTGGAGCTGGCCAACGTCCTCAACCGGGAAGTCGAAACCGGCATCAAGCGGGCGCTCACCATGCTGGAGCCGCTCCTCATCCTGGTGCTGGGCGTGGTGATCGCGGCGATCATCGTCTCCATCCTGCTGGGCATTCTTTCGGTGAACGACCTGGCGGGTTGACCGCGCCAGGCCGCAGGCGCGCATCCAGACCACTATTCTTTTTTGTTAGGGGGAATCTTTCCATGTTGATGACTCGCATCCAATCCGCCGGCGCACGCAAACCCGACGCCAAGCGCCCGGCCTCCCGGGGCTTCACCCTGATCGAACTGCTGGTGGTGCTGGCCATCCTGACCTTGTTGGCCGGCATCGTCGGCCCGAAAGTGCTCAACCAGCTCGGCGGCGCCAAGTCCAAGACGGCCGGCGTGCAGATCGCCGACATCGAGAAGTCGCTCGACCTGTTCAAGCTCGACGTGGGCCGCTACCCCACCCAGGAAGAAGGCCTGGAGGCGCTGGTCAAGCGTCCGGCCACCGCGGCGCAATGGGCCGGGCCTTACTTGAAGGGCGACTTGCCTTCCGACCCCTGGGGCACGCCTTACAAATACAGCAACCCCGGCCCCAAGGGCGGCGTCGAAATCCTCTCGCTCGGGGCCGACAAGGCGCCCGGCGGCGAAGGCGAGAACGCGGACGTGCGCAACGCGCAGTGAGCCGGAGGCGGTCGGTCGGCCCAGGGGCCGGGACCGCCTTGACGCCCTTTCCCGATTTCCCCACGGTTGCCTGTGCTGGTGCGCTCCATGAAGCGGCGGGCCGGCGGCTTCACGCTGCTGGAGCTGCTGGTCGTGTTCGCCATCGCCGCGGTGCTGATGGCGCTCGTGCCGATCGCCTACGACCGCATGCGCGAGGGCACGCAATACCGCGACGCGCTGCGCACCATGGTCAACGAGATGCGCCAGGCGCGCCAGCAGGCCGTCAGCCAGGGCCGGGCCGCCAGCTTCCAGGTCGACCTGGCCGGCCGCACCTACGGCCTGGCCGGCGGCACGGCGCATCCCATCCCCGACGCGCTTCAAGTGCGCGCCACCGTGGCCAGCACCGAGCTCCAGCCGGGGCAGGTGGCGGCCATCGAATTCCTCCCGAGCGGCGGCGCCACCGGCGGCAGCATCGACGTGCTGCGCGCCTCGGGCGCGGGCACGCGGTTGCGGGTCGACTGGCTTTCCGGGCGCGTCGAGCAGGAAACGCTCCAGGCGGGGGGGCGTTGATGCGCCGGTCCGCCGCCAGCCGTCCGAGTGCCGCGGCGCCGCGCCCGCGGCAGCGCGGCTTCACGCTGCTGGAGCTGCTCGTGGCCTTCGCCATCATGGCGATGTCGCTGGGCCTGCTCTACCGCGCCGCCGGCGGCAGCGCCCGCAACGCCGGCGACACCGAGCGCCACGTGCACGCGGTGATGCTCGCCGAGTCCCTGCTGGCGTCTTACGACGCCGTGCCCGAAGCGGGGCTGTCGGGGCAGGGCGAATCCGCGGGTTTCAGCTGGCAGGTGAGCACCCAGCCTTTCCCCACCCAACTCAAGGGCTCCAACATCACGCCGTTGCACCAGCTCAACGTGCGGGTGGGCTGGGGCGACGCGGGCCGGCCGCGGCAGGTCGAACTGGCGACCGTGCTGCCGCAGCGGGCGCCCATCCCGGGGGCGGCCGTCCGATGAGCCGCGCCCCCGCCACGCGCCGGTCGCCGACGGGCCGTCTTCGGGCCGCCCTGGGGTTCACCCTGCTGGAGCTGCTGGTCGTCATGGCGATGATCTCCCTCATCGCCCTGGCCATGGCCGGCGCCATGCGCACGATGGCGCAGACCGAAGCGCGGGTCGACCAGCGGCTGCTGCGCAACGACGACCTGCGCGTGGCCGCCGGCTTCATCCGGGCCTGCCTCGGCCGGGTCGCGCTGCGCAAGCTCGACCCGCCGCCGCCGGTGGGCGAGAACATCTACATGTTCAAGGCGGAGCCTCAGTCCCTGACTTGGGTCGGGGTGATGCCGGCGCGCCATGGCGCGGGCGGGCGCCATGTGTTCCGCCTCGCCCGGGAGGACGTGGACGGCCGGGGCGCGCTGGTGATCCGATTCCTGCCCTTGCCGGAAACCGCGGCCATCCCCGACTGGACGGGCGCTGAATCGCGCGTGCTCTTGCACGGGGTGACGGGGTTTTCGATCGCCTACCAGGACGGCCGCCAGTCGCCGGCCGAATGGCTGGGCCAGTGGCCGGTGGCCGACCGGCTGCCGGCGCGCGCCAAGCTGAGCGTCGAAACCGCCGACGGCGGTTGGCCCGACCTGGTGGTGCCTTTGCGCGCGCTGCCGACCGGCTCGCGCTCGGGCGGGCCGACTTTCGGCGGCGGTGGAGAAGATTGAAGGACGGACCGCCATGAACGCGTTTCCATCCCGAACCCCCGCGAAGGCCGCGCACCGCGGCATGGTGCTCGTCGCCGTGCTGTGGATCGTCGCCGCGTTGAGCGTCATCGTCACCGGGATGACGCACGCCGTGCGCGGCGAGGTGAGGCAGGTCGCCGCCGGCAGCCAGATGGCGCAAGGCGCGGCGGTCGGCGGCGGCGCCATCGCGGTCGTGCTGCAGGGCCTGGCCTCACCGTCCGGCGCGCCGCCGGCCTATTCGCGCACCGAACTGAAGGTCCTCGGGCGCGACGTTTCCGTGGTCGCGATGGCCTTGACGGGCTTCATCGACATCAACACCGCGCAGCCGCCCTTGCTCGAAAAGCTGTTCGCGGTCGGCGCCGGCCTGCCGGCCGACCGGGCCGGCGCGCTGGCGCAGGCCGTGGCCCAGGCCCGCGCCGGGACGGATGCCCAAGGGAGGCCGCGCAGGCTGGAAGCCGTGGAAGACCTGCTGCGCGTGCCGGGGGTGGAGTACGAGGTCTACGCCAGAGTGGCCACCCTGCTGACGGCCGACGCCCGCGGCAGCGGCCGGGTCAACGCGATGGCGGCCCCCCCGGGCGTGCTGGCCGTCCTGGCCAACGGCGACGTGGCCGCCGCCCAGCGCATCGCCCAGGGGCGCGACGCCGGCGCCGCGGGCCTGGACACCACGGCCCTGGATCCGCAGCTTGTGGATAATGCGCCCTCCCGGCGGTATCTTTTGCAGGCGCGGGTCCCCTTGCCGGACGGCGCATGGCTGCTCACTTCCCGCTGGGTGGATCTCAGCGATGGACGGCAAGAAGGTTTGCCCTGGCGGGTCTTCCACACGGAAACCCGCCTGGAAACCCCTCCGCCCCGGTGACTGCCCCACCCGCTGCGACCTCCTCCCACCTTATGGCGTCCATCCAAAACGATCTGCGACTCTTCGGCCTCGACCTGCGGCACCTCGGGCGGGACCTGCGCCGCGCGGGGCGCGTCCTGCAGCAATCGCCGCTGTTGTCCTGGTTGACGCCCGAGCCCACCGTCCGGCTGCTGCACAGCGACGGCCAGGCCAGCTCGTGGCGGATGGGCGCCTCGCCTTCGGTTCAGCCCGGCGTCCCGTCCGCGAGGCCCGCCCCCTTCACGGCGGTCGAGCTGCCGCAGGACCTCTTCCTGCAGAAGGAGCTCAGCCTTCCCGCCCTGGCGGACGACCAGGTGGCCGCCGCGGTGTCGCTGGAAGCGCAGAGCGCCAGCCCTTTCGCCGCGGACGACCTCGCCTGGGGCCATCGCGCCGAAGACGCCGCGAACGGCCAGTTGCGCGTGGTGGCCGTGATGGCTTCCCGGCGGCAAGTCGAAAGCCACCTCCACGCCTGCGGCCGCGCCGGGGGGGGCGACGAGGTCTGGGCCTTCGCCGACCGCCTGGCCCAACCCATCATCCTGCAAGGTTTCGGCGAAGCGAAAAGGCTGCGCCACACCGCGGCCCGGCGCAACCTGGGGTGCGGCCTGTTGGCGACCGCCGTCATCCTGGCGGCGGCGGTCGCCTTCACACCCACCGCGCAGCTCCGCCTGCGCGCGCTCGAAGCGATGCGCATCCACGCCGAGCTGGTGCAGCGCACGGCGCCGCTGGTCGAAAAACGGGCGGCGCTGATGCAAT
This sequence comes from uncultured Burkholderiales bacterium, assembly GCA_966211815.1. Lineage (GTDB taxonomy): Bacteria > Pseudomonadota > Gammaproteobacteria > Burkholderiales > Burkholderiaceae_C > JANPCX01. The sequence continues at coordinate 8,305 of CBIHOD010000032.1, forward strand.
CGATCGAGCAGGTCAAGGGCCTGTCCCAGGAACTGGCCGGCCGCATCGATCCACTGCGGGTGGTCGAGATGTTGACGAAAGTGCTGCCCGACGACACCGCGGTCCAGAACCTCAAGCTGCAGGGCGCCAAAGTGACGATGTCGGGCGTGACGGCCGACGCTTCCTCGTTGATGCAACTGCTCGGCGCGCAAGCGGGTTTGCGCGACGTCCGCGCGCCTTCGGCCGCCACGCGCACCGCCGGCGCGCAGCGCGAGTCTTTCGTCATCGAGTTCTCGCTGGATCCGGCGCTTTTCAATGTGGAGACGGTCAATCCGGCGCCGGCCGACGCGGCCTCATCCGCGCCCGCTGCGCCCGCGCAGGACCCGCCGCCGCAGAACCCGCCGCCGCAAGCCGCGCAACCCGGCCAGCCGACCCCGTCGTTCGGTGGCGCAGGGGCCACATTCGGCGGCGCCCCCACCGCAGCGCCTCCGGCCGCCCCGGCGCCGGCGCCGAACGGCAGCAAGGCCTCCAAACCATGAGCCGAACCCCACCGCAACAACGCGCCGTCGTGGCATCCGCCCTGCTTGCCGTCGCACTGGCCGGCGGCGGGCTCGCTTATTACGCCTGGACGAAACACCGGTGGGCGCAGGAACGGCTGGCTGAAGTCGAACCGCGGCATGCCCGCTTGCTGGGGCTTCAGGCGGGCCAGGCCGCGCTCGATGCCGCCCAGGAAAAAGTGCAGGCCGTGAAGTCGCAACTGGTGTATCCGTCCACCCAGGACGCCACCCAGGCCGGCAATGCCGCCCAACAGCGGGTGCGCGACATCTTCACCGGCGCGGGGTTGCAAGTCTTGAGCAGCCAGGTGCTGCCGGCGAAAGAGGAGAAGGGCTTCGACCGCATCGCGCTGACGCTGCGGACCGAAGGCGACGCCCTGGCGGTGCTCAGCGCGCTGGCCGTGCTCGGCAACCAGTCTCCCGCCATCGTCATCAGCGACATGGACACCCAAGTGCAGATGAACCTGCCCAATTCGGCGCCGCGCCTGGCGGTGGTGTTCACGCTCACCGTGATGCGGGACCGTTCATGATGATCAAACGTTATGCCCTGCACGGGCTGGCCGCCTTGAACCTCCTGCTGCTGGCGACATTGCTTTGGCTCTGGTTCACGCCGCAAGGCAAGCTCCGCAACGTGCATTGGCAGGAACCGGCCCCCCGGCCGGCCGACTTCTCCTCGGGGCTGCCGGTGAAGGCTCAAGTCGCCCAGATAGAGAACAGCCGCCTCGTCGCGCTGATGGACCGGCCGCTCTTCGCCTTGACGCGCCGCCCCCCGCCGCCGCCGCCGCCACCGCCCGTGCCGCCGCCCGTCGACACCTTGAGCACGGCGCGCGTCGTCGCCGTCTACGCCGGCAGCGGCGCGGGCGGGGTGGTGCTCAACCTGGGCGGCAGGAGCCGCAGGGTGCGCCTGAACGAGAGCGTCGACGGGTGGCAGCTGAAATCCATCGACGGGCGCTCCGTCACCTTCATCGCCGGCGGCCAGACCCGCGTCCTGTCATTGGGCCGCGCGGCGCTGACGAGCGGCCCCGGCGCGCCGCCGCTGTCTTCCGCGCCCCCGCCGCCTTCGGCCGAGCCCACGGCGGCGCCCCCGCCACCGCGGCGCCCGAGCGGACCGCCCCAAGCCACCTTCGGCGGCACATGACGGCGTCATCGAAACCCAAACTTCCCACACGGTCACCATGAATCCCTATCAGTACGCCCAGGCGGCGGTATTGGCCGCCGCGACCTGTCAATGGGCCATGGCCCAGGCGCCGGCGGCCGCCGGCCAACCCTTGCCCGCGCCCGCGGCGGCCTCGCAGCCCGCTGTGCCCTCCCAGGACGCCGGCCAACCCGCCGAACCGCGCCTCATCCGTGGCAACGACAAAGTGATCGCGCCCGGCGCGAGCCTGCCCCCGCTCACCGGCGCGCCGAGCGCCTTCAACTTCGAGGAGACGCCGGTCGCCGACGTCGTGCGCATCGTGCTGGGCGACATCCTCAAAGTCGACTATGTGCTGCACCCGCCCCTGGCCGGGAGCGTGACGCTGTCGACCCGCGAAGCGGTCGGCCCCGACCAGGCCCTCTACCTGCTGGAAAGCGCGCTGCAAGCCAACGGCCTGGCCCTGGTGCGCGACGCCCGTGGCACCTACCACGTTGGGCGGCCCGACGCGGTCAAGGGCATCGGCTCCGTCACCCGGCAAGTGGTCTCCGGCGCGAACCTCCCGGCGGGCTACGGCGCCATCATCGTCCCGCTGCAATTCATCGGCGCCAATGAGATGGCCACCATCCTGCGGCCACTGATGCCCGCCGACGCGCTGGTCAGGGCGGACACGGTGCGCAACCTGCTCATCCTCGTGGGCACCCGTTCGCAAGCCGACGGCTGGCTGGACCTGGTGAGGACGTTCGACGTGGACCTGCTCAAGGGCATGTCGGTCGGCGTGTTTCCGCTGAAGTACGCCTCGGTGAAGGAAGTCGAGGCGGCGCTGCGACTGATGTCGCCGGGCGGCGGCGCGGCAGCGACGCCTTCCACGGGGACGGCTGCCGCCCCCGCCGCGGCCGCAAGGCCCCAGGCGGGGTCCGGCTCGGCGGCGGGTTCTTCGGCGACGCAGGCAGCGGCGCTTTCAGAAGCCAACCCCCTGCACGGCGCATTGCGCATCATGCCGATCGAGCGGCTCAACAGCATCCTGGTCGTGACGCCGCGAGCGGCCTACCTCGACGAAGCGCGCGTGTGGATCGAACGCCTCGACAAGCCCAGCGACAATTCTTCGGAGCCCCAACTTTTCGTCTATCCCGTCCAAAACGGTTCCGCCCAGCACCTGGCGGAAGTCCTGAACGGTATCTTCGGCGGCACCGGCGTCGGCAGCGGCAGCAGCTCGACCGGCGTCGCACCCAGGCTGGGTTCGTCCACCGCCAACAGCAACCAGTCTTTAGGCAACATCGGCAACATCGGGGGCATGGGCGGGTTGGGCAACAACAGCTTCTTCTCGTCCGGCGGCGCGACGGTGCTGGGCGCGCCCAACTTCAACAACGCCAATGGCAACAATCGCGGCGCAAGCGGTTCCAGCAACGGCACCTCGGGCGCGGTGACCTTGAACCAGAACGTGCGCGTGATGGCGGACGACCGGAACAACGCCGTCCTGATCTACGGCACCCGGTCCGAATACGGACGCATCGAAGCCGCCTTGAAGCGCCTGGACGTGCCGCCGACGCAGGTTTTGATCGAGGCCAGCATCGTCGAGGTTTCATTGACCGACGGCCTCGAATACGGTGTCCAGTGGTTGTTTTCCGACAGTCACGGCAACACCACCGGAAACGGCGTGATCAGCGGCAGGGGCGCGGTGGACACCGGGTTGAACGGAGGCGCCGGCTTTTCGTACACCTTGAGGAACCCGCTGGGCGTGCGCGCGGTATTGAGCGCGTTGGCGACCAAGACGAATCTCAACGTGATCGCCAGCCCCTCGTTGATGGTGCTCGACAACCACACCGCCAACATCAGTTCGGGCACGCAGCAGCCGATCAACACCGGCTCGACCGTCGTGTCGGGTGGGACCACCATCGCCAACATCCAATACAAGGACACGGGTGTGTCCTTGGCCGTCACCCCTTCGGTCAACGCGGGCGACATGGTCACCATGGAAATCGTCCAATCGTTGACCGACGTCGGCGAAGCGAAGGACCCGGCCACCGGCCAGCTCCCTTTCATCCAGCGTCAAATATCCAGCAAAGCGGCGGTGAGGTCTGGCGAGACCCTGGTCTTGGGCGGCCTGATCCAGGAAAAGAATACCGGCGTGAACGCGGGTGTTCCTGGTTTGCAGAGCATCCCGCTCTTCGGCGCTTTGTTCAGCAACAAGCGGAAGAATGCGAACCGGACGGAACTTTTGATCATCCTGACGCCTCGGGTGATCCGCTCGGACCAGAGCATGCGTGAGGTCAGCCAAGAATTACGCGAGCGCATGCAGGGTCTCACCAGCGGCTTCCAACGGGGTTTGCTGCCGAAAGAGCCGGCGCCCACGCGCGTGGTGCCACCTCGAGAAAACTGATCAACCTGGAACAGGAGTCACTCCCGCTATGCTCGAAAAAATGAGTTGGAAATCAAAGTCCCTGCTTGCTATCATCGCCACAGCTTTTGCCGGCTGCGCCGCCTTGGAGCCCCCGACGCCCGAAAAGGCGGTGGAAGCCCGCGCGATGCAATATTGGAAGACTCGGATCGAGGCGCGGATCGACCAGGCTTACCTCCTCACAAGCCCCAGTTATCGGGCAGCACGTACCGCAGACCAATACAAAGCCCGGTTCGGTTCCAGCGCCGCGATCACGAAGGCTGAAGTAGTGAATGTGGCTTGTGAGGCCACCAAGTGTTCAGCCCGGATGAAATTGACAGCTTCAGTGGCGTTGCCGATGGTGAACCTGAAGGAAATCGTCACATACGTGGAAGAACCTTGGATTCTTGAAGATGGATCATGGTGGCGGTACGAAGAGCTTTAATCGGTCCGTTGTGACTAACAAAATACAGGAGGATGAGTGCCCGTAGGTCATCACTAAGTGTTGCTCTTTATCAACATTTTGGGGGCGCAGTACTTTGTATGCGACAAGCCCCCTCAGCGCTGTGCTACCATCCTAGATGCGTAATCAATCGTGGTAGTTGCGCTTACCAACTTTTTTAACAGGAGTTCTTTGATGAGAAAAAATGTTCTTGCCCTGAGCATTGCTACCATGATTGGTGGCTTGGGCTTCGCAGGTGTCGCATCGGCCAACGTGATCGTTGGTACCGGCACCCCCACCGCGACGACCCTGGGTACCTCTAACGCAACCACCTTCAGCTACTCTGTTGGTGGAACCGGTCACCAACTGATCGTTCCCTATTTCTCTGCACAAAATGGTAACGGCACCATTTTCCACGTCGTCAACACCGACACCGTGAACGGCAAGGCCGTGAAGGTCCGCTTCCGCGGCGCTTCGAACTCCGACGATATCTTGGACTTCTACGTCCTGCTGTCGCCGAGCGACGTCTGGACCGGTGTGGTTACCGCTGGTGCCAACGGCTACGCCTCCATCACCACCGCTGACAACAGCTGCACCTACCCGCGCATCGCCCCGGGTACCTCGCAGCCGTTCGTGCCGAACCGCCTGAACCCCTCCTGGTCCGACGCTGTGAAGGCTTCGAACACCCGTGAAGGCTACATCGAAATGTTCGTTGCAGCCGACATTCCGAGCGCAACGGTCTACAGCGCCACCAACAGCGGCGCAGGTGCAGTGAACTCCAACCTCTACACGGCCATCAAGCACGTGAACGGCGTTGCACCTTGCACGTTGTCCGCTCTGAACGGCGCCCTGTTGACCGACAAGGCCACGGAAGCTATCGCTGCTGGCTTCGGCTTCGCGGCCCCGACCGGTGGCGTTGCTGGCTCTTGGTACATCATCAACGTTGCCCAGACCACCACCTACTCCGGTGACGCAGTGGCTCTGCAAGCTACGAACGCCGGTGTGAACGCTCGTGGTAACTACGTGGTGTTCCCGCAAGTTGCTGACGCGGTCGCCAACGCCGAGAACTTCACGGCTGACCCGCTGCTGTCCGGCGCCAACAACGCTGGCCGTACCAAGACCGCTGGCGGTGTTCTGGGCACGACCCTGGCTACCGCGGTGATCCCGGCTGCCATGTACGACTTGCCCGACCTGTCGACGCCTTACCTGGGCGTTCCGGCATCCGTCGCCAACGCACGTGCTGCTGCCGCCAACCTGACCGCTCAGCTGGCTGTTAGCTCCATCACCAACCAGTACGCTACCGATGCGTCGATCAGCGCGAAGACCGACTGGGTGTTCTCGTTCCCGACCCGTCGTTACAGCGTTGCGTATGACTACGCTGCCACTGGCACCACCGCTCGCACCGTGTACTCGCTGGTGCCCGCTGCTGGTAACCAGTATTTCCACGACGGCAACGTTGTGGCTGACACCACCGCTGCACAACTGTGCGTGAATCTGACTGGCGGCGCTCAGAGCTTCTTCGATCGTGAAGAAACTGGCAACACGACCGGTGCAGTGTTCTCTCCGGGTAGCGTGTCCAACACCCGCTTCTGCGGTGAAACCAGCGTGCTGTCCTTCGGTGACGCAGGCAACTCGGCCCTGTCGGCCTCGGTTGCTCGCCAAACTGTGACCAGCGGCCTGTTCACCAACGGTTACAGCGTGTTGAACACCACGGGCTCCAACGGCCTGGGTCTGCCGATCATTGGTTCCGCTTTCCTGAAGCTGACCAACCCGGCTGCTACCCCTGGCGTGTCTGGTACCTACGGTATCACCTGGTCGCACATCACCAAGTAATTTGGTGGCACTTAATCGCAGCAATGCGATCAAAAAGGGCGGGGGTTTCCCCCGCCCTTTTTTAATTGCAACGAATACGATTCATGAACAACTTGAGTAAATTTTTATTCTCGTCGTTGATAGCTTTTTGCTCATCATCCGTGTACGTCCAGGCACACGCTCAAACCAATGAGGCTGTGCTGGTGCAGGGCCAAGGCAAGACCGTCACAACCCGCGATGTATTGATCGATGCGGTTAATCGAATTCCAGCAGAACATCGCCCGACATTGCTGTCCCAGAATGAATCTCTCAACCGAATTGCTTTGAATTTATATGTCCGCCGAATCATGGCGGAGCAAGCCAAAGCTGCCAAATTGGAATCGGATCCGAATGTTGCGGCGGCATTGCAAATCGCTGTCGAAAAGGTTTTGTCAGATGCTTGGCTTGAGCAGATCGATAGACAAAATAATTTGACAGACGAGGTATTGGAGCGTGTGGCCAGAAGTACCTATGCGGCCAAGCCGGAAAATTTCAGGATTGAAGAGCAGGTCCGAGTCAGCCATATTTTGATTGGCGATACGACCGAAGCAGGACGTGCGCTCGCGGAAAAAACGCTTGAGGAGCTGAAAGCCGGCGCCGATTTCTCAAAGCTCGCCAGGGAACGTTCGGCGGATCCAGGTACCGCCAGCAAAGGTGGTGATTTGGGATTCTTCACAAGAGGCACCATGGCGAAGGAATTCCAGGACGCAGCCTTCGCCCTGCAAAAACCGAATGAACTGGGCCCGGTTGTCCGTACTAAATACGGCTTCCATTTGTTGAAACTGGAAGCCCGGGAGCCGGAACGGATTCGTCCCTATGACGAAGTCAAAGCGCAGCTGATCACTGACGCACGGAGCGCGGCCTTGCAACGGGCGCGGGCTGAAGCTGCCCAGAAAATCGAGGCTGAAGCGAAACTTGATCCGCAGGCCATTTCGAATTTCGCGGCAACACAGAAGAAATAAGAGGCGACCAATGAACACCGGGTCATTCTCGAGAATGACTCGGTGAATCAACCAAGCCGTCAATCTCGATCATAGATGTTGACTTTATGGAAAGAGGGCGCGGCCCTGTGGCAAGCCCGAAATTTGGTTTGGGTGCTGACGCGGCGTGAAATTGCTGCAAGGCACGCAGGTACGGTTGCCGGGATATTTTGGTTATATGTCCAACCCTTATTGACTGTTGCTGCTTATTACTTGGTCTTTGACGTGGTGTTTTCGATGCGTCTGGGGGCAGGCGCGGCCACACATGCGGTTGGAACATTCCTGATTGTTGGTGCATTGCCCTGGATGGCGTTTTGTGATGCCGTTTCTCGGGGCATGAACAGCCTGATCGATTCAGGGTCGCTGCTTCAAAAGAATCCCTTGCCGCCAGTTTTATTTGCCGCGCGATCCGTATTGGCCAGCGCCGTGATTTATGGGCCGTTGATGCTGGTGGTGTTTCTGGCATATGCACCTTTGCATCGGTTCGGTTTCGCGGCATTTTCATTCCTCCCTTTGCTGGTGTTGCAATTGGTCCTGTGCTTGTTGCTGGGGTATTTGCTGGCAATCATCGCCGCAGCCCTCAGGGACACGGTGCAACTGATGGGTTTCTTGTTGTCTGTCGGTATTTATCTGTCGCCCATTCTTTTTCCTTTGACTTTGTTTCCGGAAAAATGGCGATGGGTTTTGTGGTTCAACCCGATGACCGCCTTGGTGACGGGTTATCAAAGTGTGCTTTTGCAAGGGGTCTGGCCGCCAGCCAGCAGTTGGTGGGTGGCGATGGCCTGGTTGGGCTTGCTCTGTATTTTGTTGAACCGGGTGGTCGCACGCAGCCGGGACCAGCTGGTGGATTGGTTGTGAATCGATGACTGATTCGACGGTGTTGCGCGTGCAGGGCCTGGGCAAGGAATACAAGCTCTACCCCTCGGCGAAGGAACGGCTGAAAGCGGTCTTGACGGGCCGGGCCAACTACCGCAGCCATTGGGCGATCCGGGGCATTTCTTTCGAATTGCGGCGTGGCCAGTGCATCGGCGTGATCGGCGACAACGGCGCGGGCAAGAGTTCGTTGTTGAAGCTGCTCGCCGGCACTTTGCAACCGACGACGGGATCGATCACCCGTGTGGGCCGCATCACGGCCATCCTGGAACTGGGAGCGGGTTTCCATCCTGATTTCAGCGGCCGCGAGAACCTCTACTTCGGCGGCAGCTTGATCGGCATCTCGCGCGAAGACATGCTGCGCCTGGAGCCCGAGATCGTCGAATTCTGCGAACTGGGGGACGCGTTGGAGCGCCCCGTGAAGACCTACTCTTCGGGCATGACGGTCCGTCTCGCGTTCGCGCTGGTCACCGCGGTCCAACCCGATGTGCTCATCATCGACGAAGCGTTGGCGGTCGGGGACCAGCATTTCCAGAAGAAATGCGTCGAGCGCATCATGGCCTTCAAGCGCGACGGATGCACGATCCTGTTCTGCTCGCACAGCCCATACCACATACGCCATATGTGCGACCTGGCGATGTGGCTGGATGGTGGGCAGGTCAGGGAATTCGGCCAGACCGAAGCGGTGCTTGGGGCTTATGACGTGCACACGCGGCTGCGCAATGCGCAATCCGAATCCGGACACGTTTCGCCCACCGGCGGCGACCACGATTCACCTCCGTCGGAATCGTCGCCTTCATCGAGCGGCGTGGCCGAAGAGGTCGGCGGCGCGGCGGCGGTGGCGGCAGGGGGAGACGACAAACCCGCGCAGCGGCCCGTCGTCCAAGACGACGGTTCCGCGAGGATCCTGGATGTGGTGCTGGCCAACCTCGGCGAAGGCGAGCCCGCCATCCTCAACAGCCGCGACCTGGTCGCCACCATCACCGTGCGAGGCCGGGGCAGCGAGCGTCCCAATGTGGGTTTCATGATCGAGCAGTCCAAAGGCGTGGGCATCACGTCGCTGGCCACCCATGAGGAAGGCGCTGCACCGGTGCAGATCGAGGGCGGCCTCTGGCGCTCGGTCCTCACCTTCCCGAACCTGCCGCTGCACAGCGGTGAATACGTGGTCAGCGCCTTCCTGTTCGACGAGAGCGGCCTGGTCGTTTACGACCAATGGTTCCAGTTCCTGCATTTCAAGCACGTGTCCCCGACGCTGATGCCCGGCCTGGTGCGCCTTCCGCACCACTGGGCGTGACGCGTTCCCGTGCATTGCCGGTCGCCCTTCCACGCCGACCCAGCCGTCCCACCGGAAGCCGTTTGTGAGCTTCCCACCCAGCCGCTTCAGACATGAGCAACCACCACAACGACCCGTCCCTTCTCACCGATGACCTCGCCGCGGAGATCCTGGCGCTTGCGAAGACCCGCCTGGCCGCCGGTGATCTCGACGCGGCGGCGCGCGCCCTGCGGGCCATCGTGCGGTACCCCGCCACGCGGCTGGAAGCGCACAACCTGATCGAACGCCACGGTTTCGCGGGTTCGTTCCGGGAAATGATGGGCGTCAACAGCGAGATCTCGCCGGCCGACGACATCTTCCGCTTCTTCGCCGGGCATCCGACCAGCGTCAACCCGCTGCGCGACTACCTCGCCGATGGCTGGCGCACTTTGTCGGAGTTGATGCTGCTGCTCGAAGCGGTGGACCAGCCTTTGCTCAAGGCAAGCAGCTTCCTCGAATTCGCCAGCGGTCATGGCCGATTCACTCGGCACCTGGTCAAGGTGCTCGGCGCGGAGAAAGTCACCGCCGCGGATGTCGTCGGCGACGCCGTCGAGTTTTCGCGGGCCACGTTCGGCGTGCGCGGGATCCTGTCATCGCTCGTCCCGGAGGAGGTGCGCTTCCCCGAGCGGTACGACGTGGTGTTCGTGCTGTCGCTGTTCAGCCACCTGCCGCGCAGCACCTGGACCCGCTGGCTCGCCAGTCTTTACGGCAGCGTCGCTCCCGGCGGCCTGCTGGTCTTCACGACGCATGGCGACCAGTCCGCCGCGCGCCACCGGGTCACGCTGGAAGACGACGGCTTCTTCTTCGCGCCGTCCAGCGAGTCGTCGGCGATCGAGGCGGCGCAGTACGGCACCACCTTCACGTCCGACGCCTTCGTGCGCGCCCGCATCCAAGAAACGGCCGGCGCCGGCGCTTTGGTCCACGTGGCGCCGCTCCATTTCTGGAACCACCAGGACGCCTACGTGCTTCGCAGGCGTTGACCGGTCCGCGGGAAGAACCGCCGCCGGGCAGCCCGCGGCGTGCTGCGTGCCCGTCAATGCTTCCGGCGTTGCGCGAAAACCCCGCGCCGCAACCGATCCGGTCCTCGACTCGGCACCCCGGTCCCGGCCCGGGTCGCCGAGGCCGACAACGGCGAAGGCCGCTTGAGCCAGAGGTACAGGCCGCTGCCCAGCACGGTGAGGCTGGCGATGTCCAGCAGCGCCCAGATGATCTTCATCGGCATGCCGCCGTAGTCGCCGAAGTGCAGGGGCTGCGAGACCAGTAGCGCCGTCAAGTACCAAGGCAGGCCGGGTGCCGCGGTGACGTCGGCCGTCTTGGCGTCGACGAGCACCGGCTTGAGTAGCTTCGAGGTCAGGGGGGCCTCGCCACGCACGAAGAAGGTGTTGTGGTGCGGGCTGGAAAAGGCGGTGCCCGGAAACGCGATGAAGGCGAGCCGGGTGCCGGGCGCCGCGGCCATCGCCGCGTCCATCGACTGTTGCAGCGAGCCGCGCTCGGCGGGCGCGACCATGGGCCGGCCCCGGTAGGGCGCCAGCAGCTCCGCGAGTTGGTCGTTTTGCCAGTGCTTCACCAGCAGTTCGGCCCAGGTGTTGACGATGCCGGTGGCGCCCACGACGAAGGCCCACACCAGCGTGGCGATGCCCAGCAGGTTGTGCAGGTCCAGCCATTTGACGCGGCTGGAGCGCTCGCGACGCACGTCGCCGAAAGCCAGCTTGCGCATGAAGGGCGCGTACAGCACCGCGCCCGAGGCGATGGCCACGAGCAGCAGCAAGCCCATGAAGCCGAGGAAGAGTTTGCCCGGCAGGCCCGCGAACAGGTCCACATGCAGCCTGAGCATCACCCACATGAAACCTTCGTCGAAGCGCGGCTGTTCCAGCACGGCGGCGGTGCGGGCGTCGACGGCCACCGATCGGAAGTCCTCGCTGGGCGCGGGTGTGGGCGTCATCGTGACGAACCAGATGTTGCCTGCCTCCTCTTCGAGCGAGACGTACTGCACCACCCGGTCGGGGTGCCGCGCGCGCGCCACGTCCAGCACATGGTCCAGGCTGATGCGCGGCGCGCCGGCCGGCATCGCCGGCGCTTCGGCTTCCGATCCCAGCAGGTGGCGGATCTCGTGGTGGAAGATCAGCGGCAGCCCCGTGGCGCAAAGCAACAGCATGAACGCCGTGCAGACGAGGCTGCTCCACTTGTGCACCCACGACCAGGTTTTGAAGGCGCGCGCGCTGGGCATGGGCTGGGTCCTTTTGTTGGAATGCCGTGGCCGCTCCTGCCGCCGCGCCTGTCAGAAATCGACCGAAGCGCTGAGCGAGACGGTGCGCGGCGCGCCGATCACCAAGTAGCCGGTGCCGGGGTAGCCGCCGACCGACGACCAGTAGTCGCGGTCGGTCAGGTTGTCGATGCGCGCCCGCAAGGTCAGCAGCTTGCCGCCGACCTCCGCCAAGTAGCGCGCGCCGACGTCCAGCCGCGTCCAGCCGCGGATGGCCACGGTGTTGGCCGCGTCGGCGTAGCTCGCGCCGGTGCGCACCACGCGGCCGTCGATGGCCAGGCCGCGCACGCCGGCGACGTCCCATTCGGCGCCGATGTTGGCCTGGGCTTTGGGCACGCCGATGGTGCGCTTGCCGTCGGTCGCGGCCGACCCTGTGTTGCGCTGCTCGGTGTCCAGCCAAGTGGCGCCGCCCAGCAGGCGCAGGCCGCGGCCGGCTTCGCCGTGGGCCGTCAACTCCATGCCTCGGTGGGTGTCCTTGCCTTCCGCGGTGAAGACGTTGGCGGCATTGACGACGCCGCGCGGCTTGTCGGTGGTGAAGGCGGTGACGGTCAGGCCGAGGCGGCCGCCGTCGTACTTCAGGCCGATTTCCTTCTGCTTGGCGACATAGGGCGGCAGCACGTCGCCGCGGTTGGCGGCGGTGGCGGGCGCGGCGTCGCCCTTGGTCAGGCCTTCGGTGTAGTTGCCGAACAGCGAAACCTGGCCGCTGAGCCTGTAGACCACGCCGAGCATGGGGCTGACGCGGCTGTCGTCGTAGTGCGAGGCGTTGGGGAAGCCGGCGTGGAGGTAGTCGAAGGTTTCGATGTCCATGCGCTGGTGGCGCGCGCCCAGCGTGAGCATCCAGGCATCGCCCATCAACGACAGCGTGTCGCCGATGGCGAAGCTGGTCAGGCGGGTGCGGCTGGTCAGGCCGGGAGCGCCGAGGTCGTTGCCGCGGCCGGCGGAGGCGCTGAAAGCCGGTTGCGCCGCCAGCTCGGCCGGGCGGTAGAGGTTGGTCGGCTGCGTGTTGGCGAAGTCGAAGGCGTAGGCGTTGCGGCTTTCCAGCCCGAACCGGTTGACCGACAACACCCATTCGTGGCCCACCGCACCGGTGCGCAGCTTGCCGCGCAGGCCGACTTCGATGTTGTCGACGCGGTCTTTGCGGGCGTTGTCGAAGCGGTAGGTGCTGCCGTCGCCGGTGGCGGCGTTGGTGACGGTGAGGTTGGCCAGCGAGTTGGCCTCGTCGCTGCGGCGCAAGCCGTAGGCGCCCCAGGCGGTGAGGTTGGGAGTGATGTCGAACTCGCCGCGCAGCGTGCCGAAGAGGTCGCGCTCGTTGGAGAAGGTCCAGGGCTGGGCGGCGTTGACCCGGTTGTCCGGCACTGCGGGCGCCGAGGTCACCGGGTTGGCGAAATCGCCGAGCGTGACGTTGGTGCGGGTGCGTTTGAGCTGGTTGTCCTGCCAGCCGAGGTCGCCGGACAAGCGGGCGTCGCGGCCGCGCCAATCGGCGGCCAATGCCACCAGGCCGAGTTCGACATGCTCCTTGTCGATGGCGGTGCCGCCCTGGCGGTAGGCGGCGTTCAGGCGCAGGCCGGTGCGCCTGTCGGGGCCGAAGCGGCGCGAAATGTCGGCAGCGGCCTGCCCCTGCGCGCCGGTGGCGCCGCCGACGGTCGCGCGGTTCAGGTCTTCATTGGCGGCGCGCTTGGGCACCAGGTTGATCGAGCCGCCCACCGCGTCGCCGCCCGGCGACGCGCCGGTGAGGAAGGCCGACGCGCCGCGCAGCACCTCGACGCGCTCGAACAGTTCGGTGGCGATGTACTGGCGCGGCAGCAGGCTGTTCATGCCGTTGTAGGCCACGCTGTCGGAATTGAGCAAGAAGCCGCGGATGAAATACGACTCCTGGAAGTTGCCGAAGCCGCGCGCCACGCGCACCGTCGGGTCGTTCTGCAACACGTCGCCCACGCTGCGGGCGTGGCGGTCCTGGATCAGCTCGTTGGTGTAGCTGGTGATGCTGAAGGGCGTGCCCTGGTTGTCCCGGGTGCCCAGGATGCCGGCGCGTCCGCCGCGCGCCACCTGTCCGCCCGGATAAGCCGGCGACAGGCCTTCTGCGGAGGCGTCCGCGCTGGAGGCCTTGACGCTCACGCCCGGCAGCCGGGGGTGGTCGGTGTCGGCGGCGGCCTGGGCCCAGGCGGCGTTGGCGAGGCAGGCCAGCGCGGCGGCCAGGGGGAGGGGTTTCAGGGCGTGGTGCATGGTGTTCGGGACAGGGAAACGGAAGGAATGAGAACGGGATCGACAGCCAGCGGGCGGCGCCGCCCGCCATCGGCTGGATCGGCGCGCCACCGTGGGCCACTCACCCGCCGCGGGCCCGGCGCGCGGCGTTGGGCGAAGACGGGCGCGGGCGCGCACAGAACCAGGTCATGGTCGCCACGGGCGTGCCAAGCGCGAACCAAGACCAGGCGTCGCCCCAACTGTCCGACACCAGGGCGGAAACCAGGCCGGTGGTGGACAGCACACCCAAGGCGATCGGCCATCCCCAGAGCTTTCCAAAAGAAGGGGAGGAGGGGGTGTTCATGAAAAGAAGTGTCGGCGTCAAATAAGAATCATTCTCATTCTATTTGAGATCCAAGGCGAGCAGCGACGTTTCCACTGCCGGCCCGTGGACTTCATGCGCGTCGTGGGTATGCCGTTTGCTGCCGATGGGCGAAATGACGTTTTTTGTCTATCCTCCTGAAAGGCGAAAATTCGCCCCTGTGGGCAATTGGAAGGAGAGTCCGATGAAGCTGCCAGTCCGTCAAACTTCTGCCGCCCTGGCCGTGCTCGTGCTGATGGCGCTGCACGGTCCCGTGCGCGGCGAATCCGAGGGCGAAAGCGGCGGCGGCACCATGTCCAGCGCCGAAAGAAAGGTCGCCGCCGTGGCCGAAAAAGCCACCGGTGTCGTGCTGAGGGTGGAAAGCGCCGTCAAGAACGGCCTGCAATCCGCCGCCCAAGGCATCGAGCGCGGCAACCAGGCGGCAAGCCGCGCCGTGAACAAAGGCGTGCGGGCGGTCGGCCTGCCGGGAGTGGACTCCGCCGCGAGCGCGCCGCCACCGGCCTCGCCTTGACCCGCTGATTGCCACGGGCGCCGGTTCCCGGCTCGTCGTCCTTGTGGGGGCTGGCCTCGGTCAATCGCGCGTGGCGCGTTTCCTGACGGCTTCGAGGTAGGCGTGGCCGTCCGGCGGCAGGCCGCTGCGTTGGGACGCCCACATCATCTCGCCCAGGCATTCCATCACTTCGTGGTGGGCGTCATGCATCGAGCCGCGCCGGGCCGCCAGCAGATCCACTGCCTGGCGGATGCCACGGGGCTGGTCGATGGACAGTTGCTCGCTGATCGACAAATGCATGGCCAGGTGCAGGAAGGGGTTGGCCCGGCCCGCCTCCACGTCGTAGACGGCCGCCAGCGCCGCGGGCAGGTCGGCCAGGTCGGCGTGGTATTCCGGGTGCTCGGCGATCCAGTCGGAGGCCATCGCCTCCATCGGCGTCAGGACGGGCGGTGCCTGACGGCCGTCGAAGTGCCGCCTGTGCTTCTGGTAGGCCTCGCAGAAAAAGGTGCGGACGTCGTTTTGTGAGGGGGCGAACATGGCGCGATTGTCCCAGCTCCGGCTGCGCCGGTCCGTGGCCCGGTCAATCCGGCAGCGGCAAGGCGCCGGTGCATTTCACCTCGTCCAGGCAGACGCTGGACCGCACATCGCTGACGCCGGGCAGGTGCATCAGCTTGTTCATCAGGAAATCCGACAGCGACTTCAGGTCGCGAGCGATGACCTTGAGGACGTAGTCGAAATCGCCGGTCACGGAATAGCACTCCACGATCTGAGGCAGGCTGACGATCACGTCGGTGAACTTGGGCAGGTCGCGCTGGTGGCCCTTTTCCATGCCCACATGGATGAACGCCACCACGCGCAGGCCGAGGCGCTCGGCGTTCAGCCGCGTCTCGTAGCGGGCGATGAAGCCTTGCTCCTCCAGGCGCCGATGGCGCCGGTGGCATTGCGCGGGCGACAGCCCGGCGGCCTCGGCCAATTCCAGGTTGGAAGCGCGCCCGTGGTCCTGCAGGAAGTCCAGGATCTTGCGGTCAATGGGGTCGATCTCAACGTCGTACAAGATTTTTGGCTTTCTGAAAGTTTTCGCGAAACGATATTTCTCGAATGAGGGTTTGCACTAGGTCGCAATGAAACCCCATTTTTCCCGGGGAAGATCAAACTTCCGCCCAGGGAGTCGAGTAGGGAAACGTTATTTCACGCTTTTGCGGTCAAGGATTCAAGGGCCCCTCTCCGGTCCAGCGGAAACGGGTTTTTCGTCCCGGAGCGCGAAACATTATTTCCTTCTCGGCTTCGCAGGCATTCATCCCCCTCTAACCTCATCGCAGTCATCACGGAGCGCCGCCATGTCCGACCTGTTTGCCAATCCCATGGGCCTCATGGGCTTCGAGTTCGTCGAGTTCTCTTCCCCCACGCCCGGGGTGCTGGAGCCTGTCTTCGAGATGATGGGCTTCACCAAGGTGGCCAGGCACCGCTCGAAGGACGTGGTGCTTTACCGCCAGGGCGACATCAATTTCATCGTCAACAACGAGCCGCGCAGCGTGGCCACGTATTTCGCCGCCGAGCACGGCCCGTCGGCCTGCGGCATGGCCTTCCGCGTGAAGGACTCGCACAAGGCCTACGCACGCGCGCTCGAACTCGGCGCCCAGCCGGTCGAAGTGCCCACCGGGCCGATGGAGCTGCGCCTGCCGGCGATCCGGGGCATCGGCGGCGCGCCGCTGTACCTGATCGACCGCTTCGAGGATGGCAAGTCCATCTACGACATCGACTTCGAATTCATCGAAGGCGTGGACCGCCGGCCCCGTGGCGTCGGGCTGAAGCTGATCGACCACCTCACCCACAACGTCTACCGCGGGCGCATGGCGCACTGGGCGGCGTTCTACGAGCGGCTGTTCAACTTCCGCGAGATCCGCTATTTCGATATCAAGGGCGAATACACCGGCCTGACCTCCAAGGCCATGACCGCACCGGACGGCATGATCCGCATCCCGCTGAACGAAGAGTCTTCCCGCGGCTCGGGCCAGATCGAGGAGTTCCTGATGCAGTTCAACGGCGAAGGCATCCAGCACATCGCCCTGCTCAGCGACGACCTGCTGTCCACCTGGGACAAGCTCAAAGCCAACGGCGTGCCCTTCATGACGGCGCCGCCGGCCACCTATTACGAGATGCTCGAAGGCCGCCTGCCCGGCCACGGCGAGCCGGTGGGCGAACTGAAATCTCGCGGCATCCTGCTGGACGGCAGCACCGAGGGCGGCAAGCAGCGCCTGCTGCTGCAGATCTTTTCGCAGACCCAGCTCGGCCCCGTCTTCTTCGAATTCATCCAGCGCAAGGGCGACGACGGCTTCGGCGAAGGCAATTTCAAGGCGCTCTTCGAATCGATCGAGCGCGACCAGGTGCGCCGCGGCGTGCTGGCCACCGCGGAAGCCTGAGCGCCGGGCTTCGTTCGCCTCACAGGAAAGAGACGCCACATGAAAATCGATCGGATCCACCACGTCGCTTATCGCTGCAAGGACGCGAAAGAAACCGTCCTGTGGTACCAGAAGATGCTGAAGATGGACTTCGTCCTGGCCATCGCCGAGAACGAGGTGCCGTCGACCAAAGAGCCCGATCCCTACATGCACGTCTTCCTCGACGCGGGCCAGGGCAACGTGCTGGCCTTCTTCGAGCTGCCCACCCGCGCGCCGATGGGGCGCGACCCGAACACGCCGGATTGGGTGCAGCACATCGCCTTCAAGGTCGCCAGCCGCCAGGAGCTGCTGGCGTTCCGGGCCCACCTGGAGGCCAACGGAGTCCAAGTGCTGGGCGTCACCGACCACGGCGTCTTCCATTCCATCTACTTCTTCGACCCCAACGGCCACCGGTTGGAGCTGGCTTGCCCCGACCCCGAGGAAGAGGCCAAGCTCGCCCGGCTCGACGCGGTGAAGTGGGACATGCTCGAAGAGTGGTCCAAGACCAAGCGCGCTCCGCGGCATGCGGCCTTCCTGCACGGCGGATCGGCATGACCATGACCCCGGACACCCCCTTCGCGCCGCTCGACGAGACGCACGACGCCGCCCTGGAAAGCTGGGTCGAGTCCGCCAACGACCCGGCCTGCGACTTCCCCATCCAGAACCTGCCCTTCGGCCGCTTCCGCGCGGGCGCCGATCAAACCTGGCGCATCGGCGTGGCCATCGGCGACCAGGTGCTCGACCTGCGGGCGGCCGGCCTGGTCGACCACGGCGACATGCGCGCGCTCATGGCCTGGCCCCCCGCGGCGCGGCGCGCGCTGCGCCTGGCGCTGTCGCGCGGGCTGCGCCGGGGCGGCGAAGACGAGGCCCGCTTCGCCGAGGCGCTGCGCGCGCAATCCGGCGTGGAGATGGGGTTGCCCTGCGAGATCGGCGACTACACCGACTTCTACACCGGCATCCACCACGCCACCACGGTGGGCAAGCTGTTCCGGCCCGACAGCCCGCTGATGCCCAACTACAAATGGGTGCCGATCGGCTACCACGGCCGCGCCTCGTCGATCGTGCCCAGCGGCCGGGCCTTCCACCGCCCGCGGGGCCAGCTCAAGGCGCCCGATGCCGAACAACCCATGCTGGCGCCGACGCGGCGCCTGGACTACGAGCTGGAGCTGGGCATCTTCATCGGCTCGCCCAACCCGCTGGGCGAGCCCGTGGCCATCGACGAAGCGGAAGGCCACGTCTTCGGCATCGCCCTGTTCAACGACTGGAGCGCGCGCGACATCCAGGCCTGGGAATACCAGCCGCTCGGGCCCTTCCTCTCCAAGAATTTCGCGTCGACCGTCTCGCCCTGGATCGTGACGATGGAGGCGCTGGCGCCTTTCCGCGACGCCTTCGGCCGCCCGGACGGCGACCCGGAGCCGCTGCCCTACCTCGATTCCCCGGCGCTGCGCGCCCGTGGGGCGGTCGACATCTCGCTGGAGGTGTGGATCCAGACAGAAGCGATGCGCGCCGCCGGCCACGCCGGCGACCTCCTGAGCCGCTCGAACTTCCGGGACGCCTACTGGACGCTGTCCCAGCTCGTGGCCCACCACACCGTCAACGGCTGCAACCTGCAAAGCGGCGACCTGCTCGGCACCGGCACGCTGTCCGGGCCGCAGGCCGGCCAGGGCGGCTCGCTGCTGGAGCTCAGCCAGGGCGGCAAGCAGCCCGTCCGGCTGTCCAACGGCGAAGCCCGCACTTTCCTCGAAGACGGCGACAGCATCCGCCTGCGCGGCTTTTGCGAGCGGCCCGGCCGGCGCCGCATCGGGTTCGGCGCCTGCGAGGGCGCCACGCTGCCGGCCCGCGAGCTGGCGGCCCATTCCATCCAGTCGATGAAAGGAGGGCGTTGAAATGAGCGAGCCCCGGAAACTGACCGAACCGCAGCTGGACGCCCTGATGGGGCTGCTGCCCCAGTGGCGGCACGATGCCCGCCGCGGCGCCATCACCCGCGAATTCACCTTCGCCGACTTCACCGAAGCCTTCGCCTTCATGGCCCAGGTCGCGCTCGTCGCGGAGCGCGGCAACCACCACCCCGAGTGGTTCAACGTCTACAACCGCGTCGACGTCACGCTGACCACCCACGACGCCGGCGGCCTCACCCAGCGCGACGTCGACCTGGCCCTGGCGGCCGACGCGGCCTTCGAACGATTCGCGGCGGCGGCAGGCCGCGGCCGGGGAGCCTGACCATGGACATGGCCGTGAAAACCAGCGTGAAACATGGCCTGGCCGCCGGCGACGCGGCGCAGCCTTCCCGTCCCGACTGGACGATCGACCAAGGTTGGGACCGCTACACCGCCGAAGAGCACGGCACTTGGAAGACGCTGTTCGAGCGCCAGACGAAACTCCTGCCCGGCCGCGCCTGCGACGAGTTCGTGAAGGGCATGCTCGACCTGCCGATCGGCCCCGACGAGATCCCCGACTTCCGCCGCCTGAGCGAGGTGCTGATGAAGCGCACCGGCTGGCAGGTGGTCGCCGTGCCCGGCCTGGTGCCGGACGACGTCTTCTTCGAACACCTCGCCAACCGCCGCTTCCCGTCGGGCAATTTCATCCGCCAGCCGCACGAGCTGGACTACCTGCAGGAGCCCGACGTCTTCCACGACGTCTTCGGCCATGTCCCGATGCTGATGAACCCGGCCATCGCCGACTACATCCAGGCCTACGGCGAAGGCGGCCTGCGGGCGCAGAAGCTGGGCATGCTCGACAACCTGGCGCGCGTCTACTGGTACACGGTGGAGTTCGGCCTGATCGAGCAGGCCGACGGGCTGCGCATCTACGGCGCCGGCATCGCGTCTTCGCGGACGGAGAGCGTCTTCTGCCTCGAAGACCCGTCGCCCAACCGCATCCGCTTCGACCTGGAGCGGGTGATGCGCACCCGCTACCGCATCGACGATTTCCAGGAGAGCTACTTCGTCATCCGCGACCTCGACGAGCTGCTGGAACTCGCGCGCATCGACTTCAAGCCGCTCTACGACCGCGTGCGCGGCCAGGCCGAATACGAGCCCGGCCAGCTGCTGCCGGGCGACGCGCTGCTCACGCGCGGCAGCGGCCGGTATTTCAACGACAAACGACCACAGGCGGGGGTGTGAGATGGGGAAAACCGTCCGGACCGTGATGATCACCGGCGCCGCCGGCAACCTGGGCCAGTGCCTGGCGCGTTCTTTCAGCGAACAGGGCGCCAACCTGGTGCTGGTCGACCGGCAGCTCTCCAGCCTTCAAGAAGCCTTTGGATCCGAAGACGCACGCCGGCTCTTCGCGCCGGCGAACCTGCTGGCCGCGAGCGAAGTCGACATCGCGGTGCGCCGCGCCGTCGAACGCTTCGGCCGCATCGACGTGCTTTGCAACCTGGCCGGCGGCTTCCGCATGGGCCAGGCGGTGCACGAGGCCGCCGCCGCGGACTGGGATTTCATGTTCGACATCAACGTGCGCACCCTGTTGAACGCCGTCCGGGCCGTCGTGCCCGTCATGATCGGCAACGGCGGCGGCAAGATCGTCACCGTCGGCGCCAATTCGGCGCAGCGCGGCCGGCCGCGCATGGGCCCCTATTGCGCGGCCAAGGGGGCGGTGATCCGCCTCACCGAATCGATGTCCGCCGAGCTGTGCGAGAAGAACATCAACGTCAACTGCGTGCTGCCGTCCATCATCGACACGCCCGACAACCGCGCCGCGATGCCCGGCGAAGACCCGTCGCGTTGGGTCTCGCCGCAGGACCTCGCCGGCGTGGTCGGCTTCCTGGCGTCGGACGCGGCGCGCGCCATCCACGGCGTGGCGCTGCCGGTGACGGGGCTGAGTTGACGGGCTCAGGCCGGAACATTCAAGTGGCGATGGCGGCCAGGGCCCTTTGACAAAGTGAGGTAGTCCCAGCCCTTCGACAAGCTCAGGGTGAACGGAAAGGGGACTCACGCCGTCTGGCCCTGTTCGGACCACTCCCACCGTTCGGACCACTCCCACCGTTCGGACCACTTCCACCGTTCGGGCTGAGCTTGTCGACGCCTTTTTTGCGGGCCTACCGGGCTTCGACTGCAGGTGGTGAACCGGGCCCTTCGACAAGCTCAGGGTGAACGGGAGGGGGCCTCGCCACCCACCACCGTTTGGACCGCCCACCACCGTTCGGACAACCCGCCACCGTTCGGACAACCCGCCACCGTTCGGACAACCCACCACCGTTCGGACAACCCACCACCGTTCGGACATCCCGCCACCGTTCGGACAATCCAACACCGTTCGGGCTGAGCTTGTCGAAGCCTCTCCGCGGGTCTCCCGGCTCGGACAAGACGCGATGCCCACGCCTCTCGGCAAGCACAGAGTGAAACCGGAGAGGGGCGCCGCTGAGTACGGCGGCTTGCCATGAACCCCACGGGGGCCCCCCTTGCATCCCATGCCGCTGGCCTGGCGTGCGAATAGTCTCCAAGCGCATTGCAAGAGCAGGAAGCCCAGGCAAGGGCCAGGAATCCAGATACATATTTCCTGCTAATGCTCACCCAATACTTTCATAGCAGTCTTCAAGTGCTTGTTTTTGAAAGCTTTTCTCTTCGCAATCGGCTTCAAAGAGCTTGCTAAGTACTTGATTTCATTGATTTTTCTTACACATTTCGTTGACCGCGGACAGGCCAATACGCTAAAGTGCAGAAAAGTGCACTTTTGTGGGTCTCAGTGGCAAAAAACGGGTGAAAAACGTACCGACGGGTGCGTGAGAAAAGCGGCGGCAGCGAGTGGCAAACATCGTATTTCAAGGGGCTTCGGCACTGACCCTCGACGGCAAGGGGCGCATCGCCATGCCGTCGCGGCACCGCGAAGTCCTGGCGGCGATGGGCGTGGGCGAACTGACCGTCACCAAGCACCCGGAAGGTTCGCTGATGATCTTCCCGCGCCCGGCCTGGGAATCTTTCCGCGACAAGGTCGCCGCCTTGCCGATGTCCGCCAGCGGCTGGAAGCGCATCTTCCTGGGCAACGCGATGGACGTCGAGATCGACGGTTCTTCGCGCGTGCTGATCTCGCCCGAGCTGCGCGCCTCGGCTGGCCTGGTGCGCGACGTCATGCTGCTCGGCATGGGCAGCCACTTCGAGCTGTGGGACTCGGCGCGCTACGCCGAGCATGAAGCGCGCGTCATGCAGTCCGAGATGCCGGACGCGCTCAAAGACTTCAGCTTCTGAGCCCTTCAGTGCTGCAGGCCACCCCTTCTTTCGAGCACACCACCGTCTTGTTGAACGAGGCGGTGGACGCCCTCGTCACCGACGAACAAGGCACCTACGTCGACGGCACCTACGGCCGCGGCGGCCACAGCCGCGCCCTGCTGGGGAGGCTGGGCGGGAGGGGCAGGGTGATCGCCCTGGACCGCGACCTGGACGCCATCCGGGCGGCGACTTCAGGCGACACGCGGGTCATCGACCCGCGTTTTTCCATTCATCACACCGCTTTCGGGCGCATGGCCCAGGTGCTGGCCGGGCAGGGCGTCGGCCGCGTGCACGGCGTGCTCCTGGACATCGGCGTGTCCTCGCCGCAGATCGACAACCCCGAGCGCGGCTTCAGCTTCCGCTTCGACGGCCCGCTCGACATGCGCATGGACACCAGCCGCGGCGAGAGCGCCGCGGATTTCCTGGCGCGCGCCGACGAGCGCCAGATCGCAGAGGTGATTCGTGATTACGGGGAAGAACGGTTTGCTGTGCAGGTTGCAAAGGCGCTTGTGGCTCAGCGCGAGGGCGGCAGCCCGGTGCGCACCACCCGCCAGCTTTCCGACGTCGTGGCTCGCGCGGTCCGCACCCGCGAGCCGGGCCAGAACCCTGCGACGCGCACGTTTCAGGCGCTTCGGATTTTCGTCAACGCCGAGCTTGAAGAGCTCGAACAGGGCCTGAGCGCCGCGCTGGACCTGCTGCTGCCCGGCGGCCGCCTGGCGGTGATCAGCTTCCACTCGCTGGAAGACCGCATTGTCAAAGCCTTCATAGCCCGCGAGAGCAAGGCCGAATTCGACCGCCGCGCGCCCTTCGCGCCCGAGAAGGCGATGCGGCTGAAGGCGCTCGGCCGGGTCAAGCCCGGCGACGCCGAAGTGCGGGCCAACCCGCGCGCCCGCTCGGCCATCCTGCGCGTGGCCGAGCGCACCGGTGCCGGCCTGGCGCACGAGGGGGGCGCGGCATGACGCGGCTGAACGTCGTCCTGCTGCTGGCGCTGATCGCCAGCAGCCTGTACCTGGTGCAGGTGTCGTACGAAGCCCGGCGCCAGTTCACCCTGCTCGACAAGGCGCAGGGCGAGGCGCGCCACCTCGACACCGACTACGAACGGCTCAAGACCGAACAGCAGTCGCAGGCCACGCCGCTGCGCGTCGAGAAGACCGCGCGTGAAAAGCTCGCGATGCGCAGCGCCTCGCCCACCGTCACCCACTACGTCATCCGCGGCGCCGTGCTGCCGCCCGCGGCCGCCGACATGGGCGCCGAAGCCGCCGACGCCGACCCCGGGAGGGCCCGCTGATGGCCCGGCGTCCTTCGTCGTCGCAAGGCGCCGGCGGCATCCGCGACCTGGGCGGCGCCGCTTCCGCCGGCAGCGTGCGCAGCGTCAATTATTCGAGCAGCCCGCTGCTGGCCTCGAAGACGCCGCCCTGGCGCTCGCGCTTCATGGTGGCGCTGATCGGCCTGGGCTTTTGCATCCTGCTCGGCCGGGCGCTCTACGTGCAGGTGGTGGGCTCGGATTTCTTCCAGCGCCAGGGCGAGATCCGCTACGCGCGCACGCTGGAGCTGTCGGCCAGCCGCGGCCGCATCACCGACCGCAACGGCCTGCTGCTGGCCTCCAGCGTGCCGGCGCCGTCGGTGTGGGCCATCCCCAAGGATTTCGAAGCCGACCGCGCCCAGCGCCGCCAGCTCGCCAAGCTGCTGGAGATGACGCCGGCCGAGCTGGACAAACGGCTGGAAGACAGCCCCAACTTCGTCTGGCTGCGCCGCCAGGTCGACGACGCCGTCGCCCAGGAAGTGGCCCAGCTCGGCGTGAAGGGCGTGCACCAGGTGCGCGAGTACAAGCGCAAATACCCCGAAGGCGAGGCCGCCGCGCACGTGGTGGGCTTCACGAATGTCGAGGAGAAGGGCCAGGAGGGCATCGAGCTGGCCTTCCAGAACGACCTGGCCGGCCGCAACGGCAACCGGCGCGTCATCAAGGACCGCCTCGGCCGCGTGGTGGAAGACATCGGCGAGAGCGTCTCGCCGGTCGACGGCCGGGACATCGAGCTGTCGATCGACTCCAAGGTGCAGTTCTTCGCCTACCAGCGCATCCGCGACGCCGTGGCCGAGCACAAGGCCAAGGCCGGCAGCGTGGTGGTGCTGGACGCCCAGACCGGCGAGGTGCTCGCGCTGGCGAACTACCCGAGCTTCAACCCCTCTGACCGCCGCAACCTCAGCGGCGCCCAATTGCGCAACCGCGCGCTGACCGACACCTTCGAGCCCGGCTCCACGATGAAGCCCTTCATCGCTTCGCTGGCGATGGAGACCGGCCGCGTCAAGCCGTCCACCGTGATCGCCACCGCGCCCGGGCGCCTGACCATCACCGGTTCGACCATCAGCGACGCCCACCCGCACGGCGACCTGACCGTGGAGGAGGTGATCCAGAAGTCGAGCAACGTCGGCGTGGTCAAGATGGCGATGCAGATGCAGCCGCGCGAGATGCACGAGATGTTCACCCACATCGGCCTGGGCCAGAAGCCGCAGCTGGCCTTCCCGGGCGTCGTCACCGGCCGGCTGCGCCCCTACAAGACCTGGCGGCCGATCGAGCAGGCGACGATGAGCTACGGCTACGGCCTGTCGGCCTCGCTGTTCCAGCTGGCGCGCGCCTACACCGTGTTCGCGCACGACGGCGAGCTGATGCCGGTGACGCTGCAGAAGCAGGCCCAGCCCGCGCCCGGCATGCGCGTGATCTCGCCCGAGACCGCCGCCGCGGTGCGCAAGATGCTGCAGATGGCCGCCGGCCCCGGCGGCACCGCGCCGTTGGCCCAGACGATCGGCTATTCGGTGGGCGGCAAGTCCGGCACCGCGCACAAGCAGGAAGGCAAGGGCTACGCCGACAAGAAATACCGCTCCTGGTTCGTCGGCCTGGCGCCCATCAGCAACCCGCGCATCGTGGTGGCGGTGATGGTGGACGAACCGAGCAACGGCCAGTATTTCGGCGGCACCGTGGCCGGCCCCGTCTTCAGCGCCGTGGTGCAGCAGACGTTGCGCACGCTGAACGTGCCGCCCGACATCGAGGTGCGGCCGCACATCGTGTCGCGCCAGCTGCCCGCGGTGGAGGAAAGCTTCTGATGGCCGCGCGCATCCTTGTTTCCGTCGACGAGGCGCTGGCCTGGCTGCGCGAGCGCGGCGCGACCGCGCTGGCCACCGACAGCCGCCGCGTCGCTTCCGGCGGCGCCTTCATCGCCTGGCCGGGCTACGCGTTGGACGGCCGCCGTTTCGTCGCCGACGCCTGCGCCGCCGGCGCGGTGGCCTGCCTGGTCGAGGCCGAAGGTGTCGAATCCTTCGCCTTCGGCGAAGCCGCCCCCGTCGCGGCCCTGCGCGGCCTGAAGCAGGCCACCGGCGAGCTGGCCGCGCGGTTCGAAGGCCGGCCGAGCGAGCGGCTGGACATCGTGGCCTGCACCGGCACCAACGGCAAGACGTCCACCGCCTGGTGGACGGCCCAGGCCTTGACCGCCCTGGGCCGCCGCTGCGGCGTCATCGGCACGCTCGGCGTCGGCGAGCCGCCGCGGGCCGAAGGCGGCTCGGGCGCCGAGCCGACCATCGAATACACCGGCCTGACCACGCCCGACCCCGTCACGCTGCAAAACGCGCTGCGCCGCTTCGCCGGCGGCGGGTTCCAAGCCTGCGCGCTCGAAGCCTCGTCGATCGGCCTGGCCGAGCACCGGCTGGACGGCACCGCCATCGACGTCGGCGTGTTCACCAACTTCACCCAGGACCACCTCGACTACCACGGCGACATGGAGCGCTATTGGCAAGCCAAGGAAACGCTCTTCGCCTGGCCCGGCCTGAAGGCCGCGGCGGTGAATGTGGACGACGCCCGAGGCGCCGCGCTGGCCGGGCGGTTGCGCGGCGCTGGCCTGGACCTGTGGACGCTGTCCAAAGCCGGCGGCGCGTCGCCGGCGCGGCTGCAGGCGCGCGATGTGCGCAGCGAGGCGGACGGCGGCCTGGCGTTCGAGCTGGTCGAAGCGGGCGGCGAGCCGGTCACGGCGCGCACCGGCCTGATCGGCGACTACAACGTCTCCAACCTGCTCGGCGTGGTCGGCGCGCTGCGCGCCCTCGGCGTGCCGCTGCGCGACGCCGCCCGGGCCTGCGCCGGCCTCACGCCGGTGCCGGGCCGCATGCAGCGGGTCGCCCCCGCCGCCGCCGGGCCGCAGCCCGAAGTGGTGGTCGACTACGCCCACACGCCCGACGCGCTCGACAAGGCCCTGCTCGCGCTGCAGCCCTGGGCCGCGCAGCGCGGCGGCGCGCTCTGGTGCGTCTTCGGCTGCGGCGGCAACCGCGACGCGGCCAAGCGCCCGCTGATGGGCGCGGTGGCCGAGCGGCGCGCGCGGCATGTCGTGCTCACCAGCGACAACCCGCGCGACGAGGCGCCCGGCGCCATCCTGGCGCAGATCGCCCGGGGCCTGTCCAAGCCCGCCGCGGCGGCCCTGATCGAAGACCGCCGGCAAGCCATCCTGCACGCCGTGCTGCACGCCGGCCCGCGGGACGTCGTCCTGCTGGCCGGCAAAGGTCATGAAGACACGCAGGAAGCGGCGGGTCGCAAGCTGCCGTTCTCCGATGCCGCCGAGGCCTCGGCCGCGCTGGCGCGCCGCGCGCAGTCGCAGGGGGCCGGCGCATGACTCCCGTGGATGCGACGACGATGATGATGACCCTGGACGAGGCGAGGCGACTCCTGCAGGCCGGTTTGCCGGCGGGCCAGGCCTGCCGGCTCGAAGGCGACGGTGCCGTGGCGCTGCGCCGGGTGCACACCGACACCCGCAGCCTGCGGCCCGGCGACCTGTTCGTGGCGCTCAAGGGTGAGCGCTTCGACGCCCATGAGTTCCTCGGCCAGGCCGCCGCCAGCGGCGCCGCGGCGGCCCTGGCGCAGCGCGGCTTGGCAGAAGCGGGCCTGCCCGGCCTGGAAGTGGCGGACACGCTGCAGGCGCTCGGCGCCCTGGCCGCGGGCTGGCGCGCCCGGTTCGAGCTGCCGGTGATCGCCGTCGCCGGCAGCAACGGCAAGACCACGGTCACGCAGATGACCGCCTCCATCCTGCGCGCCTGGGTGGGCGAGGGCGCCTTCTCCACCGAAGGCAATTTCAACAACGACATCGGCGTGCCCTTGACCCTGCTGCGCCTGCGCGGCCACCACCGCGCCGCGGTCGTCGAGCTGGGCATGAACCATCCGGGCGAGATCGCCGGACTGGCCGCCATGGCCGCGCCGACGGTGGCCCTGGTCAACAACGCCCAGCGCGAGCACCAGGAATTCATGGCGACCGTCGAAGCCGTGGCCCGCGAGAACGGCGCGGCGATCGAGGCGCTGGGCCCGCGGGGCACCGCGGTGTTCCCCGCCGACGACGAGTTCGCGCCGGTGTGGCGCCAGCTCGCCGGTGGGCGCCGCCAGGTCACGTTCGCACTGCAGGGCGAGGCCGACGTCACCGCGCAGGCGCAGTGGGTCACCGCTTCCGTTCAACCGGCCCCTGCCTCCGCCGTCCGCCCTGAGCCCCATTCCGCCGTTCGCCCTGAGCCTGTCGAAGGGCAAGGCGCGCCGCAGGGGCTTCGCCAAGCTCAGCCCGGACAGGCTGCGGCGATGCGCGCTGGCTTCGACAAGCTCAGCCCGAACGGTGTGGGGGTGACCGAAACCTCGCAATCCCAAGACCAATCCGACCGGGAAAGGTGTGCCGGCCCGCACTGGTTCGTCCACATGCGCACCCCGGCCGGCCCGGCCGAGTTGCGCCTGCGCGTGGCCGGCCTGCACAACGTGAAGAACGCGCTGGCCGCCGCGGCCTGCGCTTTCGCCGGTGGCTGCCCGCTGGAAGCAGTGGTGCGCGGCCTCGAAGGCTTCTCACCCGTGAAGGGCCGTTCGCAACTCAAACAGTTCACGCGCGGCGGCCGCGGCGCCACCCTGGTGGACGACAGCTACAACGCCAACCCCGACTCCGTGCGCGCGGCCATCGACGTGCTGGCGGCGCTGCCCGGCCCGCGCTGGCTGGTGCTGGGCGACATGGGCGAGGTGGGCGACCAGGGCCCGGCCTTCCACCGCGAGGTGGGCGCCTATGCCCGCGCCCGGGGCGTCGAATCGCTGTGGACCGCCGGCAGCGCCAGCATCGAGGCCACGCGGGCCTTCAGCGCCGGCCGCCACTTCGACGCCGTGGACGACCTGCTGGCCGCGCTGCCGCAGGCGCCCGCCGCGGCGTCGGTGGTGGTCAAGGGATCGCGCTTCATGAAGATGGAACGCGTGGTCGAGGCGCTGCTGCGGGCCGGGGAAACCGGCGCCGGCGGCGACATTCATGAAACGGGAGGCGCGGATGCTGCCTAGCCTGGCCCAGTGGCTCCAAAGCATGAACCCCGACTGGGGCGTCTTGCGCGTGTTCCAGTACCTCACCTTCCGCGCCGTGATGGCGGCGATGACGGCGCTGCTGATCGGCCTGGCCTTGGGGCCGGCGGTGATCCGCCGCCTCACCGAGCTGAAGATCGGCCAGCCGGTGCGCGACTACGGCGTGCAGACCCACCTGGTCAAGAGCGGCACGCCCACCATGGGCGGCGTGCTGATCCTGCTGTCCATCGCGTTGAGCACCATGCTGTGGTTCGATTGGACCAACCGCTTCGTCTGGATCGTCATGCTGGTCACCTTCGGCTTCGGCGCCATCGGCTGGGTCGACGACTGGCGCAAGGTGGTGCAGAAGAACCCGGAAGGCATGCGTTCGCGCGAGAAATATTTCTGGCAGTCGCTGATCGGCCTGGTGGCCGCTTTCTACCTGGCCTTCAGCGTGGCCGAGACCTCCAACGCGCGCGTGGCCGAACTGTTCATCAACTGGGTCGCCAGCGGCTTCACGCAAGAGCTGCCGAACAAGGCCGACCTGATCGTGCCCTTCTTCAAGACGGTGAGCTACCCGCTGGGCGTGGCCGGCTTCATCATCCTCACCTACCTGGTCATCGTCGGCGCGAGCAACGCGGTCAACCTGACCGACGGCCTGGACGGCCTGGCCATCATGCCGGTCGTGATGGTGGGCTCGGCGCTCGGCGTGTTCGCCTATGTCACCGGCAACGCGGTGTTCAGCAAATACCTGTTCATCCCCCACATCCCGGGCGCGGGCGAGCTGATGGTGTTCTGCGCGGCGATGGCCGGCGCGGGCCTGGCCTTCCTGTGGTTCAACGCCCACCCGGCTCAGGTGTTCATGGGCGACGTCGGCGCGCTGTCGCTCGGCGGCGCGCTGGGCACCATCTCCGTCATCACGCGCCAGGAGATCCTGCTGGCCATCATGGGCGGCATCTTCGTGGTCGAGGCGCTGTCGGTCATGCTCCAGGTGAGCTACTTCAAATACACCAGGAAGCGATTCGGCGAAGGCCGCCGCCTCCTGAAGATGGCGCCGCTGCACCACCACTTCGAGAAATCCGGCTGGAAGGAGACGCAGGTGGTGGTGCGATTCTGGATCGTCACGATGCTGCTGTGCCTGGTGGGCCTGGCGAGCCTGAAGCTGCGCTGAACGCAAAGGCGAAGACGACGCGATGAAGTTCCTCAACGGTCTCACGGTGCTGGTGCTGGGCTTGGGCGAATCGGGCCTGGCCATGGCGCGCTGGAGCGCGCGCTGCGGCGCGACCGTGCGCGCCTGGGACTCGCGCGAGGCGCCGCCGCACGCCGCCGCGTTCGCCGAAAGCCTGCCCGGCGCCGTCCTGCTCACCGGCGCGTTGACCGACGCCGCCGTCGAGGGCGTCCAGCTCATTTTGAAGAGCCCGGGCCTGGCGCCCGGCGACGCGCGCATCCAGGGCCCGGTGGCCCAGGCGGCCGACCGCGGCATCCTGGTGCTGGGCGAGCTGGAGCTGTTCTCGCGCGCGCTGGCCGACCTGAAGGCGGACCGCGGCTATGCGCCCAAGGTGATCGCCGTCACCGGCACCAACGGCAAGACCACCACCGTGTCCATGGCCGCCCGGTTCATCGAGCGGGCCGGCCGACGCGTCGCCCTGGCCGGCAACATCGGGCCGACGATGCTGCAGACGCTGTCGGATGCGCTGGACCTGGAGCCCGCTGCCACCGTTCACCCTGAGCCTGTCGAAGGGCCTTCAGCGCTTCAGCCTGTCGAAACCGAAGGCTTCGACAAGCTCAGCCCGGACGGCGTGGAGAGACTCGCGCTGGCTTCGACAAGGCGCAGCCTTGCGTTTACTCCTGAGCTTGTCGAAGGGTCAGCCCGAACGGAGGTGGGGATCGAGGCTGTTGAAACTGCCGCTACATCCGACGCTGACACGAGCGCCGGTGCCAAAACCGACACCCACGTCGACACCCACACTGACACCCACACTGACGCCAACGCCAACGCCGATACCGATACCGATACCGCTGAGCCCACCTCTTCCGTTCACCCTGAGCCTGTCGAAGGGCCCGCGGCCGCCGAAGGCTCGAGCACGGAATCGGAGGCTTCGGTTCTCACGGAATCGGCCAGCCCCGCCGACGACACCCCCATCAGCCCCGATGGCCAGCTCCCCCCCGGCCTCGTGCCGCCCCCACCCCCCGGCCCCGTGTTCGAGCACCTGCCCGAAGTCTGGGTGCTGGAGCTGTCCAGCTTCCAGCTCGACGAGGCCAAGGGCTTCGAGCCCAGCGCCGCCGCGGTGTTGAACATCACGCAGGACCACCTCGACTGGCACGGCACGATGGCCGCCTACACCCAGGCCAAGGCGCGCATCTTCGGCAAGGACGCGGTGATGGTCGTCAACCGCGACGATCCGGCGGTGGAAGCGCTCGTGCCGCGCCCGCCCGAGGCCGCGGGCGGCAAGAAGGCCAAGGCGCCGAAGTTCGTGCCGCGCCAGGTCGTGCGCTTCGGCCTGGACGCGCCCGCCCACCCCGGCGACTACGGCCTGGTCACCGAGAACGGCATGGCCTGGCTGGTGCGCGCCATGGAGGCCGACGAGACCGTCAAGAAGCCCAGGCGCGGGGCGGCGGCGCAAGAGGAAGACCTCATCATCCAGCGCCTGATGCCCGCCGACGCGTTGCGCTTGCGCGGCCGCCACAACGCCGCCAACGCGCTGGCCGCCCTGGCGCTGGCCACCGCCATCGGCTGCCCGCTGGCGCCGATGCTGCACGGCCTGCGCGAATACGGCGGCGAGCCGCACCGCGTCGAGTACGTGGCCACGATCGACGGCGTCGACGCCTTCGACGACAGCAAAGGCACCAACGTGGGCGCCACCGTGGCCGCCGTCCTCGGCCTGGGCCTGGACCGCGCGCCGGCGAAATTGGTCGCCATCCTCGGCGGTGACGGCAAGGGCCAGGATTTCGGCCCGCTGGTCGAACCCGTGCAGCGCCACGCCCGCGCGGTGGCCACCATCGGCCGCGACGCGCCGGCGGTGGAGGCCGCGCTGCAGGTATCGGGCGTGACGGTGCAGCGCCACGAAACCCTCGAAGCCGCCACGCGCTGGGCCTTCGACGTCGCCCAACCGGGCGACGCGGTCCTGCTCAGCCCCGCCTGCGCCAGCCTCGACATGTTCCGCAACTACGCCCACCGCGCCGAAGTCTTCGTGGCCGCGGTGGAAGAGATCGCGCAAGAACGGGGGCTCGCATGAACCTGAGCCTCGGCCGGGCCCTGGGATTCACGGCGCTGCGCGAGCGCTGGGCGGCGCGCCGCGCGGGCAAGGCGGGTGCCACGCCGGTGCCGATCCGCGACTGGGTCAGCGTCGGCAACGCCGCGCCCACCCGCGTGTCCGGTTTCGACCAGACCCTGGTCTGCCTGGTCCTGGCGCTGCTGGCCCTCGGGCTGGTCATGGTCTACAGCGCCTCGGTGGCGCTGCCCGACAACCCGCGCTTCTCGCGCTACGAGGCGACGCATTTCCTGTCGCGCCACGTGCTGTCCATCGTCATCGCCACCTTGATCGCCGTGGTGGTGGTGCAGGTGCCGGTGGCGGTGTGGGAGCGCTTCTCGCCCTGGCTTTTCGTCTTTTCGCTGGTGCTGATG
This sequence comes from uncultured Burkholderiales bacterium, assembly GCA_966211815.1. GTDB lineage: Bacteria > Pseudomonadota > Gammaproteobacteria > Burkholderiales > Burkholderiaceae_C > JANPCX01. The sequence goes on from CBIHOD010000032.1 coordinate 40,713, forward strand.
GTGGCGGTGCTCATCCCGGGGGTCGGCAAGGGCGTGAACGGGGCGCGCCGCTGGATCCCGATCGGCGTGATGAACTTCCAGCCGTCCGAGCTGGCCAAACTGGCGATCGCGCTCTACGCCGCCGGCTACATGGTGCGCAAGATGGAGGTGAAGGAGAACTTCCTGCAGGCGGTGCTGCCGATGGCGGTGTCGGTGGCCGTCGTGGGCCTGCTGCTGCTGGCCCAGCCCGACATGGGCGCCTTCCTCGTGATCGCCACGATCGCGATGGGCATCCTCTTCCTCGGCGGCGTCAACGGCCGCATGTTCCTGCTCATCACTTCGGTGCTGGTGAGCGCCTTCACGCTGATGATCACGCTGAGCCCCTGGCGGCGCGAGCGCATCTTCGCCTACCTGAACCCCTGGGACGAGAAGTACACCCTGGGCAAGGCCTACCAGCTGTCGCATTCGCTGATCGCTTTCGGCCGCGGCGAACTCTTCGGCCAGGGCCTGGGCGGCAGCGTCGAGAAGCTGCACTACCTGCCCGAGGCGCACACCGACTTCCTGCTCGCCGTCATCGGCGAGGAGCTCGGCTTCGTCGGCGTGGCCTGCGTGATCTTCGCCTTCTTCCTGCTGGCGAGGCGGGTGTTCCACATCGGCCGCCAGGCCATCGCGCTGGACCGCGTCTTCGCCGGCCTGTCCGCCCAGGGCGTGGGCGTGTGGATGGGCGGCCAGGCTTTCATCAACATGGGCGTGAACCTGGGCGTGCTGCCGACCAAAGGGCTCACCCTGCCCCTGATGAGCTTCGGGGGCTCAGCCATCGTGATGAACATGGTGGCCTTGGCCATCGTGTTGCGGATCGATATTGAAAACAGACAACTCATGCGGGGAGGTCGGGCATGAACCAGTTGCACGCCTGCATTTCCTCCTGCCATCCGGTCGGGCTTTCCTCGCTATTCGGGTTGAACTTCCACTCTCCGTTCGGGCTGAGCCTGTCGAAGCCTTGCGTGCCTCTCCGGCCCCTTCGGGCTGAGCCTGTCGAAGCCCTGGTGGAGATTCGCACTGACCGGATGCATCGCACCGGTATTCAGGCACCGGCTGACCGCCGACAAGGCTTCGACAGGCTCAACCCGAACGGAATTTGGATGCACGCGCAGGCTTCGACAAGGCGCAGCCTTGCGTCTACTCCTGAGCTTGTCGAAGGGTCAGCCCGAACTGTGGAAGTTGGGTCGGTCCGCAAGGTGCCAGTTGGGGCGATGGAACGGCTGGGGGCTGCCGCATGACCGCGCGCGCCAAGCACCTGCTGATCATGGCCGCCGGCACCGGCGGCCACATCATCCCCGGCCTGGCGGTCGCGAAGGAGATGCAGTCGCGCGGCTGGACCGTGAGCTGGCTCGGCACCACCCACGGCATGGAGAACAAGCTCGTGCCGCCGTCGGGCATCCCGCTGGACACCATCGCCTTCAGCGGCCTTCGCGGCAAGGGCCTGCTCCACACCGCCACCGGCGGGCTGCGGCTGCTCGGCGCTTTCTGGCGCTGCCTCGGCATCATCCGCCGCCGCCGCGCCGACGCGGTGCTGGGCATGGGCGGCTATGTGTGCTTCCCCGGGGGCTGGATGGCGGCGCTGCTGGGCAAGCCGCTCGTGCTGGTCAACGCCGACGCGGCCCTCTTGATGAGCAACCGCAGCCTGATGCCGGTGGCCGACAAGGTGGCCTTCGGCTTCGACGGCGCCGCGGCCGCCAAGACCCGGCTCGGCGTGGTCACCGGCAACCCGGTGCGCGCCGAGATCGAAGCCCTGCCCGAGCCCCGGGCCCGCTTCCAGGGCCGAGGCGGCCCGCTGCGCGTGCTGGTGGTGGGCGGCAGCCTGGGCGCCAAGGCATTGAACGATGCCGTGCCCGCCGCGCTGGCGCTGATCGCCGAAGGCCGGCGGCCGCGGGTCACCCACCAGACGGGCGCGGCCGCCGCGGACGCGGTGCGCGCCGCCTATGCCGCCGCCCGGGTCGAGGCCGAGGTGCTGCCTTTCATCGACGACATGGCGGCGCGCCTGGCGGACTGCGACGTGATCCTCTGCCGCGCCGGCGCCATCACCGTCAGCGAACTCTGCGCCGCCGGCGTGGCCAGCATCCTGGTGCCGCTGGTGGTCAGCACCACGAGCCACCAGCGCGACAACGCGTCGTGGCTGGCTTCCCACGGTGCCGGGCTGCACTTGCCGCAGGCCGAGATGACGCCGCGCCGCCTGGCGGACCTGCTTTCCGGCCTGACGCGCGATGCCCTGCTCGCCATGGCCGGCAAGGCGCGCGCGCTGGCCAGGCCCCGGGCGGCCGGCCGCGTGGCCGATGAACTTGAAAGATTGGTGGTGGCCGCATGAAACACGCCGTCGAACGGATCCACTTCGTCGCGGGCTCGGGCATGCCGACGAATCGCACCGTGGCCGCCCGGAGGGCCAGCGCATGAAACACGCCGTCAAACGCATCCACTTCGTCGGCGTCGGCGGCGCCGGCATGAGCGGCATCGCCGAGATCCTGCACAACCTCGGCTACGCCGTGTCGGGCTCGGACCAGCACAACAGCGCCACGCTGCAGCGGCTCAAGGCCGTCGGCATCGGCGTCTCGGTGGGCCATGACGCGGCGAACATCGCCGGCGCCGAGGCGGTGGTGACTTCCACCGCCGTGCAACCGAGCAACCCCGAAGTGATCGCCGCCCGTGCCAAGCGCATCCCCGTGGTGCCGCGCGCCGTCATGCTCGCCGAGTTGATGCGCCTGAAACAGGGCATCGCCATCGCCGGCACCCACGGCAAGACCACCACCACCAGCCTGGTCACCAGCGTGCTGGCCGAGGCGGGCGTGGACCCCACCTTCGTGATCGGCGGGCGCCTCAACGCGGCCGGGGCCAATTCGCGCCTGGGCTCGGGCGACTACATCGTGGTGGAGGCCGACGAATCCGACGCGTCCTTCCTGAACCTGCTGCCGGTGATGGCGGTGGTGACCAACATCGACGCCGACCACA
>CBIHOD010000033.1:0-42162 GCA_966211815.1 uncultured Burkholderiales bacterium
GCGGACCCGCGCCCGGGCGCTGTCGTGTCGGGCCCGCTTTGCTGTGTAACAGGAATCCGACCTGGCGCGGCTGGTGGCCCGCACCGCGCTGCGGGACCGCGCCGCTTTCGAGCGGCTCTACCGCCTGACCTGCGCGCATCTGCTGGGGGTCGCGTTCCGTATATCCCGGAACACCGACCGCGCCGAAGAGGTGCTGCAGGACGCCTTCATGAAAATCTGGCACCACGCCGCCAGCTACAGCCCTTCCGTGGCCCAGCCGATGACCTGGCTGATCAACATCGTGCGCAACCAGGCGATCGACGCGTTGCGCGCCGGCAAGACCGAAGCCGAGCGCACCGAGCCGCTGGACGATGACACGCCCGAGGTCGCGGGCGACGCCGCGCTCGAGCCTTCGCAGTGGCTCGACGCCAGCCTTGCCCGCGCACGCATCGACGCCTGCATGGCCAGCCTGTCGCCCCAGCAGCGCCAAGCCCTGGCGCTGGCCTACTACCGCGGCCTGGCTCACCCCGACATCGCCGAGGCCCTGAGCGTCCCGCTGGGCACCGCCAAGGCCTGGGTTCGGCGCGGCCTCGACAAATTCAAGGGCTGCCTGAAGGCGGCGGGGGTGCACGGCGCATGAACTACCTGTTGCCCGAACGGCTCGACCGGCTGGCCCGCGAATACGCGCTGGGCACGCTGACCGGCCCGGCGCGCCGGCGCTTCGAGCGGGTGCTGCAGCACAGCGCGGCGGCGCGCGTGGCGGTGGGCGTATGGCAGGAGCGGCTGGCGCTGCTCGAAGCCGGCGCGCCCGCCATGCAGCCGCGGCCCGCGGTGTGGCAAGGCCTCCAACGGCGCATCGGCGCCAGCGGCCCCTCGCCCGGCGGCTGGCGGGCGGGGCTGCGAGCGCTGTGGTCGCCGCGGTCGCTCGGCGGCGCCCTGGCGGGTGCGGCGATGTGCTTGGCGGTGCTGAGCGTGCAGCCCGGGCTGATCGGCCTGGAACCGAAGACCGACGGCCTGCCCGCCAGCTATGTCGGCTTGCTGACCGACGCTTCCGGCCAGGCCGCCATGCTGGCCAGTTCGCGCCGCCAAGGCAGGCAGCTCACCGTGAAGCTGTTGCGGCCGGTGGACGTGCCGGCAGGCCGCGTGGCGCAGCTTTGGGCCCTGCCGCAGGACGGTGGCGCCCCGTTCCCGGTGGCTGTCGTGCCCGCCTCCGGTTCGGCCACCCTGGCTTTGGACGACACCTCAGAGACACTGTTCTCCAAGGTTTCGCGGCTGGCGGTGAGTTTCGAAGCCGCCCCCGCCCGGGCGGGCGACAAACCGGGCGGCGATTTCGTGCTCTCGGGCCACTGCGTCAAGCTCTGGTGATTTTTCCGGGCGCGGATGCGTCCGTTCCGCGGGCCGTGCCGTAAGTGCTGGGGAGCGTCGGGAATCCACGCCGCTTTCCATCCATCCATCCACACCCAGGAGAGACGCCATGACAACAAGCCGCACCCAGAAATTCCTCGCCATCCTGAGCCTGGCCGCCGCCACGCAGGCCTTCGCCGCCGACACCGCGCCCGCCCCGGCGGCCGCGCCCGACAAGCTGGCTGCCGCGCGCGCCCAGATCGCCGCCAGGCAATGGCCCGCCGCCCTGGCCGAGCTGCGCAAGCTCAACGACACCGGCAGCGCCGACTGGAACAACCTCATGGGCTACAGCCTGCGCAAAGGCGCCACCCCCGACCTGGCCGCCGCCGAGAAGTACTACGACGAGGCGCTGCGCATCGACCCGCGGCACCGCGGCGCGCTCGAATACTCCGGCGAGCTTTACCTGATGAAGGGCGACCTCGCCGCCGCCGAGCAGCGGCTTGCTTCGCTGGGCCAGGTGTGCAAGTCGGGCTGCGAGGAGCAGGCCGACCTGAAGAAAGCCGTGGACCGCTACAAGGCCGCGGGCAACCGCTACGTGGCCGACAAATGGTGAGGCGGGTGGCCGCCGGCACCGGCGCCGCGGCGCCGGACCGTCACGCCGCGATGGGCCGCAGCGCCAGCTGGCTGGCGACCGTCCACATCACCAGCGCCACGCTGGCGTCGATCGCCCGCCACACCGCCGGCCGCGCCAGCCAGCGCGAGGCGGCCGCGGCGCCGTAGCCCAGGGCCGAGAACCACAGCATCGACGCCAGCCCGGCGCCGACGGTGAACGCCGGCCGCGCAGCGCCCTGCTGCGCGCCCACCGTGCCGAGCAGCACCACGGTGTCCAGGTAGACGTGCGGGTTCAGGTAGGTCAGCGCGAGCGCGCTGCCCAGCGTGGCGGCCAGCGACGACGGCGCGCCGGCCGGCCGGAGCGAAGCGCCGCCGCCGCGCCATGCGCGCTGGGCGGCCAGGAAGCCGTAAGCCAGCAGGAAAAGGACGCCGCCCCAGCGGAAGGCTTCCAGCAGCATCGGCGACGACTGCACCACCGAGCCCATCCCGAAGACGCCCAGCGCGATCAGCAGCCAGTCCGACAGCGTGCACATCGCCACCACCGGGCCGATGTGCTGGCGCATCAGGCCCTGCCGCAGCACCAGCGCGTTCTGCGCGCCGATGGCGATGATCAGGCCGGCGGTCATCAGGAAGCCCTGCAGGAAGGCGGTGGAAGAGGTGGCAGTCAGGGCGGCGTTCGTCATGGTGGCGCGATTGTGTTCGGGCCCCTGCCCCACGTGAAGCTTCATTCATCTTTCTCACGGAACATTAGGACGACTAATATCGTGGGATCACCTCCCCACGGCACAGGCCCAGCATGAAAGACCTCGACCCCGCCGCGCTCGACTGCCTGGCCGCGCTCGTCGACGAAGGCAGCTTCGAGCGCGCGGCGCGGCGGCTGGCGGTCACGCAGTCGGCGGTGTCGCAGCGGCTGCGCGCGCTGGAGGGCCAGTTGGGCCGGCCGCTGGTGGTGCGCGCGCGGCCGCTGCGCCTGACCGAGCCGGGCAAGGTGCTGCTGCGCTATGCGCGCCAGCTGCAGGCGCTGCGCACCGACCTGGCCCAGGAGCTGGACGCCGAGGCCGCGCTCGGCCAGGACCGGTTGCCGATCGCCGTCAACGCCGACAGCCTCGCCACCTGGGTGCTGCCCGCGCTCGACGGCCTGGTGCAGGCGGGCGCCCCGCTCGAACTGTTGGTCGACGACCAGGATTTCACCCACGGCTGGCTGCGCGAGGGCGAGGTGCTCGGCTGCGTCAGCACCGTGGCCGAGGCTTCGCGCGGCTGCCGCGCGAGCCTGCTGGGCGTGATGCGCTACGGCGCCGTCGCCAGCCCCGCCTTCGTCGCCGGGAAACTTCCCCAGGGCCTGAACCGCGGCCACCTGGCGCAGCTGCCCTTCCTCATCTTCAACCGCAAGGACGACATGCAGCACCAGTGGGTGTCCAAGGCCTTCGGCGTGCGCGCTCCGCGGCTGCGCCAGGTGTTTGTCCCGTCGTCGGAAGCCTTCGTGCAGGCGGCGTCGATGGGCTGGGGCCTGGGCATGGCGCCCCTGATCCAGGTGCGGCGGCAATTGCACGACGGCAGCCTGGTGCGCGTCATGCCCGAGTGCACGCTCGACGTGGCGCTCTACTGGCACCAGTGGAAGCTCGGGCCGGACGGGGCGGCATCCTCCGGGCGCGCGGCCCTGCTCGACCGGGTCGGCGAGGCGCTCGAGGCCGGTGCCCGCGCGGTGCTGGAGCAGCCGGCGCCGAGGCGCAAGCCGGCCGCGAAGAAGGGAGGGGGAGGGGCGCCGGCCGGAAAACCGGCGGGCGGCAAACGTCCGCGGCTCAGCCGCTGACCAGCCGCACCGGCGGGTGCGCGGTGTCGCGCGAGGCGTTGGCGGCCATGCGCGCTTCGAACATCGTGGCGTCCAGCGCGGGCGCGAACAGGAAGCCCTGGTATTGGCCGCAGCCGAGCGACTGCAGGAACAGCCGCTGCGCCTCGGTCTCCACGCCTTCGGCGACGATCTGCAGGTGCAGCGCCCGGCCGAGGTTGACGATGGCGTTGACGATGCCCGAGTCGCTTTCGTCGCTGGGCAGGCCGCGCACGAAGCTGCGGTCGATCTTCAGCCGCCCGATCGGGAAGCGCTTGAGGTAGCCCAGGCTGGAGTAGCCGGTGCCGAAGTCGTCGATCGCCAGCTTCACGCCCAGGTCCGCCAGCTCGCCCAGGCGTTGCAGCGCCTCTTCGGCGTTCTGGATCAGGATGGATTCGGTCAACTCCAGTTCGAGCATTTCGGCCGGCAGGTCGTGGCGCGCCAGGTTGCGCTTGACCTCCTCGACGAATTCGGGCTGCTGGAACTGAAGCGCGGACACGTTCACCGACACGTTGATGCGCTTGCCCTCCCGGTACCAGCGCGCCGCCTGGCCGACGGCTTCCCGCATCACCCAGTCGCCGATGGCGACGATGAAGCCGGTCTCCTCTGCCACGGGGATGAAGTCGGCGGGCGAGACCGGCCCCAGGTCGGGGTCGTTCCAGCGGATGAGCGCCTCGGCGCCGACGACCTCGCCGCTCTCCATGTCGATCTGCGGCTGGTAGTGCAGCCGGAAGCGGCCCATGGCCAAGGCCTGGCGCATCGCGTGGTCGAGCTTGAGCCGGGTCAGGCGGGCGCCGCCGTCGTCGCTCCTGGGCTGGTGGCGGTGGAAGCGGAAGTTGCCCCGGCCGGCCGCCTTGGCCTCGTGCATGGAGATGTCGGCGTGGCGCAGCAGCTCGTCCATGCTGCGGCCGTCGTTCGGGTACAGCGCGATGCCGATGCTGCAGGTGACGTTGAAGCTCATGCCTTCCAGGTTGAAGGGCACCTGCATGGCCTCGATGGTGCGCCGCGCCGCCACCGCCGCGCCGCCGGCGTCGGCCTGGTGCACGAGCAGCACGAATTCGTCGCCGCCCAGCCGCGCCACGGTGTCCACCTGGCGCAGGCAGCCCTTGAGGCGGTCGGCGGCCTCGAACAGCACGCGGTCGCCGAAGCCGTGGCCCAGGGTCTCGTTGACGTGGTTGAAGCGGTCCAGGTTGACGAACAGCAGCGCGAACGGCGTGCCGTCCCGCTGCGCCATCGCCAGCGCGAAGTCGACGCGGTCGTGCAGCACGCGCAGGTTCGGCAGGCCGGTGAGGGAATCGGTGTGCGACAGCGTGTCGATGCGCCGCGAAGCCTCCACCTGCTCGGTGATGTCGCGGAAGGAGAACACCCGGCCGATCGGGCAGCCGCGGGCGTTCTGCGGCAGCGTGACGCGCTCCAGCACGCGGCCGTTCTTCAGCTGCACCACGTCGCTGGCCTCCAGGTGCGCGTCGGCGTCGATCGCCGCCAGGCGCCGCTGGTAGACCTGCGGCTCGGCCACGCTCTTGCGCATCCAGTCGAACACCGCCTCGTCGTCGCGGCGCGCCAGCAGTTCGCCGGGCACGTCCCACAGCTGCGAGAACTTCTGGTTGAAGTTGCGGATGCGGCTGGACAGGTCGAGCACGAGGATGCCGTCTGCGGTCGATTCCAACGTCGCCGCCAGTTCGGCGATGCGCAGCTCCAGCTCGTCCTCGACGCGCAGCGCTTCGCTGCGGTCGCGCATCACCACCATGTAGAAGCCGCCGTCCAGGTGGGTGATCCGGCGCACCACCGGCAGCAAAGCTTCGCCGCCGGCGCCGCGCATCCAGGTCTCGGATTCCAGGTTCTGGTGCCGCCCGGCGGCCACCTCCGCCCAGAAGCATTCGTCTTCCGGCGTGCTCGCCAACTCGGCCATGGCGCGCCCGACCAGGTCGTCCACGCCGCACCCGCCCATCTTCAAGGCGGCGCCGTTGACGGCGGCCACGCGCAGGCTGGCGGCGTCCACCAGCCAGACCGCGTCGCCCAGGCCCTCGATCATCGCCAGCGCGAAGGCCGGTGGCGAGGCCGGCGCCGCGGGCCCGGCACTGGCGGCGAAACGGAGGTCTGAAAGGTCGCTCATGCCGCTTCTTTCTCCTGCGCGGGCTCGAAAAAGTAAGCGACCCGGTGCCGCGGCGACAGGTACACCAGGGCTTCCGGCGGAAGCCCGACGGGCTTGAGGCTGCGGCGGATGGCGACGTCGCCCAGGTCCTGCAGGTCGACGATCAGGGCCTCTTCCCGAGGCACCTTGCGTTCGTAGGCCAGGACGCGGGGTTTCAGCGGGCGGCTGGCGTTCACGCCCACCACCATGGCGAAGCGTTCGTCGCTGAGCTGAACCAGCGAGCCCGGCGGGTACACGCCCATCATCTTGATGAAGGCGTTCAGCAGCAGGCTGTCGAACTTCGACCGGCCCTGCGCGAACATCAGCGACAGCGCCTCGTGCGGCGTCAGCGCCTGCGAAGGCATGTGCGGGTTGCAGAGGTTGTCGTAGCGGTTGACGATGGCCACCAGCCGCGCGGCCTGGCTGATGCGCTCGTCGAAGGCGCGCACCGGGAAACCGGTGCCGTCCAGCATCTCGTGGTGCTGGGCGATCACCATCAACGCGCCGGAGGCCAGGCCCATGCTGCGGCCGGCCTGCACGCCGTAGGCCACGTGGTCTTCATAAAGCCGCTGCTCGGCCGGGGAGAAATGGTCCTGCCGGGAGCGCACGCGCTCGGGCAGCTGCAGCTTGCCGATGTCGTGGGTGAGCGCGCCCACGCCGAGGTCCATCAGGTCGGACTCGCTCCAGCCCAGGTTGCGCGCCAGCAGCAGCGACAGCAAAGCGACGTTCACCGCATGGGCGGAGGCGCGGTCGCCCGAGGCGTCGCTGAGCAGCCTCAGCGCCAGGTCGCCCGAGCCCACCATCTTGTCCAGCATGGCGCGCGACAGCGCGACGGCCCGCTCGCCGGCTTCGCGGGGCGCGGTCATGACCAATTCATTCATGCCGCGGCATTCCCTGGCGGCTTCGGAAAACTGCTTCTCGCACACCATCAGGCTGGCGCGCTGCTGCGACAGCGCTTCGCGCCGGTGGCGCACCGCGGCCGGTTCGCGCGGCTCGGCCTGCGCGTCGGGCGTTTGCGCCGCGTCGGCTCCCGGGCCGGGCGACGGCAAGGGCTTGCCGGTCAATGCGGCCGCGGCTTCCGGGTCGCTCTGCGCCTCGCTCCAACGCACACGCTTGAGGCCCAGCCCCTGGATGGTGGCGATTTGCTCCTGGGTCGCGATCTTGAAATGCGAAAGCGGGAAGGGATGGGACATCCATCCCAACTCCAGGTAGACGTACAGGCCCACCCGCAGGGCAGCCACGTCGACGAACGGCAGTTGTTGGATGTCTTTCATTCGGCAGGCTTCGCTGTTGCTGCGGCAGTCATGGGGGAAAACAGCGTGATCGGTTGTTTATCGGCAGAGAAAACCCAGCACTTGAGTCCGGCGGAGGACCCATCTGTGCGACTTAATTGGGATATCGGCAGGGATCTACGAGGCTCAAGATGTTTTCACGATGTTGATTCTGAATAGGAACAGGATACGTCGATTTGTACAATTTAGCTGATTCACATTCTGTTTCCCAGGCTGGTGTAATCATCTTGACGGGTTTATGCTGACTCATGTTCTCCGTGTACAGCGTCTCTGGCCGCGTGACCAGCGGCACCCTGGAACAGCTGCGCGACGTCGCCGCAGTGGATCCTGCTGCACGCATCCGGCCCATCACGGGCCGAGGTTTGTCCGGAAAGCGGGCGCTCACGGATGAAGATTTCGTCCATTTGAGCGGTGGGCATCCGGGCGGTCCGTCCTCTTCGGCCCAAGCCATGGTGGCTTATGCGAACACCCAGGCCGGCGGGCTGCCGCGGCACCGGTTGGAGCTGGTCGGCGATGTGATGAGCGCCGACGTCATGACATTGCGCGACGACACACCCGTGGCCGAAGCCTGGGAAGCCCTGGCCGAGCGGGGCCATGCCCAGGCCCCGGTGCTCAATGCCCGGGGCGTGCTTGTCGGGCTGCTGCTGCGGGTCGACCTTATCAAGCCCTCGACCTTGCCCCACCCGGCCAATTCGCCCGCCGAATGGCTGGCGGTGTGGCGCAAAACGGTGGCCGAGCTGATGGTCACGCCCGTGCCGAGCGTCAGCGCGGGCACCGAGCTGCGCCGGGTGGCCCAGGCCTTGCTGGATTGGCAGTTGCCCGGCCTGCCGGTGGCCGACGACGCCGGTGGCGTCATCGGTTTCGTCTCGCGCGGAGACATCCTGCGCGGCGTCGCCGCGGACCCGCCGCTGGACCTCTGGGGTTGATCGCCCTTAAACCCCTCTGGCCGTGCCGCAGGTCGCACCCTGCCCACCACGGACGGGGCCTTCGAGGCGACAATCGTGGATTCCCCGACGCGCCGCCCAGCTCCGTACCATGATCCTCGAAGTCGCCGACATCCGCATCGCCCCCGGCCAACAGTCCGCTTTCGACGAGGCGATCCAGCGCGGCCTGCGGACCGTGCTGTCGCGGTCGCCCGGCTTCCGCGGTTTCAAGGTCAACAAAGGCGTGGAATCCCCCGAGCGCTACTTGTTGATGGTCTATTGGGAAACGCTCGAAAACCACACCGTCGACTTCCGCCAGGGGCCGCTGTTCCCCGCGTGGCGCGCCATCGTCGGCCCTTTCTTCGCGGTGCCGCCGGTGGTGGAGCACTTCGAGTTGCTGGCCAAATCCGTCTGAACCCGGCGACCGAAGGCGACACGATGCTGCAGCAACCCCTCCTGCCCCAACGCGCGCTGGTGCTGTTCTCCGGCGGCCAGGACTCCACCGTCTGCCTGGCCTGGGCGCTGTCGCGCTACCAATATGTGGAGACCATCGGTTTCGACTACGGCCAGCGCCACGCGGTCGAGCTGGAATGCCGGCCCGTCGTGCGCGCCGAGCTTCGCCAGCGCTTCCGGGACTGGTCCAACCGGCTCGGCCCCGACCACCTGCTCGACCTGTCGCTGCTCGGCCAGATCTCCGACACCGCGCTCACCGACGACCGCGCGATCGAGATGAAAGAAGGCGGCCTGCCCAACACCTTCGTGCCCGGCCGCAACCTGCTCTTCCTGAACTTCGCCGCCACGGTGGCCTACCGCCGCTCGCTCGGCGTGCTGGTGGGCGGCATGTGCGAGACCGATTTCTCCGGCTACCCCGATTGCCGCGACAACACGTTGAAGGCGCTGCAGGTGGCCATCAGCCTCGGCCTGGACTCGCCGATGACCATCGAGACACCGCTGATGTGGCTCGACAAAGGCCAGACCTGGGCCCTGTCACACGCGCTGGGCGGCCAGCCGCTCACCGACCTGATCGTCGAGCACACCCACACCTGCTACCTCGGCGACCGCCTGCACCGCCACGCCTGGGGCCACGGCTGCGGCCAGTGCCCGGCCTGCGACCTGCGCGCCAAGGGGTACGAGGCTTTCCTGCGCGGGCCGAGGGCCTGGCCGGGCACCGATCCGCTGGGGCTGGCGTGAGCTACAGCGTCAAGGAGATCTTCCATACCCTGCAGGGCGAGGGCGGGCAGGCCGGCCGCGCGGCGGTGTTCTGCCGCTTCGCCGGCTGCAACCTCTGGAGCGGCCGCGAAGCCGACCGCGCCACCGCCGCCTGCCGCTTCTGCGACACCGATTTCGTCGGAACCGACGGCACCGGCGGCGGCAAGTTCCGCGACGCGCGGGCGCTCGCCCGGGCCATCGCTTCGCACTGGCCCGAGATGCCGCTGCCGGTCGAGCGCCAGCGCCGCTGCGTGGTGCTGACGGGCGGCGAGCCGCTGCTGCAAGTCGACGCCCCGCTCATCGAAGCGCTGCACGACCTGGGCTTCGAAGTGGCGGTCGAAACCAACGGCACCGTGCCCGCGCCCCCGGGCATCGACTGGCTCTGCGTCAGCCCCAAGGCCGGCAACGAAGTGGTCGTGAGGCAGGGGCAGGAACTCAAACTGGTCTATCCACAGGAAGGGCTGGACCCCGCGGAAGTCGCCGGCTACGGCTTCGAGCGCTTTTTCCTGCAGCCGATGGACGGGCCCAATCAGCGAGACAATACGCGGGCCGCCATCGCGTATTGCCAGGCCCACCCCCAGTGGCGCCTGAGCGTGCAGACGCACAAGGTGATCGGCATTCGTTGACGGTGGAAGGGCGCCGCCCGGCGCCCCCGCCAACCAAGGCGCGCGGCCCGGCCGTCGCGCCTTTTTGATCGATGGGCGCGCCCGGCGCGCACAGGATAGGCAAGATGTTCTGCGAGTTGAGTCAGCGTTTCTATTTCGAGTCGGCCCACACCCTGCGCCGTAAGGTCGAGGCCGAAGGCAGCCGTCGCATCCACGGCCACACCTACCATGCCGAGGTCTTCGTGCGGGGCGAGGTCGACCCCGCCACCGGCATGCTGGTCGACCTGGCCCACCTGCGCGCCGCGATCAACCAGGTGCGCGAGCGGCTCGACCACCACTTCCTCGACGAGGTGCCCGGCCTGGGCATCCCCACGCTCGAAAACCTCTGCCACTACATCTACCGCGAGCTGCAGCCGCAGGTGCCCGCGCTGCACGCCGTCACGGTGGAGCGCCCCGCCAGCGGCGACAAGTGCCGCTACAGCCGCCACAGCCAGCCGGGGCCTTCGGCCAACTAGCGTGCCGGTGGAAGTCCGTTGAGGCATGGACTTCCCCTTTTTTTCTTGCAGAGAGGCGCGTCGCGAGGGACAGGGGCCAGGGGCTCCGTTCATGTCCTCCGCGGGCTTCGCCCGCTCCCCCTAATACTTCACTGCGCCCCTGGCCCCTGTCCCTCGCGAAGAACCAGTGTGACATGCCGACAGATTCAACAACCGTCGATGGTCCCGGAGCGCTGCGAAGGGAACCGGATGCCCTGCGCAGTGAAGTATTAGGAGGAGCGGGGCGAAGCCCCGCGGGGGACATGAACGGAGCAGGGCATCCGGTTCCCTTCGCAGCGCGAGCGCGCCATACCACCGCTCGCAGCGCTTACCCGCACATCGGGCGATTGCTTCAACGAACCCTTGCTCCAAACCACCAGGCCGGCCCGTCACTCGAACAGCTTGTCGTAGCGCCGCTGCATCTCCTGCGGCGTGACCTTTTCGATCTCATGCCCGATCAGCCAGGTGTGGCCGAACGGGTCGCGCAGGCGGCAGCTGCGTTCGCCATAGAAATGGTCGGCGGGCGGCATCAGCAACGTGGCGCCGGCGGCCACGGCGCGGGCGGCCAGCGCGTCGGCATCGTCGACGTGCAGGTGCACCGAGCAGCCGATGTCGCTGTCGCCCGGCGGCGCCGCCAGGCCGTACTCCGGGAACGGGTCCGACAGCATCAGCACCGCCGGGCCCAACTGCATTTCCGCGTGGCCGATGCGGCCCGAGGGCTCGGTGAGCCGGAACTTCTCGGTCGCGCCGAAAGCTTCGGCGTAGAAGCGCATCGCCGCGGCGGCGTCGCGCACGCGCAGGTAGGCGAACACCTCGTGGACGCGGTTCGTTCCGGTTGTCTCCGCCATGGGCCCGTTCCTGTCGTAAGTCGGCGCGGCGCCCGCGTCACAGCCAGCGCAGCCGCCGGAATCGCCAATAGAGCAGGGCCGCCGCGCCGCCGATCGCCGCCAGCGCCATCGGGTAGCCGTAAGCCCACTTCAGCTCGGGCATGTGCTCGAAGTTCATGCCCCAGATGCCCGCCAGCGCGGTGGACACGCCGAAGATGGCCGCCCAGGCGGCCAGCCGCTTGGTGGTGTCGGAATCCTCGATCGTCACCATCGACAGGTTGACCTGGATGGCGGTGCCGATGGTGTCGCGCACCGCGTCGATCGCGGTGTTGATGCGCGCCAGGTGGTCGTGCACGTCGCGGAAGTAGTCCTGCGTGGCGGCGCACACCGCGGGCACCCGGCCGCCGTGCAGCTTGCTGGCCACCTCCAGCAGCGGCGCGACCGCGTGCCTCAGCACCGTGGCGCGGCGCTTGAGGGCGTACAGCCGCTGGATGTTCGAACGGGCCGCGCCGGGGGCGAAGATCTGCTCCTCGATCTCCTCCAGTTCCGTCTCGATCAGGTCGAGCAGCGGGAAGTAGCGGTCCACGACCGCGTCGATCAAGGCGTAGAAGACGAAGCCGGCGCCGTGGCGCAGCAGGTGCGGTTCGCGCTCGCAGCGCAGCCTCACGCCGAGGAAGTCGTGGCTGCTGCGGTTGCGCACCGAAAGCACGAAATTGGCGCCGACGAAGATGGCCACCTCGCCGAGACGGAACTGGCGGTCCTCGCCCATCTCCAGCAGGTGCATCACCATGAAGAGCGTGTCGCCGTACTCCTCGAGCTTGGGCCGCTGGTGGCCGTTGCGCGCGTCTTCCACCGCCAGCTCGTGCAGGCCGAATTCGCGCTGCATCTGGGCCAGCTCGGCGCTGGTGGCGTCGCGCAGCGCCACCCAGACGAAGCAGTCGGGGCGCCGCACCCAGTCGCCGATGTCCTCGACCTGGATGTCAGCCTGCTTGCGGCCGTCCTGGTAGGCAACGCAGTTGATCAGCATGGGTGGCGGTCTCCTGCGGCGATCTTCGCACGGCGCCATCGGCCGCGCCATAGGACAAAGGCCCGACGCGGGCGACGGGCCTTGGTGTCCGGGCGCCGCCCCTCAAGCGGCTTTCTGTTGGCGGGCCGCCCGCCACTGCGCCAGCAGGCCGTCCCACTTCGGCCGGGCCTTTTCGAGGTGGCGCGCCTTCACATGGCCATAGCCGCGGATGTCCTCCGGAACGCGCGCGATGTCGACGGCCAGCCGCAGGTTGCCGCGGTCCAGGCCGCCCAGCACCTCTTCGATGCCGCGGCGGTAGTCCTCGATCAGCGCGCGCTCCATCCGGCGTTCCTCCGTCCTGCCGAACGGGTCGAAGGCGGTGCCGCGCAGGCCCTTGAGCCTGGCCAGCACGGCGAAGGCGGGACGCACCCAGGCGCCGAAAGGCCGCTTGACGAGCTCGCCCTTGTCGTTCGTCTTGGCCAGCAGCGGCGGCGCGAGGTGGTGCCGCAGCTTGTAGTCGCCCTCGAACTGCGAAGCGATCTTGGCGGTGAAAGCCGGGTCGGTGTGCAGCCGGGCGACTTCGTACTCGTCCTTGTAGGCCATCAGCTTGAAGAGGTAGCGGGCGACGGCCTCGGTCAGGTGGGTGGACTGCAGCGGCGCCTCGGCGGCGCGCACGCGCTCGACGAACTGCCGGTATTGCCCGGCGTAGGCGGCGTTCTGGTAGCCGGTGAGGAAGTCCACGCGTTGGCGGACCATGTCGTCCAGGCTGGCGGCGCCCGCCTTCTTGACGAACTGGACCACCTGGGCCGGCTGCGCCGCCTTGCGCACCGCGCCGAGGTCCTGCGCCGCGCGGCGGCCCCATTCGAAAGCGGCCTTGTTGTTGTCGACCTGCACGTTGTTGAGCTCGATCGCGCGCATCAGCGCCTTGTGGCTCAGCGGGATCCGGCCTTTCTGCCAGGCGTACCCGAGCATCATCGGGTTGGCGTAGAGCGAGTCGCCCAGCAGCGCGGTGGCCAGTTCGTCGGCGTTGACCTGGCCGACGGCTTCCAGGCCCACGGCCGAGGCGACCGCTCCTTCGCAGTGGCCGGCGGGCGACTGCCAGTCGGGGTTGGTGACGAAGCTGGCCGTCGGCGTCGCGTGCGTGTTCAGCGCGACATAGGTGCGGCCGGCGCGCATCGTCGCCAGCGTGGCCTTGTTCGCGGCCACCAGCGGGTCGCAGCCGATGATGAGGTCGGCCTCGGCGGTGCCCACCTTGGTGGTGTGGATGGCTTCCATGCGGTTGGCGATCTGGATGTGGCTCCAGGTGGCGCCGCCCTTTTGCGCCAGGCCCGCGGCGTCCTGGGTGATGAT
The DNA here is from genome assembly GCA_966211815.1 of uncultured Burkholderiales bacterium. Taxonomy (GTDB): domain Bacteria; phylum Pseudomonadota; class Gammaproteobacteria; order Burkholderiales; family Burkholderiaceae_C; genus JANPCX01. Next base: position 13,637 of record CBIHOD010000033.1, read on the forward strand.
GCCCTTGCCCTCCAGGTGGGCCGCCATGCCCAGCAGCTGGCCGATGGTGATGACGCCGGTGCCGCCGACGCCCGCCACGACGATGCCCCAGGCCTGCTCGGCCACGGGCAGGACCGGCTCGGGGATGGGCGGCAGGTTGAAGGGGTTGGGCCGCTCCGCCTTGGCCTTCTTGGCCGACTTGAGCTGGCCGCCTTCCACGGTGACGAAGCTCGGGCAGAAGCCCTTCACGCAGGAGTAGTCCTTGTTGCAGGTGTTCTGGTTGATCTGGCGCTTGCGGCCGAATTCGGTCTCCAGCGGCTCCACGCTCAGGCAGTTGCTCTGCACCGAGCAGTCGCCGCAGCCTTCGCAGACCAGCTCGTTGATGACCACCCGCTTGGCGGGCTCGGCCAGCTTGCCGCGTTTCCTGCGGCGGCGCTTCTCGGTGGCGCAGGTCTGGTCGTAGATGATGGCGCTGGTGCCCTTGACCTCGCGGAACTCGCGCTGCAGCGCGTCGAGCTCGTCGCGGTGGTGCACCGTCACGCCGGGCACCAGGCCGACGCCCTGGTACTTCTGCGGCTCGTCGCTGACGATCACGAGACGGGAGACGCCCTCGGCTTTCAGGCTTTGCATGATCTGCAGCACCGAGTGGCCCTCGGGCCGTTCGCCGACCTGCTGCCCGCCGGTCATCGCGACCGCGTCGTTGTAGAGGATCTTGTAGGTGATGTTCACGCCCGAGGCGATGCTCTGGCGGATGGCCAGCAGGCCGCTGTGGAAGTAGGTGCCGTCGCCGAGGTTGGAAAACACGTGGGTGTCGGTGGTGAACGGCGCCTGGCCCGTCCAAGACACGCCTTCGCCGCCCATCTGGCTGAAGGTGGTGGTGCTGCGGTCCATCCAGGTGACCATGTAGTGGCAGCCGATGCCGCCCACCGCGCGCGAGCCCTCGGGCACCTTGGTGGAGGTGTTGTGCGGGCATCCGCTGCAGAACCACGGCGTGCGGTCGGCGCCCGTCACCTCGACGGCCTGCAGGCTGCGCTCCTTGGCCTCGATCATCGCGATGCGCGCGTCCATGCGGGTGGCGGTGTCGGCGTCGACGCCCAGCTTTTTCAGCCGCTTGGCGATGGCCTTGGCGATGATGGCCGGGGTGAGGTCGGCCTGGGCGCGCAGCAGCCAGTTCTGGCTCGGGTTGGGGCGGCTCCATTCGCCACCGGAATCATCGCCCTCAGCCTCGTCGAACTTGCCCAGCACATTGGGCCGCACGTCGGGCCGCCAGTTGTAAAGCTCTTCCTTCAGCTGGTATTCGATGACCTGGCGCTTCTCCTCGACCACCAGGATCTCCTGCAGCCCGGCGGCGAAGTCGCGGGTGATGGTGGCCTCCAGCGGCCATACCACGTTGACCTTGTGCAGCCGGATGCCCAGCCTGCGGCAGTCGGCGTCGTCCAGCCCGAGGTCGTGCAGCGCCTGGCGGGTGTCGTTGTAGGCCTTGCCGCTGGCGATGAGGCCGAAGCGGTCGTTCGGGCCCTCGACCACGTTGTGGTTCAGCTTGTTGGCGCGGACATATGCCAGCGCCGCGTACCACTTGTGGTTCATCAGCCGGGCTTCCTGCTCCAGCGGCGGGTCGGGCCAGCGGATGTGCAGGCCGCCTTCGGGCATCGGGAAATCCTCGGGGATCACGATGTCGACACGGTCGGGGTTCACGTAGACGCTGCTGGCCGACTCGACGATCTCCTGGATCGTCTTCATGCCCGACCACACGCCGGAGAAGCGGCTCATCGCGAAGGCGTGCAGGCCCATGTCGAGGATGTCTTGCACGTTGCTGGGGAAGAAGACCGGCAGGCCGCAGGCCTTGAAGATGTGGTCGCTCTGGTGGGCGGCGGTGGAACTCTTGGAAATATGGTCGTCGCCGGCGATCGCGATCACGCCGCCGTGCTTGGAGGTGCCGGCCATGTTGGCGTGCTTGAACACGTCGCAGCAGCGGTCCACGCCGGGGCCCTTGCCGTACCAGATGCCGAAGACGCCGTCGAACTTCTTGCTCTGCGGGTACAGGTCGAGCTGCTGGGTGCCCCAGACCGCGGTGGCGCCGAGTTCCTCGTTCACGCCGGGCTGGAAGACGATGTTCTGCGCCGCCAAGTGCTTCTTGGCCTGCCACAGGGCCTGGTCGTAAGTGCCCAGCGGCGAGCCGCGGTAGCCGCTGATGAAGCCGGCGGTGTTCAGGCCCGCCACGGCGTCGCGCTGGCGCTGCAGCATCGGCAGCCGCACCAGGGCCTGCACCCCGCTCATGAAAGCGCGCCCGCTCGCCAGGCTGTATTTGTCGTCGAGGGAAACGGTTTCCAGCGCCTTTCGGACCGACTCGGGCAGGGGTGCGTTCATGGCGTTGACTCCGGCTAGAAAGCAAAAATTAGATGCAAGAAGTGTAGGGAGTTGAAGCGGGGAAGTGTTTTCTTTTGATGCCGGATACAAGGTGTAAAAAGCAAGATCGTTGCTCACGAATGTGAAATCGGTGCAAAATCGCGCTCAATATGGCTAAACAAGGGAAAACACCAGTCACCCCGCCGGCACCCGCGGGCAGCGGCGCGGCGGTCGAAGCGGGCGACAAGAAGGGCTCGGGATTGGACCGCTACGACATCGCCATCCTGCGGGAGCTTCAGAAAGACGCCCGGCTGGCCAATGCCGAGCTGGCCCAGCGGATCGGGTTGTCGGCCGCGCCCACCTGGCGGCGGGTCAAGTGGCTGGAGGGCCAGGGCTACATCACCGGCTACCGGGCCGAGATCGACCGGCGCAAGGTGGGCCTGGGCGTGCTGGCCTTCGTGCGGATCGACGCCGAACGCAACACCGCGTCATCCACCCGCGAACTGGAAGAGGCCATCCGGCGCGTGCCTGAAGTGGTGGCCTGCCACTACATCACCGGTTCGGGCACGTTCGAACTGCAGGTGATGACCACCGACCTGGACGCTTTCTCTCAGCTGGCGCTGGAGGTGCTGATGACGCTGCCGCATGTGAAGGACCTGCACACCAGCTTCTCGCTTGGCGCGGTCAAGTCGAACGCGGCTTTGCCGCTGGGCCACCTCGACGCGGCCCCGGGCCAGCCCGCCCCGCCGCCGCGCGGGCGCTGAAGCCGGCGCGGCCGGCTGGCGCCACGGCGCTCAGTGGCGCTGGCGGCGGATGTCTTCGACCGTCGGCGGCGGCGGCGCGCGGCGGCGGTCTTCCGGCGGTGGCGGCGGGTTGCCGCGGCGGTCTTCCCAGCGCGGGTTGTCGCCGCGGCGGTCGTCCCCGCGGCGGTCCCAGCGGTCGTCGCGCCGATCCCCGCTGAAATAGATCGTCGTGCCGCCGCGGTAGACGGGCCGGCCGTAGTAGACCGGCGGCGGGGGCGCGTAATAGACCGGCGGCGGCGCCACCACCACCGGCCGCACCGGCTCGGTGTAATACACCGTGGTGACCGGCTCGGCCGGATAGGCCGTCGCTTCGCCCGTGTTGCCGTACTGCACCGTGGGCGGCGCGCCCACCTGTGGCGGCGCCACCGGCGGGTAGGGCTCCTGCGGGGCCCCGGCCGGGTTCACCGACACGTCCAGCGCGATCGCCGACCCCGGCGCGCCGGGGTCCTGGGTCATGCGGCTGCTGAAGCGCCGGCCCTGGTAGTCGTAGACCACGTCGTAGGCCGTCACGCGGGATTCATAACCGGTGACCGTCTGGCAGCGCCGCACCATGGCCACGCCGCCGGGCGGCTGGCCCTCGATGTTGTTGCCGATGGCCGCGCCGGCGATCACCCCCGCGCCGGTGGCGGCGACGCGGCCGCCGCCGCGGCCGAACTGGTTGCCGATCAGCCCGCCGATCACCGCGCCCGCCAGCGCCCCGGCGCCCGAATTGCGCGGCGCCACGGCCTGGGGCTCGTCATAGCACTGCTGCTGGGGCACGGCCACCTGGGTATAGACCGGCGTGGACGAAACCACGGTGCCGTACTCGCCGGCCGAAGCCGACCAGCCCGCCAGCAGAAGGCCTCCGGCCAGCATGGTTTTCCCCCATGGGCCGGCCAGGCGGATCGAAGGGATGAACAAAGGGCGGGTCATGGTGTTTCTCCTGCGTCGGGGGTCGGCGCGAACGTTCAAACTGCAGTTCGTCAACGGCGGCGGCGCCGGTGCGGTTGACCCGCGGCCGGGCGCTTTACGCTTCTTTGCTCTTGTTTTGTCCCGTTGGACGGGGAGTGATGCGATGGGTTCCACCAAGAAGGCGACGCGACGGGTGGGGATGGCGCTGTCCATCCTCCCCATCCTCACGGCGGCGTTGCCGGCCTGGGCGGCGCAGCCGGCGAACCCGCCGCTGCCGCAGCGCAACCTGGTCATCGAATGGCGGCAACTGGACGAATCCCTGGCCCTGGCCGGCCACGCGTCGGCGCAAGGCCAGGTGGTTTCGACCACTGGGGGCGGGATGTCCGCGGCTGGCGGCGTCACCCTCGGCACCCAGCGCCGGGACGACCAGCGCACCCAGAGCCAGCAGTTGCGCGTTCTGAACGGCGGCCGCGCCAGCGTGCGCGTCAGCCAGGGCGTTCCCGTGACCTGGGTGCAGTCGGCGCAGGCCGAGCCGGACATGCGCGGCTCGACCGGCTCGGCGGCCGGCCCCGGCGTCGTGCAAGGCATGGTCTGGCTCGAAGCCGGTCGCCAGATCACGCTGCAGCCGCGTTGGCCGGGCGGCCAGCAGCCGGCGGTGGTGGACGTGCAGGTCGACAGCGCCAGCCTGGAGGCCGACCGCCCCTGGGCGGCCCAGAACCAGGGTGCTGGCGGGATGCCTTCGCAGGCGCGCAGCCAGACGGCCACCACCGTGCTGGCGCCGCTGGGCCAATGGGTGACCATCGCCCGCACCGGCGGCGAGCAAGCGGTCGAGCAGCGCGGCGTGGTGTCGACCACCTCGCTTTCGCAGGCGCAGCGCCAGCTGATGCAGATCCGGGTGCTGGTGCCTTGACCGAGGCGGGCAGCCCCGGCCACGGGTTAGCGCCCAGTGTCGGCCGGCTGACCGTCGTGGAAGTGGGCGGTGCGTTGCCTGCGCCTGTCGACGCCCAGCTGGAACACGTCCGGCCGTGCGTAATGGCCCACCACATCGAGGCATTGCCGTTCCCGGCGCACGAAAGCGGAATCAAGGGGGGCGACCATCAGGCGTTCCTCTCCGGCCAGGGGCGGGATGATCCATTCGCCGTCCGGCCCGGCCAGGCATGAGCCCCCGTTGGCCAGGAATTCCGCGCCATCGGCCCGCATGGCGTCCAGGTGTGGCGTGCCTTCCTGGAAGTCGGATGCACGCATCAGGCCGCAGACCGAGATCGCGAAGCAGCGTCCCTCCTTGGCGATGAAACGCGTGGTGTCGTGCGTGTTGTGCATGCCGCCCGGCCACAGCGCGACATGCAGGTCCTCGCCCTGGGCGTAGAGCGCGGCGCGGGGCAGCGGCATCCAGTTCTCCCAGCAGTTGAGGCTGCCCACGTGGAACGGGCCCACCGGGTGCACGCGAAGCCCGTGGCCGTCGCCATGCGCCCAACTCAGGCGCTCCTCATACGTGGGCACCAGCTTGCGGTGCACGTTGCGCACTCGGCCCTCGGCGTCGATGAACACGCTGGCGCAATACAGGCTGTGCCCGCCGCGCTCGAACGGCCGCTCGATGCAGCCCATCTGCACCGCGACGCGGTGGCGGGCGGCGGCCTCGCAGATGGGCGCGAGGTGGCCGTCCTCGATGCTCACCGCCTGGTCGACGTAGTGGGCGTGGATCTCTTTCTGGCGCGCGGAATTGAAACGCGCGCCGTCGGTGCGTTCGAGCCAGAACGGGTAGCCCGGCGCCAACGCCTCGCCGAACGCGACGAACCCGCAGCCCTGTCCTTTGGCTTGGTCGACGTAGCCGGCGATCTTCCGGATGGTCTTTTCCCGGTCTAGGAAAACGGGCGCGATCTGCGCGATCCCGACGGTCAGTGTTCCTTGGCGTTGCATGGCTGGCTCCAAAAAAGTTGAAGGTTTGGCGGGCATGCCAGTCTGGTCGCCGCATCGCCCCGGTAGTTGCACGAAACCGGGATTTGTTGAACCGCCTTACCGCCATCTGGCCGCCGCCGCCGGCACGGGCTGCCGCACAATCGTGCCTCGTCCGTCCTCCTGTCCGAGCAATCCATGAGCGACCCCGGCCTGCCCAATCTCAGCCGCCTCAGCATGACGGAGATCGTCCGCCTGCAGAACCTGCTGCAGCAGGAACTCACCCGTCGCTTCGAGCGGCGGATGGCGCTGGTGTTCTCCGACATCGTCGGCTCCACGCCTTATTTCGCGCGTTTCGGCGACGCCGCCGGCCGACAGTTGCAACAGCTGCACGTGGACCTGCTGCAGCAGTCGACCCTGCCCTTCGGGGGCCGCATCGTCGACACCGCCGGCGACGGCGCCTTCCTGGTGTTCCACGACGCGCCCGCCGCCGTGCGCGGCGTCGCCGAGCTGCAGCGCCTGGTGTCGCGCGAGAACCTGTCCCGCGCCCGCGCCCACCAGCTGCAACTGCGCATCGGCCTGCACTGGGGCCCGGTGCTGACCGACGGCTCGGCCGTCAGCGGCGATTCGGTCAACCTCTGCGCCCGCGTGGCATCGTCGGCCGAGGCCGGCGAAGTGCGGCTGACGCGCGAAGCCTTCCAGGAACTGCCGTCGGCCGCCCGCCTGTCGTGCAAGCCCGTGGGCGCGGTGGCCCTCAAGGGCGTGGAGCGCGAGGTCGATGTCCTCACCCTCGAATGGCGTGACCGCAGCCAGTTCCCCACCCAGCTGCGCAACGAGCAGACCGGCGAGCTGATCGACCTGCCGCCGCTGGACGTCATCAGCTTCGGCCGACTGCGCGAGCACGAGGGCATGCCGGCCAACGACGTGGTGCTTGCCCACCCCGACCCGCAGCTGGCGCGGCACATCAGCCGCTGGCATTTCGAATTGCGCCGCGGCCCCGACGGCTACCGGCTGCGGTCGCTCTCCGACACTTCGACCGAGGTCGACGGCCAGCCCGCCCCCAAGGGCCAGGACGTGCCCTTCAAGCCGGGCGCGCGCATCCGCGTCGCCGGCTCGCTGACACTGCTCGCGCTGCGGCCCGCCTCGCCGGTGGGCGACGACGAGGCGTTGACGATGATCGACATGTCGCCCTCCAACGGCCCGCAGCCCGCGCGGCACCCCGGCGCCTGAGGCCGTGGCGATGGACGGCCGGCCGGAGCGCGGACCCGATCCCGAAGCGCCGGCCCCGGGCCCGGCCGCGGTGTTCGACGTGCTCGCGCGGTCGCGCGCCCGCCTGCTGCGCCGCGCGTCGCTGGGCGACGGCCTGGACGTGGCGCTGTGGCACAACGGGCGCGACGAGACCGAATACCGGCAACCCGGCCACCACACGCTGTCGCTGTACCTGGACGGCGGCGAAGGCACTTTCCGCCGCGACCTTCCCCGCCTGCGCGGCGCGCCGGGCGTGCTCTGCCTGCTGCCGGCCGACCACGAGTCGCGTTGGGTGGTGGGCGGGGAGCAGCGTTTCCTGCACCTTTATTTCCGCGCCGAGCAACTCGCGCCCCTGGCCCTGCGCCTGCTCGACCGCGAACCCCGCGACGTCGGCCTGCCCGACCTGACCTTCGTCCGCCCCGAAGCCCTGGTGGCGCCGCTGCGCGCCATCGCCGACCTGGACTGGAGCGACCCGCAGTCCCGGCTGCAGGCCAACGCGCTCGGCCATGGCGTGCTCGCCGAGTTGATCGGCCGCCACAGCGGCCGCCCCGCCACCGCGGGTCGCCGCCGCGGCGGCCTGGCACCCGCGGTGAGGCGGCTCGTGGTCGACCGCATCGAGGCGGAACTGCACCTTCCCCTGAGCGTGGGCGCCATGGCCGCGTGGGCGTCGCTGTCCGAGCATCATTTCGCCGAGGCTTTCCGTGAGTCCACCGGCCAGACGCCGCACGCCTTCGTGCAGTCGCGCCGCATCGAGCGCGCCAAGGAGCTTCTGCGCCGGCAGCCGCAATGGACGCTGTCGCAGGTCGCCGACGCCTGCGGCCTGGCCAGCGCCAGCCACCTGGTGCGCCGCTTCCGCGAACAGACCGGCGTGTCGCCGGCGAAGTGGAAGGGCTGGTGGTCGTCGTAGCGTCCCGGTCGGAAGTCTGTTGAAAAGTGATTGACCTATTGCAGTGAGGGCGCGTCGCGAGGGGCGCGCCAAGAATTCCAAAAGTCTCCGATGGCTCCGGAGCGCTGTGATGGCGGTCGGATGCCCTGCTACGTTCAGTCAAGGGGGAGAGGGGCGAAGCCCCTCGGAGGACATGAACGGAGCAGGGCATCCGACCGCCATCGCAGTGCGATCGCGCCACCCGCGCCGCACACATCCCTTCCCAAGCCGCAACTCGATTCCTTCAACGAACAACGCTCCGCCGACGATGGTCGCGTGGACCGCTTTTCGGTCCGCCAATCCTCCCTATGGGCCCCCGAACCCCGGTTCAGCGGAGGAACCGGGGTTTTCGCAGTCCTCGGCCTTGGCCGACAGCCTGTGCCGGGCATGTCCTACAGCCCGCGGCCGGGGCGGGGCTTAACGTAGCTGCCAGAGCCTTCGGGTTCCATCCGCGAAAGCCTTCGGCGCGAATGCCATGGCCTTTGCGGGACGGGCCTCCCGTCGTTCCGGCCCTGCGGCCACCGGTCGCACGCGGGCCCCTCGGCGGCGGTGATTCTCATCAAGTTCAACGAGACAAGGAGCGACACCATGGAAACCAACTACCTGACACGCGACACGCTGGGCATGTACCACCGGCACAAGAGCGGCCCCGGGCCGGCGCTGATGGGCGCCGACACGCTGCTGGGCAACGACGTCTACAACCGCGACGGCGAAGACCTGGGCGACATCAAGGAATTCATGATCGACATGCGAACCGGCCGCGTGGCTTACGCGGTGCTGTCCTTCGGCGGCATCCTCGGCCTGGGCGACAAGCTTTTCGCCGTGCCGTGGAACGCGCTGCAGCTGGACACCGAGAACAAGCGTTTCACCCTCAACGTGCCCAAGTCCACGCTCAAAGACGCCCCGGGCTTCGACAAGGACGCCTGGCCGTCGATGGCCGACGCCACCTGGGCCACCGGCGTGCACAAGTTCTACGGCACGCCCTACGACGGGCTTTGAACGATCGATCCGACCCCGCGGCCGGCTCGCCCGGCCGATTTTCCCCCACCGAAGCAAAGGAGTTCGCCATGAACAAGGACCAAGTCAAAGGCGCCATCAAGGACGCGGCCGGCAAAGTGCAGGAAAAAGCCGGTGAAGTGACCGGCAGCACCGAGCAGCAGGTCAAGGGCATCGCCAAGCAGGTCGAGGGCAAGACCCAGAAAGGCTACGGCGACGCCAAAGAAGCGGTGAAGGACGCCGCCGAGGCCGCCGACCGTTGACCTGACCACCCCCGTTTGAAGAAGGCCACCGGCGCCCAGTGCGTGCCGGCCCTTCGACGCCGCCGCCCGCCGTCTCCGGCGCAGCGGCGGCACCCCGGGCAAGCAGGGCAGGTGCTGCCCGCCGCCTTCCGTGGAAGACGGCGGCGGCATCTGTCCTGCTTCGCTGCATGGTCGGCTGCCCGCGCGGGCCGGCTCGTCCCGGCGTCGACGATGCGCGAAAATCAAGGGCCGCCGCCCGGATGATGGCTGCGCACTCACGGCCCTTGTCCCCCCATGAAAGTTTTCCAACGCCTCCTGGCGGCCTCGACCATCGCCTTGCCGCACCTGCTGGCCACGCCTGCCGCTGCGCAGCCCCAGCCTCAACAACCCGAAGCGGTGGCTTCCGCTTTCTACGCCTGGGTGCTGACCCATCCAGCCACGCCCTTGCCCTCGGCGGGCGAGCGCGCGCAGTTGGCGGCCTTCCTATCCCCTGCCTTGCTGGAGCTGCTGCGCGACGCCTCGGTGATGGAAAAGCGCTGCATCGCCGCCGCACCCCATGGCGATAAACCCCTGGTGCTGGAAGGCGACCTTTTCGCAGGCAATTACGAAGGCGCCACCGAAGTGGCTTACGGCGAGCCCGTCAGCCAGGGGGAAGGCAGCGTGTCGCTGGACGTGAACCTGGTGTACGTGGACACGCGTTTCCGCAAGGCGCACCGGCACCGCGCTTATGCCTGGAAGAGCGTCCTCGAACTGCGGCTGGCCGACGGCCGTTGGCGCATCGGCGATGTGAAGTTCCAGCACGGCGGCACGCTCGCCGGCAGCCTGGAAGACTACCTGCGCGAAGGCCGCGAGGCCTGCGCGGGCAGGCGTTGAGGGCGGCGGGCGGCGGTCAGGGCGCCGTCGGCGGCGGCAAGCCTTTCGGCCACAGCGCCCAGTAGCGCAGTCCTTGCTTCATGCGGCCGGCCTGCGCCTCGGCTTCGGCGCCCCAACCCCAGAAGAAGTCCGCCCGCACCGCGCCGACGATGGCGCTGCCGGTGTCCTGCGCGACGACGAGCCGGCGCAGCGGCGTGCTGGACAGCGGTTCGGTGGCGTCCAGCCACACCGGTGTGCCGTAGGGCATGTTGAGGGTATCGACCGCGATCGAGCGGCCCGGCGTCAGCGGCACCCCCTGGGCGCCGCGCGGGCCCAGGGCCGGGTTGGGCAGCGGCTCCTCCTTGAAGAAGACCACGCGCGGGTTCACCCACAGCAGCTCGTTGACCCGCTTCGGATTGCGTTCGGCCCAGGCCTTGATCGCCGGCCACGACGCCTGCCCCGGCGGCAGCTCTCCTTGCTCGATCAACCAGCGGCCCACCGATTTGTAGGGCTGGTCGTTGTGGCCGGCGAAAGCCAGGCGCACCAGCCGGGCCTGGCCGTTGGCCTCGGTGACACGCAGCCGGCCCGAGCCCTGGATCTGCAGCAGCAGCGCGTCCAGCGGGTCGGCCACGTAGGCGATCTCGCGGCCGCGCAGGCCGGCGCGGGCGGTGTCGTCGGTGTCGAGTTGCTGGCGCGTCCAGTAGGGGCGGCGGATGGCCAGGTCGGCGGGGGGCTGGTGCAGCGCCACGTTCATGCCGGGCGCGGCCTGGCGGCGTGCTTCGATCAGCGGTTCGAAGTAGCCGGTGATCAGCCCGGCGCCCGCGCCGTCGGCCGCTTCCAGCCTGAACGGTCGCAAATGCTGCTGCAGCCATTGGCGGGTGGCGGCATCGTCCCGCGGCGGCGCCGCCGCTGCGCGCGCGCAGGTTTCGGCCCAGGCGGCCGCGGGGCGGGCGCAGCTGCGCTCGAAGGCGGCCCAGAACGCATGGCTGCGGTCGGCGGTCCAGCCCGGCAGGTCGCTCCAGGCCGCGGGCACCCAGCGCGCGGGCAGGCGGGGCGCGGCCGGCGGCGGCTCCGGCGCCTGGGCGGGCCGGGTGTCCGCGGCCGGCGGCGCGGGCGTGGTCGAAGCGGACGCCGATGCGGCCTGCGGTGCGCCCGGGGCGCGGTCTTCCACCGGCGCGGGCGCCTGGGGCGGGCCGCCCGCGCAGGCGGCGAGCGTTCCTAGAATCAAGGCCGCCTGGATGCGACGCGAAACAAGCAAAAAGGGCCGCGAAGCCCGGGGGTTTTTCTGGAATGGCAAAGGGAACATCGTCATGTGGCTGATTTTGCTGGAAGCCTTCGGGGCCTTGTGCCTGCTGGTCTTCATCGTCTGGTGGACGATGTTCTCGGGCCGCCGCAAGGGCGAGCGCGCGGCCGCGCCGGAGGACCGGCCGTGAAGCGCGGCTCACGCCAACCCGCCGTCCCGCGCCGCCGGGCCGCGGCCACGCCGCCTTAGCCCGGCCCCGGCGGGGCGTTTCGGCACGGGCCGAGCCCTTCTTCCGATCTTTATTTCGGCGGCCGCAGGAACGACAGCGGCGCGTGGCGCAGCCGCCGCCGGATGGCGCCGTAGATGCGGCTGCGCTGGCGCAGCTTGATGCCCCGCGAGCGCAGCGCGACCGTGAAGGCCAGCGCGAAGCTGACCGTCAGGTTGAGGGCACCGACCGAAGCGATGCCGGCGACGGCCCACCACAGCCCCGGGTCGAACAGCGCGCCCAGGCCCCGCACCGGAAGCTCGGCGCCGAGCGCGGCCGCCAGCTGCCCGGTGGACAGGGTGACGTGGCGCACGTCCAGCGGCAGGCCGAAGAAAGCCAGCAGCGCCGGCACCAGGCCGAGCATGAAGCCGAGCGACACATTGGCCGCCAGGCCGGAGATGTTGTTGCGCCACCAGGTCGCCCAGCGCTGGGCGCGGGCGCCGCCCAGGCGCGCGACGATGCGCGGGTTCCAGGCGATGGCGCTGTCCAGCCGGTGCAGGACGAACCAGTTCTCCGCCCAGCCGGCGATCAGCGAGCTGGCGAACAGCAGCACGCCGGTGAAGGCGGCGTAGAAGGGCGTGGGCCCGAGCAGCGTGGTGCCGTGCTTGATGTACTCGGCCTTTTCGACGCCCACCGGCGCGCCGCCGAAGGCCAGGTGGCTGAACAGCTGCACCAGCAGCACCAGCGGCGCGCACATCATCAGGTTGCCGGCGATGCCGGCCGCCTGCGAGCGGATGAGCTGCACCACCTTGTCGACGAAGCGTTCCACGCCATCGTCGTCGTCGACGTCGCCCAGCGCGGCGGCCATGGCCGGCGCCGTCATCGCCGGCTGCTTGGTGGCCACCGTCCAGTGCAGCAGCATGATGAGCACGAAGCTGGCTGCGTAGTTCGCGCCCGCCCAGAAACCGCCCCAGAACGCCGTCAACCCCAGCGCGACGATGGCGAACTTCAGGAAGGTGGTGCCGGCGATCACCATGCCGCCGCCGGCGGCGCGGCGCAGCATGTCCGACCACTCGCCGCGGTCGCGGGTGATGTAGTGCTCGCCGGTCTCGGCGTTGCGCTCGGCCACCTGCCGGGCCAGCAGCGAATACTGGCGCGCCATCAGGCTGCGCACGCTGCTCATCTCGCCCTGCGTGCGCAGCAAGTGGGCGAGCAACCGCATCAGGTCTTGCCGGGGCTGGGGAGACAGCAGGCAGTCGAGCAGTTCTTCCATGCGGCGGGCGCGGGACTCCAGCTGCTCCATCGCGAAGACCATGTCCACGGAGACGCCGTGCTCCTCCAGGTGCTGCGTGATGGACGCACTGGCCCGGCGGCACTGGTCGAGCAGCGCCCGGAGGTACTGGGTCTCCTGCAGCATCGCGGCGTGCTCGCCGTCTTGCAGCGCCTGGCGGAACTGCTGGGCGGAGCGTGTCAACTGCCGGAAGGGCTCGTCGGCGATCAGTTCGGGGCTCATGCGCTTGCGCAGTTCCGACGACAAGCCGGTGTGCTGGATGGCGGCCACGACGATGGTGACCGCGCTGGCCATGCTGCCGCGCCAGGCGCCGGGGTCATGGTCGGACGAAGGCGGCGACAGCAGCGCCGCCAGTTCGTCGAGCAGCCCGCTGTCGAGCGACTCCAGCCAGGCCGTGTCCTGCGGCGAGAACAGCAGCGGGAACAGCTCGGCCAGGTCTGCGGTGTCCGGCGTGCCGGGCAGCAGGCGCCGCCGCAACCGGTCGGCCAGCTCGCTGAGCAAGCCCGTGCGCGGCGAGAAGCCGAAGTCGGCGAAGAGCGCGGTGGCGTCGATCTCGCGCCAGAAAGCCTGCAGCACCCCGCACACGCGTTCTTGGTGCTCGGGGTGCTGCGACAGCACCTTGAACAGGTGCCGCAGCCTAACGACGGGCCGTGGCGTGGGCGCCGGGGTGCCCGCGCCGGCGTCGGAACCCGCGGCGGCGGCGTCTTTCTGCAGCGGCGCATGGCGCAGCCACTCCATCATCCGGACCAGCCAGAGGTGGCGCTCGGCGCGGGTGGCGCGGGGGTCCGCGGCGTTGAGCAGCGCCGTCAAGTCCCAGGGGCTGCTGCTGGGGTTTTTCCGCATCGGTCGGGGAAGGTTCAGTGGAGCAGGTGGGGGCGCGACAGCACGAACTCCGGCACCGCCGCCTCGAAGGGGTGCGCGTCCTCGGTCATGCAGAAGAAGGTGCCGCGCATCGTGCCTTGCGGCGTGTTCAGCGGCGTCCAGCTGGTGTATTCGAACTTCTCGCCCGGCTTGAGCACGGGCTGGTGCCCCACCACCGCCAGGCCGCGCACTTCGTGGGTCTGGCCGTTGCCGTCGGCGATGACCCAGTGGCGGGCGATCAACTGCGCCGTCACCGTGCCGGTGTTGGCGATGGTGATCGTGTAGGCGAAGGCATGGCGGTCGTTCTCGGGCTCCGACTGTTCCGCCAGGTATTGGACTTCGACGCTGCAGGTGAATTCGGGTTTGCTGGGCATCGCGCCATTCTAGGAGGCGCTCCTAAAATGGCCCCTCGCCCCACACGCCATTCCCCATGACGAAGCCGCCCACCGCCCACCGCATCGCCCCCAGCATCCTGTCCGCCGATTTCGCCCGCTTGGGCGAGGAGGTCCGCGACGTCATCCAGGCCGGGGCCGACTGGATCCATTTCGACGTGATGGACAACCACTACGTGCCCAACCTCACCTTCGGGCCGATGATCTGCGAGGCCTTGAAGCCGCACGCCAAGCGCGCCGACGGGGCCAAGGTGCCGATCGACGTGCACCTGATGGTGCAGCCGGTGGACGCGCTGGCCCAGGCCTTCTGCAAGGCCGGCGCCGACCTGGTGAGCTTCCACCCCGAGGCGTCCGCCCACGTCGACCGCACGCTGCAGTTGATCCGCGCCGAGGGCTGCCAGGCCGGCCTGGTGTTCAACCCCGCCACGCCGCTGGACGTGCTGGAGTGGGTGATCGACAAGGTCGACCTCGTGCTCATCATGAGCGTCAACCCGGGCTTCGGCGGCCAGAGCTTCATCCCCGGCGCGCTCAAGAAGATCGAGCGGGCGCGGCGCCTCATCGACGCCAGCGGCCGCGACATCCGCCTGGAAGTCGATGGCGGCATCAAGGTCGACAACATCGCCCAGGTGGCCGCCGCCGGCGCCGACACCTTCGTGGCCGGCAGTGCGATCTTCGGAAAACCCGACTATGCGGCGGTCATCCAGGCGATGCGCGCCGAACTGGCCCGCGGCGGCCAAGGCTGAGTGGCACGCCATGGCATTGCGCAGCGCGCCGCTGGCCGCCATCGTCGACCTGGACGGCACCATGGTCGACACCCTGGGCGATTTCGAAGCCGTGCTGGCCGCGGTGCTGGCCGACCTCGGGCTGCCGGGCGTCTCGCGCGGCTTCATCGAACGCACCGTCGGCAAGGGCACCGAGCACCTGGTGCGTTCCACGCTGGCCCACGCCGGTGCGCCCGCGTCGCTGTTCGACGCGGCGATGGCGCGCTACCAGCACCATTACCCGCTTTTCAACGGCCGGCATTCGGCCGTCTACCCGGGTGTCGAAGAAGGCCTGCGCCGGTTGAAGGCACGGGGCCTGAGGCTGGCCTGCCTCACCAACAAACCCACCGCCTACGCCCGGCCGCTGTTGGCGCAGAAAGGCCTGGACGGCTATTTCGAGGTGGTCTTCGGCGGCGACGCCTTCGCCCACAAGAAGCCGCACCCGGAGCCCTTGCTGAAGACCTGCGCCGCGCTGTCCACGCCGCCGGCACAGGTCCTGATGGTCGGCGACAGCAGCAACGACGCCCAGGCCGCCCGCGCCGCCGGCTGCCCGGTGGCGCTGGTGAGTTACGGCTACAACCACGGGGAGCCGGTGCAGGGGTTGGATGTCGACCGGGTCGTCGACCGGTTGGACGAGATCGACTGGCCGGCGTGAGCGCCGTCGCCGCGCCCCGTGCATGATGACGCGCCGTCCCTCAGCCCCGGCCCGTTGAAGCGATGAAGACACTGCTGCGCCTGGCCAAGCGCCTGCTCGGTGTCCCGCTGGCGCTGTTGATCCTTTTCGAAGAATGGGGCTGGGAGCCCTTGCAGGCGCTGCTGGCGCGCTGCGCGCGCTGGCGGGTCTGGGCCTGGGTCGAATCGCGCATCGCCGCGCTGCCGCCCTACGCCGCGCTGGCTTTTTTCGCCGTGCCGTCGCTGCTGCTGCTCCCGGTCAAGCTGCTGGCCTTGTGGGCCATCTCCCATGGCCACGCGCTGCTCGGCGCCGGGGTGATCATCGGCGCCAAGCTCGCCGGCACCGCGGTGGTGGCCCGGCTGTTCAGCCTGACGCGGCCGGCGCTCATGCGCCTGGGCTGGTTCGCCCGCGGCTACGGCAAGTGGTCGGTGTGGAAAGAAGCGCTGCTGGCCCAGGTGCGCGCCTCCTGGGCCTGGCGGCTGGGGCGGGTGGCCAGACGCTGGTTGAGACGGGTGGCGCGGCGGTGGTGGCGGGCGGGCTGAGGCCGCATGCCCGATGCCGGCGGGTTCAGCGCTTGGCGCTGTTGGCGCGGATCCAGGCGGCGAATTGTTCCTCGGAGATTTCGCCTGCCGCGACTTTCAGCATCGTGAGCACGCAGTCCGCATCTGAGGCGGTCAGCGACCAGCCGTTGAGTTCCAGGAACAATTCAACCGCAACGAAGGCCGTGCGCTTGTTGCCGTCCACGAAAGGGTGATTTTTGGCCAATCCATAGCCATAGGCCGCGGCCAGCATCGCTGCATCGGGTTGGCCATAAGCGGCCAGTTGCAGTGGCCGCGCCAATGCGGACGCCAGCAAGCCCGCGTCCCGCGTGCCCATGCCGCCGCCGTGCTCGGTCAATTGCTCTCCGTGTACGGCGCGGATGACGTTGGCGTCGATCCAGACCCAGGTGTCGTTCACGGCGCTCATTTGGACAGCTCGTGCAACACCTGCCTGCGCCGGCGCATGATTTCCCGGGCGGCTTTCATCTGGGTTTCAAATTCAGGGTCGTTGGGCGTCAGCCTCAAACCGTCCGCGCTGTCAGTGAGGTAGAGCGTGTCGCCCTTCTCAACCTTCAGCCGCGCCAGCACCTCCTTGGGCAGGATCACGCCGATGGAGTTGCCGATCTGGGTGAGTTTGAGGGTGTGCATGACGTCGCTCCGAAGTTATAACGAAAGTTATATTATCTTTTCGAGATACGTGCGCGTCAAGGCTCGACCGCCAACAGGGCGGCCACCCGGTCCCGCAACAACGACGGCGTCACTTGCCCCGGCGGCACCGCCGCGTCGGCCACCAGGGTCACCGGGCTCCATAAGCCGCGCCGGAAGGGCTTGCTCATCGCCGCGCCGTCGATGCGCGAGAAGAACGAGCCCCAGAGGTTGTGCAGCGCCATCGGCACAACCGGCACCGGGTGGGTTTCCAGGATCTTCATGATGCCGCCCTTGAATTCACCGAGGCGGCCGTCCTTGGTGATGGCGCCCTCGGGGAAGATGCAGAGCAAATCGCCGTCGGCCAGCACCGCGCGGGCTTGTTCGAAGGCGCGTTCATAGACGGCCGGGTCTTCCTTTTGCGGCGCGATCGGGATGGCCTTGAGCAGCCGGAACATCCAGCCCAGCACCGGCGTGGCGAAGATGCGGTGGTCCATGATGAAGCGGATCGGCCGCGGGCTGGCGGCCATCAGCAGCACCGCGTCGATGAAGCTGACGTGGTTGCACACGAGGATGGCGGCGCCTTCGGTCGGGATGTGTTGGTCGCCCTTGACCTTGAACCGGTAGATGAAATGGCTCACGACGAAAGCCATGAAGCGCAGCAGGTATTCGGGCACCAGCAGGAAGATGTAGCCCGCCACCACCGCGTTGAGCAGCCCGGTGGCCAGGAAGACCTGCGGCAGCGTCAGCCCCATCGCCAGCAGCAGTCCCACCATCAGCGAGCTGACGATCATGAACAGCGCGTTCAGGATGTTGTTGGCCGCGATGATGCGCGCCCGGTGGCTGGCCGGCGAGCGCAGTTGGATCAGCGCGTACATCGGCACGCTGTACAGCCCGGCGAACAGCGCCAGCAGCGCCAGGTCGGCGATAACGCGCCAGTGCGCCGGCTGGGCGAGGAAGCGCGCCACGTCCATCATCGGCAGGGGCGGCAGGCTGCGCGAGGCGAAGTACAGGTCGACCGAGAACACCGTCATGCCGATCGCGCCCAGAGGCACCAGGCCGATCTCCACGTGCCGGCGCGACAGCACCTCGCACAGCAGCGAGCCCACGCCGATGCCGACCGAGAACACCACCAACAGAAACGAAGCCACCTTGGCGTCGCCGTAGAGCACGTCCTTGGCGAAGGTGGGGAAGAGCGACAGGAAGACCGCGCCGAAGAACCACATCCACGAGATGCCCAGCAGCGAACGGAACACCACGGCGTTTCCGTGCGCCAGCCGGAGGTTGCGCCAGGTCTCGGTGAAGGGGTTCCAGTTGATGCGCAGGCCGGGGTCGGACGCCGGCGACGGCGGCACCCATTGCGCGGTGGCCCGCCCCAGCACCGCGACCGCCAGGCAGGCCAGCGCCACGTAGTGCGGCCCGACGGCCGGCACCGCCACCAGCAGCCCGCCGGCCACCTGGCCGAGCAGGATCGCCACGAAGGTGCCCATCTCCACCATGCCGTTGCCGCCGGTGAGTTCGCGTTCGTTCAGGTGTTGCGGCAGGTAGGCGAACTTCACCGGGCCGAACAGCGTGGAGTGCAGCCCCATCAGGAAGACGCAGGCGAGCAGCACCGGGACGTCCACCGTCCAGAAACCGAAGGCGGCCAGCGCCATGATGGCGATCTCCAGCGACTTCACGAAGCGGATCACCCGCGCCTTGTCGTATTTGTCGGTCAGCTGGCCGCTGGTGGCCGAGAACAGCAGGAAGGGCAGGATGAAGAGCGCGCCGATGGCCAGGCCGGCCTGTTTGGCGGGGAGCCAGGCCACGTTCAGCTGGTAGGTCACCATCACGGTGAAGGCGAACTTGAACAGGTTGTCGTTGCCGGCCCCGAGGAACTGCGTCCAGAAGAAGGGCGCGAAGCGGCGCTGGGAGAGCAGGGCGAACTGGTCGGGGTGGCCAGGGTCGGTAGCGCTGGTGCTCATGGGTGCTTTTTTCTTTCTGGGCAAGGCCGGTGTTGTCAGCGGATTCTCATGGTGGACTCGGCCATGCCGCTGCGACGCAGCCATTGGAACACCGAGTCGACCGTCATCGTCTCGATCCGGTCGGCGTAGCGCTTCTCGTTCGGGTGGTCGTCGAAGGCGATGTTGGCCGTGCCGATGCGCGCGCCCAGCCGGGTGAAGGCACCGAGCCTCAAGGTGGTGGGCTCGTAGCCCTTCAGCTTCAGCCAGGCCTGCGCCCGCTCGCGGTCCCGGGCGCCGGGCTCCTGGGACATCGCCAGGGTCTCGATCGCCCATTGGTTGGACTGCTGGTAGCGCTGCGACCACGGGTAGGCCAGCATGTTGTAGGCCGGTTGGTGCATTTGCAAGAGGCGCGGCCCGCCGTCCCTCAGCAGCGGCAGCAGGCTAGCCTGGGCTTGCGGGCTGAGCACGGCCACGCCGGCTTCGTACTCGTGCAGGTCGTCGAGGAAGAACTCTCCCAGTCCCTGCCGGTAGACGCCCGCCGTGGCGCCGCCGCACTCGTTCAGCTTGTGCACCACGCGCCAATGCCCCGGAAGGCCGGCCTGCGGGTCGGACGGCTTGTCCTGGTAGGCCAGGCCGAGGTGGGAGTAACGCAGGCCATAGGCGCTCAAGTCCTGGCCGGCGCGGGCCAGCACCACGACCTGGGCGCCGGTGGCGTCCAGGGCCCGGGCGGTCGTGAGGGCCAGGTCCAACGCGCGTTCCACGCTGCGGGCCTGCATCGGCCTTTCCTCGCAGGCGCGGCCCGCCTGGGCCAGCAGCGGCGCCAGGCAGGCCGATGCCGCCAGGAGCAGGGTGCGGAGCCAGCGCGCGTTCACCGCGAAACCCGTTCGTTGTACAGCAGCGCGGTGCCGATCTCGTTCGGGATGAAGGCGATCGCCTGGCCCGCCACCGACAACACCCAGCCGGCGCTGACCGCGCCGGCCACCACCACCGTGCCCGCCGCGACCGACAAGCCGCCCGCGGCCTTGGCGCTGAGGGTGACGCTCATCCGCGCGCCGTCGGACGCGCGTTCCAGCACCCAGACGGTGCCCTCGGCCGAGGCTTCGACCGCCTTCACGGTCAAGAGCGCGCCGCTGGCCAGCAGCGACGCCGGCGCCACCATGGAGATGCCGATCGGCAGCAGCGACAACGCGCTGGCCTCGGAGGCGGCGGAGCCGCGGTGCGCCTGGGCGGTGGCCAGGCCGGCCGACAGCGCCGCGGCGGCGAGGGCCCGGATCAATCGTTTTTCCATCATGGGAGGTTCCGTGTTTTCCGGCCGGGTCCGGGTTGGGCGCGGCCTGGTTTGGTGGTTGGGACGTGGCGCATTCTTCGGGCTGGCGCCGCGCGGCGCCATCTTTGGCCGTGCGGCGCCGCCGGACGCTGCCGCCGGTGCCGGCAGGCGATACTCGCCGCGGTCCTTCCCCAGCCAACCCACGGATCGCCAACGTGAGCACCACCCAAGACCTCGTCACCGCCCTGAAGGCCGAACTCAAGGCCGCCAACATCACCTACGCCGAGCTGGCGCGGCAAATGGGCATGTCCGAGTCCAGCATCAAGCGCGTCTTTTCGAAGGCGGACATGCCGTTGTCGCGGATCGACGACGTGCTGCGCGTGTTGAAGATGGATTTCGCCGAACTGGCGCGCGCCGTGGCCGACGCGCAGCCGCTGCGCCGCGAACTGACGCTGGAGCAGGAGAAGGCGGTGGTGGCCGACAAGCGGCTGCTGCTGATCGCCATCTGCTGCCTGAGCCAGTGGACCTTCGGCCAGATCGTCGAGACCTACGCCGTGAGCGAGCCCGAATGCATCACCTACCTGGCCGCGCTGGACCGCCTCGGCGTCATCGACCTCAAACCGATGAACCGATACCGCGTCAAGCTGGCCAAGACCTTCCGCTGGCGGCCGCACGGCCCGGTGATGAAGTTCTTCCGCGAGCATGTGGTGGACGACTATTTCTCCGGCGGCTTCGATGGGGACGGCGAGATGCTGATGCTGGTGCACGGCCAGGTCGGCAAGAGCCTGGCCAACAGCTTCGCCGAGCGGTTGCAGCGCATCGGCCAGGACTTCGCGCAGCAGCACCTGGCCGACCAGAAGCTGCCCGACGCGCAGAAGCAGCCCTATACGCTGGTGGTGGGGATGCGCTCCTGGTTTTTCGAAGTCTTCCGCGAGCTCAAGCGCGACCCGGCGCGCTGACGCCGCGCGTCGGCCCTTGCCGCCGGCCCGATTCACAGGCGCGTCATCTGCCGGGCCGACCATGCCCGCATGCAGACACAAGACTCCGTCCAGCCCGGGGACGCGCAGCTCGACGTGCGCGCGGTCTGGATCTCCGACCTGCACCTGGGCACGCCCGGCTGCCAGGCCAAGGCCTTGCTCGCCTTCCTGCGCGACACCGAGTGCCGGACGCTGTACCTGGTGGGCGACATCATCGACGGCTGGCAGCTGCGCCGCTCCTGGTACTGGCCGCAGGCGCACAACGACGTGGTGCAGAAGATCCTGCGCAAGGCGCGCAAGGGCACGCGGGTGATCTTCATCCCCGGCAACCACGACGAGTTCGCCCGGCGCTACGCCACGCACAGCTTCGGCGGTGTCGAGGTGATGGAGGAATGCGTGCACACCACGGCCGACGGCTGCCGCCTCTGGGTCGTCCATGGCGACTTGTTCGACGGCGTCATCCAGTGCGCCAAATGGCTCGCCCACATGGGCGACATCGCCTACGAGTTCACGCTCAAGGCCAACCGCTGGTTCAACGCCCTGCGGGCCCGCTTGGGGCTGCCGTACTGGAGCCTGTCGCGCTACCTCAAGCTCAAAGTCAAGCTGGCGGTCAGCTACGTGGGCGACTTCGAGGCCGCGGTGGCGCGCGAGGCGCGCAAGCGCGGCCTGCACGGCGTGGTCTGCGGCCACATCCACCACGCCGAGATGCGCGAGGTGGAGGGCGTGCTTTATTGCAACGACGGCGACTGGGTCGAAAGCCTGACCGCCCTCGTCGAGCACCACGACGGCCGGCTGGAGATCATCGACCGCAGCGCCGACGCGGTGCGCGCGGCGGCGCCCCGGGCCGTTCCGCGGCGAGCCCCGGAACCCGAGGTGGAACCGCTGGGGGCACCGCAGCCGGCGTGGCGCGAGCATTGACTGACGAACCCCATCGCGCCCCGCGCGCTCGCCTGTTGCGGTTTCGGGCGGTGCCGACCCTCACCCCAGCCCTCTCCCGCAAGCGTGAGAGGGAGCGGGACACCCCTTGCCCCATCGAGGGCCGATGAATTGAATGGCCCCGTCTCCCGCTTGCGGGAGAGGGCTGGGGTGAGGGCGGGGGAGCGAGGCTCCGGCGACTCACGCGGCCAGGTGAAGCGCGCCGTCCGCCGCGGGGCCCGCGTCCCGGGTGGCGCGCCGCGGCGCCGCGTGCAGCAGGTCCGCGAAGATCTCCACCACCTCGAACACCGCCCGGTTGTCGACCCGCCCGACCTGTTCCCTGAACCGCGGCAGCTCCGCCAGCATCCGGCGCACGCCGTCCGGCAAGCCGCCGGTGGACGGCAGCACCAGGCCCACGCCCCGCTCGCGCACCCATGAGGCGTTGTAGCGTTCTTGCGGCATCGTCCAGCGGTTGTCGACGGTGATGACGGGCAGGCCCATGTGGACCGCCTCGCTGAGGCTGCCCGGGCCGGGCTTGCCGATGAAAAAGTCACCCAGCCGCATCAGCCGGCCGACGCCCTGCGTGAAGCCCACCACCGCGTGCGCGGCAGCGGGGCGCTGCGCGAGCAGCTTGTCGGCCAGCGCGCCGTTGTGGCCGCACAGCAGGATCAATTGCGTGTCGCGCAAGTCCCGGGCGATGCGGGCCATCCGCATCGAGCCGTGGCCGCCGAACATCACCACGCCGGTGGGCAGGGCCGGGTCCAGGCCGAGCGCCTGGCGCTCGCGCGCGCGGTCCAGCGGCGCTTCGTCGTAGAACGAAGGGTGCAGGACCATGCCGGAGGTCAGCGACAACCGGTGGTCGGGGTAGCCGGCGGCGCGCGCCTGTTCGAGCGCGCGCGGCGTGCCGCAGACGATGTGCTGGTCCTGCCCCGGCTCGATCCAGAAATTCGGCGGATGGTCGGCCATGTCGGTCATGACCGTCGCGTAAGGCGTGCCCGCCAGCGTGTCGCGGACGGACTCGTAGAGCGCCCGGTTGAAGTTGGGCACCAGCGAGACCAAGAGGTCCGGCCTGGGCCCGGCCAGCCAATGGCGCTTGAGGCTGTCCACCAGCAGGCGGTGGCTCCAGCGGATCGCGCCTTGCAGCAGCTTGAGCTCTTGCGCCATGCCCATCGTCCAGCCGCGGGAGAGCCGGCGGTTGTAGAGGTCCTCGGGCGCCAGCCCGGTCAGGCGCTTGAAGCGGTGGCCGGGGTCGACCACGTCGGTCAAGTTCACCAGGCGCACGTTCCACGGCCGTCGCTGCCGGCGGATCGCCTCCTGCAGGGCCAGGGCGGCCGCCCGGTGGCCGCCGCCCGCGTTGAAATAGATGAGGTCGACGTTCTTCATGCGGGTGCTGGGATTGCCGGCATGTTGTTCGGCGGGCGTGACAGTGTTGTGAATGGAAGTCCCGGAGGAGTTCTCGTAGGAAACCGTTGCGCGGAGAGTGGGCGCGACCGCGCTGCGATGGGGCGGGAGGCCCTGCTCCGTTCGTGTCCCCCGCGGGGCTGCGCCCCGCTCCTCCTAATACCTCACTGCGCAGGGCCTCCCTCCCCATCACAGCGCTCCGGACCATAGGGGCCACTCCTCCTGTCGACGTGCCACCACCGGTTCTTCGCGAGGGACAGGGGCCAGGGGCGCAGTGAAGTCAAGGCGGAGCGGGCGAAGCCCGCGGGGGACATGAACGTAGCCCCTGGCCCCTGTTCCTTGCGACACCTCACTCTCCGCGATTCGGGTAGCGACGAACAATCATTCGTCGACGGGTTTCTGGTTCAAGTCAGCCCGGCACCTTCATCAACCGCTCCCCCATGCGCAGCCGAGCGCCGGGCGCGATGCCTTCGCACAGTTCGAAGCCGGGCGGCGCGAAGACGATGAGGGTGGAGCCGTGCTGGAACCAGCCCATCTCCTGGCCTTTCTTGAGCGGCGCCCGGCAAGGTATTTCATTCGGGCCGCGGTGGCGCAGGTGCAACAGCACGTCCAGGAAGTGCAGACGGATGCTGGCCACGAGGATGGCCGCCACCGGCACGACGGCGACCGGGTGGCCGCCCCGGTCGAGCTTGAGGTTCAGCACCGCGCGCTCGTTGCGGCAGAACAGCTTCTCCACACGCGCCAGCGCGATCGGGTTGACGTTCCAGGTGTCGCCGCTGAGGTAGGTGAGGTGCCGGACTTCGCAGTCGTGCGGCGCATGGAAGCGGTGGTACATGGCCGAAGTGAGGCGCAGCGTCGCGTAGGTGCCGCCCTCGTACGGCGAGGTGTCCTGGGTGGGGCCGAACAGCTCGCCCAGTTCATAGGGGAAACCTTTGGCCTGGAACAAGCGCGTGCCGTCGACCCGGCCGCAGGCGCCGACGATCGCGTCGCAGGGGCTGGCCAGGTGGGCCTCGTCCATGTCGACCGGCCGCGCGCCGTCCTTGAGTTCGCGCGTGAAGCAGTCGTGCAGGCTGTCGAAGCGCCGCTTCTTCGCCTCGGAAAGGTCCAGGTCGGTGAACAGCTTCCACACCGCGATGCCGGCGCGGGCCAGCCAGGGGTGGCGGATCTGGCTGGCCCAGCCGACCAGGCGCGTCAGCGCGATGCGCGGCACCCGGTTGGTGAGCAGGAAGTTGATGTCCTCCTGCTGCATGAGCCGGCGCAGCGCGCCGACGCCGCGGTTCGGCGGGGTGGTGGGCGCCGAGCGCCGAAGGGTTGGTTCCTGGATGTCCATCGTTCATCAACCTGTCAATTCGAATTGGTAAACCCGGGCGTTCCCCGCCCCTTTCCCTTTTGCCCACGATGCGCTGAGAGACCTTCAATGGACGACACATTGGTTCTGACTTCCACCGCCTGGGCCGCCGCGCTGCTGGGCGCGCTGGCCTGGGCCCTGCCGCGCGCGCGGCGGCGGCTGCAGCTGTCGCGCGCCAAGCACCGCTCGCTGGCCGGCCATTCGCGCATGGCCCAGCGCGTGGCCTCGCTGATCCCGGGCTACGCCTTCGACGAGGCGCGCTTCTTCGATTCCGATGGCGCGCCCGCGGCCGTGGCCGCGCAGCGGCGCGAAGGCTTCCACCGGCTGGCCGGCGCGCTGAACGAGCGCCACGCGCGCTCGGTCGAGATGACGCGGGCGGCGCGCGAGTCCATCCCCGACCTGCGGTTCACCGGCGCCTACCGCGTGCCCTTCCCCTACAGCCCCTACCTGCGCCGGCACCTGAAAGTGGGCGCTTTCCTTTCGGGCGCCTCCGGCGTGCAGGTGAGGGACCTCGACGGCGAAGCCTTCTACGACCTGGCCGGCTCCTACGGCGCCAACCTCTTCGGCGTGGACTTCTACAAGGAATGCGTCGACGAGGGCGTCGAGCAGGCCCGCGCGCTCGGCCCGGTGCTCGGCGCCTACCACCCCTGCGTGCTCGACAACGTGCGGCGCCTGCGCGCGGTCTCGGGCATGGACCAGGTCTCCTTCCACATGTCGGGCACCGAGGCGGTCATGCAGGCGGTGCGCCTGGCCCGCTACCACACCGGCCGCAAGCACCTCGTGCGCTTTTGCGGCGCGTACCACGGCTGGTGGGAGGATGTGCAGCCCGGCCCGGGCAACCCGCTGCCCCCGCGCGAGACCTACACCTTGCGCGACATGGACGAGCGCAGCCTGGAGGTGCTGCGCAGCCGCCGCGACATCGCCTGCGTGCTCGTCAACCCGCTGCAGGCGCTGCACCCCAACAGCGCGGCGCCGGGCGATTCTTCGCTGGTGGCCAGCCGCCGCCGCGCCGGATTCGACCGCCGCGCCTACGCCGACTGGCTGCGCGCGCTGCGCGCGGTGTGCAGCGAACGCGGCATCGCGCTGATCTTCGACGAGGTCTTCCTCGGCTTCCGCCTGGCGCCGGGCGGTGCGCAGGACTACTTCGGCGTGCGCGCCGACCTGGTCACCTACGGCAAGACGCTCGGCGGCGGCCTGCCGGTCGGCGTCGTCTGCGGCCGCGGCGAATGGATGGAGCGCTTCCGCGAGGACAAGCCGGCCGACATCTGCTTCGCCCGCGGCACGTTCAACGCCCACCCTTACGTGATGGGCGCGATGAACGCCTTCCTGCGCCGGCTCGAACGGCCCGAGGTGCAGGCCCTCTACGAAGGGCTCGACGAACGCTGGGACGCGCGCGCCGCCCTGGTCAACGGCCGGCTCGCCGAGGCCGGCGTTCCGGTGCGGGTGGCCCATCTGCAGAGCATCTGGACGGTGCTCTACGACCGGCCGTCGCGCTACCACTGGATGCTGCAGTTCTACATGCGCGCGCACGGCCTGGCCTTGAGCTGGGTGGGGACGGGGCGGTTCATCTTCAGCCTGAACTACGGCGACGCGGACTTCGAAGAGGTGGCGCGCCGCTTCGTGGCCGCGGCCGAAGGGATGAAGCGGGACGGCTGGTGGTGGGGCGGCGAGGGCCAGACCGACAAGGCCATCCGGCGAAGCGTCCTGCGCGAGATGTGGGCCCAGCGCTTCCCCTCCTGAGCCGGCGGCGTTCAGTGGCGGCCCCGGCGCACGTGGGTCATCGGGTCGATCAGCTCGCCGCGCAGCAGGTGCAGCGGTGCTTTCCAGTAGAGCAGCACATCGTGGAAGGGATCGGTCAGGATCTTGAACATCCACACCAGGCCGGTCGCCAGGTCCTTCTGCATCCACAACTGCAGCACGCGCAAGAGCAGGCCCGCCACGCCCAGCGCCAGCCAGGCCGCGCCGACGTCGCGCACGTAGCCCGACAGGCCCTGCGCCGGCTGGATCCAGCCGAACAGCGTGGGCGACAGCCACAGCGCCAGCGGGATGGCCGCCCAGGCCGACATCAGCACCACCTTGCGCCGGATGTTGTAGCCCAGCTTGATCGCCTCCTTGTGCGCGTCGGTGGCCCGGTTCACATGGTCGTAGCCGCGCGGCTCGAAGAAGAAGTGGCCCGCTTGGCGGCTGGTCATCGACACGCACCAGGCCAGCACCGCGGCCATCGCGGGGTCGACGAAGAGCAGGCCGTAGGCGCACAGGAAGCTCAGCGCGCTGAACAGGTGCAGGCTCTGGTTGATGCGGCTGTGGTGGTAGTAGCGGTGGTCGTCCCAGCGCTGGACCGCGAGTTCATCGAGGTATTGCTTCATCGTCGCCACGGTGGTCATCCTCTTTCGGTGGTGGTGATTGGCGTTGCACGCCGCCGCGCGGCGGCCGGCGCGGCGATGGTGGACCGGCGGCGTGAAATCGGCGTGACAACCCGCCTCCGCCGGCCGGGCGCGCCTGTCATCGAACTGACTCGCTCGGCCGGCAGCATCCGCGCCATGGACCACCAGCACCCGCACCCCCCGGCTCACGACCGACACGCCGCGGCCGCCGCGCCCGCCGGCGCGCTGCGCATCGCCGTCGTCACCGAGACCTATCCGCCCGAAGTCAACGGCGTGGCGATGACGATGGCCCGCATCGTCGACGGCCTGCGCGGGCGCGGCCACAGCCTGCAGCTGGTCCGGCCACGCCAGGGCGAAGCCGACGCCGCCGGCCGGCGCGGCGGCCTGGAGGAAGTCTTGGTGCGCGGGCTGCCGGTCCCGCGCTACCCCGGCCTGCGCATGGGCCTGCCTTGCAAGCGCGCCCTGGTGGCGCTGTGGGCGCGGCGGCGGCCCGACGTGGTGCACATCGCCACCGAGGGGCCGCTGGGCTGGTCGGCCTTGCGCGCCGCGCGCGCGATGGGCCTGCCGGTCAGCTCCGACTTCCGCACCAACTTCCACGCCTACAGCCGCCACTACGGCATCGGCTGGCTGAACCGGCCCATCCTGGGTTACCTGCGCGGCTTCCACAACCGCGCCGACTGCACCATGGTCCCCACCGACGCCCTGCGCCATGAACTGGCCGCCGCCGGGTTCGAACGCCTGTCCGTCGTCACGCGCGGCGTCGACACGCTGCAGTTCAATCCAGCGCGCCGCAGCGAGTCGCTGCGCGCGTCATGGGGCGCGGCGCCGGACGACCTGGTGGTCGCCTGCGTCGGCCGCCTGGCGCCCGAGAAGAACCTGGGCGCGCTGCTGGCCGCCTTCGACGCGGTCCGCCGGCGGCAGCCGCGCGCGCGGTTGCTGCTGGTGGGCGACGGGCCGCAACGCGCCGAGCTGCAGGCCCGCCGGCCCGACGCCGTCTTCGCCGGCCAGCGATCGGGCGAAGACCTGGCGGCGCACTACGCGTCGGCCGACCTGTTCGTCTTCCCCAGCCTGACCGAGACCTTCGGCAATGTCACGACCGAAGCCCTGGCCAGCGGCCTGGCCGTGGTGGCCTTCGACCATGCGGCCGCCGGCCAGTTGATCCGAACCGGCGAGAACGGCCTGCTTGCGCCCTTCGGCGACGGCACGGCCCTGGCCGCTGCCGCAGCGTCACTGGCCGCCGACGCGCCGCGCCTGGCCGCGATGCGCACCCAGGCTCGCCGCACCGCGCTGGCCCTGGGCTGGGACCGCATCCACGCGCGTTTCGAATCGATGCTGCTGCAGGTGGTCGCGCAGCGGCAACAGCAGGGCCGGCCAACCCCGGGCGAGTACAGCGGCGCCGCATCGACTGGTGCCTGGGAGTCGCCCCCAGCATCCATTGCTGCGGAAACCCACTAGTTGTGAAGCTTCAATAGGTTGTATCCGGTGTTCATCCGGATTGGGTTTGAG
>CBIHOD010000034.1:0-41181 GCA_966211815.1 uncultured Burkholderiales bacterium
TCAGCGGCATCCGCCCGCAGATCGCGCAGACCATCGTGCACCTGGGCATCGACCTGCAGGGCATCACCACCAAGGCCACGCTGGCCGACGCGCTCGCGCTGGCCTTGAAGAAGACCGGCCACACCGTCTCGCGGGCCCGGGCCTGAGATGCAGCGCATCCCCATCCTGCGGATCGGCACCAACCTGCTGGTCACCATCCAGGTCGACCTGGAGGACCAGACCGCGCTGGCCCTGCAGGACGACCTGTCGGCCATGATCGAGGCCACCGGCGCGCGCGGCGTGCTCATCGACATCTCGGCGCTGGAGATCGTCGATTCCTTCATCGGCCGCATGCTGGCCGGCATCTCGGGCGTGGCCCGGGTGCTCGACGCCGCTACCGTGGTCGTCGGCATGCAGCCGGCCGTGGCGATCACGCTGGTCGAGCTGGGCCTGTCGCTGGACGGCGTGCGCACCGCGCTGAACGTCGAGCGCGGCCTGGCGATGCTGCGCGACGCGGCCGGCGCGGCGCAGGAGGAGGACGGCCTTGAACCCGCAAGTGGAGACTAGCGGCCGCATGCCCCTGCGCACCGAGCAGGACATCGTGATGAGCCGGCAGGCCGTGCGCCGGCTGACCCAGGAGCTGAAGTTCTCGCTCGTGGACCAGACCAAGATGGTCACCGCGGCCAGCGAGCTGTCGCGCAACACCGTGGTCTACGGCGGCGGCGGCGAGATGCGGTGGGAACTCGTCGAGCAAGGCATCCGCCGCGGCCTCAGGCTGGCCTTCGAGGACCAGGGCCCGGGCATCCCCGACCTGGACCTCGCCTTGACCGACGGCTGGACCTCCGGAAAAGGCATGGGCATGGGCTTGTCGGGCAGCCGCCGCCTGGTGAACGATTTCGAGATCAAGACCGCGGTCGGCCAAGGCACCTGCGTGACGATCACGCGCTGGAAATAAAAACCCGTGGTCTCGCACCAGACCCACGACGTCCAAGAGCCCTCCCAGGTGGGCGAGGCCCGACGCTGCGCCGCCGGGCTGGCCGCCGGCCTGGGCTTCGACGAGGTCGCCGCGGGGCGCCTGGCGCTGGTCGTCACCGAGCTGGGCAACAACCTGGCCCGCCACGCCCAGCGCGGGCGCCTGCTGCTGGCCGGCCACGACCGCCACCCGACGCACGGCCCCTGCGTGGAAGTGCTGTCCATCGACCACGGCCCCGGGATGGGGGACGTGGCCGCCTGCCTGGTGGACGGCTTTTCGACCGCCGGCACGCCGGGCACCGGCCTGGGGGCGGTGCGGCGGCTGTCGGACACCTTCTCGATCTTCTCGGTGGCGGGCAAGGGTTCGGTGATCGCCGCCCGCGTCTTCCCGAAACCGGCGGCGCCCGCGCCCGCGCCGGCGGTCAGCGTGGCGGCGCTTTGCACCGCCGCGCCGGGCGAGACGGTGAGCGGCGACGGCTGGGGCTTCCACCTGTCCGGCGCGAAGGCCGTCGTGATGGTGGCCGACGGGCTGGGCCACGGCCCGGCGGCCGCCGAGGCCGCCGCCGCGGCGCTGGGCGTGTTCCGGGCGGAGGCCGCCGGCAAAGCCCCGTCCACGCTCGTCGAGCGGGCGCACGAGGCGCTGCGCGGCACGCGCGGCGCCGCGGTGGCGGTGATCCAGGCGGACAGCGCTGAAGCCTCGGTCGTCTTCTCGGGCGCCGGCAATGTCACGGGCCGCTTGATCAGCGGCGTGTCGGACCGCAGCCTGGTGTCGCAGCACGGCACCGCCGGGCTGCAGATCCGGCGCATGCAGGACGTGCGCCACCCCTGGCCGGACCATGCCCTCGTCGTGCTGCACTCGGACGGCATCGCCACCCGCTGGAACCTGGCCGACGCGCCGGGCCTGCTCCAGTGCGACCCCGCGGTGGTGGCCGCCTGGATCTGGCGCGAACATTGCCGGGGCAGGGACGACGCGACGGTGGCCGTGCTGCGCCGCCATTGAAAAACAGCCTCCCAACCATGGCCCACCCCCACCCCGACACGCCGCCGGACGCCGCCGAACCCCGGGACCTGCAGGCCCAGCTCGACGATGCGCGGCGGCTGGTCGCTTCATTGCAAGCCGAACTCGAGGAAACCAACCAGGGCGTGGTGGCCCTGTACGCCGAACTCGACAACCAGGCCCAGCAGCTGATGCAGGCCACCGAACTGAAGAGCCGCTTCCTGGCCTACATGAGCCACGAGTTCCGCACCCCGATCTCCTCGGTGCGCAGCCTCACGCGCCTCCTGCTGGACCGGGTGGACGGGCCTTTGACGCCGGAGCAGGAGAAGCAGGTCAAGTTCATCCAGTCCACCGCGGCGGAGTTCTCGGAGATGGTCGACGACCTGCTCGACCTGGCCAAGGTCGAGGCGGGCCGCATCGACATCTCGCCGGCCTGGTTCGAGCTGGTCGACCTGTTCTCCGCCCTGCGCGGCATGTTCCGTCCGGTGCTGACCCACGAGGAGGTCACGCTCATCTTCGAGGAGCCGCAGGGCATCAGCGCGCTGTTCACCGACAACAAGAAGCTGTCGCAGATCCTGCGCAACTTCATTTCCAACGCGCTGAAGTTCACCGCCAGGGGCGAGGTGCGGGTTTCGGCGGTGCAGGACGGGGACCGATCGATCACCTTCTCGGTGGCCGACACCGGCATCGGCATCGCGCCCGAATTCCACGACGCCGTCTTCGAGGATTTCACCCAGATCGACTCCCCCGTGCAGAAGCGGCTGCGCGGCACGGGGCTGGGCCTGTCGCTGAGCAAGCGGCTGGCGGAGCTGCTGGGCGGCACGGTGTCGCTGCAAAGCGCGCTGGGCAAGGGTTCGACGTTTTCGGTGACTGTGCCGGCGCGGCTGCCGGGCGCGCAGGGCGGCGGTACGCCGCAAGAGGTTTGAGATGGTCGAAGAAGTCGGCACCAGCGGGGGCTTTCGCCCCATCGACCGCGGCGAGCACGAGCTGCTGATCGTCAACGACGACCCGGCATCGCGCTACGCGACCGCCCGCCAGCTGCGCGCCGCCGGCTTCCGCACCCGGGAGGCGGCCACCGGCATGGAAGGGCTGCAAGCCGCCGACGAGGGCATCTCGGCGATGGTGCTGGACATCCACCTGCCCGACATCGACGGCTTCGAGCTGTGCCGCATGCTGCGCGCGCGCCCCGCCACGGCCCGGCTGCCGGTGCTGCACCTGAGCGCCGCCTACGGCACCAGCGACGACAAGGTGCGCGGGCTGGACGCGGGCGCCGACGCCTACCTCACCCACCCCGTCGAACCCGAGGTGCTCATCGCCACGGTGCAGGCCCTGGTGCGCACCCGGGTGGCCGAGGAGGCCATGCGGCGCAGCGAATCGAAGTTCCGCGCCATCTACGCCCACGCGCCCGGCGGCATCTGCCTGCTGGACGGGTCGGGCCGCATCGCCGAGGCCAACCCGGCGATGCTCGCCTTGCTGGGCCGCGGCCTGGACGGCGTGGCGGGCCGGGCGATCAGCGAGTTCGTCCCGCCGGAATGGGCGGCGGCCGTCGACGCCTTCGTGGCCGATGGGCCGGGGATGGGCGGCAAAAGCGAATTCCCGCTGCTGACACCGCAAGGCCAGCAGGTGCACATCGAACTGACGGTGTCCAAGCAGGTGGACCCTTCCGGCGCCAGCCTGGCCATCGCGACCGACATCTCCCAGCGCATGCTGCTGCAGAGGCAGCGCGAGGAACTGCTGGAGCGGGAGTCCGCCGCGCGCGGCGCCGCCGAGCGTCTGAACCGCATGAAGGACGAGCTGATCGCGGTGCTGTCCCACGAGCTGCGCACGCCGCTGAACGCCATCATGGGCTGGGCCCACGTGCTGAAGAAATCCGCGGGCGGGGCCGGCGAGGCCGCGCGGGGGCTGGAGGCGATCGAGCGCAACGGCAAGATCCAGGCGCGCATCATCTCGGACATCCTGGACATGTCGCGGCTGAACCTCGGCAAGATGCCCCTGATGCTCGAAACCGTCGACCCCGCCGAAGTCGTCGCGTCCGCCCTGAATGCGATGCGGCCCTCGATGGAAGAAAACGGCCTGGAACTGGTGGTCGAGATGGCGCCCCCTTACCGCCCCATCCGCGCCGACAGCTCGCGGCTGCAGCAGGTGGTGTGGAACCTGCTGAGCAACGCCATCAAGTTCTCGGGACGCGGCGGGGAAATCCGGGTCCGCCTGCGGGAAGACGACCAGGGCCTGAACCTGACGGTGGCCGACCAGGGCCAGGGGATCGCCGCCGAATTCCTGCCCTTCCTGTTCGACCGGTTCACCCAGAGCGACGCCGGCAGCAACCGGCAGCGCGGCGGCCTGGGACTGGGCCTGTCGATCGTCAAGCAGCTGATCGAGGCCCACGGGGGCTCGGTCGCCGCGGCCAGCGAAGGCCCGGGCCGTGGCACGGAGTTCACCGTCCGGCTGCCCGCGGGCAGCGCGCCGCGCCCGGCGGCGCCGGCCGACGAAGCCGACCCGGACACCGCCTTCGACGACGTCCAACCGCGCGACGCGGCGGACGGCTCGATCCAGGGGCTGCGCCTGCTGGTGGTGGACGACGACCCGGAGGCTTGCGCGATCCTGCAGATCATCCTGAGCGACCGCGGGGCGTCGGTCGCGTTGGCGCGCGACGTCGACGCCGCCCTCGGGTTGCTGGACAACCGGCCGATCGACCTGGTCATCAGCGACATCGGCATGCCGGGCAACGACGGCTACGGGCTGATCCGCGAGATCAGGCGCCGGGAAGCCGGCACCGCGCACCGCCTGCCCGCGATCGCCTTGACGTCGTTCACCCGGGAGCAGGACCGGGGGCAGGCCCTGGCCGCCGGTTTCGACGACCACTGCCCCAAGCCGCTGAGGCCGCTGCAACTGGTCGAGAAAGTCATCGCGCTGTCGAAGGGATCGAAAGCTCCGAAAGACCGGCAGCCCGCGGCGCCGCGGGGCGGTTGACCGGCGAGGCGCCCGCCGCCGGCCCGGCGCCCCTCAACCGGCCTCGTCCGCCGCACCGGGTTTCTCGGCGCGCCTGTCCGCAGCGGGCGTTTTGGCCAGGTCGGAGAAAACCCTCTGCGCATGCGCCAGGGAAGCCTCGGGGATTTCGATGTGGCGCGACGAACCGGGCGCCGCCAGCCAACCCTTCAGAACCGAATCGGTGACGGGCTCCGCCAGGCCCCGGTTGAACAGCGTCATCGCGGTTGCCAGGCTCAGGCCGCTCGACTCGACGAGCTCGCGGAACAGGGCGTTGTTGGAATGGTCGGTACTGCTCATGGGCCGATGTTATTCCCGCGAGCGCCACCCGCCACGCAAGAAAAGACATGCCGCCCGATGGCCGCGCCCGGGGGCCGGCCGCCCTTCGCCGTCGCGCGCGGCGGCGGGCGCCGTCACGCCGCGGACCCCGGCTCGGCCATCTTGCGGTGCTGCTCGGCCAGCACCGACGACGGCGTCACCGCCGCCAGCGCGGCCTGGACCTTGTTCTTCAGGCCGGCGACCACGTCGCCCTCCCCGGCCATCATCGCGTCGAAGCCCGCCCTGGCGACGTCGGCCGGATCGTCCTTCCTGCCCGCGCCCATCTTCGTGTCGAGCAGGCCCGCCCGGGCGAAGAAATCGGTGTCGGTGGGGCCGGGCATCAGGCAGGTCACGGTCACGCCGGTGTCTTTCAATTCATTGCGCAGCGCCCAGGAGAACGAGTCGATGAAAGCCTTGCTGGCGTTGTAGACCGCCTGGAAGGTGCCGGGCATGAAGCCGGCGATCGAGCCGGTGATGAGGATGCGGCCGCCGCGGCGCTCGCGCATGCCCACGCCCACCCGGTGGACCAGGTCGAGCGTGCCGGTGATGTTGGTGTCGATCACATGCCTCACCTCGTCGAAAGGCTGTTCGAGGAAGGCCCGGCCGAGCCCATGGCCCGCGTTGGCCAGCAGCGCGTGGACCGGGCGGCCGCCGAGGGCGTCGACCAGGGCGTCGATGCCCGACTTGCGGCTCAGGTCGGCCGGCACGGCCACCACCGCGGCGCCGGTGCGGCTCAGTGAATCGGCGGCCTGTTCGATGCCGAGGTCGGCGGCGACCACCAGGTCGAAGCCGTTCTCGCCGCACAGCCGGGCGAGCTGGAAACCGATGCCGGAAGACGCCCCAGTGACCACGGCCAGGGGTTTGCCGGAGTTGGTGCTGCTGTTCATGGGAAGGTCCTTTCAAGGATGTCCGGCGACGCGGCACGCGTCTCGCGGACCCATGCGTTTCGGCAAACCACATGCCCCGGCGGCAATGTCGGCGGCGGCGGTGCGCGTCAACCGGACGGGGCACCTGCCTTGCTCGGACCCGGACCGACCCACCAGGAGACGACATGCACCACCCATCCGAACACTCGACCACCCGCCAAGAAAACCCGCAGGGAAATCCGCAAGCGAAACCGGCGCTGCCACCGGCCGAAACACCGGCCGGCCACGCGTTGCGCGGGCGGCCCTTCGGCATGCTTTTCGGCGCCGTGGCGGGTTTGATCCTCGGCCTGCTCTGCGGGCTGGCCGCCGGCCCCGTGGGCAGCCTCGCGGGGGGCGTGGTGGGCGCGGTGCTCGGCGCCTTGATGGGCGGCCGGGGCGGTTCGAGCGCGGCGGGCGAACGCCGGCCTTGAACTTCGCATGCGCGCGGGAGGCGTTTGCTACATTAGCCCCCCTTGCGCGCGTGGCCCAGTCTGCAGTCCGTCCGCTCCGTCGAGCGGGGCCGCCGTGGCATCGGAGGATTCCCATGCAATACGGATTGCAATTCGAATGGCCGCTGCGCGGACCCGACGCCCAGACCCGCGCCGTGCTGGAGGCGCGGGTGGGCATGGACCGCTCCGGCAGCCGGCGGCAGGTCATCCGCCCCTGCCATGAAGGCGCCATGCTGTTGAGCATCGAGACGCCCGACCCCGAGCACCCGGAAATCGAAGGCACCTTCTCGTGCGCATGCGGCGCCGTGCTCGGCGCCATGCGCTATCAACCCGAACGCAAACTGCTGTGCTACGCCGGCCCCGACGGCCAAGACGCCAGCGTCACGGGCTGGTGAGCCGCGCGCGCCGCCGCCGGCCGTAGGTCTTACGCGTAATTTTTCGGGCCCGCCCGGCGCCGGGGCGGCGGCACGCTCGCGTCGGCACGGTCTTCGTCGCCTCCAAAACGCCGGGGATGCCGGCGCGGCCCGCGGTCACCCGCCCACCAGGTAACAACACCGCGTAGTTCGTTCCGAGCGGCCCGGCGCGGGCAGGTTTTTTTGTAGGAGACCAAGCCGAGTTGGGCGCCGACGGCCAAACAGGCACCGGCGTTGCTTTTGGAGGTGTGCGGACGGGGCATGTTGCCCCGGCTGTTTGTCCAAGGGCCCCACGGGGCCGATTCAACACACAGGAGATATGCACATGGCTACCAACAACAACCGTAACGACAACAACAGCAACTCGAACCGCGGCTTCGCATCGATGGATCCGGAACGCCAACGCGAGATCGCCGCGGAAGGCGGCCGCGCCGCCCACGCCAGCGGCAACGCGCACGAATTCACTTCGGAAGAAGCGCGCGAAGCCGGCAGCAAGAGCCACGGCGGCGTGAGCGCCCAGGGCCGCGGCAACGAAGAAGGCAGCAGCGGCGGCAACCGCGGCTCGAACCAGGGCGGCGGCACACGCGGCGGCAGCAGCGAACAACACGCCGAAGCCGGCCGCCAGAGCCACAAGAACGATCGCTGAGCCTTCGCGTGAAGGCGATCACGCCCTCCCGGCCGGGAGGGCTTTTTTTCGCCTGCGGGGACCGGTCCCAGGACCGCGTCCAAGCGCATACCGCGACCCGCCGCGGCGGGGGCGCAGGTATTTTTTACGTTGAAGGTTTACCGCCGTGCTTGCGGTCCCCGTTGGCGCGCTCCTGGGCCTGCGCCGCGCGGATGGCCCGTCGGCGGGGGGCGACGCATCGGCGGGGGCTGGCACCGCAGTTGCCGATGTCAGCAGCCGCGGCCGGCGAGGTTTCGCCGATGCGATGGCGCGGCGACTTCAACCGCCGGCCCCCCGACATGTCGTTACAGGCATGGGAAAAGGGGCCGGGATAATCCATTTCCACGCCTTCCACGGCCATGTTCTCCGAGGGATCCAGGATGAGCCTTGCATTGATCGTCGACGACGATGCCGACGCCGCGCATTTGATCGCGGAACAAGTGGCCCAGCGGGGCCACGCGACGGCGGTGGCGCATTCGCTGGCGGAAGCGCGCAGGCTGATGGCCTCCCGGTCGCCGGACCTGGTGCTGCTGGACCTGCAGCTGCCCGACGGCAACGGCCTGTCGCTTTTCGCCGAACCTTCATTGGTGAGCCAGTCCGAGATCGTGCTGATGACGGGCTACGCGACGTTGGAAACTTCGATCGAGGCGATGCGGCTCGGGGCGGCCGACTACCTCGTCAAGCCGGTCCGGCTCGCCCAGTTGAACGAAGTGCTGTCGCGCGCGATGCGCCCGGCCGCGCTCGCCGCCGCGCGGGCGCGCGAGGCCGAAGGCTGGCAAGAGGAACTGGAGGAAAGCGGCCGGTTCGGCTTGATGGTCGGTCGCTCGGCGCCGATGCGCCACCTCTACGCCCAGCTGGCGCGCGTGGCGGACACCTCCATCAGCGTCTTCATCACCGGCGAGAGCGGCACCGGCAAGGAACTCGTCGCGCAGACGGTGCACGATATGAGCCGGCGCCGCGACCGCGCCTTCCTCGCGGTCAACTGCGGCGCCATCTCGCCGCAGCTGATGGAAAGCGAGATCTTCGGCCACGAAAAGGGCAGCTTCACCGGGGCCGACCGCCAGCACCAGGGGTTTTTCGAGCAAGCGCACGGCGGCACGCTCTTCCTCGACGAGATCACCGAGATGCCGCTGGAGCTGCAGGTCAAGCTGCTGCGCGTGCTGGAGAGCGGCGGCTTCATGCGGGTGGGCTCGACGCAATTGCGCAAGACCGACGTGCGCATCGTCGCGGCGACCAACCGCGACCCGATGCTGGCCGTGAAGGAGGGCCGGCTGCGCGAAGACTTGTACTACCGCCTCAATGTGTTCCCCGTCCGGCTGCCGCCGCTGCGCGACCGGGCCGAAGACATCGCCCCAATCGCCGAGCACTTCCTGCGCCGCATCGGCCAGGTGGAAGGCACGGCCAAGACGTTCTCCCCGGCCGCGCTGGAAAAGCTCGGCGCGATGCGCTGGGTCGGCAATGTGCGCGAGCTGCGCAACGCCGTGCAGCACGCCTACGTGATGAGCGAAGGGCCGGTCATCGGACCGCAGGCCCTGCCCGAGCCGATGGCCGAGCGCTTCGCCGCCCAGCCGCCGACACCGCAGATCTGGCAGCGGCCGGCGCCCGCGGCGGCGGAGTTCCGCGTGCCGGCCGTGCTGCCGCTGTCGGAGGTGGAAAGGCTCTTCATCCTGTCGACGCTGGAGCGCAACCGCGGCCACAAGGAACGCACCGCCGCGGCCCTGGGCATCAGCCTGAAGACGCTCTACAACAAACTGCGCGCCTACCGCGGCAGCGCGGGCAACGGCGACGGCGGCAACGACACCACTGGGCCAGCGGCCGCGCACGCGCAAGAAAGCGGCGACGCCGAAACCGAGGACGGCCTGCGCAGCGACGACGCGGCCACCCCGGCCTGACGCTCGCGGCCTGCCTCCCCGGGCCAGCGAGGCGCCGTCAAGCGGAGGGCGGCGAGGCGGGCGGCGGCGGCGGGGCGCGCCGCAACAACGGCCCGGCCACGCGCTCGACCGCCGCCATCGACACCGGCTTGGGGATGTGGCCGTCGAAGCCCGCCGCCAACGCGCGCCGCGCGTCGACCTCGCGGCCGTAGCCCGTCAAAGCCAGCGCCACCTTGAAAGGCCGCGCCGGCAGCGCCATCGCCGCCGCGACCAACTGCATGCCGTCCATGCCCGGCATGCCCAGGTCCGACAGCAGCAGGTCGCAACCCTGCCGGGTCAACAATTCGAGCGCCTGCTGCCCGTTGCCGGCGGTCTCGACTTCCGCGCCTTCCAGGCGCAGCAGTTCCGACAGCGCAAAGACGGTGTCCGGCGAATCGTCGACCACCAGGACCCGCTTGCCGGCGAAAGGCGAAGGCCCCTTCAAGGGCGGCAGCGCATGCTGGGGCGCGCGCCCTTGCCACAGCGGGAACACGACGGTGAAGGTCGAGCCTTTGCCGATGCCGGCCGAGCGCGCCGTCACTTCGCCGCCCTGGGCCTGCACCAGTTCGCGCACCAAGGCCAGGCCGATGCCCAGGCCGCGGTCTTGGGGGCCGCGACCCTCCTGGGTGAACATGTCGAAAAGATGGGGCAGGAAGGTGGGGTCGATGCCGCGGCCGGTGTCGGTGACCATCAGCCTGGCGAAACCACCGTCCCCGGCGTCGAGGTGGACTTCCACCGAGCCGCCCGCCGGCGTGAACTTGAAGGCGTTGCTGACCAGGTTCCAGATGATCTGCTCCAGCCGCGTGTGGTCGGCCTCGACGGTCAGCCCGGGGTCGCCGCGGTAAGCCAGCGCCAGGCCCTTCTCCTGCGCCTGCTCCGCGGCGGCGGCCATGATCGGCGTCAGCACCTCGTGCAGGCACAGCGGCGTGCGCCGCAGCGTCATCTTGCCGGTGCGCACGCGCGACAGGTCGAGCAGGTCGTCGATGATCTTGCTCTGGCTGCGGGCGGCGGTCAGGATGGCGTCGGCCGCGCGCGCCAGCGAGGTCGACGATTTCGCCTCGGGCATGCGCATCAGCAGCTCGGCGTTGACGTGGATCAGGTTGAGCGGGTTCTTCAGCTCGTGCGACATCACCGCGAGGAACTCGTCCTTCAGCGAATTGGCGGCCTGCGCCTGGCGCCGCACGGATTTCTCGTGGGTCAGCAGCTCCTCCCGGGCCACGGCCATGTGCTGGTGGTCGGTCATGTCGCGGGCGATCTTGGCGAAGCCCCGCACCGCGGCGCTGTTCAGCGGCGTGACCACGCCGCTGCAATAGACCGTGCTGCCGTCCTTGCGCAGGTGCCAGCGCTCGTCCTCCGACCGGCCCGTCTCCAATGCGCACTGCCGTTCCTGCGCGGGCACGCCGGCCTGGCGGTCGGACTCGGTGAAGGTTTCGTCCAGGGGCCGGCCGCGCATCTCGTCCTCGCTCCAGCCGAACAGCCGGGTGGCGCCGATGTTCCACGCCGTCACCAGGCCGTCCTCGTCGGTGGTGATGATGGCGAAGTCGCGCGTCGTCTCGGCCACCACGCGCATCCGCTCCTCGCCGGCGCGCACCTTCTCCTCGGCCTGGCGCAGGGCCGTCACGTCGATGAAGGTCAGCACCGCGCCGCTGATCTTGTCGTCGGCGGTGCGGTAGGGAAGGAAGCGCGCGAGGAAATGCCGTCCGTCGACGCTGCGCACGCTGCGTTCGGTCACGCGCAGCGCGGAGAAGGCTTCCTGGGCGTCGTCCGGCAGCTGGGGGTAGTCGAGCTTGTGGGTGATGTCCAGCAGCGAGCGGCCGGCGTCGGTGGCGATCAGGTTGAACAGCGTGGCCGCCTGGGGCGTGAAGCGCTTGATGTGCATGCCCTTGTCGACGAACACCGTCGCGATGTCGGTGGAGGCGATCAGGTTCTGCAGGTCGTCGTTGACGCGGCCGGTCTCCTCGACCTTGGTCTTGAGCTCGTAGTTGACCGTGGTCAACTCCTCGTTCATCGACTGCAGCTCCTCCTTGCTGGTCTCCAGCTCCTCGGTGGCCGAGCGCAGCTCCTCGTTGGTGGCCTGCAGCTCCTCGTTCGACGCCTTGAGCTCCTCGGTGGAGGTCTCGGACTGCTCCACCGTGGTCTGCAGGTGCTCCTTGAGGGTGCGGATCTCCTTCTCCAGCTGCTCGACGATCTCGCGTCCGATCGCGTCGGCGGAGTGCGGCGCCACCGCATCCGGTCCCGGCGCCTCCTCGAACACCACCAGGGCCAGCGGCGCGCCGTCGTCGCCGCGGAACGGCCGCACCGACAGGTGGATGTGCCGCACCAGCCCGCCCTGTTCGAGGCGAACCCCGCGCACCTCGACATTGCGCTTGGATTGGTTGGCGCTGTAGATGGCCGTGCGCAGCTCCAGCCGCAGCTCTTCGTTGATGTTGGCCAGCAGGTTGTGCGTCGGCAGGCCGCCGCCGTGCTCCAGGTAACGCCCCGCGCCCTCGGACAGGTGCAGGATGTTGCTGTTCGCGTCGATCAGCACGCTCGGCGGCATCACCTGCTCGAGGCAGCGCCGGTGGACCTCGGCGGGCGACTGACGGCGCACTTCCGCCGCCGAGTGCTGCGGGTCGTTCGCATGCCTGTCTGCGGGCTGCACGTGCAGCACCGGCAGGGGGCGGGCCGCCGCTACCGCGTTGGCGGCGCGGTAGATGCGGTGCTTCTTGTTGAGCGGCTGGAAGCTTTCACCCGCGGCCTCCGCCGATTCGGAAACGCCGACGAACAGGACGCCGTCGCGGTTCAGCGCGAAGCGGAACATCTCCAGCACCCCGGTCTGGGCGCGGCGCTCCAGGTAGATCAGGAGGTTGCGGCAGCAGACCAGGTCCAGGCGCGAGAACGGTGGGTCGCACAGCACGTTGTGCGAAGCGAACAGCACCTTCTCCCGGATGGACTTGGCCACCCGGTAGCTGCCGGCCTCCTTGGTGAAGAACTGGCGCAACCGGGAGGGCGGCACGTCGGTGACGATGGCGCCGGGGTACAGGCCGGCGCGGGCGACGTCGATGGCGCGCTCGTCGATGTCGGTGGCGAAGACCTGGAAGTCCGGCGGGTTCGCCATCCGGTCGGCCTGCTCGCGCAGCAGCATCGCCAGCGAATAGGCCTCCTCGCCGGTGGCGCAGCCGGCGACCCAGCAGCGCAGTGTGTTCTCCGGCTGGCGGCCCTCGAAGAGCCGGGGGATGACCTCGCGCTCCAGCGCCTCGAAGGCGTCCCGGTCGCGGAAGAAATTGGTCACGCTGATCAACAAGTCCTGGAGCAATGCTTCGTTCTCGGCGGAGTTTTGCTTCAGGAAGTCGCGGTAAGCCGGCAGGTCGGGCAGGCCCCGCACCTGCAGCCGCCGCTCGATGCGCCTCAGCACCGTGGCTCTCTTGTATTGCTGGAACTCGTGGCGGGTGTGCAGCCTCAGCAGCGTCATGATGTCGGACAGCGCCGCTTCTGTCAGCTCCGCGGACGGGACCGCCGGGTCGCGCGGGAGGTGCGGCGACGGCGCCTCCGGCGGCAGCTGGATGCGCTTCATGTTCCGGCTCAGCGCCAGCAGGCGCTCGGGCATCTCGGCCACTGGCAGCACGATGTCGACTTTCCCGGTGGCCACGGCGGCGCGGGGCATGCCGTCGTACTCGGCGTCATCCGGGCTCTGGGCCAGGGTGACGCCGCCGAGTTCCTTGATGCGGGCCAGGCCGACGGCGCCATCGGTGCCCAGGCCCGAAAGCACGACGCAGAAGGCGTTCTCCTGGTGCACTTGCGCCAGCGTGCGGAAGAACAGGTCGATGGCGGTGTGCCGGCCATGGCGGGCACGGCTGGACGGGGTGAGCCGCAGCTCGCCGTCGTTCATGGACAGGTCCTTCGTCGGCGGGATCACGTAGACGTTGTCGACCTTGATCGGCAGCGGTTCCACCACCTGCCGCACTCGCATCCCCGTCGCCCGCTGCAGGATCTCCGCCGCGCTGCTCTCGTGCTTGGGCGACAAGTGCAGGATGACGACGAAGGCCATCCCGCACTGGCTAGGCAGCAGCCGGAAAAATTGCTGCAGGGCGGCCAAGCCTCCGGCCGACGCGCCGATGCCGACCACGGGGAAGCGCAGATGGCTCTTTCGCAGCCCGAGTTCTTCGGGGTCGAGCGGCGGCGCGGGGGTCGTCAAGGGGTTCTCCATGGCGCAGGGCGGGCGGGGGGCTGCAGATCGTAGCCGCCTTTGAACCGCGCGGCGCCTGGCCCGGCGTCGCGCGGTCGAAGGGCTTCGACGCGCCCGGAACCGGGCGGCGGCGTCAGTCCGGATGGGCCGCGGTGTCAACCAGGTCGACCAGGCGCTGCACATTGCGGCCGAGCGCGGCCAGGTGCTGGGGCGTGGCGCTTTCCGGCTTGCGGTCCAGGACTTCGCAGATCAGCTGCAGCACGTTGAGCGGCACGCGCAGGTCGTGCTGCAGCTGGGCGACGGCGCGGCGTTGCCGGCCCGCCAACTCGGCTTGATGCACCGCCAGCGCCTGCGCCAGCACGGCTTCCATGAAGCGCTGGCCCGGCGCTTCTTCTCCGGCCGGGGGGGACCGGTCCGGCAGGCGCGATCGCAGGCCGCGCCGCAACGACTGCCACCGCGCCAGCACGCCCGCCGGCCCGTCGCCCGAGCGCGCGACCGCCAGGCCGAGCTGCCAGCCCAAGACCTCGGCTTGCGTGCCGCCGGCCGGGCCGTCGGCCAAAGCGCGGGCCAAACCGTCCAGCAAGGCTTCGTCCTGGGCCAGGACGGGCGCGGCCTGATGGGGGCCGCGCATGGTTTCTTCAACTTTCATCATCGTCCTCTTCAGGCCAAAAGCGGGCCGTGGCGGCGCCAGGGCAGTTTTGAAGGAATTTTTTACGCGTAAGCGCGTGACCGCGGGGATGCGATGCGGCCGGCCGCACGGCCGGACAAGGCATGCACCCGGTAAGCACCGCTGCGTGGATGGAGGGGAGCAAACCGCATGCCCCTGACGCCGGCCTTTGCGCCGAAGCCCGGTGGGAAGCCAGCAGGACAGGACATGCATCGCCGGCCAAAGGGAAAGCGTCGCGCAACGCCTGGCTTCATCCCGGCCGGCGAAGGAAGCGCCGACGGACTCACCCGGGAAGATGGCCCGACACCGCACGGCGGAGGCCTTCCCGGCGCCTGCGCGCATTGAATGAATCGGACCCGCGGCAGCGCGCCGCGGGCGTGGCAGGGAGAGTTTGGCGGGGGATCCAACGCGCGACATGCACGAGGATCGATTGGTAGGCCGTGCTGGACTTGAACCAGCGACCAAAGGATTATGAGTCCTCTGCTCTAACCAACTGAGCTAACGGCCCCCGTGGGAGAGGCAGGATTGTAGGGGCCTCACCCGAAGGGCCGGTGAACCGTGGGGTGTGCCATTCCCCTGATTCGGTGACTAGGACTTGGCGCTCAGCGCATTGCCGACCAGGCGGGAAGTGATGTCGACGATCTGGATCATCCGGTCATAGGCCATGCGGGTGGGGCCGATGACGCCCAGGGTGCCGACGACCTGGCCGTCGAC
The DNA here is from genome assembly GCA_966211815.1 of uncultured Burkholderiales bacterium. Classification (GTDB taxonomy): domain Bacteria; phylum Pseudomonadota; class Gammaproteobacteria; order Burkholderiales; family Burkholderiaceae_C; genus JANPCX01. Next base: position 15,139 of record CBIHOD010000034.1, read on the forward strand.
CACGTAGGGCGCGGAGACGACGGACAGCTCCTCGAAAGGCACGATGTGGCTTTCACCGCCGATGTAGATGCGCACGCCCTCGGCGCGGCTGCTCACGTCCAGCAGGCGCATCAGCTGGGTCTTCTGCTCGAACAGGTCGAAGAGCTTGCGCAGGCTGCCCATGTCGCTGGAAAAGTCCTGGACCGTCAGCAGGTTGCGCTCGCCGCTGATGACGACCTGCTCGCGGCTTTCGGTCATGGCCTCGCTGCCGGCCTGCACCGCCGCCTGCATCAGGCTCGCGATCTCGCCGCGCAGGGTGTCGACCTCGGTCTTCAGGCGCTCGCGCACCGCCTCGATGGACTGGCCCGCGTAGGTGGCGCTGAGGTAGTTGCTGGCCTCCTGCAGCTGCGCGGGGGTGTAGTCCTGGGCGGTGAAGATGACGCGGTTCTGCACGTCGCCGTCGGGCGCCACCAGGATGACCAGGATGCGCCGCTCGGACAGCCGCATGAACTCGATGTGGTGGAAGACGCTGGCCTTGCGCGGCGCGGTGATCACGCCGACGAAACTGGACAGGCTCGACAGCAGCTGGGCGGCGTTGGCGATGACGCGCTGCGGCTGGTCGGGCTGGAGCTGCGGTTCGATCTGCGGGCTGCTGGGCGGCAGGCCGTCGAGCTTCTGCGCGGTGAGCATGGTGTCGACGAAGAGCCGGTAGCCGCGGGCGGTCGGGACGCGGCCGGCGCTGGTGTGGGGGCTGGCGATCAGCCCGAGGTCTTCCAGGTCGGCCATCACGTTGCGGATGGTGGCGGGGGACAGGTCCAGTCCCGAGGCCTTGGACAAGGTGCGCGACCCCACCGGCTGGCCGTCGGCGATGTAGCGCTCGACCAGGGTCTTCAGCAGGGTTTTGGCGCGGTCGTCCATGCGGCGGATTGTAGGCCGCGGCCCTTGCGCGGGCGCGGGTTTGCGCCCGCCGGACGGCGCATTTCCCCGACCCGCTGTGGTGTAATTCCCCGCATGCCCCGGGCCGAACGACACCCCCCTTTCAAACATGTTGCCCTCGTCGGCAAGTACAACGCGCCGGGCATCGCCGGCGTGCTGCGGGAGATCGCCGGTTTCCTGCTGGAGCAGGGCCTGCGGGTGTCGCTGGAGCGCGAGACCGCGCTGAACACCGGCCTGGCCGAACACGGCGCCTGGACGCCCGAAGAACTCGGCCGCGAGTGCGACCTGGCCGTGGTGGTCGGCGGCGACGGGACGATGCTCGGCATCGCCCGCCAGCTGGCGCCGTTCGGCACGCCGCTGGTCGGCATCAACCAGGGCCGGCTCGGCTTCATCACCGACATCCCGATCGGGGAATTCCAGGCCCAGCTGGCGCCGATGATCGCCGGCGACTACGTCGAGGAGCGCCGCAGCATGCTGGAGGGCGCGGTCTGGCGCGACGGGCGCTGCATCTTCGAAGGCCTGGCGATGAACGACGTGGTGGTCAGCCGCGGCGCGACCGCCAGCATGGTCGAGCTGAAGATCGACATCAACCGGGAGCCCGTGGCCAACCTGCGCGCCGACGGCCTGATCGTGGGTTCGCCCACCGGCTCCACCGCCTACGCGCTGTCGGCCGGCGGGCCCATCCTGCACCCGGGGATCGCCGGCTGGGTGATGGTGCCGATCGCACCGCACGACCTGTCGAACCGGCCGATCGTGCTGCCCGACTCGGGCGAAGTCAGCATCGAGATCGTGGCCGGCCGCGACGCCAGCGTGAACTTCGACATGCAGAGCCTGGCCAGCCTGCTGCACGGCGACCGCATCACGGTGCGGCGCTCGGCCCACCAGGTGCGCTTCCTCCACCACCTGGGCTGGAGCTACTACGCCACGCTGCGGCGCAAGCTGCACTGGAACGCGGGAACCGTCTGACATGCTGAGACGCCTGAGCCTGCGCGATTTCGTCATCGTCACCGCCCTGGAGGTCGACCTGTCGCCGGGGTTCTCGGTGCTGACCGGCGAGACCGGCGCAGGCAAATCCATCCTCGTCGACGCGCTGCAGCTGGCGCTGGGCAGCCGCGGCGACGCCGCCGTCGTCCGCGAAGGCGCCGGCCGCGCCGAGATCACCGCCGAGTTCGACACGCCGGCGTCGCTGCTGCCCTGGCTCGACGAGGCCGGTTTCGAGGTCGCCGACAGCCTGCTGCTGCGCCGCACGATCGACACCCAGGGCAAGAGCCGGGCCTGGGTGAACGGCAGCGGCGCCACGATCACCCAGCTGCGCGAGGCCGCCGACCACCTCGTCGACATCCACGGCCAGCACGCCTGGCAGAGCCTGACCCGCGCCGCGGCCGTCCGCGGCCTGCTCGACCACTACGCCGGCGTCGACGCCTCGCCGCTGGCCGCCGCCTGGTCCGACTGGAAAGCCGCCGCCGAAGCCTTGAACTCGGCGGCCGGCCGGCAGGCCGAGCTGCTGCGCGAGCGCGAGCGGCTCGAATGGCAGATCGGCGAGCTGGACAAGCTGGCGCCGCGCGAAGACGAGTGGGCCGACCTGAACGCCGAACACCAGAAGCTCTCCCACGCCCAGTCCCTGATCGACGCCGCCCACGCCGCGCTGCAGGCGCTGAGCGAGGGCGAGAGCAACGCCGAGGGCCTGGCCGGGCGGGCGATCGACGGCCTGCAAGGCGTGGCGGACTACGACGCCGAGCTCGGCGGCGTGATCGAGGTGCTGCAAGGCGCGCAGGCCCAGCTGCAGGATGCCGCCCACAGCCTGGGCGCCTACCTGAACCGCACCGAGGTCGAGCCCGAACGGCTGCAGGCGCTGGACGACCGCCTGTCCGCCTGGATCGGCCTGGCTCGGCGCTACCGCCGCCCGCCGCAGGAACTCGCGGGGCTGCTGGCCCAGTGGCGGTCGGAGCTGCGGGCGCTGGAAGCCTCCGCCGACGTGCAGGGCCTGGAAAAGGCCGTGGCCCAGGCGCGGGCCGCGTTCGACGCGCAGGCGGCCCGGGTGTCCGCCGCGCGCCGCAAGGCGGCGCCCATGCTGGCCCAGGCCATCACCCAGGCGATGCAGCAGCTCGGCATGGCGGGCGGCCAGTTCGAAGTGCAGCTGGCGCCTTGCGGCGAGCCGCAGTCCTGGGGCATGGAGACCGTGGAATTCCTGGTGGCGGGCCATGAAGGCAGCACGCCGCGGCCGCTGGCCAAGGTGGCGTCGGGCGGCGAACTGTCGCGCCTGGCGCTGGCGATCTCGGTCACCACGGCCACGGCGCCGGGCCGACGCGCCGGCGGCACCATGGCGGCGGCGGCCGGCGGCCCAGGTCCGGCGGTCGACGCGGCCGCCGGCACCTTGATCTTCGACGAGATCGACTCGGGCGTCGGCGGCGCCGTGGCCGACACCGTCGGCCGCCTGATGAAGCAGCTCGGCCGCGAGCGACAGGTGCTGGCCGTCACCCACCTGCCGCAAGTGGCGGCCTGCGCCGACCAACACTTCGTCGTGGCCAAGGCCGCGGTCGACGGCCGCACCCGCAGCGACGTGCGGGCCGTGGCCGGCGAAGCGCGGGTGGCCGAGATCGCCCGCATGCTCGGCGGCGAGCGCCTGTCCGGCACCAGCCTGGCCCACGCGCAAGAGATGCTGCAAATCGCCACCGCCCCGCAATCCGCCGCGCCCGCCCCCCGAGCGCCCAAGACGAACCGCGGGGCACGGCCATGACCTCGCCCGCCGCACCCGTCGACCCCGCGCAGCCCGGCGACGCCGCCGCCGGCAGCCCCTCCCCACCCGGCAACGGGAACGGCGCCGAGCGGCGCTCGCGCAACGTGATGCTCGTGACCGGCATCTCCGGTTCGGGCAAATCGGTGGCGCTGCACGCCCTGGAGGACGCCGGCTATTTCTGCGTCGACAACCTGCCGCCCGAGCTGCTGCGGGATTTCCTGCGCCTGGAGAACGAGCGCTCCGAGCCGCGCGTGGCGATCGCCGTCGACGTGCGCAGCGCCGGCTCGCTGCCGCACCTGCTGCCGCTGCTGAAAGAGCTTCGCGCCGAGGGCGTGCCGATCCGCGCCGTCTTCCTGGACGCCACCACCGACGCGCTGGTGCGGCGCTTCTCCGAGTCGCGCCGGCCGCACCCCTTGTCGCGGCTCACCGGCGACGCGCAGGAAGACGGCCGCGCGCTGGTCGACGCCATCGAGATGGAACGGGAGCTGCTGGCCGAGCTGCGCGAGGTCTCCACCGTGATCGACACCAGCCAGCTGCGCCCCACCCAGCTGCGGGCCTGGGTGCGCAACCTGGTCAAGTCCAACGCCAACCGGCTGACCCTGGTGTTCGAATCCTTCGCGTTCAAGCACGGCGTGCCGCTGGACGCCGACTACGTCTTCGACGTGCGCATGTTGCCCAACCCGCACTACATCCGCGAGCTGCGGCCGCTCACCGGGCGCGACGCTGGCGTCATCGAATACCTGCGCGAGCAGCCCGAGGTCGGCGACATGCTCGATCAGATCGACGCCTTCATCTCGCGCTGGCTGCCGGCCTTCGAAGGCGACCAGCGCAGCTTCCTCACCGTGGCGATCGGCTGCACCGGCGGCCAGCACCGCTCGGTCTACCTGGTGGAAAGCCTGGCCAGGCGCTTCGCGCACAAGGCCGCCACGCTCACCCGGCACCGCGAGCTGGACGCGCGGGCCTGAAGCGGCGGGCTAAGACGACACCCACGGGCGACGCATGTTCTCCGACGACACCTTCAAACTGCCGCTGTTCCCGCTGCAGGCCGTGCTTTTCCCGGGCGGGCTGCTGTCGCTGAAGGTGTTCGAAGCCCGCTACCTCGACCTGGTGACCGACTGCCTGCGCACCGGCAAGCCCTTCGGCGTGGTGGCCCTGCAGGCGGGCCGCGAGGTGAAAGCCAAGGGCGCGGAAGCGCCCCGCATGGAAAGCACCGGCGTGATGGCCGAGTTGCTGGACGTGGACAGCGCGCAGGCCGGCATCCTGCAGGTCCGCTGCAAGGGCCTGCAGCGCTTCGAGATCCGGTCGAGCCGCCAGGAAAGCGACGGCCTGTGGGTGGCGCGCGTCTCCAGGCTGGCGGAAGACCTGGACGCCTCGCCGCAGGTCGAGATGCACGAGACCGTGAGGGCGCTGGCCTCGGCCATCGGTTCGCTCAAGAGCCAGGGCAGCACGCCCTTCCTGGAGCCCTACCGCTTCGACAGCGCCAGCTGGGTGGCCAACCGCTGGTGCGAGATCCTGCCGATCTCCATGGCGGCCAAGCAGAAGCTGATGGAGCTGCCGGACGGCCTGGCGCGGCTCCAGCTGGTGCGGGACTTCCTGCGCAGCAAAGGCGTGGTGACGGGCTGAGTCCACGGAGGGCCGGCGAAGCATTCCGCCGGGCGGGCGGCCGCGGCGGTCACAGGCCCGCCGACAGCCATTTGCGCAAGGGCGCCGGCAGACCCAGCGCGAGCGCTTCCTCCACCGAAACCCAACGTCCCGGGGGCAGGCCGCGCAGCACGGCGGCCACCGCGCCTTCGGACAGGCCGTCGGGCAAAGTGTGGCGCAGCGGGTGCAGCGTCCAGTCCAGGTGGGTCAACACGTGCACGAAGCTGGCGAGTACCTCGGACTCGCCCGGCCAACCGGCGCGCAGCGCGGCCAGCGCCGCCGGGTCGTCGAACTCGGGCAGGCTCCACAGTCCGGCCCACACGCCGGTGTCGGCGCGCTGCGTCAGCCAGAGCCTGCCCCGCCACTGCAGCCGCAGCCAATGGTGTTCGCGCGCGCCGCGCTTGAGCTTGCGCGTCTTGACCGGGTAGCGCGTCGGCTGGCCGTCGCGGGCGGCGGCGCAGTGCGGCCGCACCGGGCAGATCAGGCATTGCGGCTGGCGCACCGAGCACAGCGTGGCGCCCAGGTCCATCAAGCCCTGGGTGTAGGCGGGCATGCCTTCGTCCGGCAGCAGGTCGGTGGCGTGGCGCCACAGCAGCCGCTCCTGCGCGGCCGAGGCCAGGTCGCCGCCGAAAGCCAGCACCCGGGTGAGCACGCGCTTGACGTTGCCGTCCAGGATGGCGACGCGCTCGCCGAAGCAGAACGCCGCGATCGCGGCGGCGGTGGAACGGCCGATGCCCGGCAATTCGGCCAGGGCCTGGGCGCTGCCCGGGAAACGGCCGCCGTGCTCGGCCACCACCACTTGCGCGCAGCGGTGCAGGTTGCGGGCGCGGCTGTAGTAGCCCAGGCCGCTCCACATCGCCAGCACTTCGTCGAGGTCGGCCGCGGCCAGGGCCCGCACGTCGGGGAAACGCGCCAGGAAGCGCCCGAAATAGTCGACCACGGTGGCGACCTGGGTCTGCTGCAGCATCACTTCGGAAAGCCAGACGCGGTAGGGGTCCCGCGTTTGCTGCCACGGCAGGCCGTGCCGGCCGTGCGCGGCCTGCCATTCGATCAGGTCGAGCGCGAAACTTGTCGAAGGGGGTGTCACAACAGCGGCCATGTCGGGGCGGCGGCGACCGGAAGGGCCGGCGGGCTCAGGTGGGGTCAACAAGGTGGACGGGGCCGGGCGGGAGGCGCGCCGCCCGGTTCCGGGGACGGGCGGCGCGCCCTCCGGGCGGCACGGGTGCCGGCGGCCCGGTCAGGCTTTGGCGGTGTGCAGCAGCAGGCCCGGCCCGGGTTCCTCGTCGCTCAGCGGCAGGTCGATGGTGAGCAGGTCCTGGCCCGGGGTCTTCCACGGGACGTCTTCCGCGTGGCCCCGCAGGTTCAGCAGGAGTTCCGTGACACGGGTCATGTGCTGCTGGACACGGCCGTCCTGGGCTTCGATCTCGGCGATGCGGGTTTCCAGCTCGCCGTCGGCGGACTGGATGCGCTGCAGCGCCTCGCTTCGGCGGCGGAAGCCGCGGCGCCGTTCGCGCAGCTGGGAATCCACCTGGACCGAAGCCGCCTTGTTCCACATCTCGACCTGGCTGCTCGCGTTCTCGAACACGACGCGCAGCTTGGACACCAGCATGCGCCGGAACTGCGCCATGAACTTGGGCTGGGACAGCCGCAGCGACAGCGTCAGGCCCAGGTACTGCACATAGTTGCGCTCGATCAGCGCGAGCTCCTCGCGGAACTTGGCGAGGTCGGGGCCCGGCTCCAGCGCCAGCGCGAAACCGAATTCGGCGTTGAGGCGGCCGAAGGCGGCGTCGAGCATCTGGCGCATCTCGAAGCAGCGCTTCTGGCCTTGCTGGATCAGCGTGTCGAGGCGGCCGCACATCGACAGGAAAGCCTTCTTCGCGCCGAGGTTGAGCAGGGAGCTGCTCATCGCCGATTGCATGGCCTCGACTTCCTCGCGCACCCGGTCGCTCGACAAGCCGATCAAGGCGTCCTTCATCATGCGCGCATGGACCATGCGCAGCGCCTGCAGCCGGGTCGTGCACTGCTCGAAATCGGCGGCGTCCATCTGCACGCGCTTGAGCATCAGGTTGACCTTGGTGGAGCTCTTGCCGCGCAGGCCGCGCAACTCCTGGCCCTGGTCGGCCAGTTGGCGGCGCATGTCGCCCAGGCGGCGCATCACTTGCGATTCGATGTTCTGGCAGGCATCGCCCACCGCCAGTTCCAGCATCTTGCGGCGCTGCGGCAGCAGCTGCGTCGAAAGCGCCTGTTCCAGGTCGGGCAGGCGGCTCTGGGCCAGGCCTTCGGCGTCGCCGGACACGCGGGCCGCCAGCGCTTGGCGCGCCGACAGCGGGAAGACGCGCTCCGGCGGGATGCCGAGCGTGCGCGAAGTGTTCTGGCGCTGGGATTCGATCTGCGCTTCGACCTGTTCCGGCGTGGCCATCGGGTCGATCAGCGCGTCGATCTTGTTCAACACCACGTAGCGCCCGAGCGGGTGGCTGCTGAGGTGGTCCCGCCAGATGGTGAGGTCGGACTTGGTGACGCCGGTGTCGGCGCCCAGGATGAACACCGTGGCGTGGGCGGAGGGCAGCAGGCTGAGCGTCAGCTCGGGCTCGGCGCCGATCGCGTTCAGCCCCGGCGTGTCGAGCACCACCAGGCCCTGTTTGAGCAGCGGGTGGGGGTAATTGATCAGCGCGTGCCGCCACTTCGGCACCTCGACCAGGCCCTGCTCGTTGACGGGCGGGTTGTCCTCGGGCTGCTTGTCGTCCCAGAAACCCAGCTCGCGCGCCGACTCCGCGGGCACCCACTGGGTGCGCATGACTTCCAGCAGGGACTGCGACAGCGCCTCGCCGTCGTCGGCGTCCAGCGGGAGGTGGGTCCAGGCTTCGGGCCGCTCGCGCAGCTCGGTGAGCGACGACGACTCCAGGCGCGTTTCGATCGGCAGCAGGGCCAAGGTGGGCGGCGCGCCGTCGTCGTGGCCCAGTTCGACCGGGCACATCGTGGTGCGCCCCGGCGTGGCGGGCAGCACGCGCTTGCCGGCGTCGGCGAAGAAGATCGCGTTGATCAGCTCGGACTTGCCGCGCGAGAACTCCGCCACGAAGGCCACCACCAGCTTCTCGGAGGCCAACCGTTCCTTCAGCGTCCTCAGCGACTCCTGGACAGAGGCGCCCGCCAGGTCCTGCCCGGCCAGGTAGTCGGAGAATTCGTCCAGCTGGCGGCTCAAGCCCTTGCGCCAGCTGCTGAGCGTGTCGAGACTGCGAGCGAAGTCCTGGGTCATGGTGTTCGGTGAGGCGGATCGGGGACGGAACGGGTGCGCGTTGAGCCGCCTGCACAGGCGTCGGACACCCCTTCGCGGCATGGTAGCGCAAGGCCCCTGGAATGTCGGCATTTGCCGTGCCAGGCCCGCGTAACAAAAACGCCGGGGCCGTGCCTTGGTCGCGCCGGGGGCCTCAATACCGCTGGCAGACGGGACAGTAGAAGGTGGAACGCTGCCCTTGCACGATCCGCCGGACGGCTGTGCCGCAAACGCCACAGGGTTGGCCTTCCCGGCCGTACACCAAGGCCTGCGACTGGAACTGCCCGGCCATGCCATGGGCGTCCCGGAAGTCCCTGAGGGTCGACCCGCCGAGGGCGAGCGCCTGAGCCAGCGTGCTCCGGATGGCCTCGGCCAGCAAGTCGCAACGCGCCCTGGAAATCCTGTCGCTGCGGGTGCGCGGGTTGATGCCCGCGCGGAAAAGCGCCTCGCAAGCGTAGATGTTGCCGGCGCCCACGACGATCTGTCCCGAAAGCAAGGCCTGCTTGACCGCGACGCGGCGGCGTTTCAGCCCGGCATGCAGGTGGGCGCCGTCGAAAGCCGGGTCGAAGGGCTCCAGGCCCAGGCCTGCCAAAAGCTGCGCCGCCAGGCCCTGGTCCAGGCCGGGCGACCAGACGACGGCGCCGAAACGGCGCGGGTCGGTCAGGCGCAGCGTGCCGTGGGAAGTCTCCAGTTCGAAATGGTCGTGGGGTCCGGGCTCGCCCAGCCCGGTGCCGAACACCAGGGACCCCGACATCCCGAGGTGCAGCAGCAAGCCGCCGGGCGCCAGGGGGAGCCAGAGGTATTTGCCCCTGCGGCTGGCCATGCCGACGGTCAAGCCCCGCAGCGAGTCCTCCGGGCAACCCAGTGGCCAGCGCAGCGCCTTGCCCAAACGCAAAGCGTGCACTCGCGCACCTTGGATGCGCTCGGCGAAACTCAGGCGGGTGACCTCGACTTCGGGCAATTCAGGCATGGAGGGGAATTATCTGGCCGCAAGGAGGGTCACAGGCGGGACGGGCCTGCCGCGCCGCGGCGGCCCAACCCATAGAATCGTCCGCAAGCCCAGGAGTCGTTGATGCCTTTCGCGCACGTCATGCCTTTCAGCCGCTCGGCGGCTCGCCATCGGCACCGAGAACACATGCGGCCGGACTGCATGGAAAACAAGCCTTGGCGGCACGCCTGCCTGGCAGCGGTCCTGGCCGCCGCCGGCTGGAACGCGCAGGCGCAAGCGCCCTCCGTCAACCCAGCGGCGCCGACCGCCCCGGCGTTGTCGGCGGACCCGCCCGCCGATCCCCCGCCTCGCTCCAGCCTGGACGCCCAGCTTTTCTTCCAGTTGCTGATCGGCGAGATCCAATGGCGCGGCGGTGAACGCGGCGCCGCCTTCGACATCGTGCTGGACGCCGCCCGCCGCACCAAGAACGAACAGCTCTTCCTGCGCGCCACCGAGATGGCCCTGCAGGCCAAGGCGGGCGACCAGGCGCTGGCCGCCGCGCAGAGCTGGCGCGCGACGCTGCCGCAATCCGTCGCCGCCCACCACTACCTGGTGCAGCTGTACATCGCGCTGAACCGCCCGCAGGACGCGGTCGAACCGCTGCGCTCGCTGATCGGCATCTCTTCCCCCGAGCAGAAGCTCGAACTGATCTCGGCGCTGCCCCGCTTCTTCGCCCGCCTGCCGGACCGCAAGGCGGCGGCCAAGCTGGTGGAAGACACCCTGGAGCCTTACGCGAAACAGGCCGAGACGCGCACGGCGAGCCGCGTCGCCATCGCCAGGGGCTGGGCCGCCGCCGAGGACAAGGCCCGGGCCTGGGCGCTGCTCCAGGACGCGCACGCGCAGGACCCCGGCGCCAAGGCGCCCGCGCTGCTGGCGCTCGAGATGGTGCGCGAGGCGCCCGAGGCCGAAGCGATCGTCGCGCGCGTGCTCGAGCGCCAACCCCAGGGCAACGACTTGCGGCTGCTTTACGCCCGCGTGCTCACCGGCGCGCAGCGCTACGCCGACGCGGTCGCGCAGCTGGAACTGATCACCCAGGCCGCCCCCGACGTGCCCGGCCCCTGGCTCACGCTGGGCGCATTGCAAGTGGAACTGCGCCACCCGCAGGAGGCGCGCAAAGCCCTGAACACCTACCTCGAACGCCTGGCGGCGCAGGAAGCCGCCAAGCCCGCGTCCGAGGAAACGGCGGGCGCCGCCCAGGACGGCGTCAAAGAGGCCGCCGCGCAGGCCGACAGCGAAGACAACACGCCCGAGAAAGGCCGCACCGAGGCCTGGATGCAGCTGTCGCAGGCCGACGAACTGGAAAAGGATTACGCCGGCGCCGAAGCCTGGCTGGCCAAGGTCACCGACCCCAAGCGCGCCACCCAGGTCCAGGTGCGCCGCGCCGGCATCCTGGTGCAGCGCGGCAAGCTCGACGAAGCGCTCAAGCTCGTCGCCGCGCTGCCCGAGAACGACGAGGAAGCCGCCAAGGCCAAGGTGTTCGCCCAGTCGCAGGTGCTGCGCGACGCCAAGCGCTGGAAGGAAGCCTACGCCGTGCTGCAGGCGGCGAACGAGCGCTTCCCCAAAGAGCCTTCGATCATCTACGAGCAATCGATGGTGGCCGAGAAGCTGGGCCGCTTCGACGAGATGGAAAGCCTGCTGCGGCAGGTGATGTCGATCAAGCCCGAGCACCACTTCGCCCACAACGCGCTCGGTTATTCGCTGGCCGACCGCAACTTGCGGCTGCCCGAGGCGAAGTCGCTGATCCAGCGCGCGCTGGACCTTTCCCCGGGCGACCCCCTCATCACCGACAGCCTGGGCTGGGTGGAATACCGCATGGGCAACCGCGAAGAGGCCCTGCGCCTGCTGCGCTGGGCCTTCCGCGCCCGGCCCGACGCCGAGATCGGCGCACACCTCGGCGAGGTCCTTTGGGTGCAGGGCCAGCGCGACGAGGCCCGCCGCGTCCTGCAGCAGGCGAAAGTGCGCGACGCCGCCAATGAAACCCTGCGCGAAACGCTGGCGCGGTTGAAGGTCGGGTTGTGACGGACCACCGTCCCCTCGGGTCGGCCGGCTGCGCGCTGGCCCTGGGGCTGGCGCTGCTGGCCGGTTGCGCCACGCGGCCGGCGGAACGGCCGCCGGGGGAACCGTCCGGGCTGTTGGCGGGGCGGCTTTCCGTGGTGGTGCCGGGCGAGCCCACCTCGGACGCGATGTCGCCGGCGCCGACGCAGTCGCTCAGCGCCGCCTTCGAACTTCGCGGGACGCCGGAGGACGGCAGCCTCGACCTGATTTCCCCCCTGGGCTCCGTCATGGCGCGCGCGCGCTGGTCACCGCGGGAAGCCTCGTTGACCAGCGGCCGCGGCGAGCGCCGCTACCCCGACCTGACCAGCCTCACCCGCGACATGCTCGGCGAGAGCCTGCCCGTCGACGCCCTGTTCGACTGGCTGAGGGGCCGGCCCTGGCCCGACGCGCCCAGCGAGGCGGCGGCGCCGACCCAGCCCGCCGGCTTCACCCAGCTCGGCTGGCGGGTGGACCTGTCGCGCTTCCCGCAATCCGTCATCGTGGCCGAGCGCCAGCGCGCGCCCAAGGTGGTGATGCGCGCCCGGCTGGACACGCCCTGACTCCTGCGCGCATCGCAATGCCCATCCAGTCGCTGTTAGACGTCCCGGCGCCCGCGAAACTCAACCTCTTCCTGCACGTCCTGGGCCGGCGTCCCGACGGCTACCACCTGCTGCAGTCCGCTTTCGTGCTCGTCGATTGGTGCGACACCTTGCACTTCGAGCGCCGTGCTGACGACGCGCTGCTGCGGCGCCACGACCTGAACAAGGATGCGCCGCCCTTGCCCGAAGCCGACCTGTGCCTGCGCGCCGCACAGGCACTGCAGTCCGCCAGCGGCTGCGCCATGGGCTGCGACATCTCCGTCGACAAGCGCCTGCCCAGCGGTGCCGGCATGGGCGGGGGCAGCTCCGACGCCGCGACCGTGCTGCTGGCGCTGAACCGGCTTTGGGGCTTGAACTGGCCGCGCCGGCGGCTGCAGGAAATCGCCCTGCCGCTCGGCGCCGACGTGCCTTTTTTCATCGGCGGCGACAACGCCTGGGTGGAAGGGATCGGCGAACGCCTCACGCCATTGGCGCTGCGGCCGCACCGGCTGGCCGTGGTGAAACCGCCCTGCCATGCCGACACCGGCACAATTTTCAACAGCAAACACTTGGTAAGACAGAATGAGCCTGCTATACTCTTGGGCTTTCCTGCACACGATTCGATGGCTGGATCGAATGTTGAATCGAATGCCGGAGCAGTCCTTCCAGTGTTGAATCAGCTAGACCTGCGGGCCGCAAGCCCGTGGCCGACCGATGTGCTTTTCCATGGGTTCGGCCGCAATGACTTGCAACCTGCGGCAGAAGCCGAGTTTCCCGAAGTGGCCCAGGCAGCCGAGTGGATGCGCCAGGTTTTCGGAAACAGCCGCATGACCGGATCCGGAAGTGCCGTCTTCGCCACGCTGGGTCAGTCGCAGGAAGGAGTGGATGGTGATGAAGGCGCACACGCTGCAGCCGAAACCGCCCTGCAAGGCCGACTGGAAACGCTTCAGCTGCCTGCGAATTGGGTGTTTCGCGTGTGCCGCAGTCTTCCCGCCCACCCCTTGAGGGATTGGGCGCCAGGCTGATCGGGCTGCGAGAGAAAGAGTTTCAGGTGTCCGGCGCAAGCCGGGTTCCGGTGTAGGGGAGTCGCCAAGTTGGTTAAGGCATCGGATTTTGATTCCGACATGCGAGGGTTCGAGTCCTTCCTCCCCTGCCAAAATTTTCCTGATGGATCCCGCTCCGGGATCGCATGAATTCCCGGCATCGCCATTGCGCGCAGTCCCTGGCAGCGAACGGTGGCCCTAGCGGGCTGAGATTGAAGGGTGTGTGCGGTGGCCAAGAACACCCTTGACGCGATCCCCGACGGAGGCAATGTGCTTTTCAATACCGTGCTGTTCACCGGCAACGCCAACCCTGCCTTGGCGCAGGAGATCGCCACCCACCTGGGCATTGAACTCGGCAAGGCTTCGGTGGGCCGCTTCTCCGACGGCGAAGTCGCCATCGAGATCCAGCAGAACGTGCGCGCCCGCGACATCTTCGTCGTGCAGCCCACCTGCGCGCCCACCAACGAGAACCTGATGGAGCTGTGCATCATGGTCGACGCGCTCAAGCGCGCCTCGGCCCGGCGCGTCACGGCGGTCATCCCCTATTTCGGCTATGCCCGGCAAGACCGCCGGCCGCGCTCCACCCGCGTGCCCATCAGCGCCAAGGTGGTGGCCAACATGCTCGAGGCCGTGGGCGTCGAGCGCCTGCTCACGATGGACCTGCACGCCGACCAGATCCAGGGCTTCTTCAACATCCCGGTCGACAACATCTACGCCTCACCGGTGCTGCTGTCCGACCTGCAGAGCAAGCGCTACGCCGACCTGGTCGTGGTCTCGCCCGACGTCGGCGGCGTGGTGCGCGCCCGCGCGCTGGCCAAGCAGCTCGGCTGCGACCTGGCCATCATCGACAAGCGCCGGCCCAAGGCCAACGTGTCCGAGGTGATGCACGTCATCGGCGACATCGACGGCCGCAACTGCGTGATCATGGACGACATGATCGACACCGCCGGCACGCTGGTGAAGGCCGCCGAAGTGCTCAAGGAGCGCGGCGCGAAGAACGTCTACGCCTACTGCACGCACTCCGTCTTCTCGGGCCCGGCGATCGAGCGCATCAAGGGGTCCAAGCTCGACGAGGTCGTCATCACCAACACCATACCGTTGAGCGACGCCGGCAAGCAGTGCAGCAAAGTGCGCCAGCTCTCGGTGGCCTTCCTCTTCGCGGAAACCATCCGCCGCATCTCCGACGGCGAATCCGTCACCTCTTTGTTCGCGGAGCAGAACAGCAACTTCTGACGCCGCTTTCAAGCCAGGGCCGCGGCCCTGCGACACCGCGGGCCGCGAGGCCCGTTCCACCAAACGCCTGGTCGCGGGCGTTTCCTCTTGTTTGATTGGAGTGAAAAATGAAATTCGTCGCTTATGAGCGTACGTTGCAGGGGACCGGAGCGAGCCGCCGCCTGCGCCTGGCCGACAAAGTGCCCGGCATCGTGTACGGCGCGGGCAAGCCCGCCATGATCGAGCTCGACCACAACGCCCTCTTCCACGCGCTGAAGAAGGAAGCCTTCCATTCGACCATCCTCGAGATGGAACTGAACGGCAAGGTCGAGAAGGTGCTGCTGCGCGACCACCAGGTCCACCCCTTCCGCCCGATCGTCCTGCACATCGATTTCCAGCGCGTTGACAACACCACCCGCATCACCAAGAAGGTGCCGCTGCACTTCGTCAACGAAGAAAACTCGCCGGCCGTCAAGGTCGACAAGTGCCTGGTCAACAAGATCGTCACCGAGCTGCAGATCCAGTGCCTGGCATCGGCCCTGCCCGAGTTCATCACGGTCGACCTGGGCAACCTGGCCAAGGGCCAGTCGCTGCACGTCAGCGACCTGCAACTCGGCGCCAACGTCAAGGTGGTCACCCATGGCAAGCCGAACCCGGCCATCGTGTCGGTGACCGTGCCGGTCGAGGAAGAGGAAGTGGCCGCCCCCGTGGCAGCCGCCCCCGCCGCCAAGCCCACCAAGGGCAAGAAGAGCGAAAAGCAGAACCAGAAGTAAGCCGGGGAAGGGGTGGGTTGCCGCCGCAAGGCCGCGCCGCACCCGCCTCGCAACGAAGCCTCACCTCGGTGGGGCTTTTTTTTGGTTCGCCGCCCCGCCGCGGCGGTTTCCAGCACCCGACAATCCCGCCACCATGATCCAACTGCTTGTAGGCCTCGGCAATCCCGGCCCGGAATACGAAGACACCCGGCACAACGCCGGTTTCTGGTTCATCGACGAAGCGGCTCGGCAGTTGAAAGCCTCCTTGTCGGTGGAACGCGGCTATCACGGGCTGGCGGCCCGGGCAAGCACGCAAAACGGACCGGTCTGGCTGCTGGAGCCGATGACGTTCATGAACCTTTCGGGCAAGTCGGTCGCCGCGCTGGCGCGCTTCTTCAAGATCCCGGCGGAGAACATCCTCGTCGCCCACGACGAACTCGACGTGCCGCCCGGCCAGGTCAAGATGAAATTCGGCGGCAGCCATGCCGGGCACAACGGACTCAGGGACATCCAGGCCCAGCTCGGCACCGCTGGCTTTTGGCGGCTGCGCCTGGGCATCGGCCATCCCGGTGTCAAGGCCGAAGTGGCGAATTACGTGCTGCGCAAGCCGCCCCTGGCCGAACGGGAAGGCATCGACAAGGCGATCGGGCAGTCGCTGGGCGCCTTGGACTTGATGCTGTCGGGCGACATGGAACGGGCATTGATGAAGGTGCACGCCAAGCCACCCCGGCCCAAGCCACCGAAGCCGGCGGCGCCCGCGACCGGCGCGCCGATCGCCGGGGCCGGCGCAGACAGCACCACCTGAGCGCCCGCCTGACCCATCAAACCGCGGGATCGCCTTTCACGGCCCCGTCGCCTTCCGGCACCACGCCCTCGGCGGGCGACACCGGAGGACTCGGAGCGGCGCCGCCGTCCGCCTTGCCCTTCGCCTCGTCGCGCAAGCGCCGGTATTTCGCCCAGAGCGATTCATTGGACTCGACATGCGCCGGGTTGACCGGGATGCAGCTCACCGGGCAGACCTGGACGCATTGCGGCTCATTGAAATGGCCGACGCACTCGGTGCAGCGGCTCGGCTCGATCACGTAGTACTCCTCGCCCATCGAGATCGCCTGGTTGGGGCATTCGGGCTCGCAGACGTCGCAGTTGATGCACTCGTCGGTGATCATCAATGCCATGGCCGGGCCTCCCCCTGGATGGCCGCAGCCCGGGCGCACGGCCCGCGGCGGGTATGGAACAACGCATTCATCATCGCGACCTCGTCACTGCCTTCGTCATTGCCGCCTGGCGCGGCGTTCAGCCGGCCTTCAGCGCCTTCACGCGCTGCGCCAGGCGCTGCAGCACCGAAGGCGACACGAATTTCGACACGTCGCCGCCCAGGGTGGCGATCTCCCGGACGAAGGTGCCGGAAACGAACTGGTAGTGGTCGCCCGGCGTCAGGAAGACCGTCTCGACATCGGGCATCAACTGGCGGTTCATGCCGGCCATCTGGAACTCGTATTCGAAGTCGCTGACCGCGCGCAGGCCGCGCACCACCACCTTGCCCTGGCGCTCCACGACGAAGTCGCGCAGCAAGCCGCGGAAAGCCATCACCTCGACGTTCGGATACGGCGCGGCGAGCTCGATGGCGATGTCCAGGCGCTCGTCCAGGTTGAACAGCGTGCGCTTGTGGTGGGCCGCGGCCACACCGATGATCAACCGCTCGAAAAGCCGGCTGGCGCGGCGGACCAGGTCCTCATGGCCGAGGGTCATGGGGTCGAAGGTGCCGGGGTAGACGGCGGTGAGCCGGGTGGATGAGGTCATGGGGGGCTCCGGGTGACAACGGCCGGATCGGGCACTGGGGAGAAAAGAAAGAAAGAGCGGCGGATCCAGTTTAGCCCGACGGGCTTTCGGCCGCAGGGCGGCAGGCCGGCACTCAGGGCTCCTGGGGCGGCCGGCCGTCGGAAGACGGTTTCAGCAAGTGGAAGTGCACCGCCCCGGCCCGGCCCGCCCGCTGCACGGTCCAGCCCGTGCCTTGCAGCCGCTCATCGGTGTAGGCGGTGTCGGCTTCCAGGTAGGCGCACCCTGCCGGGGTCAAAGTCGGCAGCGCAGCCGCCAGCGCCGCGTCGAACAAGCCTGCGTCGAAGGGCGGGTCGATGAAGACCAGGTCGAAGCTGCCGGCACCGCAACGCCGCAGGAAGGCCAGGCCATCCCCGGCTTCAATTTGCACATGGCTTCCCGCCTTCAACCGGGCGTGGGTGTCGCGCAGGCCGCGGACCAGCTGGCCGTCGCGCTCGACCAGCACCACCTGGACCGCGCCGCGCGACGCGGCTTCGAAGCCCAAGGCGCCGCTGCCGGCGAAGACGTCGAGGCAGCGCCAGCCCGACAAGTCCTGGCCGAGCCAGTTGAACAGGGTTTCGCGGACACGGCTGGGCGTCGGGCGCAGGCCGGGCTTGTCGGCCACGGGCAGTTTGCTGCGTTTCCACAGCCCGCCGATGATGCGCACCTCGTGCGGCGCGCTGGCCGACGGGTGGGCCGCCCGTTGCCGCCGGGCCGAATCAGGACGGATGCCGTCCCGCCCGGATTGCCCCGCCTTGCGGCGTTCCGGGCTCACAGCCTCACCGGGATGCCGTCGCGCGCCATCAGCGCCTTGGCCTGGCCCACGGTGAATTCGCCGTAATGGAAGATGCTGGCGGCCAGCACCGCGTCGGCGCCGCCGACACGGATGCCGTCGGAAAGGTGTTCCAGTTTGCCGACGCCGCCGGAGGCGATCACCGGCACCGGCACCGCGTCGCTGACGGCCCGCGTCAACGGCAGGTCGAAGCCGCTCTTGGTGCCGTCGCGGTCCATGCTGGTGAGCAGGATCTCGCCGGCGCCGGCCTCGGCCATGCGCGTCGCCCAGGCCACGGCGTCCATCCCCGTGTTCTTGCGGCCGCCGTGGCTGTAGACGTCCCAGCCGGGGCCGCGCTCGGCCTCTTCGGCGGCGCCGCGGCGCTTGGCGTCGATCGCCACGACGATGGCCTGCGCGCCGTATTTGCGCGACGCGTCGGCGATCACCTGCGGGTTGCCGATGGCGGCGGAGTTGAAGCTGACCTTGTCGGCGCCCGCGTTCAGCAGCCGCCGCACGTCGTCGACCGTGCGCACGCCCCCGCCCACGGTCAGCGGGATGAACACCTGAGACGCCACCGCCTCGATGATGTGCAGGATCAGGTCGCGCCCGTCGCTGGTGGCGGTGATGTCGAGGAAGGTGAGCTCATCGGCGCCCTGGTCGTTGTAGCGGGCGGCGATCTCCACCGGGTCGCCGGCATCGCGCAGTTCGACGAAATTGACGCCTTTGACGACGCGGCCGCCGGTGACGTCGAGGCAGGGGATGATGCGTTTGGCGAGCATGTTCGTGGGCTGCTGGGGCAGGGAGAGGAAAAGCCGGCGATCCGGGTCGGGTGGGTGGCGCGGCCCGGCGGCCTGGCGGGCGCTGGATCGTGCCGAAGAGGGGCAGGGGCCTTCGCGCCGATGGGGTAGGAAAAGCGTGGGGGAAACGGCGCAGAGGGTCCGGGAAGCGACGGGCCCTTTCGCCAGGGCGCCCGCCGGGGCCCTTTAGGCGCCGGCCGCCAGTTCGTCCGCCCTGACCTGCGCCTTCGCGAAGTCCAGCGCCCCGGTGTAGATCGACCGGCCGCAGATCACCCCGGTCACGCCCTGCTCTTCCACCGCGCACAGGCGTTCGATGTCGGCGATGTCGCTCAGGCCGCCCGAGGCGATGACGGGGATGGTCAAGGCCTGGGCCAGCTTGACCGTGGCGTCGATGTTGATGCCGCTGAGCATGCCGTCGCGGCCGATGTCGGTGTAGATCACGGCTTCGACGCCGTAACCCTCGAATTTCTGCGCCAGGTCGATCACCTCGTGGCCGGTGAGCTTGCTCCAGCCGTCGGTGGCGACTTTGCCGTCCTTGGCGTCCAGGCCGACGATGATGTGGCCGCCGAAGGCGCTGCAGGCGTCTTTCAGGAAACCCGGGCTCTTGACGGCGGCGGTGCCGACGATGACGAAGGACAGGCCGTCGTCCAGGTAGCGCTCGATGGTGTCGAGGTCGCGGATGCCGCCGCCCAGCTGCACCGGGATCTCTTCCCCCACCTCCGCCAGGATGGCCTTGATGGCCGGCTCGTTGACCGGCTTGCCGGCGAAGGCGCCGTTCAAATCCACCAGGTGCAGCCGCCTGGCCCCCGCGTCGACCCAGCGGCGCGCCATCGCGGCCGGGTCTTCACCGAAGGTGGTGGAGTCGTTCATGTCGCCTTGTTTGAGGCGCACGCATTTGCCGTCTTTCAGGTCAATGGCAGGGATCAACAACATGGCCGTGCAGGGGTGGGAGTTGAGAGGAAAAGGGGCAACGGAAGGGGCGAGGGGCGTCGGTTCGGTGCGGGGGGCCGATGGAACGGGTATCGGCCGGGAACCTCGGGAATTGAATTCAGGGATTCCAGTGCAGGAAATTGCGGTAAAGCGCCAAGCCGTGGCCGGCGCTTTTCTCGGGGTGGAACTGGGTGGCGAAAATGTTATCCCGTGCCACGGCGCAGGTAAAGCGGCCCCCGTAGTCGGTTTCGCCCGCGCTGTGGCGCGCATCGGCCGGCTGGGTGTAATAACTGTGGACGAAGTAAAAGTAGGCTTCGTCGGGCACGCCGGCCCAGATGGGATGGGGCTGGACCTGGCTGACGCGGTTCCAGCCCATCTGCGGCACTTTGAAGCGGCTGCCGTCGGGCTGCAGCCGGCCGGCCAGCTCGAAGCGGCGCACGTCGCCCGGGATCAGGCCGAGGCCTTCGGTGGGGCCTTCGTCGCTGCGCGACAGCAGCATCTGCATCCCGACGCACACGCCCATCAGGGGCTTGTTCGCCGCGGCGTCCAGCACCGCCTCCAGCAAGCCGGATTCGCGCAGCTCGCGCATGCAGTCGGGCATCGCGCCCTGGCCCGGGAGCACCACGCGTTCGGCCGCGAAAACCTCGGCGGGCCGGGAGGTGACCACGACGTCCAAGCCCGAGCCCTGCGCCACGTGCCGCACGGCCTGGGAGACCGAATGGAGGTTGCCCATGCCGTAGTCGACGACGGCGACGGTTCTTGGAGTGGCGGTGTTCATGGTCGGGGGGGCGTCACAAGCTGCCTTTGGTGGACGGGATGACGCCGGCGGCACGGGGGTCGATCTCCAGCGCCATGCGCAGCGCGCGGGCGAAGGCCTTGAAGACTGTCTCGCACTGGTGGTGGGCGTTCTCGCCGCGAAGGTTGTCGATGTGCAGGGTCACGCCGGCGTGGTTCACGAAGCCCTGGAAGAACTCGTAGACCAGCTGGGTGTCCAGCGCGCCGATCATGCCGCTCTTGAACGGCACGTGCATCTCCAGGCCCGGCCGGCCGGAAAAGTCGACGACCACGCGCGACAAGGCTTCGTCCAGCGGGACGTAGGCGTGGCCGTAGCGGCGCAGCCCGCGTTTGTCGCCCACGGCCCGGGCCATGGCTTGGCCGATGGTGATGCCGACGTCCTCCACGGTGTGGTGGCCGTCGATGTGCAGGTCGCCCTTGGCGTCGACTTCCAGGTCGATCAGCCCGTGCCGGGCGATCTGGTCGAGCATGTGGTCGAAGAAACCGATGCCGGTGGACAGCCTGGCCACGCCGGTGCCGTCCAGGTCGAGGGCCACGCGGATCTGGGTCTCGGCGGTGTCGCGCGACACCTCGGCCTTGCGCGGCGCCGCCGCGGGGGTTGGGGTGGGAGTGGTGGTCATGCCAGGCTCGCTTTCAGGGCTTGCATCATCGCAACGTTCTCTTCGGGGGTGCCCACCGTCAGGCGCAGGCAGTCCTTGAGCAGCGGATGCGTGCTGGAGACGTTCTTGACCAGCACGCCGCGCGCTTTCAGGGCCGCGAAGACGGCGTCGGCGCCGGGCACCCTCGCCAGGATCATATTGGCCTCGCTCGGGAAGGGCTGCACGCCGGGCAGCGCCTTGAGCGCGGCCAGCAGCGCGTCGCGCTCGGCGCGCAGCACGGCCGCCTGGCGCGCGAACTCCGCCTCGTGCTCCAGGGCGAACAGCGCGGCCTCGGCGTTGAGCACGCTGACGTTGTAAGGCGGGCGCACCTTGTCGATCTCCTGGATGATCGCCTGCGGGCCCATCAGGTAGCCGATGCGCACGCCGGCCAGGCCGAACTTGCTGAGCGTGCGCATCAGCAGCACGTTGGGGTGGCGCGCCGCCTTGCCGATGAAACTGCGCGAGGCGAAGGGCTGGTAGGCCTCGTCGATCACCAGGAAGCCGGGCGAGGCTTCGGCGATGCGTTCGACCGCCGCGTCGTCGAACAGGTTGGCGGTGGGGTTGTTGGGGTAGGCGATGTAGGTGACCGCCGGCTGGTGCCGCTCGATGGCGGCGAGCATCGCCGGCTCGTCCAGTTCGAATTCGGGCGTCAGCGGCACGCTGACGAACTCCAGGCCCTGCAGCTTCGCGGAAAGCTGGTACATCACGAAACCCGGCGCGGGCGCCAGCACCGTGGCGCCCGGGGTGTCGCAGGCCACGCCGAGCAGCGTGATCAGCTCGTCGGATCCATTGCCCAGGGCCAGCCCGAAACCTTCGGGCGGTTGCGCGTGCCGCGTCAGCGCGGCGCGCAGGTCGTCGATGCGGCTGCCCGGGTAGCGGTTCAGGGCGACTTCGGCCAGGCGCCCGCCGAGCTCGCGCCGCAGCGGCTCGGGCAGGCGGAACGGGTTCTCCATCGCGTCGAGCTTGAGCAGGCCGGCGCTGTCTTGCACGTGGTAGGCGTGCATGGCCCGCACGTCGGCGCGGATGTGCCGGTCGATGAGCCGGGCCACGGTGGTCTTGTCGGTCATTTCGGTTCGGGCCCCGTTTCGAGCCTCATTTCGGCCGCCTTCGCGTGCGCCTGCAAGCCTTCGCCGTGCGCCAGCACCGAGGCGATGCGGCCGAGCGATCGCGCGCCGGCGCCGCTCACTTCGATCAGGCTGGAGCGCTTCTGGAAATCGGGCACGCCCAGCGGCGAGGAGAAGCGGGCCGTGCCCGACGTCGGAAGCACGTGGTTGGGGCCGGCGCAGTAGTCGCCCAGGCTTTCGCTGGTGTAGGCGCCCAGGAAGATCGCGCCGGCGTGGCGCAGCAGCGGCTCCCAGCGCTGCGGGTCGCGCGAGCTGACTTCCAGGTGTTCGGGCGCGATGCGGTTGCTGATCTCGCAGGCCTCTTCCATGCTGCGCGTGTGGATCAGCGCGCCGCGGCCTTCGAGCGAGGCGCGGATCACGTCGCGGCGCGGCATGCCGGGCAGCAGGCGCTCGATGGCCTCGCGCACCGCGGCGATGTAGGCCGCGTCCGGGCACAGCAGGATGCTCTGCGCCAGCTCGTCGTGCTCGGCCTGGCTGAACAGGTCCATCGCCACCCAGTCGGCCGGCGTGCTGCCGTCGGCCAGCACCAGGATCTCGCTCGGGCCGGCGATCATGTCGATGCCCACCTTGCCGAACACGCGGCGCTTGGCGCTGGCGACGTAGGCGTTGCCCGGCCCGGTGACCTTGTCGACCGCCGGCACGGTGGCGGTGCCGTAAGCCAGCGCGGCGACGGCCTGGGCGCCGCCCAGCGTGAAGACGCGGTGCACGCCGGCCACCGCGGCGGCGGCCAGCACCAGCGGGTTGCGCTCGCCCTTGGGCGTGGGCACCACCATGACGATCTCGCCCACGCCGGCCACCCGGGCCGGGATGGCGTTCATCAGCACGCTGCTCGGGTAGGCGGCCTTGCCGCCGGGCACGTAGATGCCGACGCGGTCCAGCGGCGTGACCTTCTGGCCCAGCAGCGTGCCGTCCTCGTCGCGGTAGGACCAAGACTGGCCGCAGGCCTGCAGCTGGCGCTCGTGGTAGGCGCGCACGCGGCGCGCCGCGGCTTCGAGGGCTTCGCGCTGCGCCGGCGTGATCGAAGACAGGGCGGCTTGCAGCTCCGACAGCGGGATCTCCAGCTCGGCCACCGACCCGGCCTGCAGGCCGTCGAAGCGCCGCGTGTAGTCGAGCACCGCCGCGTCGCCGCGCGCCTGCACGTCGGCCACGATGGCGGCCACGCGCTCCTCGATCGCATGGTCGGTTTCGGCCGACCAATGCAGCACGCGGGCGAATTCGGCGTCGAAGCCGGCTTCGGCGGTGGCGAGCTGGCGGACCTGGATGGGGGGCATGGCGCTCATGGCTGGCGGGTGTCCATTCAGTTCGTGTCGGGGGGGATGGCCTGGGCGAAGGAGTCGATGATGTGCCGGATCGGCCCGCCCTTGAGCTTGAGCGCCGCGCGGTTGACGACCAGGCGCGAGGAGATCTTCATGATTTCCTCGACTTCGACCAGGTGATTGGCCTTCAGGGTGTTGCCGCTGGAGACGAGGTCGACGATGGCGTCGGCCAGGCCGGTCAGCGGCGCCAACTCCATCGAGCCGTACAGCTTGATCAGGTCGACGTGCACACCCTTGCTGGCGAAGTGCTGCCGGGCCATGTGGGTGTACTTGGTGGCCACCGTGATGCGCGAGCCGTGCTTGACCGCGGCGGGGTAGTCGAAATCGGCGGGCACCGCCACGCTCAGGCGGCACTTGGCGATGCGCAGGTCGAGCGGCTGCACCAGCGCGCCGCCCTCGCCGCCGTGCTCGGCCTCGTGCTCCAGAAGGATGTCCTTGCCGGCCACGCCGATGTCGGCGCCGCCATATTGCACGTAGGTCGGCACGTCGCTGGCGCGGACCAGCACCACGCGCACCTGCGGCTGGTTGGTCGCCAGGATCAGCTTGCGCGATTTCTCGGGGTCTTCCAGCACTTCGATGCCGGCGGCCTTCAGCAGCGGCAGCGTCTCGTCGAAGATGCGGCCCTTGGACAAGGCCAGCGTGATGGTGGGGGTGTTGCTCATGGCGTGGGCGCTCACTTGACGCGTTCGATGTCGGCGCCGATGCCGCGCAGCTTCGCTTCCATGCGGTCGTAGCCGCGGTCGAGGTGGTAGATGCGGTCGACCACGGTTTCGCCGCTGGCCACCAGGCCGGCGATGACGAGACTGGCGGAGGCGCGCAGGTCGGTGGCCATCACGGTGGCGCCCGACAGCTTGTCCACGCCCTGCATCACCGCGGTGTGGCCGTCGACGGTGATCCGGGCGCCCAGCCGCACCAGCTCGTTGACGTGCATGAAGCGGTTCTCGAAGATGGTCTCGGTGACGGTCGCGGCGCCTTCGGCGATGCAGTTCAGGGCCATGAACTGGGCCTGCATGTCGGTGGGGAAGGCGGGGTATTCGCTGGTGCGGAAACCCACGGCGCGCGGGCGCCGGTGCATGCGCACGCGGATCCAGTCGTCGGCGCTGTCGACCTGGACCCCGGCTTCTCGCAGCTTCTCGACCACGGCTTCGAGGTGGTCGGCGCGGGTGCGGCGCAGCAGCGCGTCGCCGCCGGCCGCGGCCACGGCGCACAGGAAGGTGCCGGCCTCGATGCGGTCCGGGACGATCTCGTGGGCCTGCGCCCCGGACAGGCCGCGCAGCGCGGGCACGCCCTGGACGCGGATCTGGCTCGTGCCGTGGCCTTCGATCCGGGCGCCCATCTTGATGAGCATCTCCGCCAGGTCGTGGACCTCGGGTTCGCGCGCAGCGTTCTCCAGCACCGTCTCGCCGTCGGCCAGCGTGGCGGCCATCAGCAGGTTCTCGGTGCCGGTGACGGTGACCATGTCGGTGGTGATGCGCGCGCCGCGCAGCTTCCTGGCCTTGGCGATGATGTAGCCGTGCTCCACCGTGATCTCGGCGCCCATGGCCTGCAGGCCCTTGATGTGCTGGTCGACCGGCCGCGAGCCGATCGCGCAGCCGCCGGGCAGCGACACGGTGGCTTCGCCGAAACGCGCCAGCAGCGGCCCGAGCACCAGGATGGACGCGCGCATGGTCTTGACCAGGTCGTAGGGCGCTTCCGGCGAGGTGACGGTGCCGGCGCCCAGCACGAGGTTGCCAGGTCGGGAAGCGTCCGCTTCGGCGGTGGCGCCCATGTTGCGCAGCAGCTTGAGCGTGGTCTGGACATCCTGCAGCTGCGGCACGTTGCGCAGGGCGACGGGCTCGGCGGTCAGCAGGCTGGCGCAGAGTTCGGGCAAAGCCGCGTTCTTGGCGCCGGAAATGGCGATTTCGCCTTCGAGCCGGCGGCCGCCGCGGATGAGGAGTTTGTCCATGGGTCAGGGCATGCCCAATGCGGCCGCGGGCGGGGCACCGGCCCACACCCACCAGCCGCAGCGAGCGCTGCGGCGGTTTCAGTGGTGATGGTGGGAGGAGGTCGAAGCCGCGGCAGTCGCCGGGGCGGCGTTGCTGTTGGGAGCCTGGTCGCCGGCGGCGGCCGCCCATTCGGCGGGGGTGAGCGTCTTCATGGACAGCGCGTGGATCTGCTCGCGCATTCTATCGCCGAGGGCCCGGTAGACACGCTGGTGGCGCGCCACCCGGCTGGCGCCGGCGAATTCATTGGAGACGATCGTGGCGAAGAAATGCCGGCCGTCGCCCTCCACTTCCAGGTGCTCGCAGGCCAGCCCTTGCGCGATGAATTGCTGGACTTCGGATGCGGTGGGGTCGGCCATGATCCCGCGATTATCTCTCAGGCTTGCAGTGCGCCCAGTTCGAAGTCCGCCACTCGCGGCTTAGGTTGCGGGGAGATGCGTCGCGAGGGCCAGGGGCCAGGGGCTCCGTTCATGTCCCCCGCGGGCTTCGCCCACTCCTCCTAATACTTCACTGCGCCCCTGGCCCCTGGCCCTCGCTCAAAGCCGGTAGTGACGGACACCGGAGTCCAAGAGCCACTCCTGGTTCCGGAGCGCGGGGGGGGGGGGGGGGGGGCCGCGGCGGGGCCGCAACCCCGGCGCCGGGGGGGACCCCCCGGGGCCCCGGACCCCGCACGGGCGCCCCCCCCCACCCCCCGCCGCGGGCG